>JAUJNL010000141.1 GCA_030448185.1 Cytophagales bacterium | reverse complement strand
AAATAAAGAGCTGTTTACATAAATCCGCAGTCCTTTTATAAAAACATTAATTACTGCCCGGTTTCGGCAGTGTAAAACGTACGGGTACTGTTGCATCAAAACGGTAGCCCGGAGCCTTAAACTTCAGGTTCTTAACCACCCGCATCGCTTCATCTCCGCAGCCGCCACCCACATTTTTAATCAGCTTCTGATTGTTGATTGAGCCGTCGGTCTCCAACGTAAAGGCTACTACACATTCGCCCTGAATACGATTTCGTTTCGCCATCGGCGGGTAAACCAGCATCTTCTGAATGTCAGCCAGTAACGCCTCCTGACCACCCTGATAATGCTCGGCTACCGGCAACACTTTGGGCGTTGTCTGAGCAAAGCTGGTAAAATAAAACCCTAAGGTAAATAGAAGCAGAAGAACACTTTTAAATTTCATGATATACTACTAGGTAAAACACTTTCGCTACATAGAACGCAGAAAATGGGAAAATAGCTTCCCGATGGGCCAAATATTTCTACCCCAAAACAGAATCCTATGGAGTAAAATCCCGCTGTTCTAAATCAAAAGCATTCATGGGGCAGAATTTTAAAAATGGATGAAATTATTACAACGGATAAAACTATGTTCATTCCATCGATTTGCCGATTTACGTCAGTTAAGCAGGTTTGCCTCCGTCTGCGCTTTCAGATGTAGCCTGCTGGTAGCTTTCCAGCAGGGTTTGCATGTAATTAAGTAGTTCCTCCCGGCCTTCCCTGGTGCTGGAAGAGGTCAGAAAATAGGGCGGCAACGCTTCCCATTCTTCCAGCATCCGTGCCGTGTAATTCTGTATTAAAGCATGGGTTTTGCTTGCCGGCTGCTTGTCAATTTTGGTAAACAGAATGGCAAACGGTATCATGTTTTCGGCCAGCCAGCGCATAAAGTCGAGATCAAGTTTCTGCGGCTCGTGCCGAGAATCAATCAATACAAACACGCAATACAGGTTTTGGCGCTCCCGCAAGTAATTACGGATCATTTTTTCCCACTTCACCCGTTCGGTCTGGCTTACCTTAGCATAGCCATAACCCGGTAAATCGACCAAATACCAGCGATTATTAATCATAAAATGGTTGATCTGCTGGGTTTTACCCGGATGCTGGGAAGTTTTGGCCAGTTTCGAATAGCCCGTAATCATATTGATCAGGGAAGATTTCCCAACGTTAGACCGGCCAATAAAAGCCAGTTCGGCCCTATCCGCCGGAGGACATTGTTCATTATTGGTTGAGCTTTTAATAAATTCAGCCTGAGTGATTTTCATAGAAAAAAAGAAAATGGATTATCGGTAAAAGCAGCAGAACCAGTACTGCAAAAAGGTAATCGTAGCCTGTTTCGAAGTATGGTAACAAAATCTGGCAGCTAATTAAATTGCTGGTAAAAATACTAAAAAGCCACGGTCGTCCTTTCTTCCCTTTTTTAACCTTACATCTCCCCCTACTGAAGAGATTCTGTATCGACACCTTAAACAATTACATTTGTTTATGTCTGTGCCTGATAACTGCTTCTGAATCACGTTCTAAGGTCATTCGGCTGGATCATCCAGTCACAAAATCAATCAGAACAGCAGTGTACGCACAGCGCTTCGTTACTAATCAACGTGAGTAGATGAGTCGGTTTTTACTACTTCTTTGCTGGATCATACTTATTGCTACGAAACTACCGGCGCAGTCAGCCAAAAAACTATTTCGGGAGGCGGATCAGTATTTTGCCGATAAAGTTTACTCGGAAGCGCTGCCATTGTACCTAGAAGGACTGAAAACAGAGCCAGTAAATGCTTCAGCTAACTTCTACGCGGGTTTGTGTTACCTGGAGACGATTCATAAGGAAAAAGCGGTGCCTTTTCTGGAGCAGGCCTACCGGCAAGACGCCGGGATTAATCCCAATATCTTGTACTTCCTCGCCGAGGCGTACCAGAACAATCACCAGTTTGAGAAGGCCCTGCAAACGTTTAATGCCTTTCGCAATTCCACCAAAGGACGGGAGGTGCCAGCTAGTCTCGACCGGCATATTTACGAATGTCAGAACGGGGTCCGCTATATGGCAGATCCCGTAAAAGCTATTATTGATAATATTGGCCCCGTCATTAATACCCAATACGCTGACTACGCCCCGGTTATCTCTGCCGATGAGTCGGTGCTGGTATTTACGTCCCGCCGGAAAGGCTCGACTGGTAATTTGCTTTCGCTGGATGATAATCAGTATTACGAAGATGTGTACATGGCTTATAAAATAAATGGTCAGTGGACAGCCCCCCGTAACATCAGCGAAATCAACACGGAGAAGCACGATGCTTGCATCGCCCTTTCATCAGATGGCAAACAGATGTTTATCTACCGTGATTCCAAAGGCGGAGATATTTACCTCTCTACTTTTGATGCCATCGGAAATACCTGGTCTAAGCTGCAGAACCTGGGTGTTAATGTAAATACAAAGTATAATGAGCCCTCCGTCTCGATGACGGCTGATGGTAGTACGATCTACTTCTCCAGCAATCGGCCCGGAGGCTTGGGTGGACTGGATATTTATATGAGTAAGAAAGACAGCAAGGGAGTCTGGGGGCCAGCAGTAAATATGGGGGCTCCAATCAATACGCCGGCCGATGATGATGCACCTTTTATCCATGCGGATGGACAGACGCTATATTTCAGTTCCCGCGGACAAGCCGGTATGGGTGGGTACGATATTTACCGGAGTTCTTCAAATGCTGACGGTAAGTGGTCTCAACCCGAGAACCTGGGCTACCCAATCAATACGGCTGGTGATGACATCTATTTTGTGTTATCCGCCGACAATAAACACGGATATTATGCCTCTGCCAAAGAAGGTGGAATAGGAGAGAAGGACATCTACCTAATTTCAATGCCTAAGCCTAAGGAGGTAATTATGGCCAGCAACCGCACCATTAAGGCCACTGCCGCGTCAGTAACGGTAAAAACGGTAGAAATCAAGCAGGTTAAAACTGAGGTTAATAGTAATACTACGATTCTGAAAGGACGCATTATTGATGCTTTCTCCAAAAAGCCTCTGACAGCAAGCATTGTACTGACAAATAATGAAAATGCAGAGGCAATCGCCGAACAGCAGTCGGATACCGCTGGTACTTATATGACAGTAATGCCTTCAGGCAAAAATTACCGGTTTGCAGTAGAAAAGGAGGGATACCTGTTCCATTCCGAGAATTTTGATATTCCCCAGAGCAACGGGTTCCAGGAGATTACCCTCGATGTAGAACTGAAGCGCGTGAGTGTAGGCTCCCGCATTATTCTCCGGAATATCTTTTTCGACTTTGACCAGGCTACCCTAAAAAAGGAATCTACTACCGAACTGGGTGAACTACTCCAGATTCTGGCGGAAATTCCGACGATGAAAATTGAGATCTCCGGACATACAGATAGTAAGGGCAGCACAGAGTATAATAAAAAGTTATCGGAACGTCGGTCAAAGGCGGTAGTAGATTATTTGATTGCCAAAGGAGTCGATCCGGCAAGACTTACCTATAAGGGATATGGAATGGAACAGCCGCTGGTATCGAATGATGATGAAGAAGGCCGGTCGCTGAACCGGCGTACTGAGTTTTTAATTCTAAGTAATTAATGTTGCGTTTATCAGATAAACACATAAATGAGTGTTAAATATGTTTAAAGTAAGGGTATTTATTTTGATGCTGATTGCCTGCTCCATGCTTTTGGCGGGCAATGCGGTTTACGCCCAGACTGACGTCGACCTGGTAGCTGAAGCGGATGCTGCCTATAGCATTGGTGCTAAAGGCTTGGCCCTGGACAACTATGAACTGGCTCTTAAAGCCAATCCCCAAAACGTCCGGGCTACTTTTATGGCCGGGAAGTGTATTCTGGAGACTATTGATAAGGGGCGGGCCAGCAAGTATTTAGTGAAAGCTTATGAACTAGACCCGGCGGTCAGTGAAGATATATTATATCTGATTGCACAGTCTTATCAGTTAGGCCATAATTTCGATAACGCCGTTACGTACTATCAGAAGTATAAGGCAAAGCTGGAGGCAGATCCGGCCACTAAAAAGCTTAAAAGCACTAAAGCCTTACTGAATTCCATTGATGGTAAAATCAGCCAGTGCCAGAATGGTAAGAAATATTACGAAGACCCACTGGAGTATACGATCAAAAACCTCAATGACGGAGTAAATACTTCTATATCACCCAACTGACTGAGTAAATACTTCTTTTCCCGATTATGCGCCAGCCGTTAACAAAGACGAAAGCATGCTAATATTTACTTCACGCCGCGAAGGAAGCACCGGTATTGGTAACGTAGACCGGGACTTGATGTTCTTCGAAGATATTTATATCTCGTACTTCAGGGACGGGAAGTGGCAGCCAGCCCAGAACATGGGTATCAAAATCAATACTGAATTCCATGATGCCAGTATCGGTCTGTCGGCTGACGGTAAAGAGCTGTATTTATATAAAGATGAAAATGGGGGTGATATTTACGTTTCCCGGATGAACGAAGACAGCACCTGGACTACTCCTGAGCCGCTGAGTGAGAATATTAACAGCCGTTTTAGCGAAAACTCTGTGTGTATTTCACCCGATGGGAATACGCTTTTCTTTACCAGCGACCGGCCAGGCGGCAAAGGTGGTATTGATATCTACTACAGCGAGAAAGACAAAAAAGGTCGTTGGGGTAAGCCTGTTAACATGGGAGCACCCGTAAATACTTCCTCCGATGACGATGGTCCCTTTATTGACTATGATAGCAAAACGCTTTATTTCAGTTCCAGGGCTCATGCAGGTATGGGAGGATTTGACATTTTCGTTTCGGAATTTGACAGTACGTCTAAGAAGTGGTCAGAGCCAGTTAACATCGGCTACCCCATCAATACTCCTGACGACGACATCTATTTCGTAAAATCTGGGGATAGCAAATATGGCTACTATGCCTCGGTAAAAGATGGTGGTATAGGCGAAAAAGACATTTACAAGGTATTAATTCCTGAGAACATTCAGCACTATGACGACTTGAAAAACCGTAAGATCGAAGGCAAGAAAACACCAGAGCCTTTAGCTAAGAACTTTAAGCCAGCTACTTTACGGGTACGGGTCCTCAATGAAAACAACCAGGCAATAGATGCTAAAGTACTCGTGAAGTTGAAAGAAAACGACCAGGAGGCCGGTATCAAAAAAATGGCTACGGGTATCTACCAGTCAGCATTTAATAATGGCGCCCCGCAGGATTATGTGGTATCCATTGAAGCTGATGGGTATATGTTCAAAAACATAGATATTACCATTCCGCCCATGCAGGAGCAGGAGCAGATGCTTCAGAGAGACATTGTGCTCTCAAAGCTGCAGGTAGGCTTCCAAACGGTTTTGCGTAACATCTATTTTGACTTCAACAAGGCTACTTTCAAACAGGAGTCATATAACGAACTCAACAAATTGGAGAGGATGCTGAAGGAAAACAATACCTACCGCATTGAAATTGCCGGTCACACAGATAGAGTTGGTACACCTGAGTATAACAAAGAACTGTCACAGCGTCGCGCTTCTGCCGTAGTAAACTTCCTGATTAAAAAAGGAATTGATGCCAGTCGCCTCACAGCCGTGGGCTATGGTGAAGAGAAGCCGCTTGCCACGAATGATGATGAGGAAGAAGGTCGTGAGTTTAATCGCAGGACGGAATTTAGGATCTTGGGCGAAGATGGTGCATTGAGTAAGAAAGACTAATTACCCTGGCGAAAATGTTTCAATTGTTTTTTAAGAGAAATGCGGTAATAGCTGTAGCGGCTATATTGCTGATACTGATAATCATTAATGCAGGGCTGGTTATTTACAATAATCAGGTAATTGCCCGAAACAATATCCTCCAAAAGGAGACTGCAGCAGTCCTCAAAATCAGTGATGCTATTTTTAGTGATATCATTCGGGGAGCTACTGTTAGTGTCCGGGGATTTGCGTTAGTAAAGGAGGAAAAACTACTAAGCCCATTTATAGCGGGTCTTGCTAAACGAGAGAAGTTTTTTGGCGAATTAGACTCGTTGCTTGATAAGCATGGATATGACCGCAAGAGTTTGAATGAGCTGAATATTGCAACCAAAGCTTATCAGGAGTATTGTGCCCAAATGATAAATCTGGTCCGCAAAGACAACATGGAGGAATTCGGTCAGTTGCTGCGGGAAGATAGAGGACGAGACCTGTGGCTGATTTATGATAAGTTTAATATCGGCCTAAAAAATTTCGAACAAGGCTTAAACGAACAAGCGGAAAAGGAGTATCAAGCTGCGGTTTTCCAGACTATTCTGTTTCAGGTTTTATCTGTCCTGTTTGGAGTACCCACCCTGCTTTTTATGATTTCCCGGCTCAGGAGTGAGCAGAAGATCCGGGCTGAGCTTTTTAACGAACTTGAACAGAATAATCGTAAATATCTGTTCGACTCCAGTGATGAATCAACTGAGTTGGATGAAAGAATGATTATTGATAGGTCTATCCTCAACTTTCGGAAGGCAGCAGTATTTATCAAGCAGATTTCCGAGGAGAATTACGAAGTAGACTGGAATTCGATTACTAATAATGGGACTGATAATAATCATCAAACGCTGGCAAATGAGTTATCAGCCATGCGCGACCGGCTTAAGCAATTGAAGCAGGAAGATGAGAAACGGCGCTGGGCTACTGAAGGTATAACCCAGTTTACCGAAATTGTCCGTAAGCACCAACAGGACCTTGATATTCTGACCCATCAGGTGGTGAGTTTCCTGGTGAAATATATGAATGCCCAACAAGGCTCCTTATTCGTACTGCAGGAGGAGAGTGGAGAGAAAATCCTTGACCTGGCAGCTTGTTATGCTTTTGATCGTAAAAAACACATTCAAAAGCAGATCGCAATTGGGCAGGGACTGGTTGGACAGGCTTACCGGGAAGCAGAAACTACCTTACTTACCCAGATTCCCCAGGGGTATACGACCATTACTTCCGGATTGGGTGACTCAACGCCTGATTGTTTGGTAGTAGTGCCAATGAAGCATAACAATAAGGTGGAGGCAGTGCTGGAACTGGCTGGTTTTCAGAAATATGAGCTTTACCAAGTGGCTTTTCTGGAGAAATTAGGAGAAATAATTGCCTCAACCGTAACTACAGTGAGGACCAACGGAAGAATGCAGCACTTACTGCAGGATTCTCAGATGCAAGCCGAACAGATGCGGGCTCAGGAAGAGGAAATGCGGCAGAATATGGAGGAACTCATGGCTACGCAGGAGCAGCAAGTACGCCTGGAACGGGAACTGCGGGAAAACGCCGAAGTACTCCAGCAGCAATTGGCTGAATTGCAGGGGAGCAAATCGGTACTGGAGCAAAAAGAAGCCGAATTGCGCGCGGCCAACGAAAAAGCCGGCAAGCGGTCTCAGCAGTACCGGGAGAAGATGGAAGCGCTGGATGCCGATATCGAAAATAAAACTTCGCAGATCAACGTGCTCAAGCGCACCAATGAGGAATTGCTGCAAAAACTGGCCGAATACGAAGCAAAAGACAAGCAATAATCCAAACGTCCATACCCAATCCCCCGTATCCAAGCTCAATCAGTTATGAAAGGTACCGTACACAAGTGCATTGAAAAATTAGTGACTCAGAATTTTGGCGTCGAAAAGTGGCAGCAGTGTTTAGTAGAAGCCGGCTTCGACGAAGACCACGTGTTTATGTTGAACGACGACGTGGATGAGGCCGTGACAATGAAACTAGTCACGCAAGTGATTCCATCTGTGTGCAACCTCACCATTCAGCAGGTACTCGATACGTTTGGTCAATTCTGGATCAACGACTACGCCAGCAAGGTATATGCCCCCTATTTCGAAGGCTGCAAGTCAACCAAGGACCTGATTCTGAAGCTCGACTTTATCCACAAGAGCTTAACGGAAAACATTCCTAATGCGCGGCCGCCCCGCTTGCGGTACGAATGGGTGGATACCAACCGGCTGGCCGTAACGTACCTGTCCGACCGGGGCCTCATCGACCTGTTTATCTCCATTGCCAAAGGGGCCGGCACCTATTACAAAGAGGAACTGCGCGTAACCAAAAAATCGGATCAGGTGCTGGAAATTGATTTCGCGTAAGCCAATAGGTACTTAGTTCGGAAAAATAACCGGGCATCCCTATTTCTACGGCTGCCCGGTTATTTTTGTGACCAATAAGATCCTGGTAGAATGCCGGCGCGTCCAATTACTCGGGCTCCGGTACGTACGTGAGGTAACTCAGTTGCGTCTCCTGAAACATCTCGTTGGCAATGTTCCGGAGCTGCTCAGCGGTGATGCCCCGGATCTCTTCAAAAATATCGGATAATGAATCCACCCGGCCCAGATCGAGTATACTTTTGCCTATCATGAGCATAAAGCTCATATTGCTTTCTTCAGACATGGCCAGTTGGCCCATCAATTGTTCCTTGGCTGCGTGTAATTGTACCGTTCCCAACTTCTTTTCTTTCAACTGCTTAAGCTCCCGTTGAATCAACGCAATACTTCGGTTCAATTGCCGGGGCTCGGTACCAAAATAGATGGCCATAAAGCCCGTATCAATGTAAGGGGTATAATGTGCGTCTACCGAATAGACGAAACCGTGCTTTTCGCGGAGCGCCAGATTGAGTCTTGAATTCATTCCAGGGCCCCCCAGAATGTTGATCAGCATGAAGAAAGGCAGTCTTTTGGCATCGGATAGGGCATAGGCTGTTCGTCCCATGGCGCATTGGGCCTGAGTCACTGCCCTGGTCTTCTGGACGAGTTTAGGCACATAATGGCTAAAGGGAAATCTTTCCCGCCGGGCTGCAAAAGAGGGTATCCCCGACAAATGCTTTTCCGCCAACTTCACTACTTTATGAAATGGAATATTTCCCACGGAAGAAAATATAAGTCGGCTGGTGTTGAGGTTTTCGGCAATAAACTCTTTAAAATCATTCCGGTGAAAAGAGCGGACACTATCCGCTGTTCCCAGAATGTTATTGCCCAGTGCGTGGTTTTCAAACAAGACCGCGTCGAATTCATCCTGAATGGAGTCTTCCGGAGAGTCGTAATACATAGACATTTCCTCCAGCATGACGCTTCGTTCTGTTTCTCTCTGTTTCTCCGGAAACACCGAATCAAACGTCATATCGGTACGGAGTGCCATTGCCTTGTCAATGTGCATATCCAGCAGCGAAGCGTGAGACCAGCTGTTGTCTGTGTTGGGATAGGGGGTTT
>JAUJNL010000140.1 GCA_030448185.1 Cytophagales bacterium | reverse complement strand
GGCCTGCCTGATGTTCGCCTATGAACTACAGCGCCGGTTATCTGCCGCCGGTTACAGTACCCTGTCGCTGGCGGCTCATCCCGGACTATCTAAAACCAATCTGGATCGGTATTTTCCGGCCCTGATCCGGCCGCTAGGTGCTTTGTTTTTACAAAATCCCAAAAAAGGCGCACTCCCTGTTTTATATGCGGCTTTAGCGAAAGAGGTAAAAGGAGGCGAATTTATTGGACCGGATGGTTTTCAGGAAATGAGAGGAGATCCGGCCGTAGTGGATTCTGATGCTTATTCCAAGGATAAAAAAGTTGCCCAACGTTTGTGGAAGGCCAGTGAAGAGATGACCAATACTTACTATTTGGGTGATGAAAGCCATACAAAGAAGCCATAACGAAGCCAACCATCAAAAGTCCTGCTCTTTGATTGTGCCGGATAATATCATTGCCGGCATCGGGCGTCATTTCATCTTCCCAATGGATGGCCGCTTTCATCAGCCAAAAAAGCACTACTATCTTATTCTTAATCTACTTTAGAAAATCTTCATCATGCAGCAAAGGACACACACCTTTCCCAAATACACCGATGTGCTCGTCGTAGGAGCCGGGCCCACTGGGTCTACCTTGGGTGCCTATCTCGCTGGTCAGGGCGTGGACGTTACGGTCATTGACAAAAAAGAGCAGCCTGAAGTCTACTCTAAAGCGGGCAATTTATGGCCTCGCACGCTGGAGATGTACGGAGGGATGGTGCCCGGGGCCTTGGAGCGGATACTACCCAAGAGCTTTGCGCTAAAAACGCTGTCTATTTACGCATACGGAACACACATGGTTGACATACCCAGCGACCAGTACCACAGCCCTTATCCGGCGGCGGTGCTCAACGGACAAGATGTCATGGAAGGATGTTTGTGGGAACTACTGGCGGATGTCAATTGCCCGGTTCTTACCGAAACCACTTTCGTAGATGGCAAAGAACACACTGACTACGTAGAAGTCGAGGTGGACCATCGCGGAAGCAGGCACACGCTACAGGCTCGCTACGTGGTCGGTTGCGACTCGGGGAATTCCCGGGTTCGGAAAGCGGCCGGACTAGGTTTTGAGCCCCAAACCTTAACCGGAATACATTTTTTGCTGATGGATGCCACCCTGCACTGGAACCGCACTACCGACAATAATCGCATGTGGATGTTTTTCTACGACAACGGCTATTACGGTATTGCGCCTTGTTGGGGCGGACATCATCACCTGTGGAGTTTTGAGATGGTGGAGCAGCCGCTACAGCGTGACCCTACGGTTCCGGAGATGGCCGACCGGCTAAAAAACCTGACGGGCGATCCTTCGGTTAAGTTGGAAAATGTAATCTGGAGTAGTCATATTACCGAACCCCGTACTGGCGTAGCTCCTCATTTGCAGGCGGGCCGTTTTTTTCTGGCCGGCGACGCAGCACACATCGCTTTGCCGGTAGGCGGGCAAGGCATGAACTCAGGGATACAGGATGCTTTAGCACTCGGCTGGCGATTAGCCGCCGTACTCAAAGCGCAGGCGGCAGAATCTTTGCTGAACACCTACGATACGGAACGTTTACAGGTGCGGCAAGAGCTTAAAAAAGATCAGCTAAGCGGTTTGTACAACTTGGTGGACCCAGGCATACTACAAAAAATGGGCATGAAATTTTTGGGCCCTTTTCTGGCCAAAACCACCGGAGCCGTGGAATTTCAAGGGAAACGGGATGCGGCTATGCTTAAATTATCTTATCCGGAAGGGACGTTGGTAAGTGATGAACTTTTGCATTCGGGGCTCAAAGCAGGTAGCCGGGCACCCGATGCTACGCTGGCATTGCCGGACGGGGAAGGTGTGCAACTGCACACGTTAATCTACGGATCAACCCACTGGACGGCCTTGCTTTTCGATGGCAAGGGTAACGATGAGGCGGGAGAACAAGCCTTGCATTTACAACAGGCATTACAAAATCTGCCTTACGTGCGTTCTTACGCGGTCATCGGAGGTAGTTATGGTCAACAACTATCATCAAAACCCATCGCTTCGGATGAGCAAGCGACTAGGCTGTTGTATGATTTAGACCATTTCGCTCACAAAGCTTTTGATTTGTCATCTCCGGCCACCGTGCTGGTTCGTCCGGACGGTTACATAGGGTATCGTGGTCCCTTGGAAGAAGCGAAAATCAGGCTGTTTTTAGGAAAAGTAATGCCGGGCGTTTCGCTTTAAAACGCTTGCGTGAACAGCAAAAAAAGCTTTACTACTGACTTACCGGGCTCAGGCAAATATTGGGTGAATTGTTTCTATAAGCGGGAACAGTACGTAAAACTAGGCCCACCGAAAATCCCGAAAGTGAAAAGGTGCTTTGCTGGGTGATCCCAACCCGGTCAACTTGATAAAGGCTTAACCGGTTTTCAATATCAAAATTAGAAATGTTTCATTATTTCATTCGGGCAGCCTATTGTTCTTCCGGACGGCAGCAACGCAGTTGCTTTCATGCTCAGGAGTAACGATCCTGGTGTGCTGCCAAGGAATGGCTTTATGGTAGAACTCTGATTCCTTATGTTAGCTTTATTTGACCAATCCAGCGATGCCTGCAGTAAAATCGTTACCCAGACGTACAGCACTTCCTTTACCTTGGGTATCAAAACCCTTCATGCGCGGTTTCAGGCACCCATATACGCCATTTATGGGTTTGTCCGGTATGCCGACGAGATTGTAGATACTTTCCACGCGTACGACAAAGCCTACCTGCTCAAAAGATTTAAAGAAGACACTAAAGAGGCCATTGCCGATAAAATCAGCCTGAATCCCATTCTGCACGCTTTTCAGCAGGTATTTTATGCCTGCAAATAGATCCCTTCCTCATTGAGGCTTTTCTGCGCAGTATGGAAATGGACCTCATTCATTCGCGTTATCAACCGGAGGAGTACCAGCAGTACGTATACGGCTCGGCCGAAGTTGTGTGGATTAATGTGCCTTAAAGTGTTTTGCCGGGGTGACGGGCAATTTTATGCCAATTAGAGGAGCCTGCCCGGCGCCTGGGGGCCGCTTTTCAGAAAGTCAATTTTTTAAGGGACCTGGAGAGTGATTTGCAGGAGCGGGGACGCCATTATTTTCCGGCCGTAGACCTGGCGCATTTTACGCTGGAGGCCAAGGCGCAGGTAGAGCAGGAGATTGCGCGGGACTTTAGTGCCGCTTTTACCGGGATCAAGCAGTTGCCCGAAGGTGCCAAGCTGGGCGTGTACCTGGCCTACGTATACTACCGGAAACTTTTCAATAGAATCCGGCGTCGTTCTCCCCAGGACCTGCGCCAAGGGAGAATTAAGGTAGCAAACACCGAAAAACTCGCTTTACTCGTCCTTTCTTACTTAAAGTATAGTTTTAATTGGTGGTGAATGTATACTGCATTTTGAGTTATTATAATTCAATAGTTCTGATTTGCTCGCTGTTTTACCCTCGTTCGTCTCTATCAAAAAGGTTTGATGCCTGATCGGTTATGACCCTGCTTTTCATGCGCTTAAGGCTAATTATTGTTCTGCTGCTACCGTTTACGCACCTGTCGGTTCACGGCCAGCAAGTAGCATTTGGAATTAAGTTTACGGGGCTGGCCATTCACCCGCGTCCGCAACCCAGTGCTGGCCAGTACGCAGGCAAATTTGACCGCAAGGGGTACGTAGTGCTCAACCGGGGGATTACACTCAGTGCAGATATTGGTATTTACAAACAGGTAGGGCTAAAGTTAGCGCAGGCACTGGTGTGGCGGGATTGCGCCGGTAAGTTCGCCATGCTTAGTCACATAGGCGTGAACTTTGGTGGAGCCGGTGCTACCCTGGGCCACAGCCGGCTCGGAATAAGCGGCAGTATTGGCCCAGTGCTTTACCGGCGCAGGTCCTGGCAGGACTTGCCCGGTTACATACCCGACAATAGCTGGCTTACCTCAACGCCTAGTAGTCATTGGGAAACCAAATTGATCTTGTTTGGGGGACAGTTGGAATATACCTACTACTGGCACCAGCACTACGGCCTATCCCTTAATGTACTACCAGGGTATCCGGACGTGATTAGTGTAGTAGCCGGTCCGACCATCAGGCAAAGAGTAGCAACAGACAGCAAGTAGAGCTAGAAAATAGACTGCTAGGCCGGGTCTAATGAATAAATTCGACGAAAAGTTGCCCCGAGTACATCACCTCGCATGCGTTGAAGACTACTTATGATTTATGGTTTTGTACTCGTACCACAGCCAAGCCCAGCTTGCGGCAAATATGGATGTAGTTCTCCATTTGGGCAAATGACCAAAAGCTAGTTCTACCAATCAGGGGCCAAACATTGCTATTTTGTAGGCTCTTGTTTCTCGGATAGCACGTCAATCGAGAAAAAGATTGTTTTTATACTCTGCTGATTGTGTCAAACCCTAAAAATCCAGACAGGCAATAACTCAAGTACCGTAACGAGAAACGTTCGTGGGTGTGGCACAACGAGTAGGTTTAGCACAGGAAGCCTATTGGCTTGTGATAAAGGTAGCCATTGAGCAGCGGCCTTAGGGTATCCCAAGAAGGCGGTTAATTTCTGTAAGTTGTAAGCGGTAGCGGAGCCGATGCTATTGACCGATGAGAAAAGCTCAGGTCAATTTCTCGTAGCAGGTAGAGCATAATTTTATGTGCCCCTTCTTTCCCTCTAGCCCGTGCCCGTTTCATGCCAAAATAGTTGAGGAGCGAACCAAAGACGGGTTCTACGGTTGATAGCCTGCGCTTTTTCAATTTTCTGCCTTCTCGGCTTTCCAGGCGCTGTTGCATACGCTGGTAAAAGGGTTGGTAAGCTGTAACGGTAAGCACTTGCCGCTTTTTGTTGCCACAGCAGGCTTGCTTTACTGGACAAGCTTTGCAATCACGGACCTGATGCTACCGGATGTGCTTTGCCATCCGTGCATCATCGGTCCTTAATCTGAGCAAAGTAGTAGCGGTTGGGGTAGCCCGTTTCCATTCGTATAGCGTGGAAATGCAGGATTTTGCCCTGCTGACAGAGATAGTGGTCTTGGGTGGGATCATAAGTAAACCCCTCTCTAAATTGACCCGATTTCGTGGTCAATGGGATGATAGCTACCAGGCAGAGCTACAAAAGCCTGAATGTGTTCAGATTCAAGTAAAGCATGGAGCCGATGCTATTGACCGATGAGAAAAGCTCAGGTCAATTTCTCGTAGCAGGTCCATTCAATCCTGAACCGAAGGCTCCATCGGCCACTACCTTTTCAGAGGAATGCCGTATTGGTTGAGTTTGCTTGTCACTTGCTTTACGATTGGCATTAAATGCATCGAATCTCGTTCATTTGGACCGATGATGCACGGATGGCAAAGCACATGCGATGGCATCATCGGTCCATGACATATCTGCTTGGATATGGGTGATCACATGAGCAAGGGATGGCCGGACCTTAAATCACGATTTGATCGTGAGGTCCGAAGCACATCCGATGTATCAACAGCCATACTAGCCGTATAGTACAAGCGTAAAGGCTTATTAGCTTTTTGGGCTAGTCTGGCTTCTCCATCCACCGGACTCGGAGTGGGTTTGATTGCGGCGAGGAGTCCTCCTGGGTTTAGCAATCAGTTCCACTGCTGAAAAAGGAGATGTTTGCGGGCGGGCTTTCTCATCAGGTGCACTTTGAATGCCCTCTCCTGCTACTATTTGCCATTGGGAAACAGCCTTTAATTTCAAACTGTCCAAGTTGAGCATAGACGCTCAACAAGCATTCGCTTCTACATAGGCCGCATCTATTGCTTGCGTATGTCCACTTACCATCCCTGCTTCTATACACTGGCGCAGTATCTTTTCAAAACAAGCCTCAAACACGGCTATTGGTAATCTTTTCCGAGTACGCGAAACCGTGCTATGACGGACCTCAAGATAAAATCTTGATTTGGACCTGAGACTAAAGTCTCATTTAGGGCCCTGGTCCGGGTAGGCGCGCTCCCACTTTGTAATCAAGAAAATATAGGATATCCAGTCTTAGCTGACTGCTTTGGATAATGAATGGATCATCTTGATCCATCTATCAGAAAGAAGGTTCTCAAAATGACCCACTAAAAGTAGTTTGAAGAACACTACCGGATCAATTGACTTCTGGCCGCACTTGCCATAATAAGGCTTCACTTCTTCATATAAGAAGTGGACCTCCGATGCTCAGGATGGGCAGGTCTGGTTCAGGATCTGTTTTACCCGCCGGTAAAAGTTACTCTTCCCTACTACTGTCTCCAAAGCAAGGGAAGGGCGGGTTTTTGAGCTAAATACCCGTTGACCAACCATAGCTACTTGTTCTGTTTAAGCAGCAAACACAACCTCAAGCGTTGTGCCACACTCACGAACCTTTTTTTACTGCATTGCCTGATGATATTAGCGCTTTTCTAAGTGTTGTACGTCGTCACGCTACTTTTTGATGACATTTACATGGTCAAGTATTACAAACCCTTCCGGATTGATTTGAATAGTATTTTTTCCTTTATTTAGGTTCACTTTTATCCGATCCCAAGCCCATATTTTGGCGCTTCCAGTCCTCCAAAACGTTATCTCACTATCGTTTTCCATTGATGCCTACAGGGGACTTGATTTCTTCTTGCCTTTTTAAGCTATAGCGGAACTCTACTATGTACGTACCTTCTTCAGGAGCTGTATAGGTCCAAGTAATTGATTGTTTGGCATCTCCACCATAATTGCTATCCAGGTATCCTTTTCCGGTAAAACCAGTTATGTTCGATTTAAAAGTCGATGTGCTGAAGACCGCATCTTCTGCTTCGAGGATGGTGCCGCCGGGTGTTGCTTGCATGGAGGGGACGTTTATGGCCCCACCATTCGCAATGATATCATACAAAACATAGGCATATGTTTCTTTCCAGTCAACGTGGCCCACCCGATTGGTCCAAAGAGGATTCTGGTAGTTTGAAATAGATAAGGAGGCATAGTAGCGCCAAAATCCGGCGGAACTATTTAATTCTTCGAGTAGTTTATCGCGGTGCTCTTTTTTCAGGGTTTCCCGGAACAGAGCTAATTGGGTGGCTGCCCTGATTTTATGCGCATAGTACAAGCCCAGGTAAGCCATGCTCCTAATGTCATCAAGAATTTGGTCTACCTCCGCATTGTTTTTTGCAGCAAAACTATTGGACAGCTGTAAAGCTGTATCTGCCTCTTTTTTAATTTGCGCGGCTACTTCCAGGGGTGTAATTCCGTCCATGGCACTGCCTTGGGCAATAGCGTTTACATAATCCGGAATGGACATATACCCGGTGCCTTTGTGCGGTGGCAAGGAGATAAAGCGGTTAACATCGTGGTAGCCGGAAGGAGTCTGGGCAGGATCGGACCTAGACTGCCCAGATTCAATATACCATTGGAAATCAAGCGCACCCCAATGAAATCCGGTTGTTAAGGGGTAGATCAGGGAGGCGGCTTGCCAGGCAGCAAACAACTCTTCTGCCCGTAGGCCCGCAAATCGGGCTTGAAGTATACCTACAAATGCATCATTGCCCATTTCCGGGTTGTAGCCCAAGCGTCCCCACATCATCCAATGGTACCAATGCTTGGCTATTTCAAGCTGGCGGGGCGTTTGGGGCGCCTTGCTCAAAAACTCCCTCCCCCATATGTATTGATCAGAACCATAATAATACCCCTCTGAAACATCGTAAGGAATCTTTTTAATAAATTCCCGCACAAAATCGGGAGCGCCCCAGCGAAAATAAAATATATCATCGTTGCGCAGCGTCCAGATGGTTTTTAGATGCTTGTCTTTCTCAATGTCCTGCACAAACTCCTGGTGAGAAACCTGGTTGGTGGAACTATACACATGGGCCTGGGCATATTTAAAACTAAAGAGGAAACGGATGTCTTTATGCTCAATGAGTGGAGCGAATTTTTTTGCAATATCCAGTGCGCCTGTCTGGTGTTGACGGTGAATGAAAGTAATTTTTCGGCCGGGCTGTTCTTTTACCACATCCAACACTCCTTGTGCATAGGTATCGTAGGCCCAATCTTCTTTTTCAACGGTTGAATGGCCATACATATTCTCGCCGGTAGTCAGTCCAATACCCGCCAGATCCGGATATGTGAGAAATAGCTGTTTCACGCTTTTGCGAAAATAATCACGGGTGGTTTGGTTGTCGATTTTATCGGTTATCCCATATTTGCCAAAAGTCCCGTTGGTAAAGATATTCCAGGTAACTACATACATATCCACATTCCGTTCCTTGCCATACCGCATCACCTTCCGCCAGAAATCTATTTTTTCATGGATGGCTATTTTTTTCAGCACTTCGTACTGGTTTACAATCTCGGGAGCATCAAAATGGTGTCCATTCAGGCTGTAATTCTCTTTCCATTTTACAGTGGAACGGTGCACATCATCGAGTGCAATATCCGGATAGTCAGGAACTTTAACCAGGGACGGAAAGGGGTGCAAACTCCATAAGGAAATATAGTTGTAGCGGTATTTTGCCAGACTATCGATATATTCTTTCCAGAATTCAAAATTCCACATTTCAGTAATGTTATGCTGGGCAGCGTCCGAAACATCGGAATAGCTTGGCGTACGCACATCCAGCGGGATGTTAAATTTTACACCCCGCATGGCCATATACGGATTCTGAACGTGTTCTTTAATAGCATCCATCCCTTGCGTTTCTATTAGTTCTGCCAGTTCAAATCCACCATACATTAATCCCGCTTCATCGTTGCCTATTACCCAGTAAGTGAAGGGGCCTTCACCGCTTTTGCTAATAAAAAACCCTTCTTTTTTTAGATCAGCTGCCGACTTGTTGCTTGTTTGAGCTATCTCTTGCCAAGCTGTTTTGTTGGCTAACGTTGCCAAAATAATACGTATCGATGGCGTCTTACTCTGGCTTAAGGCCACGAGCGGTGTTAGTACCGGATTAAAGCCCATTTTCTTTAACGATTTACTGATTTCATGCGCAGCAAATGTAGACTGAGGACTTTTTTCTTCGGAGAAAATAAGAGCTTCCTTGCTCTTGGAGCGCATTGGGGTAGTTTTCTTATCTTTCTGAGCAAATCCTTCGCCAATACGTATTGTAAAAAAGACAAGCAAGAAGAGAATTAGTAATTGGACGCTTTTTATTTTCATGAGTAGGGGCAGTCAGGAAAGGAAGTTAAACCTTTTATTTGTCAAGGTGTTTATGGAGGAACAGGTTAAAGGCATATAAAAATAAGGGAAAGTAGGAGAAGGGAGGAGAGAATGTTTCCCAATTCATCTTTCAAAATGGGTATTCTTTTCCTCTTTCGCTTACCTACCTCTATTTTTATATGCCTTTAACCTGTGTAAATAATGCTTAAGGCTCTTTATAGGACAGTAGTGGTATACTTACTGCCCACTTTCGAACAAAGCTGTCCGCTTTTAGTACGGATCTGTTTTTAGCACTAGCTACTGGCAGCAGGAGGCTAGAAAGATGTGCCTCATGTAGGAAGTATTGGTTAATGTAAACTGACCCTTTCTTGTAACGCTTTTAGACCGAAAGGAAAATAATACCGCTTCTCCCCTACCCTCTCGGGAA
>JAUJNL010000139.1 GCA_030448185.1 Cytophagales bacterium | reverse complement strand
ATGTCGTGTGCTCTTCCTATATATTAACGTTTTTCTATACTGTAAATATTTGATAAGCGAGTATTTATAAGCTATAAGAAGGAGGAAAATTATAATGGGCCCTAATTTCTATAATTAATCGGTTTTTTAACCCGTAATTTTGATTAAATTTCCGTATCAGTGTCAAGTAACGCCTGGCTGTCGCTTGCCTCCGGCAAACGACTGTTCTTTTTTCATACTTCCTGCCACTTACCTCTTTCTTCTCGCTTCTCACTCCTCGCTTCTCACTTCTTTTCCTGAACCTCCAGCATCACTCTCCCCTTCGCAGATTGTCGCAGATCACGGCGGTAGCAATGCCTACATTCAGGGATTCGGCGCCGCCGTAGCGGGGAATATGAATTTTGCGGGTAATAAACGGACTCACTGGTTTGCGGATACCGTGCGATTCACTGCCCATGACAATAAAGCCGGATTTGCCAAATTGGGTGCGGTGCACATCTTCGCCCTCCAGAAATGTCCCGTATATAGGTGTTCCTGAATAAGATTGCAGGTATTCCGGTAGGTTACAGTAATAGGTCTGCACCCGGATGAATGAGCCCATACTACCGGCAATGGTTTTAGGATTATAGACATCTACGGAATCTTCCGAGCAAATGATCTTACTGATTCCATACCAGTCGGCAATGCGCAGAATGGTTCCCAGATTACCGGGGTCCTGCACCCCATCGAGCACGAGGGCGTGTTCATCCGGACCAGGAATAAGCAGATTATTAGGTGGTATTATCCCTACCGCCAGGCAAGAATTATTCGTCTGAAAGGTGCCGGACCGCACCAATTCCTCCTCCGTTGCGGCGAATAATTCAAAACCTGGCTTTTTACTGTCCCGTATATGTTCGCAAATAAAAGACTCGGTAGCAAACAAGGCATGGATCGGGTAATCGGAATACAGCATTTCAAGCACGCTTTTTGCTCCTTCGGCCAAAAACAGCCCGTGCAGTTTCCGGTACTTCTTTACCTGCAAGGAGTTTAACAGTTTAGTCCACTTGGAAGAGATCATAATTCACTGAATAAAAACGTTTTACTGCCCGGAAGCGTTTGAGCCCATACTTGGTTTCCGGAAAACAGCATTATCTTCAATACCTGACTATCAAACCACCAAAAACAACCAGCCTTGAAATTACGATATTACACGATTCTGCTTTGCCTGACAATTTTCTTCGTTAATGGGTGCATCAATAAAGAGCGGCTGCTCCAGAAAAATCAGTACCTGCTCTATAATCAGCAGATCAAAGGCAATAAGAAAGTAGAGAACAGTGAATTGGAAGCGTTCTACCGCCAGGAAGCCAACAGTCGTCTGCTGGGTTTGCCGGTAATGCCTTTCCTGTGGCTTTATTATCAGGGCACTAAATTCTATAATAAGGACAAAGTGGAAACCCAGATTCGTAAGACTACCGAAAAATATGACCGCTTAATTGCCCAGGCCGAAGGAAACGAAATTAAACAACGCCGCTTACGCCGGAAGAAGGATAACAAACTCGACCACCTTGAAGTAAAACTCGAAGAGGGCAATTTCCTGATGCGTAAAGGAGAGCCGCCCGTTATTTTTGATTCTACCCTGGCTAAGCAGTCAGCGGATCAAATGCGGTTTTATTTATTCTCAAAAGGCTTCTTCGAAGGACAAACAGCCTTTTCGTATAAGCTCAACGAAAAAAAACGGACGGCTTCCGTTACCTATCAGATTACCGAAAATCAGGCTTATATAATTAAGGATACTACATACGTGACCACCAATAACCGGATAGACAGTCTGCTAGTAGCCAATCGTAACCAATCTGTAGTTGAACCGGGAGACCAGTACGACCGGGATAAACTAGATGCCGAAAAAGAACGGATCGACAAACTGATGAAAAACAATGGGTACTACCTGTTCAGCCGTCAGTACGTGCACTACGAAATTGATTCTACGGTCCGGGATACGACGGTGAAAGATACCGCCCAGCAAAGCCACCGCGTCGATGTATTCACCATTATCCGGGATCCGGCTAAAACGAACCGGCACCGGCTGTTTCGGGTAGACTCAGTCTATTTCACGGAGGATGCCTCTACCCGCAGTAGCGGCGTTAGAAGAGATACCGTTGGCTTCCGCCACATCAATTACCTGGCCCGCCGACACCGTTACAGTAAGAGGGCTTTGGATAGCAAGATCCTGATCCGGCCCGGCAGCCTCTACAGCCTCGACAATACCATTGAAACCCAGCGGCTGCTCACCAGTATGGATATTTTCAAATTTGCCAATATCTACTATGATACTACCGGCAGCAAGTTTACGGCTCAGATCTACACCAGCCCGATTGATAAATATTCATACAGTGCGGAAGGCGGCGGTACGGTCAGTGCCGGACTGCCCGGCCCCTTTGGCAGCCTTAACTTTAAGGCCCGTAATGTATTTAACGGCATGGAAATATTTGAAGTGCGGGGTACGGGTGGCATTGAAGGGCAATTATCCTTTACGGGTCAAGCTTATGCCAGTCAGGAAGCCAACCTTACTTCATCGTTGACATTTCCCCGGATTCTGTTCCCGACGCCCTTCCGTAACAACTTCAACCGCTGGAATCCCAGTACCAGGCTGTTGGCCAGTTATAACCTGAGCAACCGTCCCGAATACCGGCGGTATTCCTTCCGGGGAGCCATGATCTATTCCTGGCAACCCAGTCCCAAGCATAGTTATGCTTTAACCATACTGGACGTCAACCGGATTTTTTCCGTAACCGATTCCGCCTTCGGAAGGCAATTAGAAGAGTTGGAAGACAAAGGCAGTACACTCATACGTTCGTTCCGTAAGTCTTTTGTTTCAAGCGCCAGTATAAACTATACGTTTAACGGTAGCATAACTAAACCCAACTCACGCACTTACTTCTTAAGGTTACTGGGAGAAAGTGGTGGAATGTTCTTAAATTTTTGACCTAAGAACTCTTTCCTTGGACAAGGAGACAGCTTGCGAAATGGATTACAATTTTACCGTTTCCTCCGATTCAACAGCGATTTCCGGTATTACATTCCTCAGGGAAAACATAGTACGTGGGCTTTCCGGGTGAATGTAGGCATTGCCCACGCGTATGGTCCTTCTAAATCGCTGCCCTACGAAAAATTCTTCTTTGCCGGCGGCAGTAACAGTGTAAGGGCCTGGGCGCCACGTCGGTTAGGTTTGGGTGGCTCACGGGATAGTATTCGGACGGATGGCGTGTATGATTACAGCTACGAACAACCCGGTGATATTCTGCTGGAGGCCAGCGCCGAATACCGGCGTGATATTATCAGTTTTCTGGAAGGAGCAGTCTTCATAGATGCGGGCAACACCTGGCTTACCCGGGCTGATTCAAACAACGTTAATGGGGATTTCAAATTCAATCGTTTTTATAAAGAAATAGCCGTTGGGGGAGGCGTCGGTTTACGCTTTGATTTCTCGTTCTAGAGCAAAGAGACACCACACCGCGCCGCGGGGCGAGCCCCCGTTCCTTGATTCTCCGCCTCGACGTGGCTACTAAACTATACGACCCGGGCCGGGTTGGCTCCGAACGGTTTACCTTCCGCAACCTTACTTTTAGAAGACCTTTTGGTGAGAAACGGCAGACCGTGATAAACGTAGGGATCGGGTATCCATTCTAAGCGAATAGTACCTACTATCTGACATGCCTGACGGGTCCGGAAAAACTCGTTTTTCCGGACCCGTCATCTGTATATGAGCAAAAGGATGATTTTATTATAGATTATTCTTCATTTATTACGGCGAAATACGGGGAAACTGTACAATTGTAGTTTAAGTCTGGGAATTACCTCTTTTACTTCCTCAAAAAATAATCGCTACTTTTGCCATCCATTTAGAATTTAACCAAGGTATTGTAAAGTTTAATCAGAAATTCCTTTAATAGTCGTACTAATTTTTTACTTTTTAAGTGGACCAACAGTCGCCGGATCAACTCGGAAAAGGATTTGCTGCCTTCTTTGTAAATCACCCGCTTCCCATGTGGGTTTTCGACACGGAGACCCTTCGCTTTCTGGCGGTCAACCGGGCCGCTGTTAATACTTATGGCTATACAGAAGATGAGTTCCTATCCATGACGATCAGGGACATTCGTCCGGATGAGGACCTAAACCGGCTGGATACCATGTTGGAGGCTCCGCGCAACCTGAATCTGGCAGGTTTCTGGAAACACCGCCGTAAAGATGGCGGTGTAATTGATGTAGAAATCATCTCCCATCGTTTTCCTTTCGAGGACTACAATGCCCGGCTCGTACTGATCAATGACATTACCCAGAAAAAAAAGGCCCAGGAAGAGATCACCAAGCTGGCACTGGTGGCCCAGCGCACCGACAATTCCGTAGTAATCACCGATGCCCACTTCCGGATTGAATGGGTAAATGAAGGCTTTACCCGCCTTACCGGATACACGGCCGAGGAGGCGGTGGGAAAATCGCCGAAAGACCTGCTGGCAGGGCCCGCCAGTAATCAGGAGATCGTGAAACGGATGTACCAGACTTTGCAGAATGGCGAACCTTTCAGTGCGGAAATTCTGAACTATGGAAAAAACAGCCGTCCTTACTGGTCGCAGCTAAGTGTACAGCCCATATTTGACGACGATGGCGTACTGAAACAATATATATCGGTTGAGAGCGATATTACCCAACGGAAAAAAACGGAAGAACGGCTGTATTTTCAGGCAACCATTCTCAAAAACGTGAAGGATAGCGTGATCGTTACGGATCTGGATGGAACGGTACGGTATTATAACCAGGGATCAGAAGCCATCTACGGCTACACTTCTGAGGAGTTGCTGGGCAACTCCGTCAAGCTCCTCTACCCCGATCACGGGAAGGATCAGTTTGAAGAAGATTTACGGCTGGTACAGGAGAATACTGAATTTGAAGGAGAATGGGAAGGAAGGCGCAAAGATGGAGAGCCGGTATGGGTCAACCTCAACCGCTCCCTAATGAAGGATGCCCGGGGTGAACCAATTGGCCTAATCAGCGTTGCCCGGGATATCAGCCGTTGGCGACTAGCCGAGGAAAAGTGGCGCGAAAGCCGAAATCACCTCCGGTCCATATTCGACTCCACAGCTCAGCCTTACTTGCTGTTCGATAAGGAATTCCGGATTATTCAGTTTAACCGGGCCGCTGCCGATGCGATCCATCAGATTTTTTCCCGTGAACTTACCATCGGGGAACAGATTCTTTCCTACGGGAATTCAGCCATTACGGACGATTTTATCCGTCACGCCAACGAGGCCTTTTCCGGGGATCGGGTAGTAGTTACCCGGGAAGTAAGCCTTACCCCCGGCCAGCGTCAGTGGTTTGAACTGGATTACCTGCCCGCCTTCAATGAGGAGGGTCAGATTTACGCGGTTGCGTTTGTCGCCCTTGACATTACCGAACGAAAAAGAACGGAACTGGCCCTGCGAAAAAGCTTTCAGGAAATCCGGAACTTCCAGAATGCCCTAAACGAAAGTGCCCTGATTTCCATTACGGACCTAGATGGCTATATTCAGGAGGCTAATGCAGCTTTCTGCAAAGCCGTGCGGTACAGCCGCGAAGAACTGATCGGCAAAAAATACAGCCTGATTAATGCAGGGTTTCACCCGGATTCTTTCTTTGCCGACATGTGGCAAACCATTTCGACCGGCAATTCATGGCGCGGCGAAATTATGAACCGGGCCCGGAATAATTCTTTTTTCTGGGTAGACACTACGATTACCCCCATTCTGGATGAACAAGGTACCATTACGCGGTATCTGGCCGTGCAGTACCTGATTACGGAACGCAAACAGGCCGAACAGGACCGCGAAAGCCTGATCGCCAACCTGACCGATTTTGCCTTTATGACTGCGCACAACCTCCGGGGGCCACTGGCGCGTATTCTCGGGCTGGTATCTCTGTTTGATCCCCTCCAACAGAATATGGAGCTGAACAACACCGTAATGGATAAGCTAAAGGTATGCGCCGGCGAACTCGATCAGGTAATCCATCATATGATTGCAGTGCTTAACCAGCGTACCGATTTATTTAAGGAAAACCAATCCTAATCATCAGCGGGCAATAGGCAATATCCGCTACGTAGCATCGGTTGCTTCTTACCTTCTGCCGCTGCCGGTTACCGATAGTTGACTCCCTCCCACTTCTAAAATTTTTCAATTTTTTGAAATCCGGCAGACGATACTCGTGCGTAGGTATGGCGAACCTAAAAAAGTAATGCTATGAAAAGCACACTGGCTATCCTCAGTTGCACGCTTGACTCTGCAGTTCCTTCTTTCCCGGGTGGCACCATAGCCCTAAGTAAAATTCGTAAAGATTCCGGCACCGGTAGCGTTGGTTGGGAAACGACAAAGCCGTAGGAGGGCGTTTCGGTGCGGTACAAGAGCAGCACCCTTACCAAAAAGTCTGTTTTTAAGAAATCCTGTGATCATTTATACGCCTGCTTGTCCAGGTACTATTCCTGAAAGACGAAACATTGGAGGGGATTAAGAAGAACTTTCCCTATTGGCGGGTTCGTCCCCTTCCCTGCAAGGCTTGCAGCGAGGTACGGGATAACTCCTTACCGGTAAAGTGATATTGTTCACTAGCTTGATCAGATCAAAAATCAGGGTAAAAACCAGCGTACCTTCCTGACCAAGTAATGGTTTTTGGGAAATATTTGTAGATTGTGGGCAAACAAGCCTTATCCGTGTCCCAGCGAATCGCTTCCTTTCTGACTGAAGAAGAATTAATTACTTTGCTCCGGCAACGGGAGAAGCGGGGATTTTCGCTGCTATACGATAACTATTCATCCGCTCTTTTCGGGGTGGTGCGAAAAATAGTACGGTCAGAAGAAGTAGCCCAGGATGTTTTACAGGATGCTTTTGTCAAAATCTGGAAAAACATTGATTCTTACGACCGTTCCAAAGGAACCTTGTTTACCTGGATTCTGAACATTGCCCGAAACACGGCCATTGATCGCATCCGGTCCCAATCCTTCAAACAGACTGCTACTGCCCAGAACATTGATTCGCAAAGCCTGCCAGTTGATAGAGATACTACGTCCGAAACCGCGGTAGATCACATTGGGCTGGATAAAGTGCTGCCGCAATTGCGTCCCGAACATCAGGAGATGATAGACTACGTTTATTTTAAGGGTTATACGCAGACAGAAGTGGCGGAAGCCCTTGGAATGCCACTCGGCACCGTGAAAACCAGAGTCCGGATGGCTATTGATCATTTAAGAAAACTATTGAAGTAAGTTGGACATTCAGGCGTATATAGCAACCGGTATTATAGACAGCTACGTGCTTGAGCTTTCTACCTCCGAAGACTTCGGAAGTAGAAAGCCTGGCCCGTCAGTATCCGGCTCTACAGAAGGAGATTGACGATATACGGGCTTCGCTGGAGACGTATGCCCAGCAATTTGTCCATACGCCCCCTGCTGGCCTAAAAGATAAAATATGGGCAGTATTATCCGAAGAAGGAGGACAAATACAATGGAGCCTTTTTCACTCCCAGGCTGACGCCCAAAGTGATGCTATTGCCCAAATAAAGGAGCCCGAAGAAGGGATCAGGATGGTCCCTGAAGTTTCCTTCTGGCGGAATTACGGTGTGGCTGCTTCGGTAATCTTGTTGATTGCCAGCCTTTCCTATAATCTGTTCCTGATGAACCGGTTGAAGCAGACCGAGGACCGACTGGCTCAGGCGGAAACCGAGAAATCAAGCTTGGCTCAACAAGCTAAGTTTAATGAAGTGCGTTATAAAGATGCGGCCACGGCCTGGCTTACTACCAATCCGGATAATGCTGTTATTCAACTAAAAGGCACGAAACCCACGAATCAAAATACCGGAGCCGTTGTCTTCTGGAATCGCAAGGAACAAAAGGTTTTCCTGGCCGTGCAAAATATGCCTGCTCCCCGCCGGGCAAGCAATATCAGCTATGGGCCATTGTGGATAAGAAGCCAGTGGATGCCGGGGTATTTTCCACCCAAGCAGTAGCGGTACAGTCTTTAAAGGAAATCGGTAAAGCTCAAGCCTTTGCCGTTACCCTCGAAAATGAAGGCGGCAGTTCCGTCCCTACCAGCGACGTACTAATGCTGGGTGAGGTGTAGCTTATTGGAGGAGATAGAAGCGAGAAGACAGGAGTGGGAAGTGGAAGCTGTATGTAGATAGTATGATATTTCGAAACTCATTAAGGCAGGGTTTAACCCCTGCTTTTTTGTTTTAGTCACCCTAATTTCCGGCATCTTACTTCTGCCTTCTCATATCCTGCTTCTATCTCTTACTTACTTATTCTATCTGCTGTCTTCTCACTTCTATCTCCTTCTTCGCCATCCCCTTGCATTATTTCCGCAAATCTGAATTTTGCCATACACACATTTGAATAAATATTCCGTTATTACTCCGGAATTACCCTACATTACGCAACGATAACCAATTTTAATCCCAGCGGATGGATTTTAATTGACCTATCAGCACATAAACCAATCAGCACATCATTTACCCCATGAACAGATACTTTATTATTGGCATTGGCGGAACGGGCATGCGTTGCCTCGAATCATTCGTGCACCTGTGTGCCATGGGCCTGTTTGACAATGCTGAGATTAACCTGCTGGCCCTGGACACTGACCTTGAAAACGGCAACTATGCCCGCTTACAAGAATTAGTGGATGCCTATGTCAAGCTGAAGGGCGAAAACAAGACTCAGCAAGCCCACGCGGAGACTTTCTTCTCAGCTAAGATCAACTTCTACAAATTCTCCCCCGACTACTCCCGGACCGAAACAGGCTCTTTCCAGCGGATTGCCAAGGTGAGTTATGCGGGAGAAACTGAGCAGGACCTGGCCAACTTGCTTTTTACGGATAGTGTGCAGAGCTTCGACCTGAAACATGGCTACCGGGCTCAGACCCACATGGGTTCCATGCTGATGTATCATGCCATCATTGATGAAGTGAACCGCAATCCGGGGGGCAATGTATCGGCCTTTATTGATGAACTGTACAACGCCAATACTGCCGGTAATGTAAAGCTGTTCATTCTCGGGTCGGTGTTGGCGGCACGGGTGCTTCTTCCATTCCGGTAATGCCACGGCTGCCCTGGATACTGCCGTCCGCAAACGACACCAGGGCAAAACGCTGGACAAACTTTATATCGGAGCCACCTTGCTGACCAGCTACTTCTCCTTCATCTCTCCCAGCCGGGAAATGCAGAAAGTAGTAGCCGACTCCAAGAACTTCTCCATGAATTCGCAAGCGGCTATGATGTTTTACGAAGATGACCTCAGCGTCAAGCGGGCCTACCAGAAGTTTTACATGCTGGGCACCCCCGACCAACGACTTCAAAACGCCCCAGGCCGAACCCGATACCATCACCGGCGGTGCCCAGCAACGCAACGATTCGCACTACATTGAACTCTTCGCCGCTTTTGCTGCGTATGATTTCTTTAAATCTCCGGATACGGATCTGCAGAAGATCAAGGACGACAAAAATGGCGTGCAGTATTTCTTCCGTACTGTTGACGACAGCGGCAAGCTGGATTTCAAGGATTTTTATGCCCGAACACGAACCAGCCAATGCCTTCCTGAAAAAGTTTACCCTGCTCACGGCCATGTCTTTCCTGGTGAACCTGGACAATACTGACTTTTTGCCAGCGCCCAGCAGGGGAGAGTTGAAGAACATCAGCGGCTACGAAGACATCAGCAAGGTAGAACTGGACGCGGCCTACAAATACTTCGCTATGTTCCACTTCCGGATTGCCAACGACGAATTGCGGGAAGGCTGGCTGCGACAACTGTACCGTTCGACCGGCGGCGGGACCGGTTTATGTTTAACCCCGAAATGTTTGGCCTCACTACGGCCCGCGACTTCCGCAAGTTTGACTACGGCAAGTTGTTTCCCAAAACCAGTGAATATAACCGACACAACTTCAACTCCGGCTTGTTCTCCAGTCCGTTTGACCGCTTCAAGGAAACTTTCGTAAAGGAAACTACCGACACCGCCTTTGCCAACAAAAGCGAGAAGTTGATCAAACGTATGTACGATGCCCTGACGAAGCTGTACGGGTTTTAACTCTTAAAAGAAGGATAATGGAACTGAAATTAGATATTGGATTTGATAAGTTATTGCAGTTGGTCAGTCAGCTTTCCGAAGAAGAAAAAGAAAAAGCTACTGATCGAGAATTCAGAAACTCATTGAACAATCAGATAAACCTGCCGAGGAAAACCTTCGTCCTTTTGGGGTACTTAAAGGAAAAGTCTGGATGGCTGACGACTTTGATGCTCCTTTAGACGACTTTAAAGACTATATGTAATGTATCTTTTAGATACTCATACCCTGATTTGGTTCCTGGAAGGGAATAATAACATTCCTGCACCTACTCGGTTATTGCTTAGGAGACCACTAAACCAGTTGAGAATAAGTATTGCCAGTTTCTGGGAAATGGCAATTAAACGGAAGAATACTGGCAAACTTGTCTTGCCAGATGCACTGAATGACATAATTATAAAAACTCAGCAGTTGGGAATAGAAATTATTTCAATAAACACCTCTCACGTTCTGCAAGTGGAAACACTACCCTTACACCACCGAGACCCATTTGACAGACTTGTATTGCTCAAGCCATAGTAGAGAATCTAACATTAATCAACAAGGATGAGCATTTCAGTAAGTATGCGGTCACGGTAATCTGGGAGTAGAAAAGTACCTTTACGATGCCTTGACCAGTGTTCATCCGCATTTGGAATGTGGATGATAGGAGTGCGCATTTGAAATGCGCTTTTCCAAAGCTCTGCATTATAAATGCGGAACAACCTTATCATAAAAAATAGATTTCATTTACTTAAATTCAGAATCATCCAATCTGCGTAGACATTTCCTTCACCAAGACTACCGACTAAAGATACATGACGAAATCGCTTCTTATCCAAAGCTCCCCAGGTGCGCACCGGCGACCAGGGCAAGTGGAACCGCTTTGACCAGCAAAAACCCTATATCCAAGGCATCCAGACCGGGGACGTAGCTACCCAGGAAATTGATGCTATCACGTTGAATACCATGATTTCGGGGTCCCCACCCCCTGGGCTAGAGCCCGGCTTTTTGGCTTTGCCCTTAAATACACGCAGGAAGACCCAAACATCAAGACCACCGGACTGATCAAGTTCTATAACTCCCTGGTGGCTGAGTGGAAAGGCTTGATTGCCTGCCTGGCTCTGTTCCCTAACCGGATTAAAGTAGCGACACCGGTAGCGATGGACTTCCAGAACATCGGCGACCTGTACTCCAGTGCCCTCTTCCCTGGGCCGGATGCTGTTCGACGACGTGGACCTGTGGACGGAGCCCGAGGCCCTGCACCGGAATGATCCGACCGTTAAACCAGAATTCAGCTGATCATTACAACGGTAAACTCATCGGTGGCACCTCCCCTTACTCGGCCGTGTTCCCGGCGGCGTCCTACACCAATCTGCCCGACTCCGGCGACATTACCTGGTATCGTGGCGGCAAGTTCGATGACCCGCTGGTATTCGGCAACCTGAGTCACGATGACCTGAAAAAACTGTATCTGCTGGTCAAAAACATTGCGACCAAAATCCCTGCCTTCGAAAAGGACATCAATCGCAACCGTAATGGCAAACCGGATTTGTCGCTGTTGGGCCTTAGAGAGTTTACCGAGAAATTTGCGCAGGAAATCAAGGCCAAGGCTCCCAATATTGAAGAGACCGGTACCCTGGACGGCGAACTGAACTTCCACGCTCCGTACACAGACCTGTTTGCAGTAAAGTCAGTTTACTATTTCCTCAACAATGCCTTTACCCTGAACGAACAGGCCGGAGCTGCCGAAATTGATCCTAAAACGTTGTTACTGGAATCGGAAACTATTTCGCAGTTCTTTACCGAAGACGAACGGCAGGCCCTGGACAATTCATCGGTATACTATCTGAAAGTGAGGGACCTGAGCCGCAACGAGGACCTGTATTTCCCCTTACCACTGAGCAAATCGGCGATTCTTCTGTTTCAGAATGACCTGGCCAAATTACTGCAAGGCAAACGGGATTTTCACCAGTTGTACGCCGAACTAAAACCCAACGAATACAAGCTCAAAGTCCGGCTGCGCCTATACGTTGGCGACAAGCACATGACGCCTATCGAACGGGAGTACCGCATTGAACCGATGGAGACGGGAAATCACGTGATCATGTGGCCCGACTTTATTTCCGAACACTGGCTCAATTACTACCTGTATTCGGAGTTACCCGTCAATGATACGTCCGTAAAAATGGTGCCTTTTTTCAAATTCTGGGATAATTACCAATTGAAGATTGTGACTGACGACAAGAACAATTTTCTCTACGGCGACCGTAATTACGACAATGGTTTACGGGTCGATAAACTAGTTCATTACCCGGTTGGCAAGGCCAGTGATCTGCACAAATACGAGATTTTTCGCTTCAACAAGCCCCTGGCCGGGCTTGAAATCCGGAAAAATGTCGGGGGAAATGACCAAGTAATTGGCTACCTGATAGTGAAACGGCACGACGATAAGCGGCCCGATGATAATCTGAAGGACCTTTCTTCCACGCATACGCCGGAAGTCATCCGGAGTCGCCGGGCCATCATCGGCATCGACTTCGGGTCCAATAACTCCTGTCTGAGTTTTTCCATTGGCGGCGCCGGGGTAAAACCATTTGAATTCAAAAACCGCCGGGTATTTCTGGTCGGCGCCGAAGTGGTGAGCAATGAGAATAAATTTGCCTCACCGCACGAGCTGTATTTCTACCAGAATGAGCACATCAACAACGGGCAGGTAAAAACCTGGGTGCAGCAACACAACAGGCTCAGCGTGGCGGCGGGCATGGAAAACGAGGAAGTTTCCGGAGGTTTACCCATTTTCGAGCCCAATATCCAGGTTCTTTCGATGGAGGATAATTTTATGCGTACCAACGCCGGTGAGTTATTCTACAACCTGAAGTGGCACAACGACGAAGCCGGCATGAACCTAAAAAAAGGTTTCCTCAAAACGCTATGGCTGGACCTGTGCGCTGAGTTATACTTCAATGCAACACAACCCGCCGAACTGCGCTGGTCGTTTCCGGGGGCTCTTTCCCCCAAAGACCGTCGGCAATACGGCTTCCTCTATGGGGAGCTTTCGAAAATCAATCCCATCCGGAGCACGACTATTACCCTTAATGAACAACCGCTTACGGAAGCGGAGGCCGTTTGTAACTATGCCCTGACCAAAGGCGGTCTTTCGCTGCTGGGCGACAATATGATGGTAGGCCTCGATGTCGGCGGCAGCACCAGTAACGTATTGCTGGTGACCCGCGAAAACGGCGAACCACGGCTGGTGAAGCAAAGTTCAATTCGTTTATCGGCGGGTAAACTGGCAGAGGTGGCAAAAAAATCAGCGGCAGTACGGGAGGCTATCAATTACTTCGTTGATTCCCCGCGTTCACCGATTAAGGTGAAAGGCGTAGACGAAATGATGCGCAATCCCAATATTGCGCCGTATTACCTCAACACCATTCTGGACCGGCTGCGGGGCGATGATTTCGATAAATTCTACAAAGCCCTGGCCCAATCCGGGTCACCCTACGTGAATAAGGCGGAAGCCCGGGCCGTGTTTGCCATCCCGACCTTTATCTGCGGGATTGACCTGTTCTACGCGGGCCAACTAGCGGCTAAAACGATCAAGGAACGGAGCCTGACCAATATTACCACGTTCGAGTTGTTTCCCTTCGGTAAGGGCGGGCGGATGTTTGACTGGCTGGAAAGCTACATTAGCAAGGCTGACACGGTGGCTTACTACAACAAATGCTTTAAAGCTGGTTTCGGTGAGGGTTCGGAGAATATCCGGCTGATCAAGGAGGACAAAATCCGGCAGGATATCTGAAGAGAGAAGTGTAGGGAAAAAGTGTAAGGATCGGTTTAAATCTAGATGTTCGAAGTATCATAAAA
>JAUJNL010000138.1 GCA_030448185.1 Cytophagales bacterium | reverse complement strand
CATTGCGGTAGCCGAATACACCAAGCAGGTAGGAGCCTCCTACGTAGCTCATGGCAGCACTGGGGCTGGTAATGACCAGGTTCGTTTCGACGTGGCATTCAACATTCTGATTCCAGGAGTGAAAGTAATTACGCCCATCCGCGACAATAAGCTTTCCCGCGAAGCCGAAATTGCCTATTTGCAAGCAAAAGGCGTACCCGGTGAATGGCATAAGGCGGCGTATTCCATTAATAAGGGTATTTGGGGTACTTCCGTTGGTGGGAAAGAAACCCTGACGTCACACAGCTATCTGCCCGAAAGCGCGTTTCCTACTCAGGTTTCCAAGCACAATTCGGAAACGGTTCACCTGCATTTTGAGAAGGGGGAACTGAAAGGCATTAACGACCGGCGGTTTGAAAATCCGGTTGAGGCGATTAAATTGTTAACCCAGATTGCGGCTCCATTCGGCATTGGCAGGGATATTCACGTAGGCGATACGATTATTGGTATTAAGGGCCGGGTCGGTTTTGAAGCAGCGGCTCCGCTCATTATCATCAAATCACACCATGCCTTAGAGAAGCACGTATTAACCAAGTGGCAGCAGTACTGGAAAGAACAAATGGCCAACTGGTACGGCATGCTGCTGCACGAAGGTCAGTTTTTGGACCCAGTTATGCGTAATATTGAAGCGTTTCTCACCGATACGCAAGGCCACGTAACAGGTACAGCCCATGTGCAACTGGAACCCTACCGTTTCTACGTGCTGGGCATTGAATCGCAATATGATCTGATGTCGGCCAGGTTCGGGTCTTACGGCGAAATGAACAACGCCTGGACGGGTGATGATGTACGCGGCTTCTCCAAAATTCTGGCTAACCAGACTATGATTTATGGGAAAGTCAGTGATAGTGTGCAGGGAGCAGAGTAAGTATTGATACTATAAAAGAGTAAGGAAATGCAAACAATCACAATTGAACTCCGCAATGAACACGCCCTTCGTTTATTGCAGGACCTGGAGAAACTGGACATTATCCGGTTGGTAAGCGTTCCCGAGAAAAGAAACAGCGTTGCTCAAAGATTCAGAGGCACGATCTCTAAACAAACCGCTACTCAACTGCAAGAGCAACTTCAATCTATGCGTGGCGAATGGCAGCGAGATATTTAGCAGATACAAATGTCGTTATCGACTATCTGTCGGCTAACTATCCGGATGCAGCGTTGGATTAGTTAGATGAACAGTTTGAAAGGGAGATTACACTTTCAATTATTAGCCGGATTGAAGCACTGGCTTTTCAATTTCCTGACCCGGAAGAGCGCAACAAATTTCAGGGGTTTATCACTGAAGCCATTGTTATTCCGCTGAATGATGCTGTAGCTGACAAGACTATTGAAGTACGCTTGAATCACAAGCTTAAATTGCCAGACGCCATCATTGCTGCAACTGCTTTAGTGTTTGAGCTGACCTTTAGTGTTTGAGCTGACATTGTTAACTCGTAACGTGGATGATTTTAAGAAAGTAACCAGGCTTCAGGTTCTCAATCCCTGGAGCATTTTAACATAACAGGATAAAATGATTAACAATAAAATCCGGATTGGCATTGCCGGCGGGGCTGGATATACCGGCGGCGAACTGCTGCGTATTCTGCTGCGTCACCCGAATGCCGCTATTTGTTTCGTCCATAGCAAAAGTCAGGCCGGTAAGCCGCTATATGCAGCCCACCCCGACCTGATGGGGGAAACTAATATGTCTTTTAATGAGCATATGCCCACCGAAGCGGGGATCGATGTTCTGTTTCTCTGCATGGGACACGGTGAGTCCAAAGAATTTCTGAAGCAGAACTCATTCGAAGGCGTGAAAATCATCGACCTCAGCCAGGACTTCCGGGACGAAAGCAACGGTTTCGTGTATGGCTTGCCCGAACTGAACCGCGAAAAAATTCAGGAAGCCCGGAACATTGCCAATCCGGGTTGTTTTGCCACGGCTATTCAGCTGGCCCTGTTGCCACTGGCCAAAGCCGGTTTGCTGCAACATGAGGTGCATGTCAGTGCGGTTACCGGTTCTACCGGAGCCGGGCAAAGCCTCTCTCCTACTTCTCACTTCAGTTGGCGCAGCAATAATATTTCGGTGTACAAAGCTTTTACGCACCAGCACTTGAAAGAAATCCGGCAGAGTCTGAATCGCCTGCAAAGTGGCTTTGCGCAGAAAATTCATTTTATTCCCTACCGGGGCAGCTTTACCCGTGGCATTCTGGCTTCCTGCTACACCCAGTGTAACCTGAGCCTGGAAGAAGCCCAGAAACTGTATTCGGATTATTACCGGGGCCACGCCTTTACACATCTAAGTTCAATAGAGCTTGACGTGAAGCAGGTAGTGAATACGAACAAATGCCTGCTGCACCTGGAGAAATACGAAGACCAGCTGCTGATTACCAGCGTAATTGACAATCTGACCAAAGGAGCTTCCGGACAAGCGGTGCAGAATATGAACCTTATGTTTGGGCTGGATGAATCTACCGGGCTACGATTGAAACCAGTGGCATTTTAGCGGTTTACCCCATTAATTCGTATATTCATTCTGGAAAAAACACAAACGACCATGACTCCGGAAGAAACTTCAGTGCGCCAACTATCTGCCTACGAAATAGAAAGAGGGAAACCTATTCCGAGCTTAAATCACGGAATTATTCAGAGTAATCTTTGCTTTGCTATTTTGGCGAAATACCGTAAAAATTATTCCGTAATATCCGAGTTAAGTCTTGATTTGCCCGAAAACCGGCTTATGGTTCCTGACTTGTGTATTTATCCGAAAAGAGCTTACAATGGTTTTCAGGATACTATAAGAGTAACTGAGCCGCCCATTACAGCTATCGAAATTCTCTCTCCTACGCAGGGAGCTGAGGAATTAGCGGTTAAGTTTGAGGCGTATTTCGCGGCGGGGGTAAAATCGTGCTGGTTTGTGCAGCTGCTGCTAGATACCATTTTTATCATTAGTCCTGATAAAAAAGATTTCCGTTTTCCACGAAGGAACGCTTACCGATCCGGCAACCGGCATCACGCTAGAATTAAGTGAAATTTTCAGTTAATACTTTATCATTTACAACCTCCTTTAGCTATTGAAACCATTCGACGTTTATCCACTTTATGATATAGAACCCGTGCGGGCTCAGGGCAGCTACGTGTGGGATGATAAGGGCAATCAATACCTCGATCTGTACGGGGGCCACGCCGTTATTTCCATTGGCCATGCGCACCCGCACTACGTGGGTAAACTCACCGAACAATTGGGGAAAATCGGCTTCTACTCTAATTCTGTCCGTATTTCCATGCAGGAGGAGCTGGCGCAGAAGTTAGGGCAGCTTTCCGGGTACGAAAACTATGACTTGTTCCTCTGTAACTCGGGAGCTGAGGCCAACGAAAATGCCCTGAAACTGGCTTCTTTTCATAATGGTCGTAAAAAAGTAATTGCCTTTACCAAGGCTTTTCACGGCCGTACGGCCGGAGCCGTAGCCGTTACCCACAATCCTTCCATTGTAGCCCCCATCAACTACAATGAACACGTCCAATTTCTGCCATTTAACGATGCAGATGCCTTGGAAGCAGCCATGAATGACGAAATTTGCGCCGTCATTGTGGAGGGGATTCAGGGAGTTGGCGGAATCCAGGTAGCTTCGGAAGATTTCCTGCAACGGGCCCGTAAAGCCTGCGACGGGCATGGAGCTATATTGATTCTGGATGGTGTGCAATGTGGATACGGCCGTTCGGGTAAATTCTTTTCCCACCAATACGCAGGCATTCATCCCGACCTGATTACCACGGCCAAAGGAATGGGCAATGGCTTCCCGATTGGTGGTGTATTGATCTCCCCTAAATTTAAAGCGGTGCATGGCATGCTGGGTACCACATTCGGAGGCAATCACCTGGCCTGTGCCGCTGCCATTGCCGTACTGGACGTGATAAAGTCCGAAAATCTGATTGAGAATGCCCGTCAGTTAGGGTCGTATTTGATGGCAAACCTGAGCAGTCTGCCCGGAATTAAAGAAGTGCGGGGCCGCGGCCTGATGATTGGTATCGAAATGGAAGAGCCTGCCGAACCAATCCGGAAGAAGTTGTTGTACGAAGGACACGTTTTCACCGGAGCTGCTGGTAAACATACCGTCCGCTTACTGCCAGCCTTAAGTCTTTCTAAAGAAGACGCAGACTTGTTCCTGCAGAAATTTGAAGAAGTAATTAAGGCCGTGTATGCGTAAAAAGAGGTAAATAGTCTTTTTTCTTACAAAGGGCTTTTATTTTCCTGAGCCCAAAGGTTACAGAAAGCTTCAGCAGTGAGATCATAGGATCTGTCACTGTTGAAGCTTTCTGTTTTTTATTCCGGTCAAATCAATTTTCACCTCGGTAACCATGTTAAGCAGGTAATCAGGCATGGACAGATACTTCGAATTCAGTAAATTCGTGATCATTAACCGGTGGTTTTACTTTTTGTAGCTAAGGGTCGTACAACCATTAGCTTAGTTTTCCGGACTCCTTATCCGGCAACTCATCTGCATAATTTGCAGATTTGTATATAATTTCAGTTATTTCATCTACTTCCTGACCAACGTAAGATTCTTACTGGTAAATTGCCTGTAACCTGCTTATTTATGATGCATACTTTTACTACCCGCTTCTATTCGATTTTTTCGCCCGGTCTGGACTGGCTTCTGGCGATTTGTTTCTTATTTGTGTTTAACAACCAGCTATTACAGGCCCAATGCAATAACTGTCAGGTTACAATCACTGCGCCCGGCGCTGGGTTGACTACGGTGGGTAGCGGGTTAAACGTTTGTATAACGGGCAGCGGCACTTTTAGCGGAACCATTAATTTAAGTGGCAATAATAGTATTTGTGTAAGCCCAGGTGTTATGGTCAGCGCTGCCTCCATTACTCCGAACGGAAATAATAACAGCATTATTAATTATGGAACGTGGAACAATACCCTGCCCAGTTTAGGCAATAATTTACGGTCGGTTGAAAACTATGGAACGATGACTACCGGCGGATTAACTGTTGATGGCAACGCAACGTTTACCAATTACAGGACGCTGACCATTAACGGCGGAATGATCTTACAGGGCAATAATGCAATATTTATCAATACTGTGACGGGCAGGGCTACGGTAAACGGTAATATCAGGGTGAATGGCGGAAACTTTAACAACGCCGGCTCTACCGCCGTCACGAAGGCTAACTCAACCAACGAAGGTAATTTTACTCAGCAGGGCAACCAGGCAAATAGTTCGGTTACCGGTCCGCTGCTCATTGACGGTAATTTTACCATTGATGAAGGGATCCTTGATTTGATTAAGGCCGGAGTGCAGGTAGGGGGAAATTACGTTCAGCAAGGCTCCGGTAACACCCGGGTTTCCGGTGGCGATACTCCGGCCACTTGCGGCAGTTTCACAGTGAATGGTACCAGCACCCTTAACGGCGGTGTATTTGGGTTTAAGGGTTTTCTGGGTATGTGTGATACTGGTTCTGCACCCGGGAACTTTGGATTTGATGTCAGGAATGGTGGTACTATCTCAAATGATAACAACGGAAATGGTACGCTTGGTTGTTCCTGCAACCAACCATTGCCAGTTTCCCTGATTTACTTCACCTTCCAGCAAAAAGGCAATCAGGTAACCCTGCACTGGGCTACTTCTTCCGAAACGGATAATGATTATTTCGCCATTGAAAAATCAAGAGACGGAAAAGAATTTCGTGAGATAAGCCGGATCAAGGGAGCAGGTAATAGCACCCAGAAACTCACTTACCAGTATACTGACGATATGCTGTATGGCGGGGTGTCTTATTACCGCTTGAAGCAAGTCGATTTTGACGGCACCATTGAGTACTCCAAAATAGTAAGTGTACACAGCGACGGAGCTGAAGCGCTGAAGATTTACCCCAATCCGCTTTCTCAGCAGGAATTAGTTGTAGAAATGTACGACGCCTTATCCGGCGATATGCGGATCACCGTTTATGACGCCCTGGGTAAAGTTCGTTTGGATAAAATAGTAGCTGCCCAACCAGAGCTAAAGGTAAATCTTGGTTTGCTCTCGCGGGAGCCCGGAGTCTATATCGTAGCAATCCGTAAAAATAACCGGATTGAGCGGCAAAGATTGATTATTCAATAACCCTGTTTTTGACCAATGAATACTTCCGTAGCGCAGGGCGTAAAACCCTGGGCTATCTGTTTTATAGATAGTACCAATAAATTTCTGTCCCTGCCTGTAACCTCCCTTCCCCAAAAAGCATCCTATGGACAAAATAAAGTAAAACTCTTTAAAACGATACGCATATGGGTTCAGGTCCTGCCATTTTAGGTATTTTTATTCCAATCATCGCAATCATTGGCGCGGTGATCATGATTGTTTTCCTGCGTAAATATGAAAATGAAGAACGGATGGCTATGATCGAAAGAGGGATCAACCCGGGCATAGCCAAACCTAAAACCAATCCTTCGGGTACCTTACGCTTTGCCCTGCTGGCTATGGGCGCCGGCCTGGGGTTATTGGTAGGCAGCCTGCTGGAAGCAAGTACTAATATGGATGATGTAGTAGCCTATTTCTCCATGATACTGCTGTTTGGCGGCATTGGCCTGCTACTAGCGTATAATATTCAATTGCGTCAGGACGAACGCGAGAAACGGGAGAAACAACGCGAAATCATCTGATCATACGATCTTACCATTGTAGTCCGCTAACGGGTACCCAATAGTTATAAGGGCCGTTAGCGGACTTTTTTATAAGTTGAATGGACAACTTCTTTACCTGCGTACTCAGAAAAACTTAGCTAAATTCTCCATAATTTGGCGCTAAAACAATTGGTCAGTACATGCCTATTAAAGTAATTGGCGCCGGATTTGGTCGTACGGGCACCCTCTCCCTCAAACAGGCACTGGAGGAATTGGGTTTTACCAAATGTTATCACATGGAAGAACTCCTCGAACATCCTGAGCACGTTGCGTATTGGGAAGCAGCTTTGCGACGCGAGCCAGTGAACTGGGACCAATTATTTCAGGGGTATCAGGCAACAGTTGACTTTCCAGGGTATAAATATTATCAGGAAATGATGCAGTATTACCCGGAAGCCAAAGTTGTTTTGTCAGTCCGGGACCCCGAAAAGTGGTATGATAGTGCTTACCAGACTATTTATCAGGCAGGTCCTTCCCTGGGACAAAAGATTCTGATGTCATTTAAGTTGCCATTTTCCCCCCGCCTTCGGAAGCTCATCCGGGTGTTTCGCATGGCCGGAAAGGTGTGGGAGCAGGACTTCAATAACCGGTTCGAAGACCGGAAGTACGCTATTGAGCTATTCAATAAGCACATTGAAGAAGTAAAACGTACCGTTCCGGCTGACCGTCTCCTTATTTTTGACGTGAAAGAAGGCTGGGAACCACTTTGTCGATTTTTGAATGTGCCGGTTCCGGCAAATAAGCCCTTCCCCAGAGTAAACGAACGGGCTAATTTCAAGCAGAAGACCCAAGAACTCATCCAGAGTGTCTAAGCTCGACTTTCGCATTCTACCATAATACAATCTGCGAAACGGCTGAAGAGGGCTAATTCTTCAAATAGTTTTTGAACATTACGTCTAAAACGGGATATTCAAAAACTAAAAACACCTTTTATCTGCGCCGTTTAAGCCTGTTTTTTCTGATTTTCAAAAATGCGAAAGTCGAGCTGAAAAACGGTTTTAAAACCCCTACAATCATACTCCTTCCCCCTTCGGCTAGACTCTTTCCAGCCGCACAGGGGGGACCAGTTGGGTTCAAAAGTCCCCCTTGCGGGAAGCGTTGTGCAAAAGCCGAAGGGGAGTGGAGGATGGTTGAGGTCCAAATACCCTTGTAAAACCGCTTCTAAGACTGTTTGGTTTTGCGTCTCCGCCGGGGCCACCCTTTCAGATTCCCATCGGAAAAGGTCCTGATCCGAAATCAACTACGGGTACACATAAGGCGAGTCAATACCTAGTCAGTAGCGGCAGGTGTACCTTCTTATTTAATACACCTATGCACTTTTCCAGCTTCGAGTTTGATAAAAATTTTAGGGTGTACGACAAATTGCAGATCAACCATTAAACTTTTGTTCGTGTTGTTCCGCATTTAGCTTCGCTGAGAATAGTTGCAATGCGGAACTAAGAAAAAGGGCATTTCAAATGCCGAGCTATACACATCCGCATTGCAAATGCGGATGAACGCTCTGCATTTTGTCGTACACCCAAATTTTATGTAGTCGGCCACTTTATTTAAACTTTCTCAGATCCAACTACCTAACTGCTATCGTAAGTATAAGCGATTGCCATAAGTCATAACTCATTTGGCTTATCGCAAGATACCCTTCCTTCTACCTAAAACTCTTTAGCTATGCGTACACTTCAACCAAAATGGATGCGCTTGCGGGCAGTAGCCCTAGTAATTAGCTGCTTTATACTCCTGAATGCTTGCAAAATTGACGACGGAGTGAATGTGGTGAAACCAGACGTAACTTTTTACGGACTTACTGACGGAAATCAGCTTCTTAAGATTAATGCCCGTAATTCTGCTGCAGACATGGCTACTGTACCCGTTACGGGTTTGCCAAATGGAGAAAGCCTGTTAGCCATTGATTTTCGCCCCGCTACCGGGCAGTTGTACGGCGTAAGTACGGGAAGCCGTTTGTACGGAATTGACACCCAAACTGGTGCGGCACGTGCCCTGGGCGCCAGTGCGTTTACTCCGAATTTGGAAGGCAGCAGTGTAGGGTTTGATTTTAATCCTACGGTAGACAGAATTAGATTAGTAACGGACAGAGGCCAGAATTTACGGTTAAATCCTGAAACTGGTACTGTGGCGGCTACTGATGGAAATATTAACGGTGGTGAGAACCCAGCTATTTCAGCAGTAGCTTATACGGAGAACCGGGCCGGGGCGACTACAACCATTCTTTACGATATCGATCCGGCTACCGATAAACTCTACAAACAGGACCCGCCTAATGCCGGTACCTTGGTAGAAGTAGGCGCCCTAGACGTAGACGTTAGTACTGTCGCGGGTTTTGATATTTCTGCCGATGGTACTATAGCCCTGGCGGCCTTAACGGTAAATGGCAAATCGGAACTTTTCCGGATCGATCTTACTACCGGCAAAGCTACCAGATTAGGCAAGTTAGGTAAGAACCTGATCGGTTTAGCTATTCCTACTGACCCGGTAGCTTACGCTGTAGACGGTTCCGGCAACCTTCTGATCTTTAATCCTGCCAAGCCCGATCCGGTGAGCCGGCCCATCACGGGCTTACAAAGTGGAGAGAGTATTCTGGGTTTAGATATGCGTCCGGTAAACGGACAACTGTATGCACTGGGTAGCAGCAGCCGTTTGTATACGATTAATGCGTCATCGGGTGCAGCCGCGGCAGTCGGTACGGCTCCTTTCGAACCGGCACTGGCAGGCAGCAGCTTTGGATTCGACTTTAATCCTACCGTAGATAGAATACGGGTAGTAAGCAACCAAGGACAGAATCTTCGCTTGAATCCCGAGACCGGTACGGTTGCAGCGATTGACGGAAATCTCAATCCGGGCATGCCAATGATTACAGCGGTGGCCTATACGGAGAACCGGGCCGGGGCGACTACAACCATTCTTTACGATATCGATCCGGCTACCGATAAACTCTACAAACAGGACCCGCCTAATGCCGGTACCTTGGTAGAAGTAGGCGCCCTAGGCGTAGACATTACCACTGCCGCGGGTTTTGATATCGGTGGGAAGAGCGGTACAGCCTATGCCCTCTTAACCTCCCGGGAAACTACTAAACTATATACGGTTAATTTGCAGAACGGCGCGGTTAAACCAGTGGCAGACTTTACTGCTTCCGTACGAGCCTTGGCGGTAGGGTTAGGGTTTTAATAAGTAAGAGCAACCTGCGGGGGGCATCAAAACTGTGTTTTGATGCCCCCCGGCTTTTTTGGCTACGTACCGTGAGGGCTTCACCGTTCTTTTAGGATTTTTGATGGAAGGGGGAGTTGAAGTTTTTAATCACGATTTCTCCTTTTGCAGTTCAACTCCTCTCCTTGGCAAGGAGGGGCAGGGGTGGTTGATGCTTTAGCTTACTGAAAGTCAAACAAGAACAAGTCTCTTAAAGAGTGAACCGCTCCTTCAGCTTGCGGACCCATTCCCTGGCCGATCCATTTATACAACAAGCGAGCCTTTCTTTTGTCAAACTATTTTGCCTATTTTTAGATTAAAACAGCATTCTCCAAAGACCAACGAATATGATACAGACCGTCACCATAGACATCATCAACGATAAAGCCCTGAAACTTTTGCAGGATTTAGAGCTTTTACAACTCATCCGGATGCGCAAGGAAAAGGCACCATTGACGGCCACTAGTTGGACAGAACGCTATAAAGGCGCAATGAGTAAACAGCCGCTTACCGAGATTGACAACCAACTGAATGAACTACGCGAGGGATGGGAATAAAATACCTCTGGGATACCAATACGGTCATCTATTACCTGCAACAACAATTCCCGCCGCAAGCCGAAAAAT
>JAUJNL010000137.1 GCA_030448185.1 Cytophagales bacterium | reverse complement strand
TATCAGCGTAATCCTGAGATAAAGAATAACAGCACCATAGCCTCCATCAACAGCCCAAACCAATTTGTCATTGCGGGAGAAAGCGAGAAGATGAACCTGGTGAAGAAGTTTATGAAGGAGCATGATATTCTTCATCAGGAACTTATGGTATCCTATGGCTTTCATTCTGCGGCGATTGATCCGGCGGAGAGACAGTATAAATTATATTTACAACACCAAACTTTTAGTCCCATTGCCGTACCAATCCTATCCGGTGTGTCCGGCAACCTATTACGCGACTTGCCCGAAAATTATTTCTGGGATGTAGTACGAAAGCCCACAGTGTATACGGCGGCAATAGAAACATTGGAAAACGCAACTGGCACAAAAGAAGAGGTAATGTATATAGACCTAGGGCCCAGCGGTTCTTTAGCCAATCTAATCAAATACAATAGTAAGGAGGGATCAGGATCAAAAGGATTTCAAATCATGTCCCCCTTTCAGCAGGAACTGAAAAAGCTGGAGGAGGTCAAGCGTTATTATAAAGAAAATAAAAAGGAGACGTCTGCTTATATTCCTTTTAAAAAGCGGCAATTGATTGCTTACGTTTTTCCCGGACAAGGTTCCCAGAAAAAAGGTATGGGCGAAGAGCTTTTTACTATTTTCCCGAAACTTACCGATCAAGCGAGTGAAGTGTTAGGGTATTCTATCAATGAGCTTTGCGTTGACAACCCAAATAGGCAGCTCAATCTGACGCAGTACACCCAACCCGCTTTATACGTGGTCAATGCCTTGTCTTATTTGAAACTAAAAGAGGAAACCGGCGTGCTGCCCGACTTTGTAGCCGGGCATAGCCTGGGAGAATTTAATGCCCTTTTTGCGGCAGGTGGGTTTGACTTTACAACCGGTTTGCGGTTGGTTCAGAAACGAGGTGCTTTGATGGCCCGGATGCAAGAGGGCGGAATGGCTGCCGTGAAAGGGTTAAGTGCGGAAGAAATACGCGGTGTGATCGAACAGCACGGGCTTGAAGCGATTGATATGGCCAATTATAATTCCCAAAATCAGATCGTTTTGTCGGGTCCCCGGGAACTGATTGCTAAGTCGGGACCCTATTTTGAATCGGCCGGAGCTACTCTGTACTTTCCCCTTAATGTAAGCGGGGCGTTTCACTCCCGGTATATGCTGCCGGCTAAAGTAGAATTTGAGCAATTTTTACGGCAGTTTACTTTTTCCCCGTTAAAAATTCCGGTCGTTTCTAATGTGGAAGCTTCATTCTATACCGATGATAAGCTGAAGCGACTGTTGGCTGACCAACTGATACAACCGGTAAGATGGACGGAAAGCATGACATTCTTAACCAAACAGGGAGAGGTTACTTTTACAGAAGTCGGACCGGGAGAAGTACTCACTAAACTTATCTGGAGAATCCAACAGGATCTGCAAGAAGTAGTGCTGTAACCTCATTTTTTGTATATCCAAATGGAAGACTTGTGCTATGGCAAGGTAGCGGCCGGGTATAAGGGCAAAAAATGTTCACTCGCGTGTCCGGCAGAGGTAGTAATTCATAGCCTTATTACCGTGTTTGCTATGTGTTCTACGAGCAGACATTTCCTTTTCGGTCATTCTGCGACTATCCATTCTACTACTATTGATTTGATTCATCATGCTCAACTCCAACTACGCCTCCGCCCAAGTACATCAGGCTGAAGAAATGCAAGTTAAAGTGGATCATTTACAGACTGAAAACCGCCAGTTGCTGCTTGAATTGATCACCCTGTATAGTAAGTATGCTTCTGTACTACAGGAGAACGCCAGTCTTAAATCACGCACAGCTAAATCCGAAAGTTCAGCTTCTCCTACTGAATCAGATTAGATCCTCAGAAAATCTTTTTCAGTAAAGCCGTCTCCCGGTTGTTGAGGACTATGCATTCCCTCCCGACTGCTATTGTTGATCCGTTCCGACTTCAATTCATCAAACTAGCTTACGATCATGAAACTAGCTAAAATCTATTATCTGGAACACCCCGAGAAAAACATACCAGTTTACGTTGGGGTAGCCAAAGGAAGCCTTTTGGCGAGGTTAAAAGCTCACAACGAAAAAATGTATGGAAAAGACCTGTGTTCAAAGGGGGCTTTGTACTTCCGCAAAAAGGGGTTGAAATTTAGAATTTCCCAGATTGATGAAGTCCCCTTAAGTGAATGGAGTTTCTGGAAGCAATATTGGGTTGATCAGTTCCTGGCTTGGGGGTTCCGGCTGGCAAATTCCTCCGCGGGTAACCGGGAGAATAAGTGAGACAGTTAACACCCATCAATAAGCATAGTAAGCATTCAATCCGAAAGTTTTGATACTACCAGGAATTGTCTTCGGTCCTAATACCCGGGCTCCTTTTTACCGGGAGCTTAACTAAGAATTCTACTGACGTAGCAAAGTATACCTTATAGAATGCGACACAACTTCTCGGAAAACGAGTAAGAATCTGAATATTAACAGCTTAAGTAAAACCATCTCTAGGCAGACCTTCCTGAAGGGCCCGAAATTGTTGTATTATTTATAAATTTAGCGGCCCTATTCGGGAAAACTGATTGGAAAAGGCAATTTTCCCTTCTTTTAAAACGATTGAAAATCAACCTTTTCCGAGAAGTCATGACTCTCTCTATAGTGGTTTAACTACCGTAAACATTCGCTTTTCCCCTCGCCGCCTGGTAGCAAAGTTATCATCTGCCGCCACTGCCATCCATAATTCTGTAATCTCTTTTCTAAAGTGTCAGGTTAGCTGCTTCCCCGGTTGATCTGACAAGCTTTAGTGTAATCTTTTACGCATACCATGGAATATAGATCTGAAGTGATCCCCGGGATCAGAAAAACCGATATAGCCGTCATTGGCATAGCCGGAAAATTTCCCGGAGCCGCTAATCATGAAGCGTTCTGGAAAAACCTGCAGGAGAGTAGATCCAGTGTGCAGGAAGTCCCTAAGAACCGGTGGGACTGGGAAGCGTACTGGGGAGATCCGCAGACGGAAAAAAATAAGAGTAATAGCAAATGGGGGGGCTTTTTAAAGGGAGTTGACCATTTTGATCCTGATTTCTTCGGGCTTTCGGCCAAGGAAGTGGAACGCATGGATCCCCAGCAACGAATAATGCTGGAGCTTACCTGGTCCTGCATAGAAGATGCGGCCATTCGGCCTTCCAGTCTGTCTGGTAAAAAAGTGGGCGTATTTTTAGGGGTTTTTAATTTTGATTATAAGGAGTTGCAGGAGCGGAATCAATCCTTATCGATAGAAGCCCATCATTCGACCGGTACGGCGTCTGCGATTATTGCTAACCGGATTTCTTACTATTTTAATTTTAAAGGTCCCAGCATTCCCATAGATACGGCTTGTTCCAGCTCACTTAATGCCCTTCATTCCGCTGTTCAATCCTTATGGCAGGGAGAGTGTACGCTGGCGCTAGCTGGCGGCATTAACCTATTATTAACCCCGACCAGGCATATTTCTTTTTCAAAGACTGGAATGCTATCCCCAACGGGTTCTTGTAAAACCTTTGATGATAGCGCAGATGGCTACGTGCGGGGCGAAGGAGCCGGCTTGGTGTTACTCAAACCACTACCCCAAGCATTGACGGATAAGGATACTATTTACGGGATTATTAAAGGAAGCGCCGTCAACCATGGAGGAAAAACGTATTCCTTAACGTACCCCAACCCCGATGCTCAAAAAGAGGTAATTATGGAGGCCCAGCGGGTAGCGGGGGTTACCCCGGAAAGTATTAGCTATGTAGAGGCGCACGGAACCGGTACGCCTAAAGGAGATCCGATAGAATTTACTGGACTGACTCTTGCTTTTCAGGCTGGCATTGTTGAAGAGAACAGCCCGAAAAGAGAGCACTACTGTGGTTTAGGATCGGTCAAAACCAATTTTGGGCACTTGGAAGCCGCCGCCGGAATAGCCGGCGTGATAAAAGTGCTGCTATCCATGAAGTATAAGCAACTTCCCGGTCTACAAAACTTTGTCAAACTGAACCACCGCATATCCTTAGAAGGATCTCCCTTTTACCTGGTGGCTGCCTTGCAGGAATGGCAGCCTTTGCGGGACAAAGACAATAAAGTTTTGCCCCGGCGGGCGGGTGTGAGTTCGTTTGGTTTTGGCGGAACCAATGCGCACGTGGTTTTGGAAGAAGCACCGCCTATCCCAACCACTGCCGAGAACGTAAAAAATGTTCCTCCCTATCATCTAGTTTGTATTTCGGCTAAAACGGAGGAAAGTTTACGGCAAAAGGAAAAGGACCTAGCTGCATGGTTAAACAATGTACCACCCGCCGTTCCTATTGCAGATATTTGCAGAACCTTGTCGGCTGGCAGAGAGCATTTTCCGAAGCGGACGGCCATTATTGCTGAGAATACAGAGCAACTGCGCGACAAACTCGACCGATTGACTCAACAAGCAGCCGTTGAGGGCTGCTTTAGCAGCCCACTTTCCGAAAAAAGGCAAGAGACGGTATCGCAGCTTTTTGTCGAGGTGGGCAATTTTGCTGCAGAAACTCTGCATTCGAATAAAGGCATAAGCAAGGCGGAATATTACCAGAAGCTTACGGTTTTAGCGGAGCTGTATGGAAAAGGATACGATCCTGATTGGGAAAGACCTTGGTTTGGCCGTGGAGGAAACCGGATCAGTATGCCGACGTACCCTTTTGCCAAAGAAAGTTACTGGATACCCGAACCGGATGGAATCACCCAAGCGGTGCTGGTCAGTGAAAACAATCCATCCGCTTTACATCCTTTACGGGGCCAGAATACCTCTAATTTCCTCGGCCAACGATTCAGTACCACTTTAACAGGGCAGGCGTTTTTTATAAAAGATCACGTTGTGAAGGGCAAACCCGTACTCCCGGGAGTCGCCTACCTGGAAATGGTGCGGGCCGCTGTAATCGAATCAACCAGGGGGTTGGTAGCCGACCAGGAAGTATTGTGTCTGAAAAATATCGTATGGGCACAGCCCATACGGATTGGAGGAGATACTATGCAGGTGCATACGGCGCTTTCCCTGGAAGCAGATGACACCATTGCTTTTGAGGTATTCAGCGAGTCGCCTGATGAGGAGGGGGAGCCAGTCGTTTACAGTTGGGGTAGTGCCCGGTTTGAAAGAATAGCGGAACGACCCTGGTTAAACACCGGAGACTTAGCGAAAGAAGTCAGTCAGAAAGTATGGCTAAAAGCGCAGTGCTACCGGATGCTCAAAGACATGGGGTTTGACTACGGCCCGGCGCACCAGGGATTAGCAGCCGTTTACCCGGACGATCATCAACTGCTGGCGAAGCTGGCTTTACCTGCCGTAGTCGCTAATACCTTGAGCAATATTTCCTGCATCCCAGCTTACTGGACGCAGCTCTGCAAGCGGCCCTGCTAGTGGATGCGCTTACAGTTGAAAGGGATGTCTCTATCGGAGAGCTGTATCTGCCTTTTGCGCTGGAATCTATAGAAATCGTAGCACCGTGTACGGCGGAAATGTGGGCCGTAGTCCGCGCTTATTCTCAACGGTGCTTCCCGGCAGAAACCGGAAACCATCAAACGCCTCGACATCGAGTTGTACAATGCAGCCGGGAAGGTATGCGTGAGCCTGAAAGGACTGTCCTTTAAGTTAGGGGAGTCCGCGATTGGGTGAGCAGGCAGCGCCAAAAAGCCAAGAGCGGCCATTGGAAACATTATTGCTGGCGCCGCCTGGCAAGCAAAGGCAGCCTCTGCCGGACTTGCTTCACCGTCCCCGGCCCGGCACGTGGTGTTTCTGTGCGATCCGGGGAACCTTCTGAGATTACCTGGCCCGACAGTTGCCGGATACCTATTTCATCCTGCTGGAAGGAACTCAGAAAAATGTGGGTCAACGCTACCAGCATTACGCAAGAAGGGTATTTGAAGAAATACAAATCTTGCTCAAAGATCGGCCCAAAGCAAGGATTCTGGTGCAGATACTAGTCTTTGCCCAAGAAGAAGGCAATCTATTTGCGGGACTGTCAGGACTGTTGAAAACGGCCGAGTTAGAAAACCCCCATTTTACTGGGCAGCTCATTGAAGTTGCTCCCGGAACGGACATCATTGGAATTATAAAAGAAAACGCCTTACAAACCGACCAGCGGATTAGTTACCTGGAGGGGGGCGAAAAGTACTTAGCTGGAAAGAAATTACTCCTACCCGGTGGCTGCATTCCCTGGAAGGAGAACGGCGTGTACCTCATCACCGGCGGAGTCGGGGGCTGGGCCTCATTCTGGCGCACGAAATTGCGGCCACCGTACGAAATCCTTCCTCATCCTAGTCGGCCGTTCACCGCTTAGCCAATACGGACAAGCGCATCTGGACGAGTTAAAGACATTAGGTGCCCGGAGGTGGAATACCACCCGGTGGATGTGACCGATAAAACGTCGCTGAAGACGCTAATCCAAAACATTCAAAAGGATTTCGGCGGTTTACACGGCATCATCCACAGTGCCGGTATCATTCGGGACAACTTCATCCTCAAAAAGACCGCGGAAGAGGTAGGGGCGGTAACGGCACCAAAGGTATTGGGCGTAACGTATTTAGATGAAGTGACTCGGGAAATACCCTTGGATTTCTTTCTTTTTCTTCCATTGTGGGGGCTTAGGAAACGCCGGACAAGCTGATTACGCGGCAGCTAATGCGTATTTGGACCAGTATGCTGCTTATCGTAATCATCTGGTGGGGCTAAAAGAGCGACACGGTCCTACCCTCTCGATCAACTGGCCGCTGTGGAAATCGGGGGGGGAATGCGGCTGGGAAGTGAGATGGAAAAAGTCATGCTGGAACAGACGCAGATGCAGTTACTCGAAACGGCTGACGGCATTCGGGCTCTGTACGGAGCCATGCTGGCCGGCGTATCACAGGTACTGGTAGCGCCGGGAAAAATCAGCCAACTGCGGGAAAAATATCTGGCGCCAGCGGGCAATAGCCCGGAAGTCCTCTTTGCCACTTATGAAGAGGCTGCCGATTCGGCCGTGGCGGCCACACAACCTATGCCGGAGGATGAAATTACTGCCCCAAAGGCCATTGCGTATTTTAAAGAATTGCTTTCGGCTATCCTTAAACGTCCGGTGGCGCAGATTGAGGCTGATGCGGCGATGGAAGCATACGGGATTGATTCCATTATGGTGATGCAAATGACCCATCGGCTGGAAAGTGTATTCGGAACCTTGCCGAAAACCTTATTCTTTGAATACCAAAACCTTCAGGAATTAACCGGATACTTCCTGGAAAACCATTCGGAGAAGCTTACCCAGTTATTAGACGCGGAGAAAAATTCGTTTGCTGGTAAAGCGGAAAACGCCCCAGTGTATCCGAAGTCAGGCGCCTCCGGGCAAAAGACCATCTTTCTCAACCATCGTCCGTCCGCTAGCCGGTGGACGAAGGAATCGCTCCTCGCCAAAAGCCCGCAGCGCGAATCCAAAAACTCCTCAACGGCTCTGGATATTGCCATCATTGGCGTAGCGGGCCGCTACCCGCAGGCTGATAACGTACGGGAGTTCTGGCATAACCTGCGAGACGGAAAAGATTGTATCACCGAGATTCCGAAAGACCGCTGGGATTACCGCTTGTATTTTGACGAAGACAAGGAAAAGGAGGGAAAGAGTTACAGCAAGTGGGGCGGGTTTTTGAGTGACGTAGACAAATTTGACCCTTTATTTTTCAATATCTCGCCGCTGGAAGCCGAACGGATGGACCCGCAGGAACGCCTGTTTTTGCAGTGCGTGTACGAAACGATTGAAGATGCAGGGTATACCCGGCATACGCTCAACCCCGGGAAGCGTTTCGGCTTGGGAAACCAGGTAGGGGTATACGTCGGCGTGATGTACGAGGAATACCAGCTTTTCGGGGCGCAGGAAGCACTTTACGGTCGGCCAGTAGCCTTTGGGGCTTGCCCTCCTCCATCGCCAACCGGGTGTCCCTTTTGTGATTTTCACGGTCCCAGCATGGCTGTGGATACCATGTGTTCCTCGTCGCTGACAGCCATTCACTTGGCCTGTGAAAGCATCGTCAGAGGGAAGTGTGAAGTAGCCATCGCAGGAGGGTGAACGTGTCCATTCACCCGAATAAATACCTTTTCCTCAGCCAGGGCTGGTTTGCTTCGAGCAAAGGACGGTGTGAAAGTTTCGGGATCGGTGGGGATGGCTACGTACCTGGCGAAGGCGTGGGAGCCGTACTGTTAAAACCCTCGAAAAGGCCATTGCCGACGGCGATCATGTTTACGGAGTAATTAAGTCTACGGCCATCAACCACGGTGGCAAAACTAACGGCTACACTGTACCCAACTTAAAAGCGCAGGCCAGTACAATAGGCCGGGCCTTTGCGGAAGCCGGGATTGATCCCCGAACCATCAGTTACCTGGAAGCCCACGGCACGAGGAACCTCCTTGGGCGACCCGATTGAGATCGCCGGCTTGAGTAAAGTATTCCAGGAGTACACCCCCGATACCCAGTTTTGCGCCATCGGCTCGGCTAAGTCCAACATTGGTCACTGCGAAAGTGCCGCCGGTATCGCCGGACTGACCAAAGTGCTCTTGCAAATGAAGTACGGCCAACTCGTACCCTCCTGCACTCAGAAACCTTAAATGCCAATATTGATTTCGGCCATAGCCCCTTTGTGGTGCAGCAAGGGTTATCGGAATGGAAAAGGCCGGTCTGGGGCCAGAATGGGCAAACCAAGGAATATCCCCGCTGCGCCGGTATTTCTTCGTTTGGGGCCGGGGGAGCCAATGCGCATATTGTAGTTGCAGAATACATCCCGAGCACTGCCAATCGCCCAATTGCACCTTCCGGAGCGGTGAATCAAGAAAACCCCGCTATCGTCCTTTTATCCGCTAGGGATAACAATCGGCTGGTAGCCCAAGCCCAACAGTTACTGACCGCCATTCGGCGGGAGAACCGGGATGATTGGCAGCTATCGGAAGAGGTGCTGGCGGATATGGCTTATACCTTACAAGTGGGACGGGAAACACCTGGAAAGCCGGTTGGCCTTGCAGGTCACTTCACTGGATGAGTTAGAACGGAAACTAGAGAACTTTCTGGCGGGTACAGAACCGGCAACTGGTGTTTTTCACGGTCAAATCCGTACGCACCGGGAAGCGGAGCCTGCCTCGACAACGGATGCAAACAGCCACGAAACCGTCAGGGACTGGATCAGCAAGCAGCCATACGAACAGATACTTGAACGCTGGGTGAAAGGGTGGAAAGTAGACTGGCGAGACCTCTACCAAGACACTACCCCGTTGCATCGCATCAGCCTGCCCGCTTATCCGTTTTACCGGGATCGGTATTGGGTCGGAGAAGTGGCATCAGGGGTAGGCAGCGTACCATTGCGGGAAAAGCCCGTACCCAGTATCCATCCGCTTTTGCACGAAAATACTTCTGACTTAGCCGGGCAGCGGTTTAGCGTCTCGTTCACCGGGGATGAGTTTTACGTAAAGGACCACCGGCTGCAAGGCCGGAAAGTACTGCCCGCTGCCGCTTACCTCGAAATGGCCAGGGAAGCGGTTTGGCAATCAGTGAAATCTTTCAGCGGTGACATCTCCGGCATCCAGTTGAATCATATTACCTGGGCACAACCCATCATCGTGGGCGAAAAGGGCTTGCAGGTACATCTGGAGCTGTACTTGGAGGAAAACGGGACCATCCGTTTTGAGGTGTATCAGAACGATCCGGAAGATGCTGCGGAAAGAGAAATCTACTGCCAGGGCGGCGCCGTCCTTGATTCACCGGCAGAAGCCCCAAGTATAGGAGAGACGGGGATTGCTGCTTTACAAAAAGCTTGTAATAAACGGGAGTTCGCTAAAACGGAGTGTTACAAGGCGTTCCAAGAAATTGGTTTTGAATACGGCCCGGCGCACCAGGGGCTGGAGCAGGTGTACGTAGGCGACAACCAGCTTGTAGCCCGGGTAACTTTACCTCCCGTAGTCTTCGATCCGGCGGGAACGTTTGTGCTGCACCCTGCTTTGCTGGATGCGGCTTTGCAGGCTTCCTTGCTGTGGAATCGGACGGATGATCATGATCCGCTCAAAATGTTCCTGCCCGCCGCCGTGGAAAACGTCCGGATTTACCGGAACATTCCGGTTACCGCCTGGGTAGTGATTGGCAGCAGTGGGAAAGATGACTGTGCGACGAGTGGTGAACGCTTACTGGATATTGACGTCCTCACCGAAAAGGGAGACGTCAGCGTCCGTTTGCAAGGCATCTCTTTCCGGAATCCGGCCCTGAAAGGAAAATTGGGCCTAGGGCCTCAGTCTTTTGAGACCTTATTAATGGTTCCCGGATGGAAACCTGAAGAAGTTTCGCCGGTGAATACAATCAAGGGGTTTGCCAAGCACCTAGTTATATTGTGCTACCCGGAAAGTAGTCGGGAAGATCTGTTTCCGCAACTTCCCGGAATAGAAACGCGGGTGTTAGCCGTAGGGGGAGCCGACGACTTCCCAACGGTGACGGCCCAGGTTTTTGAGCAAGTCCAAACCCTGCTGCGGGGAAAAGCAAAGGGAAATGTACTCGTGCAGGTGTTGATTCCCGCCGAAGGGGAAGGAAAGCTCTACGCAGCACTGGCCGGATTGTTAAAGACGACCCAAAAAGAAAATCCGGGCTTTTTCGGCCAGCTCATCAGTATAACCAGTGATAAAAATCGGGCGGAACTGGAAATGAAAATCCAGGAAAACCGTTTAGCCGCTTCCGATTTGGAGATCCGCTACCAGTCCGGTAGCCGTCAGGTATGGGAGTGGAATATGCTGGAGGATCACCCGGTCACTGACGCAGCGGAAACCGGAAGTCATCCGTGGAAAGACCGGGGCGTTTACCTCATTACTGGTGGGGCTGGTGGGTTAGGATTTATTTTTGCCCGTGAAATTGCCCGGAAAGCCGGGGAAGTAACGCTGGTGCTTACCGGCCGGTCTGCTTTAAATTTGGCTAAACAAACGGAAATCGCTGCCCTGCAAAAGCTGGGGGCAAACGTAACCTACCGGCAGTTGGATGTCACTGACTCGGTTGGAGTGCAGCAGTTGATTCAATCCATACGCAAGGAGTTTGGAGGGCTGAACGGAATTATTCACAGCGCGGGGGTCACGCGGGATAATTTCCTAATTCGTAAAACTGCAGCGGAATGGCACGAAGTGCTGGCCCCCAAAGTCAAAGGCTTGCAGAACTTGGATATAGCAAGTAAGGACGAGGCATTAGATGTTTTTATTCTGTTTTCTTCAATCACGGGGGTACTAGGCAATCCGGGACAGGCCGACTATGCGGTTGCCAACGCCTTCATGGACGAGTTCGCCCGGTACCGGAATGAACTCGTCCATGAAGGAGTGCGCCGGGGACATACCTTATCGGTGAACTGGTCCCTTTGGCAGGAGGGCGGAATGCAGGTGGACCAGGAGACGGAAAACTACTTGTTCGACAGCATGGGAATGGTGCCCCTACCCACTGGCTCAGGCATCCGGGCCTTGTACCAGGCATTACTTTCGGGCCACGATCAGGTAATGGTTATGGCTGGGAACCGCGAAAAAATTTCCGAAAAAATCCTTTTGCGGAGCAGCCCCATTAAGTCGGAAGCAGCCGAAAGCAGCCCGGCTCCCGTTCAAACGGATCATCAGGTGCAGGAAGAAATCATTGCTTACTTCAAAAAATTACTCTCTTCCGTCATTAAACTTCCTACTGACCAGATCAAACCGCACGTCCCAATGGAAGAGTACGGCATTGATTCAGTGATGGTGATGAAGATGACCGGCAAACTGGAAAAAGTGTTCGGAACCTTGTCTAAAACCTTGTTTTTCGAATACCAGACCATTCAGGAACTGGCTCAGCATTTCCGGGAGGAACACTACCCGCAGTTGGCGGCTGTGTTGGGCCTTGAAGCGAAAGGGAGTGGAAGCAACAGCGGAACCGGTTACTGTTCAGCCAACGAGTGTAGCCGATTTGGCTACCCTGCGCAGCCGTCGGCTGACGTTTACGCCTGCCGGAATTCCTACAAAGGACCGTCCTCGCCGGAGAAAAAGATTCCCAGCCGCTGGACATTGCCATTGTGGGCCTTTCCGGGAAATACCCGCAAGCCGATAACCTGGAAGAATTCTGGGAAAACCTCTGCCAGGGCAAAGATTGCATTACCGAAATTCCGGCTGGCCGCTGGGACCACACCCTGTATTTCGACGCGGACAAAAGTAAACCGGGAAAAACTTATAGTAAGTGGGGCGGCTTCCTGAACGGCGTGGATGAATTTGATCCGCTCTTCTTCAATATATCCCCCGCGAGGCCGAATTACTGATCCGGCAGGAACGCCTGTTTCTACAATGTACGAAACCATCGAAGATGCCGGATACAGCCGGGAGACCATCAGGTCGGATGAAGAAAACGGATTGGCGGGAAGTGTAGGCGTATTTGTGGGCGTGATGTACGAAGAGTACCAACTTTTCGGCGCCCAGGAAAGCCTGAAAGGGCGGAATATAGCCCTGTTTGGCAATCCGGCTTCCATTGCCAACCGGGTTTCTTACTTTATAATTTCGATGGTCCCAGCATGGCCATTGACACCATGTGTTCGTCATCACTGACGGCCATTCACCTGCTTGCCAAAGTATCCAAAACGGAGATTGTAAGTCCGCTATCGCTGGTGGAATCAATGTCTCCGATTCACCCCAATAAATATCTATTGCTGGCACAAGGCAAGTTTATATCCAGCAAGGGACGATGCGAAAGTTTCGGGATCGGTGGGGATGGCTACGTACCCGGGGAAGGCGTAGGAGCCGTATTGCTCAAACCGCTGGCGCAAGCATTGGCCGATGGCGATCACGTGTACGGGGTAATCAAGTCTACAGCCATCAACCACGGCGGCAAAACCAATGGCTATACCGTTCCTAATCCCCAATGCCCAAGCTAAAGTAATTCAAAAAGCCTACCAGCGGTCGGGGATTGATCCCCGCAATCAGCTATTGAGGCCCACGGTACGGGTACATCCTTGGGCGATCCTATCGAAATGACGGGTCTGAAAAAAGCCTTCCAGGAATATACCCGAGATCATACCTTTGTGCCGTTGGCTCCGTCAAGTCCAATATTGGCCACTGCGAAAGTGCGGCCGGAATCGCCGGATTAACAAAGATATTATTACAGCTCAAGCACAAGAAGTTGGTACCCTCCCCTACATTCCGCCGAACTCAACCCCATATTGATTTTACGGATAGTCCTTTTGTGGTGCAGCAGAGCCTGGCCGATTGGAAAAGGCCGGTAATCAGCCATAACGGGCAGTCGCGGGAGTACGTAAGACGGGCAGGCATCTCTTCCTTCAGGGCGGGTGGGGCCAATGCCCACGTAGTGATTGAAGAGTTTGATGACCCAACCGGAATCCAACGACCAGCCAACGGTGGTCAAATGCAGGAGCCGTCATCATTGTACTGTCGGCTAAAAATACCTCCCGGCTGAAAGAACTGACGGAAAGACTCGTAAAAGTTCTACGGGGCGGACAATTCGGGGACGGTGATTTACCCGTATTGCGTTTACCCTCCAGACGGGCCGTGATGCCTTAGGAGACAAGACTGGCAGTAATAGCCAATTCCGTGAGTGAGTTAACGGATAAACTGGAGGCTTTTCTGCAGGAAGCGGAAGTGATGAATGGCGTATACTACGGCAAGATTGAGCGGGATAACAACACCCTAGAAGCTTTCGCCGCGGATGAAGAATTACAAGAAGCCGTACGGAAGTGGATCGAACGTAAAAAATACGCCAAACTGGGTGAGTTCTCGGGTGAAGGGCTTGCCGGTGAACTGGTTCAAGCTTTACAGCCCGGCCAAGATAGTAATGGTCACACTCCCCGGAGAGTGAGCCTACCCACGTATCCTTTTGCAAAAGAGCGGTATTGGGTGCCCTAAGCACCGAAATCGGCGGGAAGGAAGTGTTACCAGTCTCCCTTCACGCAGAAAGCCCGACTACCCGGATTGATTCGCAAAATAAGCCTGCTCTCAATGATAAAGATTCCTTTAAGCTACTGACTTTCGAGGAATCGTGGATGGCTCAACCCATCGAAGAAGCCTTCCCCGCAGTCACCCAGGCGCATTCCGCAATAGCTACGCTGGTTTGCTTTCTCTCGGAGGCAGACCGGCAAAAAACTTTTAGGGAGGCTTGGCAGATCATTAGCCCGGCTACCGAAGTCATTTTTATTTCCCGGCAAGAAACAACTGCCGATGCCCCCGCTGCTTATTGCATTAACGGAACCGGTGCCGATGCCTACGGGCAAGTCTTCAGACGCATTACCGGGCAATACGGCAAGATTGATGCTTTCGTATACTTATGGCCGCTCGAAGCACCAGAAAGCGTCGAAGATGTTAGCCCCATTGTGTACATATTGCAAGCTATTGGTGCCGAAAAACTCCAGGATAACCGGGTCGTATTAGCCGGGGAGTGGGGCAACGCCCATTTCGCCGGAAAGCCATTGAATCGGTGCTACCTGGAGTCCTGGACTGGGTTTGTCCGCTCCATCAGCCTGGTATTGCCCGGTACGCAGCTATCCGTCGTTTACCGGGAGACCGAAAATCCGCAAATCAGTTTTGCCGATTGGGCCCATCGCCTGTGGAACGAGCTGCAGTTACCGGTCCGGCGGGAGGCGCTGTACCGCGAAGGCAAGCGGTACATCCGCCAAATCCAGCAAACTACCCTGCAAACGGGAAGCAGTCCGCTAAAACGCGGGGGAACTTACCTGATTACCGGCGGATTAGGCGGACTGGGCTTGTTGTTTGCCCGCTACCTGGCCTCAACCTACCAGGCCAACCTGATCCTAACCGGCCGGTCACCGCTTGATCCCCCAAAACAGCAATCCATTGACCGCTTGCAGGCACTGAAGAGTAAGGTAATGTACTTGCAGGCCGATGTGTGTGACGCCGAAAAGATGCAAGCGGGCTTGGCCGCCGCCCAACAAGTCGTGGGCGCAATCAACGGACTCATTCACGCGGCGGGTACGGAAGAAGCCGGAACCCTCCTGGTTAGAAGCATCGACCATTTTAAGGCGGTTACGGCCGCCAAGATACGCGGAACCGTCCTGCTGGACGAATTACTGCAAGCGGAACCCCTCGATTTTGTCTGCTATTTTTCTTCTGCTTCCGCCATCCTAGGAGATTTTGGTTCCTGCGATTACGCCGTCGGCAACCGTTTTCAGATGGCCTTTGCCCAGTACCGAAGCGAGCTGGAGAAACAGGGATTGAGGAAAGGAAAAACTATTGCCATCAACTGGCCGCTGTGGAAAGAGGGAGGAATGAACCTGAAGGAAGCAGACAGCACTCAGTTATATTTGAAGTCGAGCGGCCAGCGTGCCTTGGAAACCGGTGAAGGGCTTGCGTTATTCGAACAATTGCTCAGGCAGGAAGCGTCTCACCAATTGGTACTGGCGGGAAAAGAACGTAGGGTTGAGCAGTTTCTGGGACTAACCCCTACCCATTCAGCGGGTGAGCGGACCGTAACTCCGGTCGAAAGCGTTCCTGCCCGGAAGCAAAAGGAAACAGCAAAAGATTTACGGGTGGAAGAATGCCTGGAACGCGACCTCATAGCCCATGTCAGTCAGTTGCTTAAAATTCCGAAGGAGCAGATAGATATTTACGAAAATTTAGCCGATCTGGGGTTTGATTCGGTAAGCTTGACGCAGTTTGCTGCCGCCTTAAGCAAACACTTGGCGATAGAAGTAGTCCCGGCTTTGTTTTTCAGCTATTCTACTATTGAAAAGCTTACGCAGCATCTGACCAAAGTACATCCCTCCCTCCTGGCGGGTCTGTATGTCCATCCGGAACCCCACATTCCAGAAACACCCGTAACACCGGCTGCGGACCTGCCCTCCGCCGAGACGGCTACAAATGCCAATACGCATCTTCACACTTATGAGCCCGTTGCGATTATTGGCATGAGCGGACGGTTCCCCCAGGCCAGAACCATTGCAGAAATGTGGAACATTTTGGAAGCGGGCCGGAATGTCGTCACGGAGATTCCGGAGGATCAGAGCGG
>JAUJNL010000136.1 GCA_030448185.1 Cytophagales bacterium | reverse complement strand
CCAAAATGGTATTCCCATTGTCGCGGTACCTAAACGGGAACAGCAGGCCCGGTTGAGCCGCAGTATTGATATTTCGTAAACTGGGAGAATAAAGAGGCCATAGATGAAAGCAGGTCAGGGGAAGGAACCAGGAGGAAAGTTGTTGAGGTCCCTGCATTAAGAGTAGACTACAATGTTGTTACTGTCTTAGGAGGAAGAGCTTTGAAAAAGGCTCTTCCTCTTAGTTTATGCCCCTCCTTATCCCTAATCTGGCAGGGAGATGACTTTTGTACCCCTTTATCCTCCTTCATCTCCACGTTCTATTTTCCCCTACCAGATTAGGACCTTCGGAAATTTGCTATTTTTTATCAAGCGGCGACCGTAATTACTGGTTTTACCTCACGCCTTCTACTCTATGTATAATAATCGGGAGTGTTGCCTCATTTTACAGCTACTAAACATCTCAAAAACTTAAAATTTGCCCATTTGTAAGGGCTTTTCCTTCGAAGAAAGAGAGGCATTTTTCTCCCCGAAATTGTCCTTCCCGAAGCCGCTTTTCAACTAAATGAAGCTTTGCACCACACTCCTGGTTACCTCGTCGCCAGCGTCTGTAATCCGACTCTGTACGCTAATTACGTATCTTGGGGCGTTAATCACTTTAACCGAGCACTTAAATTGTTCATCTAAAATGAAAAGTTATGCTACAAAAAGTGTTACAATCGGGCTGGGTATCAGCTTTATTGCTGGTTACGGCAGCGCAAGCACAGACGCAGATCGGGTTCAAAGACAAAGGCCACGCCTCGTATTACGCCAGTAAATTTCAGGGGCGTAAAACGGCAAGCGGCGAAAAATTTGACAATACTGATCTGACTGCCGCCCACTTGACCTTACCCTTTAACACGATGTTAAAAGTAACCAATACGGTTAACGGCAAGGAGGTAATGGTACGCATCAATGACCGGGGACCATTTAATAAACGATTTCTCATTGACCTTTCACAGGCAGCCGCTAAAAAACTAGATATGATGCGGGCTGGCACAGTACCGGTCACCATTGAGGTAGTGGGAATTGACCGGATGGTTAATCCGCCTGACGAAGAACCCTCCTTTCATATTCCGGTCACCCAACCGATAGCGGCCCGTAAAGCTCAGCCCCAACCTCCAACTATCCAGAAAATACTTCCGGGAAGTTCTACCAGCGCAACCACCTTTACCCCGGGCTACAGCTACAGTCAGTGGGGTACCCGCAAATCGCCGGCAGGCTACGGAGTGCAAGTTGGTTCCTATACTACACTCGAACACGCTAAAGACCTTTGCAAGAATTTAGCCGATAAGCGATTGGAGACCGCATTTATTGCCGTAGAAAACACGGATGGCAATGTATTGTACCGCGTAATGACGGGCTCTTTTTCGGAACGGCGCGAAGCAACCAGTTACCTGAAGTTGCTCCAGAGGGACGGATTTGATGGCTATATCAAACGGCACCTTTCGGATAATTAATGTTAAGGTACCCGTTATCATTTAAAATAGGGCCATCGCACCAAAAAAAGGGCATTTTGAATGTGCCTTCACAATATTCACGGGTACACCCTGATGCACGTTGTGCCAAATTTTTTGGTATTGGTTCACAAAATGGTCAGTTGCCCAAATTATCAATTGTTATTTGAAGCATTTAAGGTGCTTTTGCCTTAAAATGCCTCAAATTTGGTGCGATGGCCCTATCATTTAAAAGCCCGGTTTGTAAAAGCCGGGCTTCTGCTTTTGCTAGCATTGAACAAGCTCACATTCTTAACTCCAAACCGATTATTTACTTTTTGAGACAACATTTACGCTGGGCAGTAGAAATCCTGCAACAATAAGCCAGATAAAACCGGGAAATCTTGTCAGAGGAATTAGAAAAAGGAGATTGGGGAAAATTAAACTCAACCAACTTATCACGCCACATACTGATAACACGATGCCAAACCATAAAAGCCACTTGGGCAACAGCTTGTTGAAAAAGGAAGTAATGGTAATACCCGCAATCAATAAGCCCAGGGGAACCGAGTAGCCTACGCCTCCAATGGCAAAAACCATATTATATATTGCCTGATTCAAGACTGTTTCACTGGCTATACCCGGATAAGACATTACCCACAATAGCAATGCGGAAATGGCTACATTAAAGGTCATCATTAGCCCGCCAAAAAGTGCTATGGTAGTGCCGGATGCATCAATTCCCATAAACCTGAGCCGGCTGTAGGCAGTGGCTGTATAGATACCCAAGGGTATGGCAGAACCAAATTGGAAAAAGGCACACAGCAGCACTTTGCCGGAATGATTTTGAAAATAATGCGCAATAGTTTGGGCAGACTCCCAGGGGCCGGGATAATGCGGTGCGTTTGCCGTAAAGGTTATGACGAATGAAAGACCCGTGATAAACAATATTGCAAAGATAATTGATACCATTCCTAAATGCGGTCCTTTGTGTTTGATTGAAATTGTTTCCATGAGTGATTGATTTTATGGTTTTGATAAAAATTTAGTTTGTGTTGCAAACCAAAAAGCTAAAAAAATATTAGAGGTGTAAATAGGTCTTTATGGCGACAACATACGCTTCAAATGCCTTCTGTCCGGTTTTTGTCAGCCTGCAAATAGTTTGCGGATAGTTTCCTTTAGACGTTTTTTCGATTTCAATATATCCGGCTTCACTCAGTTTTTTTAGCTGGTGACTTAAATTGCCCTGGGTGGTTTTAGTGATTTCCTTTAAATAAAGGAAGTCAGCTTGTTTCATTTTTACTAGTACGGATACGATTATCAGACGAACAGGAACAGTTAAAATGGGGTCTAGTTCTTCAAAATTTTGGGCCATCCCGCTACGCTTTGAATTTTTTAAGACGATACCCTGGAATTAAATAACCGAAAATAATGGCAACCCCATGCAGCAATGGTTTGTAGTCGTCGGTTACGTATACACTACCTATGGCAGCAATGAAAAACAAAACGCCTCCAATCGTCAAGGCGTCGAATTTCATTATTAGTCCTGATGCTAACGTTCCAATACCACCAATAAGCAAAGTATAGGTGAAGGGCAACTTGCTTTGCGACACATTGAGGAATACCACAGCAATAAATGAAATTCCCAACACGAACCACAGCTTATAGAGAAAGACAGTATAATAACTCAGCGTGGCGGAGGTACTTCTTTGTCTGTAATACACAACAGTTCTTATCATTCCTGCGATGGCCAAAACCGGGAATGGCAAAAAATAATAGGGAGAGGTTGTGTATTGATGCAGGACAAAGAATGCAAAGCTTGCCGAGGCAATTAACCAACCCCACAACAAAAAGGGAAAGCTGTTTTTTGCAAGGTCTTCTTTCGTGCGGCTGATTGCATCGGTAATCAGTCGCAAACTTTCCTGCGGCGAAAGCGCTTGTTCTTCGGTTGTCATTGCAAAGGTTTTATAAATGATGAGCATAAATGTAATTTAGTTTGCATTGCAAACCAAAAATTGAGAGCTTAAATTATTTAAACGGCAGCTTCATGGTGTCTAAGGCTTCAGGACTGTTCTTCAATCACCGCTAACCTTTAAAAAGCATCACATAATGAATTGGAGTTCCTACTTCCATGAATTTATGATGAGGACGGAGAGAATCTATTGGGTATATTTCGCTACTGTGCATAACTTTAAAAGAAACGTGTCGTTTTTTTACCATTGTACCAATTATCACTTTTATCACTTTGGCAACTGCAACATTAGATTTAAAACAGGTCCGCGAACTGGGTAATCTCGAATTTCTGGCCCGCCAGATGGTGGAAGGATTTATTACGGGTTTGCATAAATCTCCTTTTCACGGGTTTTCGGTAGAATTTGCTGAACACCGCTTATACAACACCGGCGAAACGACCCGCCACATTGACTGGAAAGTGTTTGCCAAAACGGACCGGCTGTACACCAAACGGTACGAAGAGGAAACCAACCTGCGCTGCCAGTTACTGCTGGATATATCCCCCTCCATGTATTATCCGGAGGAGACGCGGGGCAAGATTACATTCAGTATCATGGCGGCCGCTTGTCTGGCCTATCTGCTTCAAAAACAGAAAGATGCCGTGAGTCTCTGTACTTTTGACGACAAGATTGAAGTACATACGCCCACCCGGTCTACTCCTACGCACATTCATAAACTATTTGTGACCCTGGAAGGCTTGCTTCACGCACCGAAGCCCGCCCAGAAAACGGCCGTAGCTGAGGTAATTCACCAAATTGCGGACAAAATCGGCAAGCGGTCCCTGGTCATTATTTTCAGCGATATGTTTGAAAACATCTCGCAAGCCGATCATTTATTTTCGGCCCTGCAGCACCTTAAACATAATCAACACGAAGTATTGCTCTTTCATACAGTTGATAAAAAAACCGAAACCGAGTTTGATTTTGATGACCGGCCCTACGAGTTTATTGACCTGGAGAGCGGGGAACGGGTAAAGGTGCAGGCTTCGCAGGTAAAGGATTATTACCGCAAGCACATTCAGGAATTTAACAACGCCCTGAAGCTCAAATGTGGTCAGTATAAAATCGACTTCATCGAAGCCGACATCCGTCAGGGGTTTGATCAGATTTTATATGCTTACCTGGTGAAGCGAGGCCGGATGCACTAAAGCTGATGGGCTAATCAGACAATGTATCGATGTGTTGATTGAAATGCTTGTAATCAGACAACAATTAGCACATCAACGGATCAGCGTACATCAGCTTACCGTTTACTCTTGATATTGAAGTGCCGGCCGATCTCGGAAACGGCATTTTTTATTTCCTTATCCGTTTTAAGCAGGTCGTTGACTGTCTGAATGGCATGAATAACAGTACTATGGTCACGGCCACCGAAATGGTATCCGATGGACTGAGCGAAAATCAGTAAGTTCCTTGGTAAAAGTAGATAGCAATCTGCCGGGGGTAACCAATTCTTTCCGGCTCTTTGACTTGAGGTCATCCACGGTAACACTGAAATGATCCGCTACCTTTCTTCTGATCGAATCAATATTGATTCTTTGTTATCAACCTGCTGATAATATTCTGCAGGGTCCGTTTGGCCAAATCAATATCATCTCTTTACGGTTCAGGGAGGCCTGCGCCATTAGCGAAACAATGACGCCTTCCAGTTCCCGCACATTGGTATCGATGCTGTGAGCCAAGTATTCGATTACTTCATCATCCATTAAAATACCTTCACTCTGCAGCTTCGTTTGAATGATCGCAATACGGGTTTCCAGGTCGGGCTGCTGCAGGTCGGCGGTAAGGCCCCACTTGAAACGGGAGAGCAAGCGTTCCTGAAAACCAGCTAGTTCCCGCGGGGCGCAGTCGCTGGTCATAATGATCTGCTTGCCGCCTGGTGCAGGTGGTTGAAAATGTGGAAGAAGCTTTCCTGGGTTTTTTTCCTTACCTGACAAAACTGCACATCATCCAGCACCAGCACGTCTACCTGCAGGTAAAAGTTGGTAAAGCCCTGCATATTATTATTCCGTACGGCCTCAATGAACTGATTGGTAAACTTCTCGCAGGAAACATAGAGCACAAATTTGCCCGGATTATTATCCTTAATGTAATTACCAATTGCCTGTACCAGATGCGTTTTACCTAACCCTACTCCACCATATAGCATCAATGGATTAAATGAGGTGACGCCTGGCTTATTGGCAACAGCATAACCCGCCGATCTAGCCAATCGATTGCAATCACCTTCAATAAAATTATCGAACGTATAGTGTGTGTTTAAATAAGAGGCATATTGGTTGCCCTGCAGTTCGTGCAGTTCAAACGGGCTTTTATATTTTTCGGCGTGAATATCCGCCCGTGACTCTTTCATGGCTGGCATAGCCACTTTGCTGGTCGGAATATTAATGACGTAGGGTTTATTTTTCTCATTTCCCTTGTCAACGATAATAGAATATTCCAGCCGGCCATCCGATCCTAGCTCCGCATCTATCGCTTTACGCAGCAGATGTACGTAATGCTCTTCCAGCCATTCGTAGAAAAACTGGCTGGGAACCTGAATGGTAAGTACGTTCGTAGAAAGTCTAACCGGTACAATAGGTTCGAACCAAGTCTTAAAACTCTGCTCCGGAATGTGCTCCTGGATAACCCGGAGACAGTTGTTCCACACAGTTTTGCAATCCTTTGGCATTCAATGTAAAAAGGTGATTGGTTCGGTAACCCGTCGTGTAATTTAAATCGGGGAGAACAAAAATGATGAAAAAACCATTAACAAAAAAATAAAATTACAGTACCGGTACGGATCCTTATCATAGAAGCCTGCTTGGGTTTTTGAATTATATTTACGCTTTATGGCTACCTATTATGTCAGAAAACATGCAGAAGACAGATTTATTTAAAGATTTTTCACCAGTAACACCTGAAGACTGGCAAAATCAAATTTTACACGACTTAAAAGCTGCCACTGACACTGAAAAAAGAATTTTATATCAAACACAATTAATAAAAAAGAACATTGAAGGAATTACCTTGGAGCCTTTTTATACCGGAAGAGATTTGCCTCTTGCATCCGCAGGTCCGTTACGTTCTACGACGGAGTGGGTAAACCGGGAAGAAGTAGTGGTAAACGATGTAAACAAAGCCAATGTTCAGGCCAAAGAAGCTTTATCGGGTGGTGCGGAAGCCATTCTCTTTGATATAACCCTCTTCTCTTCTATTGATTGGAACCAACTCCTCCAACAAATTAATGCCGAACAAATACCCATCAGTTTCAGAATCAATGATCCGGGTACCCTAAAGGCGCTGAAAAATCAACTTTCTTCCCGCTGGAGCGGCTCTCTGGAGTACGTTGTTCCCAATCAGGTACCTGATGATGAAGCCTATAAAGACCTAAGCAGCCTAAGTAAGCCATTTACCGGAAACTCCACTTTCCGAACCATTACCATTACCGGTCATCTTTTTCACAATGCTGGGGCATCAGCAGTTCAGGAATTGGCTTTTACACTGGCGACTTTTGTTGAGTATTTGGATGGACTAACTGAGCAGGGAGTAACAGCCGCCGACATTCTACGGGCAACGGAGTTTTCGCTTTCCGTTGATACCACCTACTTCTTACAAATTGCTAAGTTGAGAGCCTTACGGCTGCTGGTGGAGCAAGTTGGTAAGGCCTATCAGGTAGAAAACCCGTCCATTTTCGTGCATGCCCGTACCGCCACCTGGAATAAGTTCCGGCAGGATGCTTATAACAATATGTTGCGGGCTACGCTGGAAGCAATGGCTGCCGTACTAGGCGGTTGTGATGCTTTAACGGTTGCCCCTTATAATACGCAGTTTACGGAAGACGATCCCTTTGCCCGCCGCATTGCCCGTAATGTTTCTACGATTCTGAAGGGAGAGAGCTTTCTGAACAAAGTGGCTGATCCGGCGGCTGGTGCTTATTTTATCGAAAATCTTTCTTATTCTTTAGCCAAGGACGCATGGGCGCTCTTCCAGACTGTTGAACAGAAAGGCGGCTTTAAGGCTGCCTGGAAGCAAAAGTTTGTACAAACGGAAATTGAAAAAGTACGTACAGCCAAAGAGGATGCCATTCAAGCCGGCAGGCAAACCCTGGTAGGCATTAACAAGTACGTACCTCAGAGAAGTTCTCCCCTTACCGATGCTGTTTTTGAGGGCTTACAATATAAATAGCCAGGCAGCTCCTTTTAGCCCAGCCTTGCCCAAAATCTTCCTACATTCCGGTTCTGACTCCACTCCAAATGAAGCCTGACTTTTCAACGATCTCCTTTAACCCGGCACCGTCTTCACCTCCCGGCGCTACGGGCCAGTACAATACTGCGGAAGGTATAGCAGTAAAAAATATTTACACGGCTGAAGACCTGCGTCCGCTGGAGCACCTCCACTTCGCCGCCGGGCTTCCCCCCTACCTGCGCGGCCCCTACGCCTCCATGTACGTGCAGCAACCCTGGACCATCCGCCAGTACGCCGGCTTTTCGACGGCGGAGGAATCCAATGCTTTTTACCGGCGTAACCTGGCGGGCGGGCAAAAAGGCTTGTCGGTAGCTTTTGATCTGGCTACGCACCGGGGCTATGATTCGGATCACCCCCGCGTGACGGGTGATGTAGGCAAGGCAGGTGTAGCGATTGATTCCGTGGAAGATATGAAAATACTCTTCGAGGGGATTCCGCTGGATAAAATGTCAGTTTCCATGACTATGAATGGGGCCGTTATTCCCATTATGGCTTTTTACATCGTGGCTGCCGAAGAACAAGGCGTAAAACCGGAGCAACTGAGCGGAACGATTCAGAATGACATTTTGAAGGAATTCATGGTGCGGAACACCTACATTTACCCGCCGGAGCCCAGTATGCGGATTATCGCGGATATTTTCGCGTATACTTCCCAGCACATGCCGAAATTCAATTCCATTTCTATCAGCGGTTACCACATGCAGGAAGCCGGTGCTACGGCCGATCTGGAAATGGCTTATACCCTGGCCGACGGCCTGGAATACATTCGGGCCGGGTTACAGGCGGGCATTGCCATCGATGATTTTGCCCCGCGTCTTTCGTTTTTCTGGGCCGTAGGGATGAATCACTTTATGGAAATTGCCAAGATGCGGGCCGCCCGGATGCTTTGGGCCAAAATCGTCAAACAGTTTAATCCAAAAAATACGAAATCCCTGGCGCTGCGGACTCACTGCCAGACTTCCGGCTGGAGTTTAACGGAACAGGACCCATTTAATAATGTAACCCGGACCTGCGTGGAAGCCTTAGCGGCCGTATTGGGCGGCACCCAGTCCCTGCATACCAACGCCCTGGACGAAGCCATTGCCTTGCCAACGGACTTTTCGGCCCGTATTGCCCGCAATACCCAACTGGTCATTGCGGAAGAAACGGATGTAACCCGCACGGTTGACCCTTGGGGCGGGTCGTATTACCTGGAAACCCTAACGCATGAGTTAGTCCATAAAGCCTGGATCTTAATTGAAGAAGTAGAAGCGCTGGGAGGCATGGCCAAAGCGATTGAAACCGGACTGCCTAAACTCAGGATTGAAGAAGCCGCAGCCCGTAAACAGGCCCGGATTGACGCCGGAAAAGATATTATTGTAGGAGTAAATAAGTATCGTGCGGATGAAAAGACCGAAATTGAGTTGCTGGAAATAGATAACGGAGCCGTTCGCAATACGCAAATTACCCGGTTGAACCGGATTAAAGCCCAACGGGATACGGTCGCGGTGCAGCAAGCATTGGAAGCCATTACCCGTTGTGCCGAAACCCAAAATGGTAACCTGTTGGCTTTGGCCGTCGATGCGGCCCGGGCAAGGGCTACCCTGGGGGAAATATCGGAAGCCATGGAAAAAGTATTTGGCCGTCATCGGGCGGTTATCCGGTCCATTTCGGGTATTTATGCCGGAGAGATGTCAGACGAGGAACACTTCAAACGGGCCCGCGAACTGTCAGACCAGTTTGCGGAAATGGAAGGCCGCCGCCCCAGAATCATGGTGGCCAAAATGGGACAGGACGGCCACGACCGGGGAGCCAAAGTAATTGCGACCAGCTTTGCCGACCTGGGATTCGATGTAGATATCGGACCTTTGTTCCAGATTCCCGAAGAAGTAGCCCGGCAAGCCGCCGAAAACGATGTGCATCTGATTGGCGTATCCAGTCTGGCTGCGGGTCATAAAACATTAGTGCCGCAATTGATAGACGAATTGAAAAAAATTGGCCGGGCAGATATCCGGGTGATTGTAGGAGGCGTGGTGCCACCGCAGGATTACGATTTTCTCTATCAGGCAGGTGTAGCAGGCATCTATGGCCCGGGGACAGTGATTGCGGTAGCGGCGCAGGAAATCTTGAAGAAATTGATGGAGAACTTTTAATAAAGAAGCATTTATCTTTGAAAACAACGTATTTTTAAGACTTATCCACTTCAACCTCTATATCAGCTAACAACCATGAGTGTTACCGTTAAACACAATACTGAAGAACAGCGTTTTTTTGCCGAAGTAAACGGCCAGGAAATAGACGCCGAACTTACCTACAGTCTGCCCGAAGCTAAAACTATGAACTTTAACCATACTTTCGTGGATGAAGAATACCGCGGGATGAAAGTAGCCGAAAGACTGGCTAAAACCGGCCTAACCTATGCCCGGGAACACGGATTTCGTGTAATGCTGACCTGTGCCTACATGATTGCTTTTGTAAAACGGCACCCGGAGTATCAGGATCTTCTATAGTAGTTAGAGTGGCAGTGGCAGTAGCACTTGACAGCCTGATCTCCTTTCCCACCTGGATTTTCAGACGGTTGTTTATACTTACGGGGCTATTTCTGATTTTTCAACTTTCTTCTCTGGGTCAGGTAGTGAATGATCACATTGAAAACCGGTTGGAATTGAATGTGGATGCCCCTTTTTTTTCCTCTACTACTACCAATTGTACTGTACAACGGGCCTGCGTGGATGAATCGCTGACCGGCAAGTGCATGGAGTATCACAATGACCAATGGTTCTGGTTCAGAACAAACGGGGCGGGAAGGTATTATATTAATATATCCGGGCAACAGTGCCGTGAAACGCGGGGTGTTCAGTTGGTCGTAATTGACGGTGAGGCTTGTAATCCTAAAACATACCGGGTACTCAGCTGTACTTCGCTGGCTACGCAGGATGCTATTTTTGTAAGTCTTGATTCGTTACAAGCCAACCACTCCTACTTATTGAATGTAGACTGCTACCTGCACGACTTTTGCCGGTTTGCCATTCAGGTGGGCACCAAATCAGCAGGTATTCCGGTGCAACTGTCTTCCTACCAGACTCATTTGGAAAGTCAGGCTGAA
>JAUJNL010000135.1 GCA_030448185.1 Cytophagales bacterium | reverse complement strand
CCGGATTGGGTGCTTAAAAAATTAAAATATTACGATAAAAATGGCCATTTTGAGACGCAGCCGCCTAAATAAGGCTTGAATGGGCGATAAAATAAGAAAATCAGAAGCTCACCTCAATTCCGGAATGGCCTGTTGGAAGGAGATTATTTACTGCCAGAGGCCAGGGTAGTAGTTTTCTCATAACCAATAGAGACAAACTACTACCCTGGCCTCTGGCCAGAAATAGGCATAGTACTTCATTGTAATTTTAGCGATCAGACTTCCCGTAGATCAACCATTCCCCTGAATTTAGTACTCACCCGGCTTTAGTTCCAGTACCGCCATAATGGGACGGTGGTCCGAAGCAATTGATTCGTCGAGTACTTTTACTTCCACCAGTCTCCAACGCTCACGGGGGGTAAACAGGATGTAATCGATCTGCCGGTTAGGGGTAGCTACCGGAAAGGTAAATAAAGAGTCTCCCAGATACGCTTCCGTCCAAACCTCACGGAATTTGCCCAGGGTAGGCCCGTAAGGTATTTCGTTCAGGTCGCCGGCCAGGATAGCGGGTTTTTTAGCTTCCCGGCTCACGATTTTATTGATAGAATCAGCGGAAATCAGACGATTTGCCGCGATAGCATTGTCCAAATGGGTTGACATAAACAGGAAAGGCGTAGGTGCGAAATCAACTTCTGCCGTAAGCACGGCCCGCGGCTCCCGGCCTGGTAAAGGGAAGTTTCGGATTTGGGAAAAGGGCAGCTTGGATAAAATAGCATTACCGTATTTGCCACCCTGGAAGTCAATGGTACGTCCGAAATAGGCTTTCATACCCGTTAATCTAGCCAACTCGGCAGCCTGGTCGACTCCGTTGGTACGAACCGTTACACTGTCTACCTCCTGCAAGGCCACCAGGTCCGGATTAACTGCCTTAATGACACCGGCAATGCGTTCCAGGTCTATTTTGCCATCAGTGCCTTCGCCGTGGTGAATATTGTAACAAAGTACCCGTACCTGCTTGGCTTTAGGCGGGTTAGGATGGTTAGCCCAATCCGGTAGCAAGTGACAGGCAGGCAGTGCAGCCAGCGTGAAGAACAGAATCAGCAGGCGCGTTAAGCGCATCGGCTTCTGGTGAGCGGAGAAAAATACTGTTGCCATAGTGGTTGTAATGGTAAAAAGATTCAGGGACGAAATAAGAAAAAAGGCGCTACAAGGGATAGTATTTAGAATTATCAAATGGTTAACAAAAAGTTACTGCTGGATAAGACGCGACCCAAAAACCTGACGGTTCATTCCTAAAATGGCTATCTCCGCCCAGTTGAAAGTCTTCTCGATGAAGGGTCAGGAAGTGTACCGTAAAGAACTGATTGGGAAAGGGCAAGGCGAAGTGCAGCTCTCCCGTTCTACGTTCGCGGCGGGCACCTACATCTACCACCTGGTTGTGGATGGGCAAAGCGTAATCTCCCTAAATGGGAATATGGTTTTGGTGAGAACTGACAGTTGTTAGCTAAACTCCCTTGTAAGAATCACGAGTTTTAATCCCATGATTAGCCATTGCTCAAAAGTGGATTAAGTTTAAAAACTTTATATATGAATTGCACAAGACTAAATTTTTAAATAATAAATCAGCAAATTGTATATTATTTATTGCTATAATTGTATACAAATATAAAGTGCATGCCGACCTTATCAGGATACGAGTCCTTGCCTCCCGTAAGAATAATACATGCGCGTGGGTTAATCCGGGCGGAGAATGAACGGCTAGGCCTCCACCTAGTGGTGCTCGATGACGACCCGACGGGTTGTCAAACCGTTTATAACGTGCCTGTGCTGCTCAGCTGGGATCAATCAACGCTCAGTAAAGCTGTTCGGGAGAACGCCTGCCTGTACGTGCTTCACAATTCCCGCTCGGTTACTGCTACGGAAGCTGAAGATCTGAACCACGAAATCATGGACCGGCTGCGGCCATTGTTGCCGGATACGCAATGGCGGATTGTGAGCCGGAGTGACTCGACATTACGGGGTCATTTCCGGGCCGAAGTTGAGGCGCTGGAGCAGACCGCCGGGCCGTTTGATGGCTTGCTGCTGGCGCCTTACTTCGGCGAGGGGGGCCGCCTGACCATAGATGACACGCATTACGTGGCTGAGGACGACCGACTTATCCCCGCTCATGAAACGGAGTTTGCCCGCGATCCGGTTTTTGGATTTTCGACGCCTGACGACGGCATATTTGCCTGAGTGGATTGCAGGTCAATCAGGCGGACGGTGGAAACCAGCTGATGTCCAGTCTATTAGTCTGCATACTATTCGAACTGGAGGCGTAGCCACCGTTGCCGCTGTACTACTGGCTCTGACAAATTTTTGCCCCGTGGTGGTCAACGCTACCTGCGATGAAGATTTGGAAATAGTTGTACTGGGCGTCCAGGAAGCCGAACGGCAGGGGAAGCGATTTTTGTACCGGACGGCCGCATCGTTCGTTAAAATCCGGGCGGGGTTGGACGAGCATCCGTTGTATCAGCCCGCCGACAGTGAACGGGGCGCAGGTTTGGTTATCGTCGGTTCACACGTACCTAAAACAACCCGTCAGGTAGCAGTACTCCGGGACCAGCGCCAGTTACCCGAAATCGAGTTGACCCTTGACCGTATTTTAAATGAACCGGTAACGTACCGGAAAACGATTACTGATCAACTTGAGCGCTGGCTGGCAGTTGGACAAACACCCTTGGTTTTCACTCAGCGCCAATACGCACTCACCGGCGATAAAACAGAACGGCTGCGGCTGGGTCAGCGCGTGTCAGCCTTTTTATCCGATCTAGTGGCCAACTTAACTATTCGGCCCCGGTTTATCGTCGCCAAAGGCGGCATTACTGCGCACGATATTGCCCGGCACGGGCTAATGATCAAAACGGCACGGGTACTGGGGCAATTGCTGCCCGGCATTCCCGTCTGGCAAGCGGGCGAAGAGAGCCGTTTTCCGGGTCTATTATACGTAGTCTTTCCGGGAAATGTGGGTAATGATCATGCCTTAGCGATGACGCTGACTCGACTGTCCAGTTTATAAACCTAACCATATCTATGGAACTGCAATCCGTAAAAGAGTTTGATAAAGCCTACTTAAGCATTCGGGAACTGATTGTAAGCATGAAGATTAATCCTGGTGATCCCCTTACCGAACTGGCCCTGGCTGAGCAACTGGCCATTGGTCGGACACCCGTGCGCGAAGCCCTCAAACGACTTGAGCAGGATGGCCTGATCACCACGCAAAACGGCCGAAAAACGGTTTATACGCTGTCGGCTAAGGAAGTGGCCGACATTTTCGATCTGAAAATCTGTTTGGAATCCGCTACGGCAGCCTGGGCAGCCGAACGAGGTACCCCTGCCGAAAGGACTGAACTCCGGGCCGTGCTCGACCAAATGCGGACATTGGCTAAAGAACCACCCGCCGACGTCTGGCAGGACACCGATTCAGTCTTTTTACAACGCTGGCTCAAAGCAGACTGGCAGCTTCATCACCTTCTGTTTCAAATGGCGGGCAACGGGCGCACGGAAGATATTATCCAGAAGCTCAACCTGCAATGGCACCGCCTGCGGGTGGGCATCTACACAATCGAAGGCCGGGTTGAGCGGAGCTTTACCGAACACGAAACATTTGTGCGGGCGGTACTCGATGATAACCCTGAAGCAGCTCGAACCGCCATGATCAGTCACCTGAGTAATCTGAAAAATGAGTTACTGCGTTTGATGAAAGTTTTTCACTATCCCGGCACGTGAACCCAAATCCAACCCTACCCCTTGCGGAATCTGCTGTGCAAATGCCCGACCGCCGTCGCTGGTGGGTATTGGGCGCGTTATTCGGGGCTACGTTCCTCAATTACTTCGACCGTCAGACGCTTGGCACGGCCATCGAACCCATTGCCCATGAGTTCAGTCTGACGAACCTTCAACGGGGTAAACTGCTGGCGGCTTTCACGCTTACCTACGCACTGACGCACCTGCTGGTAGGCGGGATAATTGACCGGCTGCGGTCACTGCGGTGCTAGCCGTACTGGCGGAGGGAAACCCCGTGCCGTGCCGCAAAATCGGCGTACAGGATGCGTTTGTGGAAAGTGGCGGCATCGAAGAACTCTTCACGCACTATCGACTGCAGCCCACCGACATTGCCGAAGCCGCCCGCGTGGTAGTGCAAAAAAAGGCGAAGCGTGGGTAGGCGGTAATTATTGATAAATGATGAGCAATGAATGCATTAGCCATTAGCCTATTGATCGTTCATCTATTCACCTTACTACTATGCCTAACTCTAAATCCTGGCGTTTGCTCACGCTCAGTTTGATCCTGGCTGTTTGGCAGTCCGCAGCCGCGCAACGCAATGAACTGACCATTGAGGGCACCCGGTTTCTGCTCAACGGTAAGCCGTTTCCGTTCACGGGTATCAGCTTTTTCAACGCTATCTACAACCCGGCTTTTAACAAAAGTCCGGCTGACCGGAAACGGTGGTTAGAAAAATTTAGACGCTACGGCATTAACGTATTGCGGGTCTGGGCGCAGTGGGACAATGGCCGCGGTTTTGTGGACAGCTCTCCTACCACTACGCTGTATCATCCCGACGGCAGTCTGCGCATGGAACACGTAAACCGGTTGAAAGACATTATCCAGGCCGCCGACGAGCAGGGAATGGTTATCGAACTGGCGCTGTTTTCGCAGGAGAGCTACTACGCCAACATCCGCTTAGGTCAGCCAGAGTCGGATCGGGCAGTGGCCGCCATCACCAGCGAACTCTTGCCTTACCGTAACGTAGTTATTCAAATCTGGAATGAACTCTCCGACCGGGTAGTCGATCACGTAAAAACAGTAAAATCCGTGGATGCAAAGCGGTTAGTGACCAATTCGCCGGGTTTTGCAGGTGTTCTGGGAGACGACAAGCAAAACAATGCACTCGACTTTCTCACGCCGCATACCAGCCGACAGAATGCGGGGCGGCACTGGGAAGTGGCTCCCCAGGAGATTGCCTACCTACTGAAACGCTACCGCAAGCCAGTAGTCGATGATGAACCGGCCCGAAACGGTACCCCTAAATACGGTGGCCCGAAGGAAGCTACTCATCCGCACGACCAGATGGTTCAGATCTACCAGATATGGCAATTGGGCGGCTACATTATTTACCACCACGATATGTTTCAAACTGGCTATAATACACCTGCTGTACCGCCATCGGGCATTCCCGATCCTGACTTCAATCCGTATCATAAGGCGGTGCTGGACTACATCGTGCTTCGGCAGCGGTACATGAATGAGTCTGCTCAGCCGACCCCTAACCGATAGTTTTACCCCTAACACTATGAACCCGATCTTTCTCTTCGACGAGTACATGAAACTCACTGGTACGCCTACCTTATCCGAGGCTACTGGCCCCGATCCGCAGCTGGCGGGAAAACGATTAGGTGTGGTCAACGGCTCCTCATGGGTAAGTTTGTGGAGTACCTACTTCGGCCAAAAAGGCTTGCCCGGGGTTAAAATCATCAACGTGGGCAACGAGGCCGTACAGCTCAATTTCATGCAGGCACACCACCGGGGTGAAACCGTTCCGCCGGCGCTGAACATCGAGCTATTTGGTCAGTACGCCCGGCAACTGTACGATCTCTACGCTGTTGATGCCGTGCTAATCTCCTGCTCGACCATGAACCGGGCATTTAGGGCGGTGCAGGCCGTTATGCAGCCCTACGGGGTGCCGGTCGTGCAGATTGACGAAGCGATGATGGAAGAAGCCGTCTCGATCAATGGCCGAATCCTGATTATCGCTACTCACGGCCCGACCGTCAACAGTACAGAGCAACTTTTACAGGAAACCGCCGACCGGCTTGGCAAATCGGTAGCCTTCACCGGAGCAACTGTTGAATCCGCTTTTGAGCTGCTGGGTGAGGGCAAAACTCAGGCCCATAACGAGTTGATTGCCCATACTATCCGGCAGGTGCAGGCCCGCCAATCCATTGATGTGGTGGTACTGGCCCAACTCTCGATGAGTGTGTTTAGTTTTTCATACCCTGACCCGGTGGCGGAGTTTGGCGTTCCGGTGCTCAATAGTGGCGAAACGGGATTTCGGCGAGTTGGCGACGTGTTGCGGCAGGTCAGCCCCAAACATCCAATATAATTATGATTGGAGCTATTGTTGGAATTGGCTTTATTCAATATATGAACCTTTGTAAATTGACATGATTCCAAAAGGAGGGTATTTTTAGCGTATAGTCGTTCAACCACTACGTATTGGTAACCTATTTCCGCCTGCAGCATTGGCCTAAAAGCATTGATCGGATGGCAGATCAATTTGAAAACTCACTTACTACGCAGTACAATCGTTTGGCTATTTCCAGGAAAGCGGGCCCCTGGAGCCTGGTCTTTACCGCGTGGCAGTTGAAACAGTCAGCTCTCTTTAGAAGCAAATCAAAGAAGCCCTTATTTTGGGCAGTAATGATTGTCACGTTGGGAGGGTTATTGATCAGTTTCGTCGTGCCCACGGCAGCAACAGCGTTGTATGATTGCTCAGGAAGCAGGCTTGCAGGGTAATTTCCAGCGGTATAATAGAGATCATTGTTCCTTTCCACAGTGCACAAGCAATAATGATGCAAAGTAAGAATTTACCCCCACGGCTAATCCAAAAAACGGGTAGCTTTTCATAATCGTTGGTGTTAAGTAAATGGACAAGGGATAATAGATAAGTTGCTGCAAACCAATCCCTTATCTGGAGACCATTTTATAATTTATTTACAGGACTTTCGCAGTTTTACCCCCAACCTCCTGAACTGGGATTTACCCACAAAAAGTTACGTTTATCGGTAGTGTATTAAGGCCTTTTATTCAAGGATAGATTACTCTAAGTCAGGCATTTACTTTTGACTTCGTCGAGCCCTTCGTGGTTCTTTTGCTTGCCCAAATTCAACGTAACAAAAGAATCCTGAAAGGATCAGCGAAGCTAACGGGGCCGCAGCAACTAAGCCCATTCGCTCGCTTGAAAAGGTAATAAAGAGGTTGAATTCACATAAATGAAACCGATACTAAATAAAAAATTAAAAAGGCTGGGAGGCGGTGCAACCTTCCAGCCTCGGCCAGCAAGTACTTTATTGTTTTACTTCAAACAATTCGTCGCCCAAGCCCTTGCTGAGTTCAATGGATTGTACTTCCATCTTCACGGGCATAGGACCAAACACGGTTGAGATTGTATGCGGAAATTTTATTCCATTTACTTCCCGGTAGTCACTAAAATCAACCGTCTGGGTAGCCGGTCCTTGCGGTGTCTCACCACTTACGATTTTCTTGATTTTAAGCCCGGTTTGGGTGTCATAGAATCTGCGGCTTTGATCCGCTGGGCAAAGTCAAATCTACCTTATGCTTCTTTCCATCTCACAGACTGGACACCGGCAAGCTCGGCTTTCACCCCCATTTTCTGATATTGCAGTTCCGGAAACAGGGTATTTTCCAGATTCAGATCTTTCAGTTGTTTGCCCCCGATTTCCTGGCTGTTTCCCATCTGGGACATAACTGCCTTAGTGCCGTTGGAAGTTACTTTCATCATTTCCATCCCCTGCGCCTGCACCACCTGCCGGGCCTTGTTGGGTGTTTTCCGCTGCTGGGTAATACTGATCGGCGTTCCCTGTACGGTTGCTGCCATAGTATAGGTGACATCCTCCACGGAAAGCAGTTTTTCTTTTCCGCCAATCGCCTGCACATTTATCAATTACCTGCTCGGCCGTTAACCTGTAGCCGGAGCCGAGGCGGTTTTTTGAGAAGTAGACTCTGTTTTTTTACCGTTTACGTCATAGTATTCGATTTCACTAAATGGTTTTAGTTTATCAGCCACCTCCGAAGCGTTGCCCACGACTACGATATAGGCGTTTTCCGGTTTAATGTATTTCTGAGCCATGGCCTGTACATCGCAGCCGCATTCACGGCGGCTACGGATTTCAGGTAATTGGCGTAATAATCAGCTGGCAGGCGGTAGCGGGCCGTATTAATGGCAAAGTTGGCCACCGTTTGCGGACTTTCGAGTGAACGGACAAGGAGCCTATCACGCTGGCTTTTGATTGCTTGAGTTCTGCTTCGGTTACTTTATCGGTGCGCACTGTTTCAATTCATTCATAAACTCCACTACGGCACTATCCGTTACCGTATCTGACGCTGGCATTAGCCGAGAACTCGCCCACGTATTTGTCCGGGTTGATGGAAGAATAGGCCCCATACGTAAGCCCCCTGTTTTTCCCGCAGGTTGTTGTAAAGCCGGCCACCTTGTCCGCCCAGAATATCATTGGCAATGGGCCTGATGGCATCCGGAGGGCCGGGCTTCAGGTTGATGGCGCGCGAGATATTAATGACCGACTGCACCGAACTAGGCCGGTCGACCAAGGCAATTTTGGTTTTAGCCGGCGCAGGGTCCAGGGTATAGGTACCTTGGGTACGGTTCCTTTCGCCCATTTGCCAAAGTATTGTTCAACGGTGGTTTTGGCTTCGGCCATCGTGATATCCCCTGCCATTGCGGCCATATAGGCAATATTGGGCTTATAATAGGTATTGTAGAAGCTTTAACGAGGTCAAGTTCACCTTCCCGACGGTCTCCTCCGTAGGCAGGGCTCCCCGTACGGGTGATTCCGTCCATACACGACTACGTTCCCGACCAGGCTGGCTACCGCATTGGCGTCATCTTTCTGGGAGGCCAGGGCCGAAATCGTTTCCCGTTTGATCCGGTCCAGTTCCGGGCTGAGGAAAAGAAGGGTTCAGCACTATATCCGCCATGAGTTCAAGCAGTTTCGCCTGGTGTTTTTTGAGGAGGCGGGCATAAATTCCGGATTCGAAGTAGACAGTGAAGCGCCGATAAAGTCTATTTCTTCGTCTATCTGGTCTTTAGTGCGGGTTTTGGTACCCAGTCCGGCAGCATCTGACCGGCAATGTCCACATATCCGGCGGTTGACTTCTCCTGAATGGGATCATAATCCAGCACCAGATTAAAGGCTACCCGAGGTAGTTTCCGGCTGGTCACGACAAACACTTTCAGACCATTGGCCAGGGTAAACGATTCGTACTTGCCGATATTGATTTCCGGGGCCGGGCCAGGTCCGGGAATTTTGGAACGATCCAACTGCGCGTAGCTAAATTGGCCGGTCAGCATTACAAATACCAGTATATGGACAAGATTTTTTCATGGGATTAATTATTAGGGCTATAGCTAACTAAATTGTCAGATGGTTAAATGGCTATATTGTTAAATGGTTTTATTGCTGGATGGTTTGCTACTGTTACTGGCGCAAGACTTCAGTCTTAGGTGGAAAGATGATAGGAAGTTCGACTTCCTGCCAGTCAGACTGGCAACTACTTAGGGCACAAGTCTCGCTTCGCTAAGACTTGCGCCAGCATTAGAACAACATAGGACAATTCAACTTATTTCTTCTTCCTTTTCCTTTGGCCTTGGACGGTTTTTCTTCCGGCTGCACCACTGGCTCCTGTTTACCGGATTCCGCACCCTGGGTCTTAGGTCTTCTTAGCCGCAGCCGGTTTGGCTGATTGAGGAAGATAATGCAGTACGACCCGGTTTTGCTTGGTCAGGTATTTCGCCACCCGCTGAATGTCTTCCTTAGTCACTTTATTGTACCAGTTCGATCTCCGTGTTAATGAGGTTGGCATCTCCGAAGTACATTTCGTAATTCGCCAGGTTTTCGGCAATACCAACTACTGTCGCGTTGCTGCTGACAAATTCGTTTTCAATCTGGTTTTTCAGCTTCTGAAACTCCTGGTCGCTGATGAGCTGGTTCTGTACCTTGGTAATCTCAGCATCCATGGCTGTTTCTACCTCTTCGGGTTTCACGCCCATATTGGCGATACCAAACGTCAGGAACAAACCCGGATCTTCCAGGGCAAACGGAACGCCCCTACGGCCACAACTTTTTGCTGCCGGTCTTTGATCTCCTTACTGAACCGCGAACTTTCTCCTCCGGAAAGCAGCGTAGTAAGCATATTTAATGCGTAATAATCCGGGGTACCCTGGGGTGGAAATGTGGTAGGCCTGAAATGTGATAGCGGGTAAGGTGACATTATCGTACACATTGTCCCGCACTTGCTGCTTCTTGGGGCGGCTCCTGCACGTTAGGCCGGTAGATAGGCTTGGTGCCTTTCGGAATATCGCCAAAGTATTTGGCTACCTGTGCTTTGGTCTTCTCAATGTCAATATCACTGGCAATGGAAAGAATCGCATTATTGGGCACGTAAAATTCCTTGTAAAAACGCCATGAACTCATCCAGCGAAGCCGCATTGAGGTGTTCCGGCTAGAGCTTTCAATCGTGGTCCAGCGGTATGGGTGCACTTTGAAGGCCCGCTTGACGGTTTCTTCCAGAATGGAGCCATACGTTGGTTATCAACCGCTGCCGCTTTTCTTCTTTACTACTTCCCGTTGGGTATCTACTCCCGTCTGGTCAATTTTGGCGTGCAGCATCCGTTCGGCCTCCATCCAGAGGCCTAACTCCAGCTGATTAGACGGAAGCCATTCGGTAGTAAAAGTCCGGTCGTTGGAGGTATTGGCATTATTGGTGCCAATGGGTATTTTTATTGAGCTTATCAAAATCACCCTGCTTCATATGCTCCGAACTCCAAACAACAGGTGTTCGAAGAAATGGGCAAAGCCCGCGTTGGGTTGTTCGTTTTTGCTGCCCACGTGGTACATCACCGTCACGGCCAATTGGGGTAGAATTATCCTGGTGCAAGAGCACTTTGAGGCCCATTAAAAGCCTATATTCGGTAAACCCACTGCGTTACCGTCTCTAAGGCCAGTAAAGGGGCAATCAGCCACAATAGTAGGAGGTTTATCGTTTGTGCATTGCAAGTGGATAAAGAGTTAAGATTGACGGGTGATCACACCTTTTGGAAGAATACGCTGCTTCAAAAATAAAACAAATCAGCGTGGATAGAATAATTTCTGCCGGAAATTACAACAGTGGAAGGAGAAACGGACAGTAGGAAAAAACAAAAAAGGAGCGGCTCAAGCCGCTCCTTCCTAAAGATAAAGAGGTGTTCAATTTAGAAGCGATGCCAACTGTAGTTCCGAAACGCAGACCAAAATTGCCGGTAAACGGTCAATATTAATCTTGTCTTCTGCTTCAGGCATATTGTAATCGGCTGAATTTGAATAATACCGGGGGCCTAAGAAAAGATCCCATGTCACTCTTCACTGAACAGAAACTGATATTCAAAGGCGGCGCCGCCTTAAATGCGGGTTACTGTAGCCTTATATTTGTCGTCATCCCGGTCTCTAAGGTAAGGCCTTCGTACCGGAAGAAAGGAGCTATATAGAACCCTTGTGGCCTTTCATTATCAGAAACGTAGAAACGAAACTCCGAAGTGAACGCATAGCCTGAGAGCCTATATTTATTATCATTGACGGTCGCGAAGTCCCAATCCAATAACTGCTTTGCAGCTGTACAGAAGCTTTTTCGCTTAGAAACCGCTCATAAGACAAGTTAATATTGGCTGCGGCCAAGCTAAGCGGATTAATTTTAATCACGTTCTGATGCTGGGCATTAGCTACATTAGCAGTAAAAAACATGCCCGCAAATCAGGGCTAGGAATAGTTTTACTTTTTTCATAAAGAGTTTTGATAAAATAGAGGTCGAACGTAAGAATTAACACTTGATGCAATGCTATATGAACACAAACAGGACAATGGTTGATTTTTTCATATGGATTGAAGGGATATTGAATTCAGGCTTAAACTTAAGGTTTCATTCTTTACAAATGTTATTCCAAAACAATAATAGCCTACCGAAAATCCATAAGGGACTTCTTTCATTGATTTTCAAAGCACAAATTTCCCTTTACCTTTGCACATGAACGAACAGATTCTCATCCTCGACTTTGGCTCCCAATACACCCAGTTGATTGCCCGCCGGGTACGCGAACTTAACGTGTATTGCGAGATTCACCCATACAACCATATCCCAGCCCTTACGCCAGCCATCAAAGGGGTCATTCTTTCGGGTAGTCCCTGCTCCGTCCGTGATTCCCAGTCGCCTCAACCTGATCTTTCTCTCTTCTTGGGTAATGTTCCCGTATTAGGCGTCTGCTACGGCGCCCAGTTAATGGCCCACCAATACGGTGGCGAAGTAAAACCGTCCAATAGCCGGGAGTACGGCAGAGCCCGATTGCATTATGTGAATAATACCAATCCTTTATTACAGAATATTCCGGCTAAATCTCAGGTCTGGATGTCGCACGGGGATACCATTACGAAATTGCCTCCTCGGTATGAGATCATTGCCAGTACCGATTCGGTGGAAGTAGCCGCTTTTCAGGTGCCCGGGCAACCCATATATGGCATTCAGTTTCACCCGGAAGTAACGCACACTACTGAGGGCAAAGTATTGCTGAGCAACTTCGTGACCAATATATGCGGCTGTTCCCGTGATTGGACGCCAGAGTCATTCGTGGGGAATACCATTGATACGCTGAAGAATAAATTAGGCAATGATAAAGTAGTAATGGCCTTATCGGGTGGCGTTGATTCCAGCGTGGCTGCTACGCTGGTCCATGAAGCCATCGGGGATAATCTGTACTGTATCTTCGTGGACAACGGTTTGCTGCGTAAGAACGAATACGATGAAGTGTTGCAATCGTACGAGGAGATGGGCTTGAACGTGATCGGCATAGATGCCAAAGAACGCTTCTACACGGCCTTGTCTGATCTTACCGATCCCGAAGCAAAACGCAAGGCCATCGGCAAGACGTTTATCGATGTATTTGACGTAGAAGCCCACCGCATCAAGGATGTGCGTTGGCTGGGTCAGGGCACTATTTACCCGGATGTAATTGAATCGGTATCCGTCAAAGGACCTTCGGCTACTATAAAATCCCATCATAACGTGGGTGGTTTGCCGGCCCGGATGAATCTGAAGGTAGTCGAGCCCCTCAATACGCTGTTTAAAGATGAAGTACGGGAAGTAGGCGCTAAATTGGGTATCCCTAAGAATATTCTTAAGCGGCATCCTTTTCCGGGGCCGGGGCTAGCCATCCGCATCCTGGGCGAGATTACTCCCGAAAAGGTGGAGGTATTGCAGGAGGTAGATTCTATTTTTATCGGCGGACTCAAAAAGCATAATTTGTATAATGAGGTTTGGCAGGCAGGCGCTATTTTGCTGCCGGTACAATCCGTAGGTGTCATGGGCGATGAACGGACCTATGAAAATGCCGTAGCCCTCCGCGCCGTAACCAGTGTTGACGGCATGACGGCCGATTGGGCGCACTTGCCCTACGAGTTTCTGGCTGGGATTTCCAATGAAATCATCAACAAGGTAAAAGGAGTGAACCGTGTTGTCTATGATATTTCTTCCAAGCCACCTGCTACCATTGAATGGGAATGAAGGCAATATACTTCACTTAGTCAGTGACAATGAAAAACATGGCTCACTCCGGATTTCTATTTCTAATATCAACTGTATGTGGAAGATTGGCGAAACGGTTTACATGCCTGCTGAATAACAATCCTTGCGTATTTTGTAGCTATTGCGGAAACCAGTGGTAGAAAGCTTGATTAAAAATCTTTAATCTATCATTTTACAAAACTACGGCTTTTATATGCAAAAGCCGTAGTTTTGTAAAATGATAGAGTTAATTCATGGAATCACAACTAATAGAAGATTTTTTCAAGGAGCATGGCGGGATTGTAGAAACCTGGCAACTGAGAGAGGCAGGTTTTACCCATTATCAGCTCAATAATCTAATGGATAGCAGACAGGTAGTAAAGTTGAAACAAGGACTCTACAAATGGAATGAACCGGATAGGGACGAAATGAGTGATGTTGCCAGAATAGTGCCTAACGGCGTTTTTTGTATTTTCACTGCTTGCCAGTACTATGAAATAAGTACCTTTACTTCTTCTGAGTACCACTTGGCTATTCCCAAAAAGTCGAAGGTAGTGTTGCCGGAATATCCACCTATAAAACTCTACTACTGGGAAGAAACTTCCTATACCACCGGCATTACTCAGATCAATAAGGATGGAATTATTATTCAGATATATGACCTGGAGAAAACAGTTTGTGATATGATACGGCAGCGGAATAAGATTGGCCCCGATACAGTGAAGGAAGTAGTGAAAAATTATTTGCAACGTAAAGACCGCAACCTGGCTACACTCACCCGTTATGCAAAAGAGTTGAGTATAGGGCAGTATGTATCCGGTTATATAAACATGTTACTATAAAGTGCCTTTGAACAGATACACATGAAAAATCCTGTTGCTTCCATTCAAGGTAGATTAAAGGATATAGCACAGGCGGATGGAAAAGCCTATCAACTTATCTTAACCCGTTATTTTCAGGAGAGGCTGTTGTTCCGGATTTTTCTCTCTTCATACAGACGGAATTTCTGTCTGAAAGGAGGAGCCTTACTATACGCCATAGAAAGGGAAAAGAGCCGTCCTACCCTGGATATTGATTTATTAGGTATGCAAATTGCCAATGATAAACATACTTTGAAAAACATCTTTTATGAAATCTGTTCGATGCCATATGAAGCAGATGGAGTTGCTTATGATCTGACTACACTTACGGCAGCCGAGATTACTAAAGAAGGTAATTATTCCGGAATCCGGGTAAAAATAAGGGCTGGCTTAGGCAATATCAAACAACTCATGCAGATAGATATCGGATTTGGCGACATTATTACACCTGCTCCCATACAAATTGAATTACATACAA
>JAUJNL010000134.1 GCA_030448185.1 Cytophagales bacterium | reverse complement strand
CAAAGATGTTCATCGACGCTACCTACGAAGGCGATCTGATGGCCCGGGCCGGCGTATCCTATACGGTGGGCCGGGAGGCCAACAGCGTCTACAACGAAACCTTCAACGGCGTGCAGCTCATGCACGGGCACCAGTTTCCCGATGGCATCGACCCGTACCGCACGCCGGGCAACCCCGAAAGCGGCCTCCTCTGGGGCATCAGTCCGGCGGAGTTGGCTCCCACCGGCAGCGGCGACGATAAGGAGCAGGCGTACAACTTCCGCATCTGCCTGACCAGTGATCCGGCCAACCAGATGCCCATCACCCGGCCGGCGCGGTACGACTCCACCCGTTACGAACTGCTGGTGAGGCTCTTTGCCGCCCAACCTGGTAAACGCAAGCTGGACGACTACTTCATCTGGACACCCATGCCCAACAAAAAGACGGACATCAACAACAGGGGCGGGTTTTCCACTGACATGATCGGCATGAACTACCGCTGGCCCGATGGCACCTACGCCGAACGGGAACGCATTTTTCAGGACCACGTGGACTACACCAAAGGGTTGCTCTACTTCTACGTCAGCGACCCGCGGGTGCCGAAAGAATTGCAGCAGGAGGTACGCAAGTGGGGCTACCCCAAAGATGAATACCAGGACACCGATGGCTGGTCGCCGCAACTGTATGTGCGCGAAGCCCGCCGCATGAACGGAGAGTACGTAATGACCCAGCACCACTGCGAAGGGAAGGAAGTAGTGCCCGACGAGGTCGGCATGGCCGCCTACCAGATGGATTCGCACAACATTCAGCGGCTGGTGGTCAACGGCATGGTCAAGAATGAGGGCAACGTGGAGGAGAAAGTGCCAAGTCCTTTCCCGATTGCCTACCGGTCCATTATTCCCAAAGCGGCTGAGTGTAAAAACCTGCTGGTGCCGGTGGCTCTGTCGGCTTCGCACATTGCCTACGGTTCTATCCGCATGGAACCCGTGTTTATGGTGCTGGGCCAGTCGGCGGCGGTTGCGGCGGTACAGGCCATTGACAAAAAGCTGCCCGTGCAGCAGGTGGACGTGAAAGCCCTGCAGGCCAGGCTGAAAGCTGACCCGCTAGCCGATGGCAGCCAACCCGAGATTATGGTAGACAACGAACAGACGGCCCTGATCAAAATTACCGGCAACTGGACCCCCGACCTGAAGGAAAACGGCCGCTATGGCCCATCGTTACTGAAACTGAATGGCAAAGATTCTCCCGCTGGAACGGTCCGGTTCACCCCTGAAGTACTCCGCAGCGGCAAATACCGGGTGTACTTCTACTACCCCCGCGTAAATGGAGCCTCGTCCGTAATTCCCATCACCGTCAACGACGGAAAAGGGAGCAAAACCGTCACCCTCCGGCAGCAGGATGTGATCATTGAGGGGCAGACTTCGGGTGCATGGGTAGGACTAGGCACCTTTACACTGCCCAAAGGCCGCAAAGGCTTCGTGGAAGTAACCAGCCAGGGTACCGACGGAGTAGTGGTGGCTGATGCGGTGCTTTTCGTGCCGGAGCGATAAATGGCTTTTCCCAGCACTCCTAAAATGACCGTTTTATTTGCCTCTACTGACACCCTAGCTATTCTTACCGCTCCTTCTTAAGCTGCGTAAAAAAACCGTTACAATAATCAAAGTAACGAAAATCCCGGTCAACATCCTTATTTGTTACAGATTTTCCTGCTTTCTAAACTACTCAGGCCAAGGCTCCGCTCGGGTGCCTAATCCATATTCCACATAAAATAGATGGCACATGAAATAGGTCATGCATTTGCAAGAATGACGCTTCCAACGGTCAGCTACTGAAAGGAGATGGAAAAGGTAGTTTCTCAGTACTATCTGTCCAACAAAGCGGTTTAATGATCAGTAAAGATGCCAAAGCCCTAATTGAATTGGGCACCAGTCCGCATCAGACCCTAGTACTCGTGTCAAGCAACAGCGATACGCTTAAGGTTTTTAAACCCAGCCGCCTGCCGGGACAGCAAGTGGTCAGACCCGGGGCAGCTGATTTTTCCGTAGTATGTAAGCTCTCAGATGGCCGCCACCGGAAGACCGAATTTTACTATGGGTCAGGCTACCTTTCGCAGTCTTCGCGTCTGCTAAAGTTACCCGGATCGGCGTTTCCCTCCCTGGTCCTGACTGACTACCAGGGCCAGCAAAAACAGCTAAGCGGCCAGCAACTCCCAGCTAAGTCCGTGCTGACTACAGCCCGGAAAAGCAATGCTGCCAAAGAGTCGCCGCAATAAGTGCTACCTCAAGCCCTATGTTAACAAATAGTAACATAGCTGCCCGAGCACAAAAAAAATGATGCCGGATGAAGCCGATTCGGGCAAATAATTATATTTGCACCAGCATGGACAGAGGGGTATTTACGGAATCCATACAGCAGGTCTAATTCAGACTAGCAACCCTGCTAAGAAAGAAGTTACGGAGAACAGTACTTTTTATAATGAAATCATTTCTCCCAACATAACGCTTGCAAATTACTATTTTGAAAAGTGCAGTTCATAGTTGATATGTTTTACTCACACGTAAATTTTTGTAAATCTTTAGGCTTGTGGAAGAGAACAAAGAAAACGAAAAAGTAGAAATTTATTCAAAAGGGTGAGGGCTGGCAAGAGAACGTACTTCTTTGACGTAAAATCAACCCGTTCAAATGACTACTACCTTTGACCCGAGTAAGCGCCGGTTTGAAGACGGCTTTGTATTGTATGAAAACGCAATTTCCTCTATAAAGAAGATTTTGAAAAGAGTTGTCGAATACATTAGAAAAAACAATTGAGCACGTAAAAACCGATCTGATGCGAATTTTGATTTCTCCCAGTTCAACCGTCGGCTTTGGAAGGAGGAATCAGAAGGCAGAGAGCAACTGGTCTTACTTTGGAAGTAATACTCCTCTGGCAGAAAACTGAACTCTTGGATACTAACTTACGAGCTTTTATTGGCAAGTTGCCCCGTTGCCGTTCTGTTGTAAATTGATGATCGTTTTTCACGGCACGTTTTATATATTTGCGAAACAGACAGGGTAGCTTGAAAAGCAAAAATCTGTTTAATTACTAATGTATGAGTTAGCAAAATTGTCATTGTTCGTTAACTCACTAACGCTCAACACAATGAGTGCAATGCGGCATAGTAGGTTTGCGAACATTAGGCAAGTCCACTCTTTTAATGCTTTGTCTAATGCCAAAGCAGGGGCAGCCAACTATCCTTTTGTACAGAATTGAACCCAATGTGGGAGTAATCACCGTGCCCGATGAACATGCGTCCTGGGTCTATTGTAAACCCCGGATATCGCCATCATTGAGTTTATTGATATTGCCGATTTGGTGAGAGCGCCAGCAAGGCGAGTTTAGGTAATAAATTTTTGTAATATGTTGAAGTTGACACCAATTATTCACGTAATTCGCTGTTTCAAAGACGACAACGTAGTGCACGTAACGGGAGGTGAACCCAGTATTTGATAAGGAAGTTATTTGATACCGAACCTCGCTCGAAGACCTGGAGTCGGTAGAAAAATTACTAAGTTGAACGCTGCCGATCAGGTGATGCCAAAGCGAAGAAAGAATTGTCGGTACTCCTGCAATTCAAGGAAGCAGAGTATAGCCAGAATACCCGCAGTCTGGTTATTGCGAAAGAACCTGAAGCCGTAGCTGACTTATTCGCCTGATGAAGCCGGTAATCTACGTAGCCAATGTGGATGAAGGCTCGCACTGCACACCGGCAATGAATACCGTAACAGCTCTGCAGCCAGGCAGTACAACCGGGAAAATGCGCATGTGGTGGTAGTATGTGCCGCCATTGAAGCACAGATTGCCGAGATCACTTACCCGGAAGAAATGCAATTGTTTTTGCAGGAATATGGCTTAAAGGAGTCTGGCCTCAGTAAACTTATTAAAGCATAGTATGCTTTATTATATCTAATTACTTATTTTACCGCCTGAGAAAAAGAAGTGAAAGCCTGGACGATTCGTAAAGGCTGGAAGGCGCCACAGGCGGCAGGAGTGATTCACACCGATTTTGAACGGGGTTTTATCAAAGCGGAAGTTATAAAACTGGCTGATTACCAAAAATATAAATCAGAAGCAGCTTGCCGGGAAGTAGGCAAAATTGCCATTGAAGGGAAAGAATACGTAGTAGAAGACGGTGATATCATGCACTTCCGTTTTAACATATAAGGGGCTTTACCCCATCTGTTAAATAAAAACGGCTGGCCTGCCAGTGCTTGGCATGGTAGTCCATTGATTCTGTTTAGCGTTCGTACCCAACAACCTATTTTTATAAATTTAACGACTGTGCGCGTAAGAATCGTTTTTTTGCTCAAAAACAAGGGCAGTTTCGTTCCCTTCTATCACCAGTCGCTGCTTTCGCAGATGACTGAAGATCTACTGACCGACAGCGAGTATGCCGGACGGACAGATTATACCTTCTCCGGTTTGAAAGGTCAAACCAAGGTCAGTAAAAATGGTCTGCACTTCTTCTCCAGCCGTGTTACCCTGGTATTTTCCGCCGCTGACACGGATCTGATCGACTTCCTGATCGGACGATTGTTTGAACAGAAAGAACTGGAGCTGGGAGGTTTGCAGTTGATTCCTGAATCAGTAGAGCAGGAATTTCTGCCTGAGTTTACGGACAGCATCAAGTGCGTATGTATCTCACCAATCGTACCGATTGATCCGGCCGGAAATGACCTGTTCGCTAAAAAATTCATTTCGCCGGATACCGATGCCTTTTCCGACTTTCTCTACGAATCCACCATGCTTCGTATGGAAAGGTCCGGCACTTATACCGCCGAACAGATTGCGTCCTTCTACAAATTTCAAGTAATTCCCGACAAGACTTATTTGCAGAAAATAAGGGAAGGCGAGAAGAAGTTTGCCCGCATCTATCCGGTATCGGATAACTTCGGAAAGTACGAGATCCGGGGATATACTTTTCCTTTTACCCTCTACTGTGCACCAGAGGTACAGAACTTCCTGTTCACTTGCGGGATGGGCTACTTTTCTCATAAGGGATTTGGGATGCTGGATATCACCAACGCCGATGCCAGCCGCAAGACCGAGTCTTATCTGATCAACGAAAGCCGGCAGGTAGGCTAAAATAGTTTCTGGTTTTGGGTTGTTAGTTTCCGGTTAAGTGAGGCAAGACCCGACTGGAAACTTACAACTGTAGACCAGAAACCAAAAACAGGCAACCCGAAATTGAAAATTCAATTTCGTTGATTGTGCCGGACCAGTGCGTAGCCGATTATCAAATCGCCACGTGCTCCCGGCGGCCGGTGATAAGCAATTACTTCGTAGTGGTTTTCCGTATTGAAGTGACTTCCTTCGAAAGGAACCGGATTGAGCCTTCCATTTTCCTCCAGCACGTACTGATAATTATAGTACCCCTGCTTGAGCAGTAAGCGTCCCCGGTAAACTTGTTCTGCCGCATCGTACTGCATGGCCGAGTCGTCTCCCGTTCTCCAGTTCGTAAGTTGTCCCCAGATGTAAACATTGCCATTGGCTTTAGCAGGTGCACGCAGCGTAAAGTTTACGTATACATAATCGGCTGCGGTAGGCCCATTATTTACTTCATAGTTATCAATTAGGTAGCGTCCATTAAAATCAATGGTCTGGGTGTAAGCCCGGCCATTCCGGATGTCGTCAGGCAAGAGAAATACCTTGTTACTATCACCAGTAATATCCATCTTCCCGACATTCTGACCGAGGAAACGAATGCTCCGGATGTCAAAAAAACGAAACTCGTTGCCGGCCTGAAAACTGTTTTCGAGGCCGAAATGATGATATTCGAGCAAACGCCGGTCTTCCCAGATGGCGGTAGGCTTTAGATTGATAATGGCATTACTCCACTGGTAATTCTGCCGCAAGGTAATCTTGAGTGTTTCCCGCGGATTATACAGCGCAGTATTAGGATAACGGATATCAAACTCAACTTGCTGGTTCGTAAGCCTTTCCTGCACGCCGCTGGATGGCACCACGCGGGCGGCTACCTCTACCTGATTTTCGTAAATGATAAACCGATGGGTCAGAATAATATCCTTTACATTTCCTTCCCGGTATACCATAATCAAGTAATTGCCCGATATTTTCACTTTAGGCAATTCAAAAAAATAATGGACATAGGGCATTTTGGTATTGACTGAAAGCAGTGGACGGTTGAGCAAAAACTCATTGTAAGTATCCAGAATATCAATATCATTGAGATTGGAAATGGACCAGTCGGCATCGCAGTGAAACAACTTGGCCCGGTAATTCTTCACATCACTGCGTAGTTCGTCAAACTCCAGTATCAGCGGCACCGGCTGGCTGAGCGGTAACACCGGTGGTTGCAACACGGCAGATACGGGATCGGCTCCTTCCGGCCGGGGATAAAGCAATACAGTTTGGATATTGGGCTCGTAAGTAAAGTCCTCCGTCCGCATGGATTTATCCACGTAGTAAGCATTGGTCCCACTGCCATTGCTTCCACCGGTGGCCGTAGTTCCCTGCTGGGACACCGGCACGCAGGATAGAATTGGAAGACATAAAAGCAATACAAATAAGCGGTTCATAGCAATGGGTTTTCCAGGGTTTTGCATGGCAAAGAGTTTGTTGCGCAAGGTCCGTTAAGCGAGGCCGTAATTAGCAAGAAAACGCTAAAATAACAAAGCCTGCCGGAATAGAAACGTTCCGGACGGCTTTGATGGTGGATAGTTTAAGAATTACGTCGAACTCAATATTAGGTATTATTCCGGGTGACCTATCATGAAGTGTTAGGATATCTAAATGGCGGCTAAGGTTCCGTATTTGCGATAGTACGGATATTTGATGCTGTTCCTGCCCGAAGCGGCTGCTAAATTGAAAAATAGATGTTTGGCCAATGTTCAACTGAAACTCGCCAGCTCGAACAAATGACCGCTAGTGATCTGAGGCTGATTGTTTCAACGTCCTGCCCGTATTTTGCAAACGCAATATTAGCAGCAGCCCTTATTTGTCATCATAATGAAATTTACATTGAATAATGGTGCATTTCTGGTCGGCTCCCCTTGTTCCTGTTACAGAGTAAACTAGTCTATGTTCTCCTGTGATTCTTCTTGACCAAAAGCCTTTTAGCGCAAATCGTAAGGGTTCGGGTTTTCCAATTCCTTTGAACGGATCATGGCAAATAGATTTAATCAGATCTTTGATTTTAACGGCAACCTCTTCATCATTTTCCAGCCAATAAGTGAAGTCTTCCCATGCATGAGCTGTAAATTCAATATTCATAATCTGCAATTAATCTAATTGGTAAGAAGTTGTTTTTCCCTCCCCAATCTGATTAATTGACTCTTGAAGTCTGTTTCTATTACTTTTGGTGGATAAAAGATGCTCAGTTTCCATAAGAGAATTATATTCCTGAATAGAAATAATTACCACGGCATCCTCGTCTTTATTTCTGGGAACAATAACCACTCCGGCTGATTTTGAGACGTAATCAAAATATTCTTTCATTCCTTTTCTCAATGCTGAGATTGTAACTGCTTTCATAGCTAAAATTTAAGTAATCACAAATGTACGTTATTTTGTACAATAAAATGTACAGGTTTCGCTATACTAGAATATTCTCTAAAGTTGCTGCTAACCTTTAGACTTGCTCAGAATGGAATATTTCAACATTACCGTCCCAAACCTTTGGCAATTAGGCAGAAAACGCTAAAATAACAGAGCCTGCCGGAATAGAAACGTTCCGGCAGGCTTTTATGATGCTTACTGGGGAAGGTAGTTTGCAAACTACCTCTAGCCTGAGGCAATCTTATGTACTATCTGCTTATAAGCCTTTCTTCATTATAGCATCCGCCAATAACGGTGATATTCTGTGTATGAGTCTAAGCAACTTGGCTTTTCCTATGTAACTCTCATATCTCTCTTTAGAGAAATTGGCCAAAAACTCGTTTGCTAATTGCCCGACGGAAATCTTTGATTTGCCCCGTCCTTCGGTCATTGGTGTTTCAACGATGGGGGGAATAATTTCAAAAACTTTTATCCCGGTGTCTTGCAGCTGATAACGTAATGCTTTGGTAAAACTATGGATTGCCGCTTTCGTAGCACAGTAAACGGGGGCAGTCATTTTGGGAGAAATGGCCAGCCCGCTGCTTACATTGACAATCGTACTTGGGTTGTTTTTTAATAAAACCGGCAATAGTAATGCAGTCAATTTTACGGGTGTAGTCAAGTTCGCTGAAATTTCATAATCTGCTTTATTTACAATATTAGGCTCATCCATAAAATTGTAATTGTATTGCACGGCAGCATTATTGATTAGGATGTTTAAGTCTGGGTGCTTTTGCTCAATGAATAATACCAATTCATCTAAAGCAACTTGGCTGCTAACGTTAAAGTGTTTATGAAGTTGTGGCATTTGAAAAACGTTGGGCGCAATTCCCCCTATACCGGAAAAAGTATTGATTTCCGGAGCTAACGGGGAGTCGACTTCATCCGGAGCGCATACCTTTGCTGTGTCCTGAGTCAGGCTGTTTTTTCTCTGGTGCTATCAGCCCGTGCGCAATTCTGGTCAGAAATGTAAAAAGTCTATCAGCCCAACAATAAGGCTTTGAGATGATTTCAGTGGAGGCTTTCGAAGACCCCGTTCAACATACTTTCATACCAAAGCTACATTTCTGGAGAGGGCAATTTTCAACTCATTTTACCCAAAGAAGATGAAAAAGAAGGATCTGCCTCCATGGAAGTGGTAAACCGCCATGCCGCCGGCATTGACGTCGGCAGCCGTTCTCACTTTTGTAGCCGTTGGTCAGCAACCAGAAGACGTACGCGAGTTTGGCGTCTACAATGAAGACTTAAGAGAAATGGTCAGATGGCTGAAGGAGCATGAAATTATCAATGTGGCTATGGAATCCACCGGTACTTACTGGCAGAGTTTATTTTCTGCTCTTCAGAATCGGGTCTGGAGGTGTTTCTCTGCAACGGTAAGTTTACCAAAAACATCAAGGGCAGAAAGACCGATGTGCAGGACTGCCAGTGGATACAGAAGCTGCACAGTCTGGGTCTGCTCTCAAGCAGCTTTCTTCCGGATCAGGCCACCGAGCAGCTTCTGCACGTACCGCTGCCACCGGACTTGGCTGCTGAAACGGCTGCGGTGACTACATTGAAGATGCAGAAGCACCAGGCTGCTCAATCTCAGGCTCGACATTGTCGTCAAAGATGTGACCGGCCTTACAGGTATGTCCATTATCGAAGCCATCTGGCAGCGGGAACCGATGCCGGGGAAGCTGGCCTCGCTCCGGCACGGCAACTGCCGCAAATCTGAAGCCGAAATCGCCAAAGCTCCTTCAGAGCAATGGCCGCAGTGGATTACCGGTTCGGTCTTGAGCAGGAGCCACCTTTACAAGGTGTTGCAGGAAAAGATTGAGCTTCAGGACAAAGAAATTGAAAAGTTGCTCAGAGAGCAGATCTAGCCGATGAGACCAAGCAGTCGCTTCATGCAGAAGCCAAGCCATATGGGTAAACAAGAATGCGCCTAAAAACATGGATCTGAACCAGCCTCGTATCAGTGCTTTGAGGGGGTGGACCTGATGCGGATCGAAGGGGTGAGTCACGCCACGGTGATTGCCCTGATGAGCGAGAAGCCGGAAGGCATAAAAAAGTTTGCTTCGGCCAAACAGTTTGCCTGCTGGCTCAGACTCGCTCCCAATACCAAAATCAGTGGGGGCAAGGTGCTCAGCAACAAGATAGCCAAAGGCAGTAACCGGCTCAAGATTGCCTTAAGACAAGCCGCCAATGCCATCGGCAACCTGAAGGATGCTACGCACCTTTCCGATTTCTTCCACCGCATTGTACGGAAGCGCGGTGAACTGCTGCCGTTTCGGCTACTGCCCGCAAGCTGGCTGTGATCATCTGGAACATGTCAAACACCAGCCTTACCATCCGCCCAGTCAGTACCTGTTTTTAGACCAGAAACGAAAGATGAAACTCGTGAAAAAGATCCAGCAAGATCGCCAGTCTGGATCTCAAGCCGGAAGAACTCGGCTTTGCCACTGCCTGACCCCGCCCCAAAAGTGGACGTTAGTCAACATACAAAACTAAAATGAAGTCTATTTTAACGCCCATTATAGTTTTACTAGCTATAATTTATTCTTTCAGCCAGTATAAAACAGAATTGGTCATTATTGGTAATATCCATGAAGTAGCGCCAAACTATAATGCTGACACATTATATACAATTTTAGAACAAATAAAGCCTGATATCATTCTACACGAAATAGATCTTCCTTTTACAAAAGATTTTAAATTCAAATATCCATCTAAGGGTAATGAGCAGAATGCTTCGAGAAATACTTGAAAACCTATCCCCAAACATTGATTCGACCTTTTGAATTTGAAGGAAGAAATCAATATAGAAGAGCAGAAGGAATGGTTCCTACAGCAGATAATTTAACCATCCAGTTACTTGACAGCTTGTATCATGCAGGTGCGCTCAGCTCCTCAAGAAAGTGAAATCGTAAAGACGTATTATAAACTTAGTGAGCAATTGAACGCAATCGCTACTACTTCCCCCAAAATTTTAATAATTCTAGAACTGACAGCATCTCCGGAACAGCGACAGCACTTTCAACACAAGAGGTTAACTCAAATCACGAATAAAAGGCCAGAGTTTGCAAACAGATTTGTAACAAAACCTAATGGAGAAAAAATCAGCTACAGGGATGGATATCAGCTCTGGGCAGACTTTTGGGACCTAAGAAATAAACAATGGCCAGAAATATCTTAAAGATTGCCGAGCAAAACCCGGCAGAGAATTGTAGTATTGACCGGATTTTTCCACCGATATTATCTTCTAAAGGAATTGAAGAAAGGCAATAATAATATCCAAATTAAGGAATATTAAGAATATTAGAAACTGTAGCTAACACCGCACAAAGCTTATTAACTGGCTGCCCAAGCGCAGAGCCAAAGCATGAGGCCACGGCGCTGGGTAGGCTTGCTCCGTTAGTGAGCATTGAAAAAAGATAAATGAGAATAATCATTGGCTATATCTTACTGATAAGTATAAGCCTGGAGGTGGATCTAAAGTTGTACAAGTAAATGAAAAACTGCTTATTCTGCTTTTATTCCAAGTTCCAGGTGTTGCATTTTCACAGGAGTTTTTGAACCTGGGGGTTCGAGTATAAAACGGAGGGTGCGGCAACTCCTTCTAAAATGGAGAATTGCTAACAATGGCCACGAAATAGCTGTTGATTCAGTGCAAAAGTACCAAGGATCTAAAAGTTTGAAAATTAAAAGCATTGGTGCTTCAAAAGATAAAGTCGGTGCTTGTGCTACTAGTTTTCCGGTTGATCTTGCAAGAGGTAAATATTTGAAATTCGCTGGAAAAAATAAGAACAGCCTCTCCTTGCAAAAAGGCCAGGCTGAATTATGGCTGAGGGTCGACGATGAAAAAGATGTTTTGGAATACAATAAAATAAATAAAAGGGAGTGAGCGGGACGCAGGATTGGACAAAAGTATCAATTGAAGTTAAAGTTGCGCAACGCAACGGAAATAAATTTTGGCGCAATGGTGAGTGGTGAAGGAACTGCCTGGTTTGACGATTTTGAATTGTTTGTAGATGGAAAAAAGTTCTTTGACCTGGAGCCGCGATTAACGGAGCCTACACTCCAAGAGCTTACTTGGTTGAAAAAGTATATATATCCTCTGAATACAGTTGATCCTGATGCTCCCGATCACAAGGATTTAGCAGTTTTGGGAGGATTGGTAGGCAGTGCTCAAGTGGTAGCACTGGAGAAGCTACGCACGGTTCGAGTGGAAATATTTAAACTGAAGCACCGTATCATCAGATTTCTGCAGAGAATAAGAATTTCAATGGGTTCTCAACAGAAGCTAATCTGCCGGAATTCATATGGTCAAATCAGTACGTGGTCAACGGGAAAGGAGACCCTGTGAATCGATCAACGGATTGTATTATTGGACGTGGAATACGCAGGAAGTTTTGAGTATGGTAGAATGGATGAGGATTTATAATAAAACAAAACTGCTTCAGTTTACTGATTCGACATGGTGGCCTACGATTGGTGTTATCCGTAACCTTGAAGTAGATTTCATGATCATATGAAGTACCGTCCGTTGTATCAGCATTGAAACAAGGACTAGATTATATTGCTGACTATAAAAAAGGCCTACCTGAACCGGTTGTATTAAACCAACAGGTTGAAAAGTAAAGGCCAATTGTCCGCAATAAAAAGATTTATCTCGGCTTCTGATTTTGCTGACTCAAAAAAGAATGGTTGTTGCAAAATGTGCGGATCATTGAACAATACATTGGCAGTAATCAGATTTCCTGTGATGCGTATATGGCCGAAAATTTCCTTTGGATCAGGAAACAAACCCTGATCAAAATTTATAATCTGGGCTCATAACGGACACATCAAGAAAAGTGGGCTTAGTAAGGGCAAGTACCTGGCAAATGCATTGGGAGATGACTATTTAGCCGTTGGCTTTACTTTCCATAAGGGGCATTACACGGCCGTTGAAAAAAACGGGTTTGAGCACTTACGCGGCTCAAAACGCTTACGTAGGCACTTATGAGTATTTTTTCAATGCAATAAACGAACCCGTTTATTTTGGATCTGCGGGCTGCAAGGCTTGATAAATCCGAAAACGGGAAGTGGCTCCTGCAAAAATTAGGATTCAGAAGCGTGGGGTCAACAAAGATGGATCATGTGAATTCATGGATACCGCACAACTTGAGGATTTTGATCTACTTGTATTTATTAACGAGTCTACCAGTTCGAAACTTATGGATTAGGCCAGCCCTTCCTTGTTTAACCTGTCATGGTTGGACTTCAGAGGGATGAGTGGTTACTTTTCGGGGGCATTTGGGGGTTGGGACTACGCTGACTCGGCAATAAGGGTTACCAGAAAATGGTGGCAGGCAACTCAGGCAAGAAGTAGGCATCAGTCTACCCGTCTGCAATAATGACCCCTCCTACGGCATTCGGTTACCGGAAACTACGGGAGAGTTGTAGTCTATTTAGTGTTAATATAATAAGCAACGTTGAACCGACACTTATACCTGATTCAATTATGAATGATAAACTTGAAAAGGAATGATTACACGTGCACTGGCGATTTTTTTGTTAGGTCTCCGGTTTTACCTGTTGACGAAATAAAAGAGTTACCAACTGATCTGAATGCGTTCAATCATCACCAAAAGAAGATCCACTTTCTTCACCACAAACTCACTACTGCCTAAGCTTCTCTTATTACCTTAAAAGGTATCATTTGGCCTGACCATAGACACCAATTGAGTTCAAGCAGATTGAGGATATTGATATCACTTACCAAGACTCCTCATCATGGAAAATTATATTGAAAAACACATGAACAACGCTCACTAATGTACCAGCCAAGCCGTCCACCGGTGCGCCACCCCGCATAGCTCAAGCATGGACACCCGGCGTCGGTTGGCTTTGATGCGCGTTATGGGCAACCGAACTGGAAGTGGTTATAAGATACTAATCTGGGGAAGTATAGCAGACCGATTCAATGAAAAATAATAATTAGAACGATCTTTGGGCTTATTGGCCTGGCTATAATCGGAGTGGCTGGTATTTATGCCTATCTGCTATACCCATCAATGTTCATGACTTTTCCTCCTGAACATCTCCTCTCCCCATTACCAGCTAAGTACGGGGAAGTAATGTCGGGCAAAGCCAGTACTTACCTTTTCAAGGATGTATCCCTCATACCAATGAATCAGGATACGATTCTGGAGCACCAGTCTGTACTTATCGAAAACGGCAGGATTATACAGATTGCCAGTTCTGTAGATAGCATTCACACTACCTCTAAACCTTTTATAATAGAAGGTGCTGGAAAGTATCTGATTCCGGGATTGACTGATATGCATGTGCATCTGAACGATGACAATAACTTACTCCTGCTGGTAGCCAATGGGGTAACAACAGTACGAGATATGTTTGGTTTTCCTTTCCATTTGCAGTTAAGAGCACAGATTGAAAAGGGAGAAATGCTGGGACCCACATTATATACCTCAAGTCCGGTACTGGATGGACCGGAAAAAGGGTGGCCGCAAAGTGTAAGCTTAAAAAATACAACCCAAGCAAAAGAGGCTGTACTCAGGTTCAAGAAGGCAGGATTTGATTTTATTAAGATTTACCACACCTTAACCCCGGAGTTATATACCCAGATTTTACGGATCAGCGATTCAGTCAATATTCCGGTTGTCGGTCATATTCCGCTGGAAGTAGAATTAAGCAAAACGCTTTCCTTGTCTCAATATTCCATAGAGCACATTAATCTTTGGCAATTGAGGAAAATATCCCCAACTATTTCATTAGAAACAAAAGCAGCCATGATGGGAAAGGCCCGAAAGTGGATTTGTCCGACGCTGCTTGTCCATAAAAATATTCAAAAACGCCCGGGGGATTTTACCCTGCAAAAGCATTATGAGCAGTACGTTGATAAGGATACCAAAAAGTTCTGGAAACAACGCTTACGGGAGGGAGAAAGCGAATACGAATTACAAAAAAAGCTGGCCAAGCTTATGTTTGATTCCGGAGCAAGGTTTCTGGCCGGAACCGATTGTCTGAATCCTTATGTATTGCCCGGATTCAGTCTCCATGAAGAACTGGAAGAATTAGTAAGCGCTGGGCTTTCCGAATTCGAAGCATTAAAAACGGGCACGGTCAATGCCGCCCAGTTCCTAAAAAGAAATAATGATATGGGTACAGTAGAACCTGGTAAAATTGCCGACTTGCTATTGCTGGAAGCAAATCCGCTCGAAAACATAGCGAATACAAGAAAAATAAGTGGGGTGATGATTAAAGGAAGGTGGCTAAGTGCCGACGAGTTAGACAATATGCTCAGGGATGTAAAAGCCAAATACTCTAATTAGAAGGCTTGATAAAAATTCGGAAATGAAACAAGGCCAGCAGGCAACACCACCTACCAGCAGTCCGCCACAGCGCAGAGCCATAGGCAGGAGGCCACGCCGTCGTGTAGTTTTGATCCGTTATGTCTCATTGGAAATTATGAGAAGCTACCTGATTAAGTAGGTTGATTATCGGAAATGTGAGACAAAGATGCTTATAAGTTCTTTAGCTGTACTTTTTATTATGGCTATGAACTTTAACAAAGAATCATTGCCAGCAGTTATAATGATTCCATTGATGGTGATATCATCTTTGATTGGAATGATTACTTATGCTGCATTAGTTTATTGGGTAGTTTATTATTGGTCTCAGTATACAGTAGGAGATAAAATATTGAGAACAATCAAAGCTAGTATATTGAGGGGAGGTGCTAAATAAAAAGGTCTACAATAAGCTACTGTAAGGCCTTTGAGCGGATTGCAAATCCGACATTTCCCTGGTTCGGCATTGCCAATGCCAAACAACCATCGGGTTTGTAATCCGATTTATGACCACCCCTCAGCTAGTATATTAGCCGTTTTGTTAATAATGGCTCTGAGTTTTACATATGTTTACATAGATTTTTATCTATAAAGTAAAATATACCTCTTCCCATACCAACGTTTATTATCACGAGTTTTGTTCGCGTCCAAAGAAGCAGGGCCGTAAACTTAACTGGTCAACGCCCTGGCTGCCCAATAATGTATTATCTTCTATAATGGAAGTATACCTCCAGATACAGCGATTTTTGCAATCTGGATTTAATCAGGGAAATTGCTGCCTCATCATTAATGTTTTTTAAAATCAAAACCTGCGGTTATGATCAATACCTACGACTTCCAGATTGAACATCCTAGGGAATTTACCCAACTAGCGGTAAGAGACTTGCTTTTCCTGTATTACCGGTGCCCCCAGGTGGAAAGGAAAGTAAAGCTTTACACCCATTATCATAAGATCATGTTTGTGCTGGATGGGAAGAAAATGATCCATCACCGTGACAAATCCTGGCTGCTCACCAGTGGGAAAGCCTGTCTTTTAAAAAGAACGGCTTATCAACAGGAGCGGTTTACTGAAGTAGAATGGGAGGTTCTTTGTTTTTATATTCCCGACAGCTTTTTCAGGCAGTTTTTTAAAGAATACGGAAACCAGTTGCCCGTGAAAGGATTGCCTTCAACCCCTCCGGACATGCTTTTGGAGATAAATGTCAGCGAGACTACCCGAGCTTTCTTCTACAGCATCGTACCTTATTTTTCGCAGCAGCCGGCGTCATCTGAAACCTTGCTTGAGCTTAAGTTTAAGGAACTGCTTTTTAACATTTTTTCCAACCCTGCCAACAAAGGTCTGCTCGCTTACGCACGTAGCTTAAGTGACAGCCATAAACCTTTGCTGGCAGAAATAATGGAAGCCAACTATACCTTTAATTTATCGCTTGCCGACTTTGCCCGGTTGTCACAGCGCAGTCTTGCTGCCTTCAAAAGAGACTTTGCCCAGTATTATCAGACTACTCCCGGTAAGTGGCTCACGCAAAAAAGGCTCGGGTATGCAGAGCACCTGCTGGAGACGAGTAACAAGACGATAAACGAAATCACCGATGAGTGTGGGTTTGAAAATGCAACCCATTTCAGCC
>JAUJNL010000005.1 GCA_030448185.1 Cytophagales bacterium | reverse complement strand
CATCATCTATACGCTTTTTCCTAATTTACTCTTTTCTGCATTTTGTCGTACACCCTCTGCACGGGGGTAATCTTGTGGCTCATCTACGGCGTAATCAATCAGAATATGCCCATTATCCTGGCCAACGGCGCCACGCTTATGCTGGCCTCTACCCTGCTCTACTTTAAGTTTAGCTTTAAAGATTAGGTATTGGGTACTGGGTACTGGGTATTAGTCCACAGTCCGCAGTCATTACTCTGAATGCCCTTTTTTCTAATACCCAATACCTTTTTCCTAATGACATCTGACCAATGACTAATACCTGATACCAAGTACCCAATACCTTTTTCCCTTTCCATGGCCATTCGCATTGAACATATTGCCCTTTGGGCCAGAGACCTGGAGGCAAGCCGGGATTTTTACACCCGCTACTTCGGGGCTACGGCAGGCATCAAATACACCAATCCGGCCAAGCAATTCTCCTCTTATTTTCTTTCCTTTGAATCAGGAGCCCGTTTTGAAATTATGCACAAGCCAGCTGTGCAGCAGCCCGTTACCCAAGCAAATGCTCCGGTTGCGGGGTATGCGCACCTGGCGTTCTCAGTGGGCAGCCGGGAAGGGGTAGATCTACTTACCGAAAGACTGCGCCAGGACGGTTTCGCCGTGCTGGATGGTCCCCGGACTACGGGTGGCGGCTATTATGAAAGCGTCGTTCGGGACCCCGACGGCAACCCCGTAGAGATCACCATATAAGTGCGCAAGTTCCGGGTTGGCTTCCCCGATATGTACAGGTATGTTTGTCCTGTTAACCACCACAGGGAGCTATCATCATGGAAAACAACTTCAACTATTCCCGCATTGAGCAGGCCATTAGTTATTTAACGGTTAACTTTAACCGGCAACCCAGCCTGGAAGAAGTAGCCGAAGCACTCTGCCTGAGCCCTTTTCACTTTCAGCGCCTGTTTACGGAATGGGCCGGGATCAGCCCCAAAAAGTTCCTGCAATTCCTGACTACCGAATACCTTAAGACCCGGTTGGGAGCCTTTGATAACCTTATTGATGCTGCCGAAGCAGCCGGGCTTTCGAGTCAATCCAGGGTGTATGACTTGTTTGTTACCCTGGAAGCGGTAACCCCGCAAGAATACAAGGAGCAGGGGCAAGGACTCCAGATAGAATATGGTTTTCATCCGACTCCTTTCGGAGATTGCCTGCTGGCAGCAACTGAGCGGGGCATCTGCCACCTGACCTTTATATCCGAGACAGGAGAAGATGCTGCGCTGGAAAAACTTCGTACCCATTGGCCTAATGCCCTTCTGCAAGCTGGTTCCGAGACGACCAGACGGGTAGCAGAACAGATTTTCCGGCCCGAAGCCGGAACCTCAACCCGGCTAAATCTGCTGGTAAAGGGCACCAATTTTCAGGTGAAAGTCTGGGAAGCGTTACTAAACATTCCTTCCGGACAGCTAAGCACGTACCAGACGATTGCCGGAAAGATCGGGGCTCCAAAAGCCTTGCAGGCCGTTGGGTCTGCGATTGGGGCCAATCATATTGGTTACCTGATTCCCTGTCACCGGGTGATCAAGAAAGAAGGACTGATTGGCGGTTACCGGTGGGGAGCCGACCGGAAAAGAGCCATACTCGGCTGGGAAATGGCCCGGTATGCCAGTTAAGCTAAGGTTCATCAATTGAGGGGTTAATCATAGTCTTGAGACTACGATTTTTTACCAGCAAAACTTAGTTTTGCCAAATGACCAAAGTCATTTGGAAGTTCTTGCCTTACATAACCTATTCCCTAAGCTATCTATCGGCCAGTCTGAAGACTGGCACGTAAACAGGCACAGGTCGAAAGACTACGCCTAACAGTGAGGTATGTTCCTACATCTATTTTTGCTTCTGCTTTTTTAACTGTGCTACTCCACCAAGTTAGAACTATTAGCTAAGTTGAAAAACAAGGAATAAAACATAGTTCAAAAGGCTGCACATACAGTTTTAGAGATATAACAGTTTCAGAGGCATTTAAACAGCACGAAACACTAGCAGAATTATCCAAAGGATTTAGAGTTCTCTCAATACCTGTTAGACAAACCACCAAAAACGGAAGGCTAATAAAGCTAGTAGTAGCCAAACCTTACATAGTCTTCCTAGTAGGTCTGTTTACCCTTTTTTAAGTGTCCGTATCTATGCGCGGGTAAACTTAAGCCCTCCTCCATCTATATGCATAAACCAGCACGTTACTTAGTTGCTTTAGGCTTATTAAGTCAATTATTTATTGCTTGTAAGAAAGATGATGAACAACAGCCTTCTACCGAACAACCCCTTACTGTTGCTGAAGTTAACGGTTATGTGCAGAAGGGGCCTTTTGTAATTGGCACTAACATCAGCGTATCTGAATTAGATAAGGGACTTGCACAGACGGGCAAGTCTTTTAATGCTAATATTAAAGACGACCAGGGAGCCTTTAGTATAAAGAACTTGAAGCTGACTTCTAAGTACGTAGAGTTACGAGCTAGTGGATTTTACTTTAATGAAGTTACCGGTAAGCTCTCCACTTCTCCGCTTACCTTGTCTGCTTTAGCTGATGTTTCTAGTACTACCAGCGTAAATGTAAACATGCTTACGCATTTGGAAAAGGGCCGAGTAGAATACTTGATGAGCAAGGGGAAACACTCATTTGAGGAGGCAAAAAAACAGGCTCAAAAGGAAATATTAACTATCTTCAACATTAACAAAGGAGATATAACTTCTTCTGAGCAGCTCAACATTGCTCAGACAGGTGAGGACAATGCCATTCTACTGGCTCTTTCGGCCATTCTGCAAGGTACCCGTACTGAATCTGAATTATCCGAACTGCTTTCCAAGATCAGCCTCGACATTCAGGAAGATGGCACATTAGATAATACTTCTCTACAATCAGCCTTAATTAATGAGGCAACGTTACTAAAGACTGACGTTGTAAAAGCTAACGTCACTAAGAGATATGCTGACTTAGGTTTAACTGTAACGGTAGGAAATTTTCAGAAGTACGTACAGGATTTCGTGAATAAATCTGCTTACACTTTTACCAAAAAGATTCAGTATCCACCTACTGGTCAATATGGCGTGAACTTGCTAACCAGTACTGCAGATACGATCCGTATTCCTAAACGAAGTGATTACAAAAGGTTTTTTAATCCTTATCATAAAGGCTCCCTTAGCATTGCCGCCCTTGCTCCTGCTGGGACAAAACTGCGGGTTAAACTGAACTTACAAGATACTTACGGAATTGCGGTGAAAACTTCTAATACTTGGAAAGTAATAAACGGCAATGAATTAGAAATTACTCAGGCTGATGCATTAGCTGACGCTGAACTTGAGGTTGAAACCTGGAACAAAGAATTAAAGAAGGTGCGTCTAGAAGTGTACGAGAATGGGGCTCTACAACCTACTATGGTAAAGAATCTCGTTTTTGTGGGAGATAACAGCCTTATAGCGGGGGAGAAAATTTCTATGATTATTCATGGAACCTGCTAACTCCAGCCTTTACCGAGACGACTAATCAAAGTGCGGCACTTGAGGCTACAGTACCTCCGGGACATCAATTGAAAGTACGCCTTACCTCCAAAATAAAGTTTGACGTAGACTTTAAGGGTTTCCCATATGGCCTACTATTGGCCTATTGCTTGGAGTAGAACCTATTATAATTACGATGGTACGACAGAAGTACAGGAATTCACCGCGAAGACTGATGTATTCGCTACTTGCCTTATATCGCCTGTGAGAGAGCCACCATTAGATAGACCTGACCCAGCGCGCCCTTTTACAATTAGACTTGATATTTACGAGAACGGAGCTATTCAGCCAACTCGTACTCAGAATATTACTTGGCGATAAGTATAAGTAGCCTGATACAAACATAAAGAGAGTGCCCGAAAAGTGGGCACTCTCTTTGATTTTCCAATATAATAATAGTACCTATCTGTAGAATTATCTCCGGGAAGTTGTGACGCATTCTATAATCATTTTTGACTTATACTGTTCCTGAATTTCTAACATTAGTCTGAGAAATTAATACTTCTTCGGAGCAGTTAGATTCTCAAACAAAATGCGGCAAGGTTGATTGCCGTAGTTTGTTTGAGAATCTTCTACTTTGTATATGCGTTTCCGCGCTTACGATATAATTAGGCGGCCTTTTCAATTCATCACCTTCTCTTCAAGTTCGGCAATCCGGGCAACGTATTCGCGTTCCTTGCGGTACATCTCCTCCTGCGTAGCCTGCAGTTCTTCCATATTCTGGCGCATTTCTTCCTCCTGAGCCCGCATCTGCTCCGCTTGCAGTTGAGCCTGTTCGTACAGGTGCCGGGTTACCTCACTGGTACGGGCCGTAGCAATGGTAGCCGCTATGCTTTCGCCAAGTTTCTCGATGAACTCAATTTTGTAAGCCTCAAACTCCGTAAAAGAGGCCAATTCGATCACCCCCATTACCTGATCGTTCAGCTTAAGCGGGACAATCAGCAAACTGCCGGGCGTAGCACTACCCAATCCGGAGTTGATATGGATATAATTTTTCGGAATTACCTTCATGTATTTAGTCATTCCTTCCAGGAACACTTCCCCGACGAGCCCCTCTCCTGCTTCAATGCGCTTCTCCAGGTATTTTTCGCGGTTATAGGCATAGCAGGCTACCAGTTCGAGGTAAGGCTTATGGGTATCGGCATCATTTAGGATGAATAACCCTCCCTGATTTATTTCCAGGTAATCGGTAAGCTCCATAATCAACTTACGACCCAGTTGTTCAAAACCCTCATCCGTTTTGCGCAGCATATCACTGAACCGGGCAAAACCTTCGTTGGTCCAGTTGCGGCGTTTGTTTTCGGCATCTGATTCTTTCAGTACCCGCTGTGTCTCCACGAGGGAAGCAATAAAACTATCCTTTACAAAACTGTCATCCCGGGTAAATTCTTCGGGCTGATAGGCGTAATTACCTTTGCCAAATTCACTTACAAACCAGGAAGCTTTCCGGAATTTGTCAAACAGCGTATTCAGCGAAGCAGTCATCAGGGCCAATTCGTTTTTACCCTGGTACTCCAGGTGCTGGTGATAGTCGCCCTGCGCAATCAGTTGAGCGGCTTTGGTCATTGTCCCCAGTGGCTTGAACAAAACTTGATTCAGCGTCTGGTAACCCACAGCCAACAGCAGCAGGGTGCCTATCAGGCCGGTGACCAATAAGGTATACACCGTACGTTCCTGATCCCGGGCTTGCGCCACATACGTCTTCACCAATCCATCATTCAGTTCAAGCAGGTAAGAAGCATTGTTACCCAGATAATCAAAACTTGCCTTCACTTTCGGGTTTGGCACCCTGATTAGTCGGGGAGCCGCGGCAATAGTCAGGCTGTCCGTTGCAGTCTCTTCTGTTGTGGCAGTGCTATCCAGATAGGTTGGCTCTTCGAGTACAATCATCATCTGGATTTTATAATTCTGCCAAAGGTCCTCTACCCGCTTCAGGTAATCCAGAGAGGCCCCACTGGCCGGAGAGAGGATTTTGTTTTCCATTTTAGGGGCTTCCCCGCCGTGTTTCAACGCCAGTACGGATAAGTCGTGCAGTTCCATGGCTGACCGGCTGATCCCTCTGGCGGATTGGTCGCCATCCAGGTATAAGCGGGCAAACAATACCATCCGCTGGGAAAGCATCCGGTTGCGGCTGGCCACATCCACCGCTGCACTACTATCTCCCAACTTTGAAAAAACGGCCACTGCACTCACCACATTGATCAGGGCAAGCATGAACAGCGCACCAAGTACTAACGTCTTAACCGGTAAATTCCTAGGATTTATCCGCTCCATAGTATTATGATTATCCCTTTGCAAAAACAATAAGGCTTCTGACAAGCTTAATCGTAAATATGAGCAGGCAGAATGGCCCGGCAAAGCCAGCCTTTGTTAGCGGGTTAGGGGCGGATGTAATTACCCCTAAATGGGCGGCAAATACACCGGGATATGAACCAGCCGAAACCGGGAACCTACATGAAGCGTATTACCCAAAAGAATAAACTTGTACCCGGTATCCGGGAGGAAATGAATATTTTACCCTAATAGTGCCCTTCTTACCCTTAATACCAGCTTTTCGCTTCACCAAAAGCATTCGCCTGGTTGACATGCGGGCCCTTCCGGGGGAGAAGCAGGAAAAGCAGGCCTAATTTTCCGGATTGTAAGAAAAATAATGACTCTGCACTATTTGCAGTGGTTACCTTGATGGGATAACCTGCTACCTCCCGGAAATTAGGCTACTAGATTATTTACCAATAACAGGTACAAACCGGGGTTAAAAACCTTTTGCGGAAAAGGTAAGTATACATGAAATGAATATAAAACCGGCAGCTGGTCCCCGTACAAGGCCGGCCGGCGACTATGCAGTATTAATTAAATCAAACCCCTGCCCTTATGAAGAAGTCATTTTTATATATCGCTACGGCCCTGTTGATTGCCGCATCAGCCTGCGAACGTAACCAGAATCAGCAGGCAGAGTCTGCAACGGAATCGTCGGCTATGGGCAATGAAAAGGATGAGCCCGAGGAATCGGAGGACCGGATAACCGTAACGGAAACCACTACCGACGCCAAAACGGAGCCCAACATCGATATTGACTGGAAAGAGTTGCAGCAGAAACTGAAGAATATGCAGTATCCCGAAATTAAAGGGAACCGGGTAAGCCTGCGGGGCGATGAAAAACGCGCCATGTATTCGCTGGCCGAAGATGTACTATTTGAATCGGGCAAAGCGGACCTTAAACCGGATGCGAAAGAAGATTTGCAGCAGATAGCCGCTTCGCTGAAGCAGCGGTACGCCCAGGGAAAGATTTATATTTACGGCCATACCGACTCAGAAGGAAACGCCGACCAGAATGAGGAGCTTTCCCGGAAACGGGCTGAGGCCGTGAAGCAATGGTTGATTACCCAGGGCCAACTGGAAGGCAGCCAGATTGCGGTGTTCCCGAAGGGAGAACGCAACCCGGCCGAATCTAATGAGACGCCAGCAGGCCGCCAGCAGAACCGCCGCGTAGACATTGTAGCCGTCAATAAATAACTTAACTTCATTTCTCACAAAAAAACACCCGGAGTTCTAGAAAGCCCTCCGGGTGTTTTTTTGTGAAATCTATCTACTTAAGGCAGCAGGATTACATCAGCGCACCGGAAAATGAGGTGGGTTCGCAGCAATGCAATTAATCTTGCACCCTATGAATGGCGATTTCAAGTATATGCCGGCCCTGCGGTTCCGGTGGCTGACGCCGCTGTACGACTGGCTGATCCGATGGCTGCTTCCGGAAACCCTTTTTAAACGAGCCTTACTCGATCAGGCAAGATTGCAGACCGGGGAAAAAGTACTGGATGCAGGCTGCGGCACGGCTACCCTTACGATCATGGCAGCCCGGGATTGCCCCGGCTGTCAGTTGACCGGCGTAGATGCAGACCCGGCCATTCTGCAGATAGCCTCCCGGAAAGTCCGGCAAGCCCAATTACAAAATATCACCTTGCTGCATTATACCAGTCATCAGCTTCCTTTCCCGGATGGGCATTTCGACAAAATCATGTGCAGCCTGCTGTTTTGCAATCTCTTGCCGGAGGAAAAAAAAGCAGTGCTGACCGCACTATGCCGGGTACTAAAACCGGTGGGAGAACTCCACATAGCTGATTGGGGAAAACCAGCTAGCTTTTGGGTAAGGCCCGGATTCTGGTTATTACAGGCAATGGGTGGTTTCCGCACTACGGGTGACCTGGCCAGGGGCCAATTACCGGATTACCTGAAAGAAGCCGGTTTTTCGGCAATAAATACTGATAAGTATTTTAACACCTGGTTCGGAACCCTTTATTTGTACCGCAGCCGAAAGCAGAATTAGCGATGTTCGATGTTCGATATTCGATTGGCGATGTTCGATTGGCGATATTCGATTGGCGATGTTCGCAATCTCCGGGTTGAAACCCAAACTTATCATTGATACTTCTACTAGGAGACGCTATGAATAGCGTCTCTACGGGATAATTTGTCACCCCGAACATCGCCAATCGAATATCGCCAATCGAACATCGCCAATCCAACATCGAATATCGAACATCGAACATCGAAATTAATACCCTGGATTCTGCTCGGCGGCCAGCGTCGGATTGTTCGCGATTTCCTGCGAAGGGAGCGGCCAGATGAAACGGGGATCGGTGTAGGGTACACCGGCAATCGCCGAAGGTACATTCGGACGCGTAGTGACATTGTACGTAGCCAGGGTCACCGCGGCCGCATCCACTTTAGGTGGGATGCCATTCGTCGTAAAGTCCGGATCATTGGCCAGCCGGTGAATATCCTGCCACCGGAATCCTTCGGCAAAAAACTCAATGCGCCTTTCGTTCAGGACTGCCTCAATCAGACTCTTGGCATCACTAAAGCTGGCAACCGTATACTGATCTGCCGGATTGGTAGCGGCGCGGTTCCTGACTTCCCCCAACAGGGCAATAGCCCGGGGATCGACACTATTGGTAGTACGGGCCGTGGCTTCAGCTACATTCAGCAATACTTCCGCATACCGCATAATAGGCGCCCAATCCGTTTGGTTGGTTATATCCCGGTACTTATTGGAGTAGTACCGGCTGGCATCGGCTGCCAGCAACTGCGTACGCCGCAAATCAGTAGCTGGCCAGAATGGGGCGTTGTACAATCCCGGACTCAGGAAGACTAAGCCCCGGCCAGTGGCAGCCGGGTTGCCCCACATCCGGGCCAGCGTACCATTGGTACCCGGGTTATCGGCTGCATTGTGCGCCATGGAGAAAATGGACTCAGTAGAGGTATTGCTGGTAAAAGGCCCCTGAGGCGCAGCCGTAAGCTGATAGCCACCTACCGGACTGGTAAAGGGAGCCGCCGGCGATATCAGTTTATTACCTTCCTCAATCACTTTTGCCCAATCCCCCTGGTGCAAGCGCACCCGGGTTTTAAAGGCAATGGCGGCTCCCTTGGTGGCTCGGTTTACTTTGAGGGCACCGGTACGGTTAGCCGGAAGATTGGTCTCGGCGTAATCCAGGTCTTCGAGTATTTTGCTGTATACCTCAGCTACCATATTTCTTCCCTGGGCGTTGGCCTTGGTAATTGTTTCAGTAGAATTAATGCCAAAATCCCGGTAAGGCACCCCGGGATGAGAAGCACCCGGCGTATGCTTATAAGGACGGGCAAAATACAGCAGCAGTTCAAAGTGCGCCATGGCCCGCATCATCCGGCCTTCTCCTTCGTAACTTCTGGCCTGTTCCTCGCTGATCACCCCTTTGGCCGCGGCGGCTCTTACGCCTTCGACCACGAGATTGGCCGTATTGATCAGCGTATACAGGTTGGCCCACAGGTTTACCACATTAGGACTGGTAGGGGTAATGTTGTTCCGGTATACGACCCCGTAAAAGGCTAACCGATCTACCGCATCCTCCCCGCGGACGTCACCAAAGGTAATCGTAGCCGCACCAAATGGATATCCCCTAGTTCTTGATATGGCTGTTCCGTCAAGCCGGTCATAGAAACCGGTGGAAGCAGCGTCATACATACCTACTACCGATAGCTCAATCAGGGAAGGGGTGCTATAAGCCTGCGTTTCGCTGATCCGGTCTTCGGGTTCTACGGTAGTCACATCACAGGAGGCAGTACCCAACAGCAGGGCAAGGGAAAAGCCAACTACTTTCCGAACCGTTATTTGACCTAATACATGTATATTTTTCATAATTACGTTCTTTGTTTTGAAAACACACTTCTTTATCAAAAGCCTACGTTGAGTCCGAAAGTGAAAATACGCTGCTGCGGGTTACCGTTGTAATCAATACCAAATTGGGTATTGCCATTCACCGGAGAGTTGTTGATATTATTTACCCGTGACTGATCGTCGTTATTGGCATTAATTTCCGGATCAAGGCCCGTGTATTTCGTAATCACAAAGGCATTCTGCACCTGAGCATACACCCGCACACTGCTGATATTCACCCGGCTGAGCAAGGAGTTGGGTACGTTGTAGCCCAGCGTTACATTCTGCAGGCGGAAGAAATCACCCTTCTCCAGGAAGCGGGTAGAAGCAAAGTTGTTGAGGTTCACAAAATCCGAATTTTCATAGGCCAGCCGGGGCACATCCGTCTGCTGACCGTCGGCTGTCCAGCGCCGCAGAATATCCTTATGGTTGTTTACAAATTCCATCCGGAGCTGCTGCTGACGGGTTACGTTCAGAATTTTATTCCCCCCCGAGAAGCGGGCAAATATTTCCAGGTCAAACCCACGGTACTTAAAAGTATTGGAGATTCCGCCGAACCAGAGCGGATTGGCATTGCCGATCACTTTACGGTCCGTAACGGCATCCAGACTGGAAGCCTGCGACAGATCATTCGGATTACCTGGGTCGTAGAGAAAATACTGATTAACGTTGCTGCCGGTGGTAAGGGTATTGACTACATTGCCCTGAATCAGTTGGCCATTTGCTTTCCGGTACAGAGGATTGCCATTGGCGGGATTGACCCCGGCGTATTCATAGCCGTAAATTGCGCCGACGGGTTCACCCACCCGCACCACATTATACGTGCTCAGGATGTCCTGATTGTCATTCAAGGCCTTTACTTCGTTGCGGTTCGTGGAAAAATTAACCGAACTTGACCAGGTAAAGTTTTCCTTTCGGATGTTTTCGGAACTTACCTGAAGCTCTATCCCCGAGTTACGCATAGCGCCTACGTTTTTGTTGATGGAGTTGCCGGGAACGCCAAGCGATTAAGCCGTAGGCGCCGCCAGAATGAGCCCGTCCACATTATTCACGTAATAGTCAGCATTAAGGGTAATGCGGTTGTTAAACAAGGCCAGGTCGAGCCCAATGTCCTGCTTTTTGCTCCGCTCCCATCTCAGGCTGCCATTGCCGACGTTACTGAACGCAACGCCATTCTGGTCGGCGTACTGAGCTGCCGAATACGTGCCCAGGTACGGATAGTAGCCAATATCCACGTTGCCCACTTCAGCCCAGCTGCCGCGGATTTTAAAATCATTGATGACCGACTTCAGATTCTCAAAAAATCCTTCTTCGGAAATGCGCCAGCCGACGGATACCCCGGGAAAAGTGCCACGCCGGTTGGTATAAGGCAAGTCAGAAATACCGTCATTCCGAACGGTGAAGGTAGCCAGGTACTTGTCGCGGAATCCATAATTAATCCGGCCGAAATACGAATCAAAGCCGTTTTGAAGTACCCGGCCGCTTACATTGGGGGTGGCAAAGGTACCCGAAACGATGTTTTTAAAGAATTCATTGGATACCGACGAAACCTGAGCCGAATAGTATTCGGAACGTTGCTGCTGAAATTCTACTCCGGCTACGAGACCGATTTTATGGTCCTCCGCAATGATCCGGTCGTAATTAATAGTATTCTGCCAGTTCCAGCGGAAATTGGGCGTAAAGCTGCGGGAAATAAATCCTCCCGGCCCTCTGCCATCCCCATGCCGCGGGTCCCAGTAGGAATAATCGTCGACCAGCAGCAGGTCAATGCCGTATTGGGTACGCAGGCGCAATCCGTCAACTGGCGAAGATTCGAGGTACACGTTGCCCAGCGTCCGGTATAGCGTCGAGTTGTTCTTATTGTTATCCAGTACAAACTTGATATTAGGGTAATTAAAACCAATTCCCACCAGGTTATTGCCCTGACCCAGGGCTACCCCGTCGGGAGAAATATTGTACGTACCGTCCGGGTTATATACCCGCACGTTGGGGAATAGCACGCTGGCGTTGGCCACATTACCCGATAGAGAGCCCCGGCCCGTATTTAACCCGATGGTTCTGGACCGGCTTAGTCCCATGTTGGCGCCAATGGATAACCAGCGGCCTATTTTCTGATCGATATTGGCCCGGAACGTAGCCCGGCTAAACTCATTGCTGACCACCGCTCCTTTCTGGTCCGTCCAGCCCAGGGAGAAATAGTAGGATGTTTTCTCCGAGCCGCCCCCTACTGACAGCGCATGATTTTGCTGGAAACCCTGACGGAAAATATGGTCCTGCCAGTCCGTATTGACCAGGGAGCTGTCACCATTGGCATTTTTATCGTACTGAGGCCGGGCTATCTCCGAGAGTCCCACATTGGTACGCTTTTCATTGCTGATGGTAATAAACTCCTCGGCATTGAGCAGGTCAAACCGGCTGCTTACATTGGCCAGCCCCATCCAGGCGTTGTAGCTCACTTTAGGTTTGCCCTGTTTGCCCTTTTTGGTGGTAATCAAAATTACCCCATTGGCTGCCCGGGAGCCGTAGATGGCCGTAGCTGAACCGTCTTTGAGTACCTCAAAAGACTCAATATCTTCCGGATTAATATCTGCTAGTGGGTTACTCGCCGTACCGCCGCCGGATGATTGCTGGTCACCGGCAATGATGGGAATACCATCGACTACGATCAGGGGGGCGGCGCTGGAGGTAATGGAATTGGTACCGCGGATACGGATACGGGCTGGTTGCCCCATTACCCCGTTGGGAACGGTGACCTGTACCCCGGCTGCCCGGCCGGCGAGTTGCTGATCGAAACTTGGGGTAGCCAGGTTGGATATGGACTCTCCTTTAATAGAAGCCACCGAACCGGTCAGGTCTTTCCGCTCCTGGGTACCGTAGCCCACCACCACTACTTCACCCAGTTGCTTTACGTCCTCCACCAGTCTTACATCCAGCGTACTCCGGTTACCTACTGCTATTTCCTGCGTGATAAAACTAATAAAACTGAATACCAGGGTTGCCTCCTCAGGCACTGCAATACTATACATTCCCTTCCCGTCGGTGGTAGTACCCACATTAGTGCCCTTTACCAGCACATTTACACCCGGCAACGGCACAGCGTCCGTGCCCCGCACAGTCCCGGAGACGGTACGGCTCTGGGCCAAAGCCTGCCCACTCCACATTAGCATAAGAAGCAAGCTGGCAAGTAATTGTTTTTTCATACGTGATTAGGTTTGGTAAAAATGGTAGACCAACGGCTTCCGGCCTTAAAAAATTCGGATAAATCCCCGCTTCGCCGAAAGCCACTTGTAAAAATGGAGGACGCCGGAATGAAAATAATCACGCAGAATGGGGGAATTTGCGTAAATAAGGAGGAAAGGAATTTTCGATGTAGGGATAGCGGCTATCATACCGCCTGCTGCATTCCGCTGAACACTGCCCTCCAGTTTGGGAGGACGGATGCTATTCGAGGGCGTATGCAATACGCCCCTACATCATCAATCGCCAATCGGACATCGCCAATTCCTATATCAGCTTGTCTTTCAGGGCTTTCTCAATGGCTTCGGCCTTGGAGTGAACCTCCAGTTTCCAGTAAATATTCTTGATGTGCGTCCGGATGGTTTCCTTGTCTACAAACAGGTCGTCAGCTATGGTGCTGTAACTCTTGCCTTTGGCTAATAACTCCAGCACTTCCGTTTCGCGGGGAGTCAGCGGAGAATTGCGGTTTTTCTGAAAGGAGGATACGACCATCCGGGCAATCTGGGTACTCATGGGGGCGCCTCCCTCCCGGATATCTTTAATGGCTTCCAGCAATCGGGCCGGCTGCATATTTTTGGTCAGGTAACCACCCGCACCCGCACAGAGTGCTTCAAAGACCAGTTGCGGATTATCATATACGGTAACGACAATGATATCGGTCTTAGGCCGGAGCCGCTTGATTTTCTCAATTCCTTCAATTCCGCTCATTCCAGGCAATTCAATGTCCATCAGTACGACGTCGGGCTCATCCTGGAAAAGATTTTTAATGGCATCTTCGCAATTCCCGTACGTATTCACGATCCGGTAGCCAAAAGTGCTGTTTATTAACAGCGCAAACCCATTGCGGATGATATTATCATCTTCCACAATGCATATTCGAATAGTAGAACTAGCCATATTGCACTAAAATGAGGCTTAAAGGTATTTTTTTAGCGGATGGTAAAGGAAGAAAATTCCACCAGCGGTAGCATGAGCGGGATGGCGTACCGCAAACTGAACGCTTCCTCTTCAATCCTTTTATGCTACCGAAAATATAGGCCTAGTCTACCACTCCGTAATCCCCCATATGGGGTGATTCCAGAGGGAAAGGTAAAAAAATGTATACGTCAAAGCTGCTAGGAAAACGAAGACTAAAATCTAAACCCTACGGATTCATCCAGTGCACCTTACCAAATTGGGCAGGGTCGAATAAACCAGCGGGCAGGTTTACATTGGCCTTAGTGTTCTTATATTCTTCCAGTTGTTCGCGCTTGCCGTCTTTGAGGAAAAGCACTTCCGTCTCGATCCAGCCACCGCCCAGCCGGACATGCTTACTGAACCGGGCATCCTGCACGTGACCATCCGGCGTAGGATTAATGGTCCGCACCAGGTACAAATGCCGGGCATCTATCCAGCACTGCGCCGTTTTTTCATCACCCTTCCCGGCCCCGACCACGTATACCTTGCCCCCTTCCCAAACATCTTCCCGGAAAACATCTGTGTCATAACCAGCCTCCTTCAGCCGTTTCAGGGCTTCTTCCTTCGGCAAGAAATAAATACCGCCATTCAATAGAATCAGATAGTTGAGCCGAAAACGTTTACTTTTTAACACTCCCTCTTTAAAACTATACATAGAATCATTGGCAAAAATAACTGCGTTGCCTTCCTTGGGTAGACCAAAATCGATTCGAAAATTATTCGGGTATTCGATTGCCTCGTACCACGTAGACCTGCTTTTTACGGTATCTGCAGCATAATGCAGATTCTGCTGGGTAAATGTAACGGTAGCAGCCCATTTGCCCTGATATTGGCGCTGCATGGCCTCAATCAGCGCACTTGTAGAGGTGATTTTGGGCGAAAATATCAGCGTAGCCGACAGCAGGGTGTATACAAGGAGCTTCATACCGGGAAAAGGTTAAGATTTATAGTGCATATAATTAGTTTTTTAACACTAAACAGTTCCGTAGTCAGAGGCTTACTTTTATTTTGCTTGCCCAAAATAAAAGTAACAAAACAAAAGGGCAGCACCAACAGAGACCGTTCCACGCTTTGAAAAAGGCCTGGCCCGCTTTCCTCCGGCCAACACACATAGCCGGAACGGTCCGCACTGTTGCTGCACCACCACCCGCCACTATCCCTGAAAAGAGAACATAAATTACCAGGAGAGAAAATCAACAACAATCAAACAATAAAAAACAATTCCGAGAGGGGAATGGCCCGGCATGGAGTGGGGTGCGGGAAGGGGGGAAGCATTTTTTTGCCTAGACCTTTTTAGCTTTCTGCTGGTCCCGCTCCAAAACTATTGTTTTGGCCGCTTGTTAGCTTCGCTGATCCCTAAAGGGATTGTGGCAATGACAACTGCGAAGCATTCATGAACACCATTGAAAATAATTAACTAGTGAATAAAAAGTAACACGCCTCCTTAGAACAATTGATGAAGCAGAAGGCGAAGTAGGGAATATACTATAGAAAGACTGGTAGTTTATTGTTCAATTAATGAGTAGAATAACCGTATACCAACTCATGACTTACTCCATTGAAGAAGTACATCATTTAATCCGCAACCGCCGGTCGGTGTTTCCGGCTCAATACGAAAAAGATAAAATTATTCCGCGGGAAATTATTGAACAAATGCTGGAAAATGCCAATTGGGCGCCTTCTCACGGCCGCACCGAACCTTGGCGTTTCACCGTTTTTACCGGCGCAGGTTTACAAAAGCTGGCTGCTTTTCAGGCGGCACTCTACCGGGAAAAGTCTGGCGCTAAGTTCGACGAAACCAAGTACCGCAAACTACGGGAAACGCCGCTAATGGCTTCTCACATCATAGCCATTGGGATGCACCACGATCCGAATAGCAAAATTCCTGAAACCGAAGAAATTGAAGCGGTAGCTTGTGCCGTCCAGAATATGGCCCTGACGGCCACGGCTTACGGAATCGGCTCTTATTGGGGCAGCGGCGGCATTACCTATTACCAGGAGGCCAAACCGTTTTTCAATCTAGGACCAGATGACAAGCTGCTTGGATTTTTTTACCTGGGCTACAGTGCCAAGCCCTCCCCTCCCGGCATCCGCAAACCAATTACCGAAAAAGTAATCTGGGTAGAAAGTATCTAAAAACAGTATTTGAGGGCTTCCCCTCCGATGCTGTTTTTACTACTCCAGTCGCTTGCCTCTGGCGAGTGACGACTATCATAGGGCCTCTGGCCCATTTTCCAGCAATTTCGGACTTAAGTAGTTGGTCAGAAGTCATTAGTGGAGTAGTCATTGGTAAGGAGCCTGATTTTTAACTTATTGATTTAACCCAAGTACCGGATAACTTTTGCTCATGTACTTAAAATTTTGGTATTTAAAAAAGGCGCGGAAGAAACTTCCGCGCCAGTGCACCACTGCAGGCGAGACGCCTGCTTCATAGCCGTCACTCGCCAGAGGCAAGCGACTGTTATTATCGACTGTCGTCATCGGATGTCGAACAATCGAGCATCGCAAATTGCAAATCGAAACAACACTAATTGCTGCTGCTTTCGCCCTGCTTGGCGTCGTCATTGCGGATGCTGCGCTTCTGGCGGGGCGGACGGCCATTGAAATCCATTTTACCAAACTGGTAATTTAAACTTACCCTCACGCTGCGCCGGAACTGGTTCCGGATATCGAGGGAGGAGAACGAAGGCGTATTAAATTCGGAACGGAACCGGACGGTACGGCTGAAAGGATTATCCAGGCCCACGCTGATACTGCCCTTCTTCTTCATGATCTCCTTTTTGACGGCAATATTGTAGTTGTAAAACCCACCCATTCGGCCCTGCAGCTGTACCCGCGGCGAGTGGAAAAATCCAAAGAACTGGGCACTGAACCCCTTGTTGAAGGTATAGGAGGAATTGACATTGAAATTATACATCCAGCTCGAATTACCCGTATTCGTGGCCGGATTTTTCAGGTCGACAAAATACACGTTTACGTTACCACCAGCCTTCCACTTGGGCAAGATCTGAATATTGCCAAACACACTCATGCCGTAGGAATAATTGCGGGAAATATTCTGGTACGTAGTGCGGCTTATCCCAGTTGAATCTACCGGCAGCCGAATCCATTCAATGGCATTATTGGTTTGCCGTACGTACAAAGAAGTGTTAATGGAATTGCTTTTGGTAAACCGGCTGTACGACAACTCGTACGAATGGGTTAGTTCGGGGTCGAGGTTAGGGTTCCCAAACTGGATATTCTTGGGGTCGCTGTAGTTAACGTATGGGTTCAGGTAGAAAATAGAAGGCCTTTGGATCCGTTGCGTATAACTCAGTTTCAGCTTCTGGTTTTTCTTCAGGTCCCGCGATACGGTTACACTGGGAATAAAGTTCTGGTACCGGTCACTGAACGCCGACTGCTGAGAACGGAAATTAGCATCAATGAAAGTACCTTCATAACGGGTTCCGGCATTAAAACCAAATTTTTTGATTGTGAACTTATAGGTAGCGTACCCCGAAATCACATTCTGATCATAGTCAAAGACATTCGACCGGCGCGGGTCCAGCTCCAGGGGCTGATTCTCCGAACCCGAAGCAAAAATCTGGTAATCACTGCTTACCCGCCGCAGAATGGACTTAACCCCTACTTCCAGGGTGGTTTTATTCTTGAATGGCTGTACGTAGTCTGTTTGCAGGGTAATTTCCTCGTTCTTGCTCAGGTTATTGCTGTTCACCAATGAGTCCAACAAGCCCGTTTCGTCATACTGAAAAGTCCGGAAATTATTTTTGGGCTGGCTGCTGCTGTATTGCCCCAGAAACGTCAGTTCCCGCCCGGTTTGCTTAAAGGTTTTGGTATAATCCATGTTCCAGTCGAAATTGCCCCAGCGGTTGCGGCTAGAGGTATTGCGGTCATACTGCTGAATGATCTGTTGGTTGGCATTGGCTACCTCCGAATACAGATCAGACCAGTTCTGGAACGTAAAGCTATTAAACCGGATACTCGTACTGATCGTGCTTTTGGCATTGAAATCGTAGTCTAGCCCGGTCTGGCCGTAGGCGCCCACACCTTCATTAAACCCTTCGCTGGTTTGGGTAAGGTAACTCCCCGTCTGGAAATCACCGGTAGCAGGATTGTAAAACTTATTCTCACGGTTGGTATACGAATTGCTCCGTCCGTTGAAGTAATTGAGGCCGATGCTGGCATTGCCCCCGATTTTCTTCTTACGCACATTGACGTTGCCGCCGGCGTAACTGTAGCGGTTGCCCCCGGAAGCGTTTACGGAGCCGTTGACACCCTGCAGGTTATTCTTTTTGGTAATAATGTTAATGATGCCTGCCGTACCTTCCGAATCATACTTGGCTGAAGGGCTGGTAATTACTTCGACCGTTTTAATCATATCAGCTGGAATCTGCCGTAAGGCATCAGCCACGCTGGAAGCCATAATGGAAGAAGGCTTGCCGTTAATGAGCACTTTCACGTTGGAACTGCCCCGCAGAGAAACATTTCCCTCCAGATCCACGGAGAGCATCGGCACTTTTTTCAGCACGTCCGAAGCATTGCCACCGGCATTGGTGATGTCCTTTTCGGCATTGTATACAATGCGGTCTATCTTATCCTCCACCAGGTCTTTTTCACCGGTCACGGTTACTTCTTTTAGAGAAGTCACATCCGGAACCAGAAATATTTTACCCAGATTCTCTTCGTCCCGACCTGAGCCAATCTTTACCGGGCCCATGATTTTGGTCTTATACCCGATAAACGTAACGCTGATCCGGTATTCACCGCCCGCTACTTTACCCAACAGAAACGACCCATCTTCCTCGCTTACCACCCCGTCAATCGGCTTGTTGTCTGCCGGAGGCAGCAACGCCACGGTGGCAAACTGTACCGGTTTTTTAGTGATAGAATCCATTACTACGCCTTTGATCTTGCCGTTGCCTTTGGGAGCTTCCGTTCCGGGAATAACCGCTTTCTTTTCGGTACCGGGACCGCCTGGACCGGGACGCATGCCGCCGGGAGGGGTTGAAACAGGATTCTGTGCAGTCAGTAACAAAGGCACCAAGCCCATAACTGACAGCAGTAGGGTAAATTTCATGGAAAAAGAGGGAGTTAAGTAGATGTGGTAATTAGTATATATGCTGATGTGCTGATACAACACCGCTTATTAAATAATCAATTAATCAATATTCTGCGACAATTTTTGCGGACAAGATCACTCTTTCGCGTTTAAAACGCGATTCTGGTAATTGTGCGTTACAACTATCTTAGCGAAGCTAAACGCGCAACAGTTTCCACGAAAATTGTCAAAGAACCATAACTAATAATCATCAACTTTATAAATGATTCTGTCCTGGGGATTGGGAGAGAATGATGCGCTTTTGCGGTGAATGTTCTGCCAAAATAAACACATTCCTATTGCAAAGACTAAAACTTTAGTTGATTAGAAGAATATTTTGGAGGAGAGGCAGGTATACCGGCGGGAAGGAAAAAAACAGGGTTAAGCGGAGTACAAACCCCTTTTGGCAGCAGGTATAGTTGCATAAATAAAAGGGGAAAGATGGATAATCTGAGCGAACCGTATGCAATACCGGCGGTCAGCTATCAGCCACGGGGGCCGAAATAGATCCGGAACCGGGTTCCTTCCCCCTCCTTGCTTTCTACTTCAATCAGTCCCCCGTTATTCTCCACAATCCGGCGGATCATGTACAAACCAATGCCCGTTCCTTCCACGTGGGCGTGGAAGCGCTTAAACATCGTGAACAATTTTTCAAGCTGCTCAGGTTGCAGGCCTAACCCGTTATCGGCTACTTCCAGCATGGCCGTTCCCCTGACCATCCGGGTGAACAGACGAACCTGGGAAGGTCTTTCGGGAGACCGGTATTTAAGGGCGTTGCTTAACAGGTTATAGAGAATGCTGCGCAGGTTTTTACGGGCATATAGTATCTCCTTGACTTCAAAGTCGATATTCAGTTGCGCCTGTGACTCGGTCAGCAGGCTACCTACATCCCGTCTTACATCGGCAAGCAGTTCGTCGAAGCGTACCGGTACTTGTTCAAGATAACTATCATTATGAAATATGGTGATCTCACTCACGACATTGATCGTACCCAGCAACTGAACGGTAGAAGCACGGGCCATTTCCAATACCTTGTAATTGGTTTCGTCGAGCTGCCCCTCCAGCCGCTTGGCCAGCATTTTGAGTAAGCCATCCAGGTTATTAACTGGTGATTTGAGGTCGTGTGAGGCGGTATACACAAAATTATCAAGGTCTACATTGGTTTTGCTAAGCTCTTGATTTCAGGTGCAGATGCCGCCTCGCCTGCTGCAGTTCTTCCAGCAACACCCGCTGATCGTGGATATCGGTACAGGTACCTACCCATAGGGTAATTTCGCCCTTCATTCCGTAAGGCCAGTGCCCGGCCCAGCATCCACCGGTATGCGCCATCTGATGCCCTCAACAGCCGGTATTCAGTCTCGAAGGGCTGGCCCGTAGTTAATGAGTACTGCCATTGTTCCATGGCAGATGCTGCATCATCGGGGTGCATAAACTGGTCCAGGCTGAAATCGTGGGCAGGAGCAGTGCCTGAGTAGGCGTACCACTGCCGGTTGAAATAGGTGCTTTTACCGGCCGCGTTGGTGGTCCAGGCAATCTGGGGAAGGCTTTCCAGGATGATCCCCATTTGCTGCGCTTCTTTCCGGGCATTATCCTGCCGCCGGATCTCCTGATTCTGGTGCTCGATAAGGGTATTCTGCCGGTCGGCCAGGTCTTTGATGTCCCTGATTTCCTGCTGGGCGGAGAGATCGGTCACAATTACCCCCAGCCCGGTTGATTCGCCCAGCGGCAGGGTGTTCATGGACAAGGAGAAAGGAGCAAGCGTACCGGTCCTATGCTGAAGCGGTATTTCACCTTTGCTTTTGCCTTCCCATCCCTGTCCAAACAATTCCTTAAAATACGTCTGGAAACCATTGGGTATAAAGTTGAAGAAGGAAGAGCCAATCACTTTTTCGAGGGGAAGTTTCAATAAATGCGCAAAGCACTGATTGCTATAGAGAATAATCCCGTTCCTATCCAGGATCACGGCGCCTTCGTTCATTTCTTCAATCAATCTCCGGTACAGGTGGTCAGCGCCCTGAGGGTATAAATACGCGGTCCCTGAGGCCCCTGAATAGCCAATGCGTCTACTTCGCCGCCCGGATGGCCCGGATCAACTCTTCGGCTTCTTCCAGCCGGTTGCGGAGGGCTTCGTTTTCGGCTTGCAGTTGGTAATAAGCGGAAGTTCCGTTCATGGAATAGAGAAGTAATTAAGTAGTCGGTAATCCGAGGCCGGTCAGTACCCGCTGCACATCGGACATATCGCCAATCAACCGCCGTTCGGGCAGTGGATGTTTTTTAATCAGCGTTGGCGCGGCGATGATCTGCTCCTGCTTAGCCAGTTCGGGTTGCTGGTAGATATCAATAATCACCAGTTCGTAGCGTCCGGGCAAGTGTTGTTCGCAAAGTTCCTTCACATTCCTGACCGCACGAGAGGAATTAGGAGTTACTCCGGTAATATAGAGGTAAAGCCTATAGGTAAATCCATTCGGTTCCTGCCCATTGCTTTTTTCCCGGCTGATCCAATTCCGTCTCATCCATAAGGTATTTATTTAGCCTCAGTCGGGCGAATGTCTAATCCTACCAGTACCCGTTCCTGGTTAGACAAATCCCCGATGATCTTCCGGATGGGTTCGGGCACTTTCCGCACCAGCGTAGGAATGGCCAGAATCTGGTCTCCTCGGCAAGCTGAGGGTTTTTGAGCAGATCAATGACTTCGATCTGGTATTTGCCCTGCAGAAACTGCTCACAGTATTTTTCAGGTTGGCCAAGGCCGTAACTGATTTAGGGGTCTGACCGGCTATATATAGAGTCTGAGCTCCCATGTTTCCTCTTCCATTGTTTGTTTGATTAAATTAGTAGATGCAGTATTGTACCCTGACTGGCCGGAGTAAATTAAGCGTAATTCCTAAATTCTATTGTTTTTCACTGGTAAGTACATTGTTCATGAAGTTTTTTAATATTTACTGTATCCCTCTTTCGTCATCCCCGGAGGGGATCTTATAGTTTAATACAATCGCCATTCTAATCAGAGAAGATTAGCTTCGCTGAGAGTTCCCTCCGGGGATGACAGTGAGGAGCGTTGGCATATCAGCACATAATCCAATTAGCACATCTACTTATTATTTGATCCATTATTTTCACTTTCCGGACTAAACCTGCTAATTTGCTTCTGTCCCTTAGCGAAAGCATCCAACTGCTGTTTTTCCTCCACATTGATGCGATTGAGTTCCTCTTCCACGGATTCAAACTCCGTACGCAGGTTAGCAATGGTGGCTTCCAGTACTTTCCGTTTCCGTTCCAGTTCCCGGTCCTTGCGGTTGAGTTCGTGCTGAAAGCCTGCGCCTGCGCTTGTACGTGCAGCTGATGCGTTAGCCGGGCTGAACCGGTGATGATCCCATCCGGACCAATGTGCACCTCCAGCAACTCAATGCCCTGATTGGTAATGATAAACTCGCGGACCTGGTTTGAATGGGCCATCCCCCGGATTTTAAAATACTTAGCCCCCGGTTGCGTTCGCCAACTCCTTCCATATCCCGCAAGGTAATCCAGGTGTCAACCAGTGAGGAAACGCCTTCTTCGGTGAGTTCGAGGTGGTTTCCCCATAACACCGTCAAAGCGGTGAACAATGCCGTAATGCCGTTGACTTTCAGAAAGTCAATCAGGCGGGTCAGCATGCTGCGCACCTCACCGATCTGTCCGGTCGTGATCAGGTTACTGATCGGATCAATAATCACCGCCTGGGGTTTATACACCTTAATCATCTTATGGATGGTCACCAGGTGCATCTCCAGCCCGTTGAGGGTGGGCCGGGAAGAATGAATCACCAGGAGACCCTTATCCACGTAGGGTGCCAGGTCAATACCTACGGAGCGCATATTGCGGATGAGTTGCTGCGGCGATTCTTCAAAAGCAAAGAAGAGGCACCGTTCGTTGCGCTGACATACGGCCCGCAAAGGAGGCTGCAAAAATAGTTTTGGCCGTGCCTGCCGAACCCGTTAGCAACACGCTGCTGCCCTGGAAGAACCCGTTCCGGCCAAACATCTCGTCCAATGCTTCGACCCCCGAGGAGATGATCCGGTTGGACACCTCATGCTCTAGCTTCAGGGAGGTAACCGGCAAGACGGAAATCCCGTCTTCGTCGATTAGAAAAAGGATACTCGTTGGTGCCGTGGGTACTGCCCCGGTACTTAACGATGCGCAGGCGCCGCGTAGTAATCTGGTCACTGACGCGGTTATCGAGCAGGATTACGCAGTCAGACACGTATTCTTCGAGGCCCTGCCGGGTCAGTGAAGCCTCACCCCGCTCAGGCGGTGATAATGGCCGTAACGCCTTTGTCCTTCAGCCAGCGGAAGAGTCGCCGCAGTTCGGCGCGCAGAATGGCCTCATTGGATAAGCCCGAAAACAGCGATTCAATGGTGTCAAGAACTACTCTTTTGGCGCCAATCGAATCAATAGCGTAGCCCAGACGGATAAACAAGCCTTCCAGGTCGTATTCACCGGTCTCTTCAATCTCGGACCGGTCTACGTGCACGTAGTCCAGCCGGAGCTTTTTCTGGGCAACCAGGGTAGTTAAGTCAAAACCCAGCGAGGCTACGTTAGCGGTCAGCTCTTGGGCGGTTTCTTCGAATGCCATAAACACACCCGGTTCATCAAACTCCTCAATCCCTCGGATCAGAAATTCCATTGCCATCAACGTTTTACCACAACCAGCGCTGCCGCATAACAGGGTAGGACGGCCTGGGCAATCCCCATGGGTAATTTCTTGTCCAATCCTTCAATGCCGGTAGATGATTTGGGAAAGGAGAAAACAGGGAGTTTATCTTTCATTATCAATAGACAGAAAAGTACGTTAACAGAAAATCACGTTAATACTTACACTTCTTTCAGGTACCGGTACAAAGTGGGCTTGCTAATAGATAGCCGCTGGCAAATCTCCCGGATGGATAACTGTTTTGCTGCATACAGATCCTTAGCGACTGAAGCCCTTTGGCGTGCCGCCGGCGAAATTCCCTTTGGTCGTCACCCCTTTCGACACCGGGCCCGGGCTGTACTTAGCCAAGCCCGCGTTCCGGCCCGCAAGGTATCCCGGCCAAACTCGGATAATGCGGCGAAAACCTGAAATATCAGTCTTCCCCCAACAGTGGCTGTATTGAATCGATCTTGCAAACTGATAAAGTCGACGCCCAGCTGGTGAAACATAGTGATCAGTTGTACCAGTTCTTTTATAGAACCACTTAACTGGTCCAGTTTCCCGACTACTACCTGGTCGCCAGGCTGTAACTGAGCCAGCATGCGCTGCAACTGGGCGCAATTTTTGCTCTTTCCAGGAAGCTTTTCCTCAAAAATCTCCTGACAACCATAGGCTTTCAGGGCTTCGATCTGTAATGAGGCCTTTTGATCCGGGCCAGTTGGGAAAGGGTTCAACATCCGGGTGTATCCTATTTTCATTTATACAGGACCAATTCACCCGATGATCAGGGGCAATGTGAAGCAGGGAAGTTACCGAAAAAGCCGGGACGTTGAACTATCGGTTTGTTTTTATTTACCTTTTCATTTACTTCCTTATAATTCCGGAAACACCCTGCATGATCCGGAAGCATAGTCATCCAATAATTGTCCGGAAAGAGGCCCTTATAATTGTCCGGAAAGAGGCCCTTACTTTTCTACCGGCTATGGCAGCGCCTATAGGTTGGGGCAACCAGAAGTGAGGGTATTTCCCAACCCATCTTTCTGGTAGAGATAGACCTCATTTGTTCACCAGATCATACAGGATTAGCTTTTGGGCTGATAATTTCAGGAAAATTTTTTGGGTAAACTTGTGTGCTCAATCGTCGACATCTACCCTTTCCCGATTAATTATCGTTTTTATGAAGTTTACTGAGGTTATTATTTTTCTTCCTCTGCTTTTATTTGCCTGTACCGGACAAGCCCAATCCCCACCCTCACAGCCGGTTTTCCAGCGGGTCTCACCGGTAGCCCTGCCCGATGCGCTGTCATTTGCGGGGGAAAAAGTACCCCTTGAGGACGCCGAAGTCCGGGAACGGCTGGAGCGGGAATTGATTGTGGCCTGTTACCGGCACTCTACCACTCTGATTATCTTAAAGCGGGTTTCCCGGTGGCGTGGCCTGTTTGAACCCATACTGGCGCAGGAAGGGGTACCCTCCGACTTTTTTTACCTGTCAGTAATTGAAAGCGAACTGGAACCGTATGCCGACTCCGGCAAGGCCCACGGATTCTGGCAGTTTACGGACCCGGTTGCCAAAGCCCTGCACCTGGAAGTATCGCCGTACGTAGACCAGCGGCGCGACCCCATTCTTTCTACGCGGGCCGCCTGCCGGCACATTAAGGAGAATTACGGCGAGTTTAGTAACTGGACTTTAGCGGCAGCTGCCTACAATCTGGGCAAGCCCACCCTGAGGCGGGTAAAAAATTACCAGAACGTCTCCTCCTACTACGACTTATACCTGACTTCCGAAACGGCCCGCTACGTGTTTCGCATTCTGGCCATGAAACTGATTATTGAGAACCCGACAGCCTATGGTTTTTATCTGCAGCCAAACGACTATTACCCGCCGCTGCAGAGTAAGCCGGTGGCCGTAACCAGCACGATTGAAAACATTGCCAAGTTTGCCCAGGATAACAACATCAATTACAAGACCCTCAAACTGTACAACCCCTGGATCAAATTTGATTCAAAGGACGACTACACCTACCGATTTGAAGTGCCGTCCGGCAAAACGTATTACTTCCAGTTACCAGCCGGAAAATAAACTCTTTAATTGGTACCTGAGCAAGCTGCTGCACCGGCTTGTACCAGAAAAGCACCCTTTCGTACGGTCTACGCCCAGGTTCGCAACCAGTCTTTGCGAAGAAGGCATCTATTCCGAAAACCAAGCCCCTTTTGCCGAAGATAAAGGTAACTGCTTAGAGCGGATCTATCCCACCATGTCTGCTGATTTAGGAAAACCAGAAGGTAAAAATAGTGCCCGAATTGTATTAAAACGGTCAAATGCTTACACCAGCCGCCTAAGCAGAACCGGGCGAATACCCACCATTATTAAGAAAAGTACTGTTCATTTGCAATCAGATTATCCATTTAACCCATTGCCGAAGCTTACCAAAATGAATTTTTTCTACCGTTACGCAACTGTAAGTTTATTGTCCATTGCTTTTCTCTGCGGCTGTCAGAGCAAGGTAAAAAGTTGAGAACACATCTCCCGCTCCTGCTCCATCGCAGGATATTATCCAGCCCGTAGTCCATAAGGAGGTTATAGAAGCGCCCGCATGCTGGATACAGCCGCTTACAATAGAGTACTGAAACACCTGAGTAATGGCGACACTACGGGACGCTGGCCGGTAAAACACCCGTATCCCAACGCAGAAACCGTACTTCCTTCAAGCGGGTGGTTTCCTTTTACGGCAATTTATATTCCAAGCAAATGGGTATTCTGGGAGAGCTGCCCAAAAAAGCGATGCTGAGCAAATTGCAGCAGGAAGTAGACAAATGGACGGTAGCCGACACTGTAACGCCAGCCATTCCCGCGCTGCATTACATTGCCGTGACTGCCCAGTTAAATCCTGGCAAAGGAGGTACCTACCGCCTGCGGATGCCCTTCCATCAGATTGATACCGTCATTAACTGGGCCAGGGAAATTAATGCGCTGGTATTTATTGATATTCAGGTCGGTATGAGCACCTTGCAGCAGGAAGTACCAGAATTTGAGAAATACCTGGCCATGCCGCAGGTCCATTTAGGCATTGACCCGGAATTTTCAATGAAAAGCGGCGCCAAGCCCGGTTCGGCCATTGGCACCTTTGATGCCGCCGATATTAATTACACAACTGAGTACTTAGCCGACATTGTGAAGAAATACAACCTGCCGCCGAAAATGCTGGTGGTGCACCGTTTTACGCGGCCCATGGTTACTAATTACAAGCAGATCAAGTTACGTCCCGAAGTACAGGTAATCATGGACATGGACGGCTGGGGTATAACGGCCAAAAAAGTCACGACTTACAAGCAGTTCATTTATCCGGAGCCCGTACAATTCACCGGTTTCAAGATTTTCTATAAGAACGATGCAGCCCGCGTAGGTCAGCAGCAGGAGATGCAGCCCGCCGACGTACTCAAGCTGAAACCCCGTCCGATCTACATCCAGTACCAATAGTTCGAAGAAGGAGCGAGAAGCGAGGAGGTAGAAGCGAGAAGAGTAATGTTCGATGTGAGTAATGGGTGGATTTGCCAGTAGTTCGATAAAAACTCAATTGGCATTAGAATAAGCCATTACAATAAAAAGAGAGCAGGTTTAGAACCTGCTCTCTTTTATTGTAACGGAAGGAGATAACTTAGCATCGAACCTTCCATCGACAGTCGCTTGCCTCCGGCGAGTGACGATTATTCATAGGGCCTCGCCCCGTTTTACGGAAATGCGTATCTGCAATAGGACTTTCGCTTTTTTCCGCAGGCGAGACGCCCGCTGAATAATCGTCACTCGCCGGAGGCAAGCGACTGCTGCCGGACGCAAAAAGACGTTATAAATCACGTGTCTCTACAATCTCCTATCATACATCGAACATCGAATATTGTACATCTTCTCACTTCTATCTCCTCGCTTCTCGCTCCTTACTTCCACATCGAAGGTCATTTTTTCACCCGCTTGGCGAGGTCTTCCATTTTGATGGAGATGAGTCTTCCCATCGGTTTGCCGCCCCGGTACGTAATTATCCGCACCATATCGGCGCCTTCCGGTATCACTACGGGTTCAGTGTACTTTGGGTAGTATTGATTGGGAATGGTGTTATCCACGGTATAATGCACGTCGAGTCCGGGCACTTCAGTAGCCAGATTCAGCACCAACAGACCCGCCTCGTTCTTTTTCACCGTAATCATCGGATCATACATACTGCGGGCATAATTCAGGCGGGCCTGGTCAAAACGTTCAAAATGGGTTTCGATCCGGGTAATGAAGGAATCCCAGTCTTTCTGCCCTTTTGGGGACCAGTATACTTCAGAAAGCGCAAAAGCCCGGGGATAGGTCATGTATTCCACCTGCGGCGCCGTCGGAATCTGCTCGGTCCATAGATTGCCCTGGCCGCCCAGAATCAGGGTAGAATCGACGCCCTTCGGAATTGGGTCCCAGTTGTAACTGGACTTGAGCCGGACGGTGCTGTAAACGGGAGGTTCTATGGCAGGGTCTCCTTGGGAGAGATCCAGGTAGCAGTGGGGCGAAGGAGTCATGACCACCGGGGCCTTCTGATGGGCTGCTTCAATGCCACCTTTCATACCTCTCCAACTCATCACGGCAGCCCCCGGAGGCAAGCCGCCTTCCAGAATTTCATCCCACCCCATGGCTTTTTTACCCTTGCTTTTGATGATATCGCTTACCCGTTTGGAAAAGTAACTCTGCAAGGCCACCGTGTTCTTCAGATTCAGCTTCTTCATCAGGTCCTGACAACCCGGGTCCTTTTCCCAATACCCTTTGTAACACTCATCCCCACCCATGTGAATGTATTCGAAGGGAAAAAGGGAGGCGACCTCCGTAAATACCTTATCCAGAAACCCATACACTTTTTCGTCCGACGGATTCAGGGTATTATCAATGTGCATCGTAAAGGTGCCATTGGAATGCCAGGTCGAAAATTTAGTACCGGGGTTTACTTTAGTATTGGGGTCTTTAGTACAGGAAAGTTCCGGGTAGGCAGCAATGGCGGCCATACTATGACCGGGCACGTCAATTTCGGGCATGATTTCAATGTAGCGGTCTTTGGCGTACTGTACTACCTCCTTAATATCTTCCTGGGTATAAAAACCACCGTCGGTAGCTTTTTCGCCGGGTTTAGGCGGCTCGTTGGAACCGAATGTACCGACCCGCGGCACCCGCCAGGCCCCCACGGAAGTAAGTTTGGGAAAGCTTTTGATTTCTACCCGCCAGCCCTGGTCATCCGATAAGTGCCAGTGAAAACGGTTGTATTTATAACGGGCAATCTGGTCGATATAGGATTTTACGTACTCCTTCGGGAAGAAATGACGGCTGACATCCAGCATAATTCCCCGCCAGGCAAAACGCGGATAATCAGTAATGGTCACTGCCGGTATTTCCCATTTTACCCCTTGGACCGGAGTTTTGCTTTCTATTTCCTTGGGCAGTAATTGCAGCAGGGTCTGCACACCGTAAAACAAACCCGCTGGCTGGTTGGCCGTGATACTTATTTTACCGGCAGTAGCTTCCAGGTGATATCCCTCCTGGCCTAGTTGCGTATCCGGTTTGCTGTTTAACGCCAACTGAATGCCCTGCGCTCCGGGTGCATTAGCCACCTTCAGCCCAAAGCCCGTAGCCGGCTGCAATTTTGCCGCCAGATAGGCCGCTATTTTGGCTGCTTCTGCCTGTCCCGCCGCAACGGAGATACTTGTAGTACTGGTCAGGGCAAAGCTGCCCTGTCCCCGTTGCAGGCTCACTGGCTCGGGGATGAGTGAAAGAGAATTTTGCTGGGCTAATGAGCTAAAACTCCCTCCCAGCAAGAGAATAATGGGAATGAATAAATTAATTCTTTGCATTAGCAGGTTTAAATTGACAGTAAATTTTTGGCAATACTGAATCAGGATAGTACCCTCCGGGTAAAACCGTGGCTTTTCATCTTCTTCACAGAAACTTACCGAAATAATTTGAAAATTATATTTTGGGCAGTTCCATAGGTATTTCAGCGCTGCTTTAAAATTTGCAAGCATCAGCAAACCTGATTACTGCTTGCCCGCAGCTTATTTACTTTTTCGCGTTGACTCCCGGATGATCAGCTCACCGGAAATTACGTGGGTTTGGGGAATAAATTCCTCCGGGTGAATCATTTGATTTAGAAACAATTGGGCAGCTTTCTTACCAATTTCAACTGGGTGCTGGTGAATAGTAGTCAAGCCGGGTTGAATCACGGCGGCTACCGGTTCATTGCCAAATCCGGCAACGGCGATCTGCCGGTTCAGCCAGATTAAAAAAAGAACACTGGGACTATAATAACCAAAATTTCAACGCCCTGGCTGGCTTTTTAAAATACATGCCCTGGGATTCACGCCGCCATATGTAGGGATGCGTACCCCCGACGAGGCCTACTACATCGGGCTAGATATGGAGAGTGCCCTGCATCCCCAAACTATCCTCTGCTACGAAATGAACGGCAAGGAGTTACCCGAAAATCATGGCTACCCGTTGCGGCTGATTATTCCGGTCAAGTATGGCGTAAAGCACCTGAAGCGAATCGGCACCATCTGATTACTGGGCCGAACGGGGCTACGATTACTACATCGGACTGTAAACAATTTCAGACAGCTTTACGACAATAAAGCTTATCTGGCTGATCAAAGGAACTAGCTGAGTGGGCTATCATTTGTGTTCCGGTAAGGTTCATTCTTTAAATTAAAGTAGTTACCAAAGAACTATCCAAACAGTCAGCCCTTTTCCGGTAATCTGCGTTAAAGGTATTTCCGGTAATACTAAATTTTGAATGTTAAATGCTCAATGAAACGGGTACGAATCATTGATGGCAAGCCCTTTATCTTCTTTTCATTTAACCTTCGGAATTTACTATTTCCATATTTTATACCAGCTTACTCTCCCCGTGAACTCATGAAAATTCATGTTACCTTTCAGCAAAACAATCCTAATTTTAACCAGATATACGCCGACGAGTACCACGGCGGAGAAGATAGCTCCAGTAACTGGAAGTATCAATGGTTGTCGGTACTGAAGGCAGCCGGACCGATAAAAAACATCCATATCCGGAAAGACGCAGTATATCAGCTTACCCAATCAACGGATGGTGTCCCAGATAGTCATTTTTCCATTCCGCACATGACCATCTGCGAATGCGTGATGGAAAATAACAAGGTCATGGAATTTGCCGTTTCTGACAGCCTCTTGGAGAAACTGGTTCATCCGAAGAATTACGCTTTTAAAACGGCCCACGTTTACTTCTATTTTAAGCCGGATATTGAATTTATTCATCCCCGGGAGGGCGTTTATATTGCCCAAGCCGATATACCCCAGGAATGGAAAATGGCATCCGGCCAGTCTGCCGGCACCGAGGAAGTGCCTGCCGGTTCAATTCAGGGGAATAATATTTGAACGCCGGCGATAAATAAAGTTAAGTTTAATGGGCGAAGGGCGGGATAAAAACTTTACCAGGCTGTGGAAATGAGGGCAGCAGCAGATTAGCAGCGTATAATCTATTTTATCTTTCTTAAAACTCACAATCAGCTTCTGATCAAACTCCGGATGATACGAACAGGAGATCTCGGTTAGCAGCAATACAATATCGTGGACATTATCCGAAAACCTGGATTGTTGCTTGGCCGTCAGTTGGTCAAGGGATACAATCCGGTTGTTGGCAATTACGCTGCAACTCATTTTGGAAGCCATAGAAGTAGATATTTTGGATACTACCCGCAGCAAGGGCACCGGACAATGGTAAATTTTAAATGCTAAGCGCTAAATGGAAATAGTATCAATGATTGCTATAATTAATATTTTAGCTCCTCTTCACTTAACCTTTAACATTTAGAATTTAGCATTACTGGGTACAGTACTACAAACGGTATAGCTGGCGGATTGTTTGCTATAATAAAATAACAGGAGTAGTCTGAAAACCAGACTACTCCTGTTATAAATTAGTATCCAACTTACGGCCCCTTCTACGGGCAGGTACTCGGTTTACCGCTGAGAAGGACGGGAACCGTAGAACCGGTCAGAATTAAAATTATCGTGATCATAAAACTCATTTTCATTGACTGACGCCGTATAACCAGGAGATAAAGCAGCAAGTACACTATGTTCGTACTCTCTGGTAATGGTGTCACCGCGGTAAGCCGGAAGTTGAGAAACCGATGCCGCATCCAGGTTAGCTACCATAACATTTTTATTATCGTAGTCCAGGTTGGCAGCCCCGATTGGCAGCAGGAAGTGCTGCTCTTCATCATCCATATCCAGCAGGCTGTCGTCCATATCTACATCCAGATAACGAACCTTCAGCGCCTGGGTGTCTACAATCAGTTCATCTACTTCACCGATTTTCTCGCCATTACGTCCTACTACGTCCCATCCGCGCACATCCGGATCTTCATCGGATACCTTGTAATCATCTTCTACTTCCTTCATACGCTTAAGGGTACTGGTCCAGCCTTGGTTAGCGGACGTAAGAAAAGCACTCTCATCGCGGTCACTCTCGTTAGCCAATCCGCCAAGGGTTTGTCCTCCCGCAGCAATTCCTCCTGCAGTCGTCCCAGTTGTAAAGTTGTCACCAGTAACATTTTCAACTTCCACATCAGTACTCCGTACCGTATCCCGGATGGTTTCTTCCCGTTCTTCCACTTCCTTTTCGAGGGATATTTCTTCCACTACCCGGGCGGCTTTGTTTACCACCGGTACCTCAGCTTGTTCAGTTACTTCAATAGTCCGCTCCTGGAAAGCATTCACATCGGCATCCGTAACCACACGGTTTACTGGAATGCGTTCTACGTGTACGTGCTCCACCCGGAGACGCAGGCTTTCTTCCACGGGCCGTTCAATGATGCGGCTTCTTACCCGCACACCACCCGTTTCTACTTCTCTTTTGCCCACCTGTAATTGTTCTTCAATTACAGGCACTGACGCACTGGAAGCATCACTGGTACCCATACGACCGGTGCTACCGAATTGCTGAGCCCTTTCGTTGACATCTACGGCGCCATAGTGGTCCAGAATCTGAGAGGCACGTTGCGCTTCCATCGTCGTTTTTGCGTGCACAGTTACCATAGAGCCGCGCCGGGCCATCTGCGAGTAACTGCTGGCTTCGTCGCGGTTGTCGAATAAATTATCAAAGAAACGTTCTACCCGGCTATCATTATCAGCCTGGGTAGTGCCAGTGGCGTTCTGGGCCGATACATCAATGCTGTCCTGGCTAAAGCCGTTGCTAACCAGCTGACTTACGGCTTCCTGCGCCTGGCTGGCGTTATCAAAAATTCCAATTACAGTTTGTGACATGATTTCTTAACGGTTTGGGTTTGATTTTTCCCGGGGCAAAACGCTGCCCGGATAAGTAGCATTCAGGGATACTCCCCGAATTGTTTGGTATGCAGCTAGTATTTTAACACCTCACCCTAAATTCCTCCCCTTTCTTCGCACTCCTCTTCATGGGCTTAATGCTCCGGATGAAGAGAGGGACTTTCTGATTTCAACGATTGTAATTCCCCTTCTCAGCAGGAGAACCCTGGATCAGCGAAGCTAACGCCTGCGCTGAGCGTAGTTGAAGTAGACTGGGGATGAGGTTTTAAACACCCGCCCAGTTACACTTACTGGTCAACAGAAACAATTTCCACGCGCCGGTTCTGCTGACGTCCTGCTTCGGTTTGATTAGAAGCAACCGGTTTATTTTCCCCAACGGGCACGATCGAAATACGTGAGGCATCCATATCGGCATTGCTGGTCAGCCAGTTTTTCACTGCTTCAGCCCGCTGCTCTGACAATTCTTTGTTATGTTCCGCACCGGCCGTAGCATCTGCGTGGCCATACACCCGGATTTGTCCCTCGGGATGACGCTGCTTAATGGAAGCGACTACTTGCTTCAGATTCTGCGCAGCATCGGCCCGTAAGGTAGCCTTATCGGTGTCAAACAGTAGATTTTCGCCCAATGAGTAAATGGTGTATTGGTCATTGCCCCGGGCTTCAAAATCCGGTGAGTTAATCTTCAACTCCGGTATATCAACTTTGGGAGCATTCCTGTCAATCTTGCTCCAGACATTTGCTGCCGCATCACCGACATTTTCTACTGCGTTTCCGGCAGCATCCGCTGCATCATTTGCGGCGGCGCCTACCGCTACCGGTGCAGAAGCTGGGTCTCGGTCACGGTCCCTGGTTAAGAACCAAATTAATCCTCCTAGTAAGAGGACTCCTAGAATCCACGGCCAAATTGGTCTTTTGCTTCTCGGCTCAATATTGATCTCTGCCATAACTCAAATAGTTTTTAAAATGATTTTAAAAATGATAAAAACTGATTAACCGGTTACCCCTTCTGTAATAACAGGTCAGAATAAGCTCATTTACAGAAGGTTCGTTCCGTACCTCAATTACAGTTTAGAAGGTAACTGTGCAAGTTTTACGCGATGAAGAGAAGTTAGTTGCAATTATTTAAATTGAATTTACTTGGATAGTAGTTAAAAAATCGTTATCAACTTTGTTATTAAGCCTAATGAGAGCTAATCAGCACAGCAGAAAAAGGATGTTTCACGGGGCACTTCTGCAGGGCCTGCCGCTGGTAATTGAAGTAATGGGTCATAAACTTAATAACCCGCCCGTCGCCGGTAGCGGAGTAATACTGCTGCATTACTTTCAGCATGACCATCTTGGGCCACCAATCCTCGCCCTGTCCGCAGGTTTCGGGGGTAATCTGGGCGCCCTGTTCCCATTCAGCTTTGGTAATGGGGCCGAAGTAGCCAGAAGGCCGCTGGTGTAAGAGAGTCCAGTTAATGTATTTCAGGACTTTTTCCTGCAGGGTTTTGTCTTCCAGCAGGTAAGCCAACGGAACGGCGCCATCCAGCCAATACGGGGTTTCTTCCCAACCGTCTCCTTTGCCGCCGAGCCAGCCATTATCCTTTTTAACTTTATCGTATACCTCGTCCAGGTGCCCGGTAGTACCATTCCGCATGATTTGCAGCTGATTTAATAGCCAGCCCTTAGGCTTGATGGCTCCCAGGGGAAGTGGGGTATACACCGGTTCCCGGAAAGTCTCGGCGGTGGCTGACGGATTACCGTTTGAACGGATCGAATGCTGGGTGGTAAAGGCGGTAAACAGGGAAATGGTCAGGCAGGCCAGTACAAATTGGTTTCTCATTGCTAAAGTCCTAAATATAGATTTGCTTTCGGAGATTGGGCTTGCAGCCGCTGGGTTGACGTAAACGCATTTTCTCCGGGTATCAATCTTACCGGATAAAAGCCATTTTATAAAAGTGCGAACGAAGACGGTGCGGATAATAATGCCTTTTTTACCCGCCCGATACCGGACGAGGCCGTTGTTTTTATTGGGTCTCTGTTGGAGCCGGAGCCGCTATGGCGGGTAGATTAGCAAAAGATTTGTATACAAGCCTTTCCAGAGCAAGGTCGCCGCCGGGGAAGGCGCTGTCTTACCAGGTAGCCCAAAAAGTTAAATTGATTTTATTCCACTCTGTCAGAACCGAACGAAGCCTCCATGAAGAGAGGCTCCGGAGGAAAAGAACAATAATAATTAAGTATCACAATCATACTGGCAATAATTTATTGGGAAGCAAGACCGGGAAAACAATAACTGACATCGTGGGTCTCTAGCAACCGGGTGCACAATTGCATATTATCGGGGCGTGGTAGAAAGGTATAGTTATGGCCGGTTTCTTCCATCTGTTCAACCAACGCAAAAAGCTTGCTTTTCAGATCAGGTATCTGATCAAGTTCCGTCTTGTCTACTACGATTATTTCGTTCAAGCTCATGGGATTAAGGTTAAAGTGGTTTCATATACACTACGTAGTTTACCCTAGAATGTTGGCGTAATTTACCCATATACCCATCCAGTCATTCACTTAGCGATTGCCTTTTGCTCCGGTAGCCGGCGGAACTCACCGGGAGTAAGCAGGTAATATTTCTTAAAAAGCTTGCTCAAATGACTTTCATCCGAAAACCCCAGTTCGAAGGCAATCTGCGAAATACTCCAGTTGCTGAACTGCAGACGGGTTTCTACCAGTTTGAGCTTGTACCGCAGGATATATTGCTGCAAGGATTCACCAGTCTGCCGTTTGAAAAAAATGCTCAGATAGTTGGGTGAATAGTGAAACTGGTCAGCCAGATGCTCCATCCGGAGTTTTTCGGGCTCATAAATGTGCTGCCTGATGTATACCAGCAACTGCTCCAGGGCCAGGGAACGCTTTACACCTGCGGGCCAGTCACCAAAAGCCTGGACCGAAATATTGCGGGCCAGTATACTCACAATAGACCGTATGGTATAATCAAGAATATTGTCGGCAAACTGCTGGCTCCGGTGGTCGTATTCATGAAGCAATACGTTGAGTAAGTGATCAAGTTGCCTCTTTTCGCCAGCATCTTTCACCAGGCTGCCGCAAGCCTGGTAAGGGGTATGAAACAGGTACTCAATCGTTTGCTGCCAGTGCTTTTCTTTCCATTCTTTCTGATCCCCCTGAAAAAACAACTCCGTGAAACGGACGTAGCAGAACCGGGTAAGCGTGCTGATTTCAAACAAGTGGGCATCCTGCGGTCCTAATAAAAATACATCACCAGCCTGATACGCAAACCGGTGTTCGTTAAGTAAATGAAAGCCCGTGCCTTCGTGGATGAAAATAATCTCAAAATGGTTGTGGTTGTGGAGCGGATATGGCCATTGGGTCAGCTCAAAGCGGGAAATATTAAAGGGCTCGTACTGGTTAAATCGCTTCATACATAGGCAAAATACCGGGAAATGATGAATTTATACAAGAAATACCCGTATGAAGGCAGCTACCTTTACCCCATTATTATTCTAAGTTAAGGCTCTTTTATGATCCATTCACCCGAAAACGGTCCCGTTAGCCAGAAAATAGTCAGACGGACATTTATGAAGCAAACCATAGGTGTCCTTGCCACCACTGGTTTAACGCTTCCCTTATTTTCTCAAACTAACTCCTTAAAATCTACTTCTATGTTTGTGCATCACGTGTATTTCTGGCTGAAAAATCCGGCCAGCAAGGAAGATCATGCCCGGTTGCTGAAAGGCTTGCAGACCCTTACCAAGATCGAAACCATTAAAACGGTACACATTGGCGTACCCGCCGATACCAACCGCCCGGTGATTGATACCTCATACCAATTTTCGCTGCTGCTGATTTTTGACAACCGCAAAGACCAGGATGCATACCAGAACCATCCTACGCACCTGAAATTTGTGGAAGAATGTTCCAATCTTTGGACGAAGGTGATTGTGTATGATTCGGTGAATGCGTAGCAAAACAGTCGCTTGCTTCTGGTTAGGAGACTATTTCGGCCCTTAGCCTTCCGAAAAAGTCTCCTAACCAGTCGCTTGGCTTTGTCGAGTGACGACTATCGAAAGGGCCTCCGGCCCCTTTTACGGAAGAGTAGACTTAGACAAACTATTTCGCCTAACACGCTGACCGCAGGTGGGACGCCTGCTCTATAATCGTCTTTAGTCTTCAACATTTATCACTACCACTTCCTACTTTTGCAGGCTCCCCAGCGAAGGATTATACAATTTGCCGTGTATCCCTTTTAATTTGGCTTCGGGCATTTTTATTACCTTCCGGTCGTAGGTCATCAGGCCATTGGTCTCTACTTCTACGTCCGTAGTTTGGGTATAGACCGCCGCGGAGAGCCCCTTTCCAATCAGTTTCTCCAGACTACTGATAAAAGACTGGTATTTATCATATAGTTCATCCGGATTCTTAAAAGTCTGGTACCCCCAGTTGTCTTTCTGCTGCCAGGTATGATCTGGCACGGGCAGCCCCAGGCCACCAAATTCGCCCAATACTACTATCTGTTTGGTCCCGTATATATCGGGCTGGGGCATGGCCGGGGCCGGATAATTGTGCAGGTCAATGATATGGCCCACCGGGTAAAAGTTACCTCCACTGGCACTGTTGACCAGGCGGGAAGGGTCATAGTCCATCGTCCATTTGGTAATTTCTTCGGTTTTAAACTGGCCCCAGGCTTCGTTAAAAGGTACCCACACTACAATAGAAGGGAAGTTATAATTGGCATCCATAATGGCTTTCCATTCCGTGCGGAATATATTCTCCGACTCTGGAGTACGGTCTTTTTCAGTGGCTTGGCCGATAATGCCGGGCCGCGCATCCCAACGGTTACCCAAGTCGCCGCTGGGCATATCCTGCCATACCAGCATACCGAGTTTGTCGCAGTAGTAATACCAGCGGGCCGGCTCCACTTTCACGTGCTTACGGATCATGTTAAAGCCCATCTCTTTGGTTTTTTCAATATCAAAGCGAAGCGCTTCATCCGTGGGAGCTGTATACAGGCCATCGGGCCACCAACCCTGATCCAGCGGACCATACTGGAACACACACTGGTTGTTAAGCAGCATGCGCTGAATGCCATGGTTGTCTGGTTTCATTGAAATTTTGCGCATCGCAAAGTAGCTTTTCACCTGGTCCACCACTTTTCCCTTGCGCACTACGGCTACGCTAAGATCGTACAGAAAAGGGGCATCCGGCGACCAAAGCTTCGGATTAGCGATAGGTAATTGCGCCGCGGTGCCGGCGGCCACTTCCTTTTCGGCCACCTTATTTTTTCCGTCCCAGGCAGTGATTCTCAGTTGGTCGCCGGACTGCCCGTTTTGCACCTGGGCCGTAACGCTGAGCATCTGTCCATCGATATCCGGGGTCTGCCGGGTGGAAGCAATATGCGTTTTAGGAACGGACTCCAGCCACACGGTCTGCCAGATTCCCGATACCGGAGTGTACCAGATTCCGTGTGGATTCTTAATCTGCTTGCCGCGGGGCTGCGGACCGTCACTAGTCGGGTCCCATACCCGCAAACTTATCTCCTGCCCGCAAACTTATCTCCTGGTTGTTTCCTTTGCCAAGCAGCGAAGTAATATCAAACGAAAAAGGGTCGTAGCCGCCCTGGTGGGTGCCTGCCTTCTGGCCATTGACGTACACATCACATTGCCAGTCTACGGCCCCGAAGTGTAACAGTACATTTCCCTTTCTCAGCTTCGCGGGCAGCGTGACGGTGCGCTGGTACCATAGTACACTGTCTTTTCCCAGGGTTTTTCCCACCCCTGACAAGGCAGATTCGACGGCGTAAGGCACGAGTATGTTACCGGAAAAAGCGGTTGGCCTGGTTTCGGATTGGGCTTTAGGCTGCAAGGCATACTCCCATAATCCGTTCAGACTCATCCAGTTTTCGCGTACCATCTGAGGCCGGGGGTATTCAGGCAAGGGATTGGCCGGGTTTACTTTCGCGGCCCAGGGCGTAGTGATCTTTCCTTCTACGATTTTCCAACCGGCTGGCTGGGCCTGAATGAATCCGGTTGGGGCTGCCAGGACCAGGATTAAAAGGAATAAAGCTTTCTTCATGGGGTTTGTATACGTTTATGAAATACCTATTTCAATGCATGCGTGTCAGGAAACAACCATGTATTTATTCCAAACGCCTACCCGTTCTTTTCTGCCATTATTTCACCGCTTCCAGCCAGGCATGAGCCATCAGATGGGCGCCAGCCAGGGATGGATGTACCCCATCCGGGGCCCAGTAGGCTCCCGGCGCCGTTTTCTGGGCCTTGTCGAAAAGGGTCTGGTAAGGTATAAAAACGGCCCCCTGGCTTGCTGCCAGTTCACGGGCTGCTTTGCGGTATTCGTCAAAGGCGGGAAACCATTTATCATCCACTGCCTTAGTGCCCTTGATAGCAAAAGGTTCACCGATAACCAGTTTCACGCCGGGCAACTGCTTTTTGGTCGTTTCCAGCAGTGCCTTGTAGTCTTTACGGTAGGTTTCAATGGTGCCCTGGTAGTTGTTGGTGAGAGTGTGCCAGAAATCATTGACCCCAATCAAAATGCTGACTACATTCGGCTTCAGTTGCAGACAATCCGTTTCCCAGCGTTCGGCCAATTGATATACCTTGTTCCCGCTGATGCCTTTATTATAGATTTTTAAGCTTTTCTCGGGATGCTTGTAAAGCAACTCGGAAGCGGCCATAAAAGCATATCCCGAACCCAAACCACTGCTGCTGTTGAATCCGGCTTCGTCCTTCTTCCTTCCGGCATCGGTGATAGAATCTCCCTGAAACAGAATTACGGCGTCTTTGTCCAAGGTAATTTTATCAGCTTGACTGGCTGTACCCTTTTCTGCCAGCACTTCCGCTACCGTAGCCATCATAACTCCGCTTAAAGCTGATTTCCGGATAAAGTCCCGGCGATTGGAATTACGGTTTTCTTTCATATTTTCTTTTTTGCTAGGTACACTATTTCGATTACTAAGTAGTTCTTTACAATTACTTTAGACGATTCTCCCTGCCGCTGTCATTCCCGGAGGGAACTCTCTCAGCGAAGCTAATCCTCTCGGTTTAGGTCAATCAGCGTTATGATCAAAGAAGATTCCCTCCGGGAATGACAAGAAATAGTATAAATTAATTCTAGTGATCTACTTATCTACACTTGCTTTAGCCATACGGGCTGCGAAAAGGCTCCATTAGCGGCTACCTCTCATCCATCCAGCTTTACCTGCTTCCGGTTACGCTTTCTTCAGGCTTTACTTCTCAAAGCCCAATTTATTCTAAGTTTTGTGAAAGTCATAATTCAGTTGTAAGTCTCCATCAAAAAACAGTGTACCCCGGTCACATCCGCTATAGATCAGCTATCGGACGTGGCCGGGGTACAAATAAATGTTAGATTCCCGCTTTGAGGCAGATCAATCAATCACCTGAATGACGCCTTTAACGGCTACCGGTCCCGATTTCCGTAGAAACGGCTGTCGTCGAAGTCAGTACGGTCATAAAAATTCGGGTCGTAGTCGGAACCTACCGTATAATCGGAAGAAAGGGCCGTCAGCAATGTGCGTTCATAGTCGCGGCTAATCGGTTCACCCCGGTAAGCCGGAATTTTTAAAGCCAACGCTGTATCGAGAGTAGGAACCAGTACGGCCTTATGATCATAATCGAGGGTGGCTACCCCTACCGGAAGCAACAAGTGCCGGTTTGGTTCGCCCTCGGGCAAGAGACTACCCGTAACGGCTACATCCAGGTAGCGTACTTTCATAACATTCGTATCCACAATTAACTCATCGACTTTGCCGATTTTCTGGGCATTCTGGCCAATAATACTCCAGCCGCGGACATCCTGATGACGGTCGGCTACTTCATAATCGGCTTCGATATCTTTCATACGGCACAGGGTTCCCTGTTGCAATTGCTGATTGCGCTCCCGGTAGCCCGATGCCAGATTTTCCCGTTCCATCCGTAACTGCTCCTGCCGTTCCAGGTGTAACCGCTCCTCCTCCACCTGGCGGATCCGGTCTTCAATCAGCTGCTCCTGCAGGGCTTGCTCTCTTTCCACGTGGCCGATCTTCTCCCCAATTTCGCCCTGGGCCCGGCTTAACTCTTCCCGTAAGGGGATCAGCCGGGCTTCAAACTCAGCATCGTTGCGGGCCTTTTCCTTTTGTATATGTGCCAGCTCATCTTCAAACTGCAGTTGCAGATCATTCCAGGCTTTCTGCAGCTCAGTCCGCACTTGTTTGGCTTCCTCTTGGTAGTGGCTTCCCGTATTTACCCCGGCCATGCGTTCCTGGTATTGTTTACGTTTAAGGGCAAGTTCCTGCTGCAGCCGTTCTATTTGCGCTTCCAATGCCCGGATTTCCGCCTGACTTTCTTGCTCAAGGGCGCTGATATGCGCCTGCTGCGCGTCGGTTCGTTCGCGTTCAAACTGATCCAGTTGGGCTTGACGCTCCCGGTATAACTGTTCCTGAGCCGCGTGTTTACTTTGAATTTGCGTGAGACGTTCCTGCAGGGCCTGCTCCTGTTCGGTCTTTTGAGCGCTCAACGTATTCAGCTTGGATTGCAGCAGGTCTTCCTTATATTGCTCATCCTGCCGGATACGGGCAATCCGTTGTCCATACTGCGCAGCGTTTTCGTGCTTCTCCCGGTAGAGTTGGTCAAGCAGGTCCTGATATTTACGATTAGCTCTCCCTTCTTCTTCCCGTATGCTGGTTTCTCCCAGGGCATCGTTGGTATGAAGCTGGTCTTCTCCGGGTTGCAAGTCCTTATCCTTTTTCTCTTTATTAGAACCAAATATGCTCATTACTATTTTTCCTTTCTGATAAAATAAAATGCCCAATGCAAAAGCCCGCCTCTCCAGAAGCGTACTTCTTCGGGCTGCAGCCTGGTATTGGGCATAGCCAATAGAAATTATAACATAATCAACGCCGCTGGTTTTTTAGGTATCTGACCGTAATGGATATATAAACAATTCCGGTACCCGATTCTTCTAGTCGGGTTCCATCGAGTGACCAGCTTTACACGCTTGGTTACGGGCGAAAATCTGGAAGTACTGCTTTCGGCATTTGTATTCATTTCATGGTTTTTAAACCGTAAAAACACAACTGCAGTCAGTACAATCAACATCGCTACGATCCACGGCCAACCTATTTTCCGTTTTTGGGGTCTTATTGGTATCTCTGCCATAGCCTTCATTATTTATGGATGAAAAAAACATCCCCTGCCTGCCATTAGTACTGCCTGAGGAAATACCAGTAAGAGGGAAAGGATAACTGATCAGATGTACGGAGCAGTAAAATAGCAAGTTGCGTTTTACCAATCTTTTCGTGCATTAAGGACTAATGCAAAAGGAAACTGGTCCCGAAATGGTAAATTCACTCGCAATGGTCATAGGGCAGAGCCGGGCTTTTACTACTTTTGCCGCGTTTTATATCATCTTTTATTGCATGAGTATTTCACACATTGCCAAAATTGCCCAGGAACTGGGCGTGCAGGAGCGGCAGGTGCAGGCCACTATCGGACTGCTCGACGAGGGGGCTACGGTACCTTTTATTTCCCGTTACCGCAAAGAAGCGACCGGTTCGCTGGACGAAGTAGCCATTGCCAACATCCGTGACCGGGTAGAACAGCTCAGAGAACTCGACAAACGCCGTGAAAGCATTCTTAAATCGGTCAGGGAACAGGGCAAGCTTACCGATGAATTAGAAGCGGCCATCCATGCTGCCGAAACGATGACCGTTCTGGAAGATATATACCTGCCCTACAAACCCAAAAAACGGACCCGTGCCACCATTGCCCGTGAAAAGGGACTGGAACCACTGGCGACTTTGCTGTTTGAGCAGGAAAACAATGGAGTACTGGCCGAAGCACAAAAATTTGTGGATGGTGACAAAGGCGTTAACTCAGCGGAGGAAGCCTTAGCCGGAGCCAGGGATATTATGGCCGAATGGATCAATGAAAACGCGGAAGCCCGGACGGCTATGCGCCAATTGTGCTGGGAAAAAGGCAAATACCAGTGCAAAGTGATTCCCGGTAAGGAGTCAGCGGCCCAGAAATTCAAGGATTACTTCGAATGGTCGGAGTCCATTGCCACCGCCCCTTCGCACCGCGTACTGGCCATGCGCCGCGGCGAAAAAGAACTGGTACTGATGCTGGATGCCGGTCCGGAGGAAGAAGCGGCCCTGGAACTGCTGGAAGGCCGCTTTGTAAAAGGTCGCGGAGAAGCGGCAGATCAGGTTCAACTGGCGGTAAAAGATTCCTACCGCCGGCTGCTGAAACCTTCGATGGAGACTGAGATCCGGCTCATGTCCAAGAAAAAAGCCGATGAGGAGGCCATCCGGGTATTTGCCGACAACCTTCGCCAGTTATTGCTGGCTGCTCCACTCGGGCAGAAAAATGTACTGGCTATTGATCCTGGTTTCCGCTCGGGGTGTAAGGTGGCCGCGCTGAACCGTCAGGGAAAAATGCTCCACTACGAAGCCATTTTCCCCCACGAACCCCAGCGCCAGATTGCGAAGTCAGGCGCCACCGTGAAGCAGCTATGCGAACAGTTTGAGATAGAGGCCATTTCTATCGGCAATGGTACGGCCAGCCGGGAAACGGAAAGCTTCGTACGCAGCCTTAATCTGCCGGCTTCCATTCAGATAGTGGTAGTCAATGAAAGCGGCGCTTCCGTGTACTCGGCCTCCGACGTAGCCCGCGAGGAATTTCCGGATTACGACGTAACTGTCAGGGGAGCCGTTTCCATTGGGCGCCGACTCATGGACCCACTGGCCGAACTGGTGAAGATTGACCCTAAATCCATTGGGGTGGGTCAGTATCAGCACGATGTAGATCAGAATGCTCTAAAGCAAAGCCTGGATGATGTAGTAGTCAGTTGCGTAAACGCGGTTGGGGTGGAAGTTAACACAGCCAGTAAGCAACTACTCACGTACGTCTCTGGGCTGGGGCCGCAATTAGCGCAAAACATCGTGGAATACCGCAATACCAACGGTCCGTTTGCTTCCCGTGCCGCCCTGCGGAAGGTGCCCCGGCTCGGCGAAAAAGCATTCGAACAGGCAGCCGGATTCCTTCGCATTCACCATGCTGCTAATCCGCTTGACCGCAGCGCCGTTCACCCGGAGAGTTATGCCATTGTGGAAAAGATGGCCGCCGATCTGAAATGTTCCGTGGGTGACCTGATGCAGGACGAAAGTCTGCGCAAAAAAATCGATCTCAAGAAGTACGTCACGGACACCGTTGGCATGCCCACGTTACAGGATATTATGAGTGAACTAGCCAAGCCGGGCCGTGATCCCCGGGCGCAATTTGAGTCATTCAGCTTCACGGAAGGCGTGCATACCATGGAAGATTTAAAAACGGGCATGAAACTGCCCGGCATTGTCACCAACGTAACGGCCTTTGGCGCCTTCGTAGACATCGGAGTGCATCAGGACGGACTGGTTCACATCAGCGAGTTGTCCAACCGCTACGTATCCAATCCGCATGACGTGGTGAAAGTGCAGCAGAAGGTAGAAGTGACAGTGGTGTCAGTAGATATTCCCCGTAAGCGCATTGCCCTCTCTATGAAAACGGAGACCCCAGCTGAAAAGCCGGTCCGGAAGAAGGAAGGGGGCAAACCCGCCGCGGAAGAAGATGATTTTCAGACCAAGCTGCAGAAATTGAAGAGTATGTTTAAGTAGGAAAGGGAGTATTGGGTATCAGTCAGTGGTGCATTGGTCATTGGGTACTCGGTATTAGAATAAGTCGTAGGTTTTTCCTTGAATTGTTTTTTACCAATGACTATTGACCAATACCTAATACCCCCTTTTCAAGAATCTTCTCAAAAAAAACCCGGCTGCGCATAAAATTTTTATAGGGCTGGGCTTCTCTTTTAATGCAGTATATGTATTATTTATTATCGTTTGAGCAAATTCATTAAAAAAAGTACCCGAAAGGTTTGAAAATACATTCATGTCACTTATTCTTTTTTCGGTTACCTTTCTTTAGGCCGCCTATCCCTTACTTGAAGGGCATTTTGGCCGTAAAGTACCCATTAAGGCTTATCTGTCAATGAAATTTCTTTGCGGCCAAATGTACAACTCCGGCAGCTTCCCGGCATTTGGGAAAAAAACCGGCATCGGGATAAGAGAACTACCTCTACGGGGGAAAACTGTAAACACAATCATTAGGCGTGTATGATAAGTGCCAAAATGTGTCTTTACTTCCCGGGGGGAAATGTGGTATCTTTGTAATGTAATCGGAAGGAAATTAAGAAGCCCGGACGAAAAAAAGAGAGCTCAAAAAATTTATATATACGCTGGAAGTAGGCAAATGACTCCGGCAGTTATTAAAGATACGAATTTAGGTTGTAAGTGGTTTGTTTCTCGGAAAAGCCCGGCAGTTTCTGCCGGGTATTTTCTTTTTATGCCCATCGTAAAAACTTCGGGGTAAAGGAAGAATGCCATCGCATACGTACTAAGAACTAGACTAAGCCCGATCCACTCCCGTCCGCTAACATTCAACTACTAGCACGTGCGACTGCTCCTTTTATCCTCTATGTAAATTATTCACATAGGTAAACATTGAAAACATCAAAATACCGGTGATCCAGGATGTCATCGAAATGGAAGCCAAACTTGATGGCGGAGGGTTTGTTCCCGAAGGAGATGTTACGAACGTATTTGTAGAGGTTGTCGTAGATAGCCGAATCCGGGGCTACTTCACCATATAGTACAATGCGGCAATTATCAGCACTCAGCTTAAGCTCATTCACCACCAGCATGACGTAATAGATAAAATCCTGCGCACTCAGGTAGAAGAACGTGTTGCAGTATTCTACCTGCTTGTTATGGGTCACCATAATAGTCAGATAGGACGGTTCCACCAGAATACATAGGCTACGAGCCGGCACGTAGTCGGCGTGCTGCAGAATACCTTCCATAAGGGCACTGGTATGATGCACAAAAGATACATTGCGCGAAGCATACGCATTCCGGAACCAATCGGCTACTTTTGAGTCTCCCGCAAATACACTCACCAAGTCATGGTTCGGGTGCTTATAATAAAATACTTCGTCAGTGGGCTTTACCGCCTCTGTAGCAAACCGCAGGTATTCCCCGGCATTTTCCCTACGGAACAAGGGTTGGGGAACCAGAGTAAACAGTTGATTTTTGAAAGACACCCGGATCGAATGCCAGAATCCCGCTTTCAGCAGGGTATGATCTTCATAAATGCCCGCCAGCTTCTCAAGCAATTGTTCGGTAAAAAAAATAGAGCTAAAGCGGTAATCTTCAAGCCACAGGCACCGGCTGTCCCGCGTATCCATGATGGATATCCGGAAACTGTTCAGGCCTACTTCAAGCAACAAAGCGTAGTGCCTCAGCCCATCCGGGTCCAATGTATCATCCTTAATCTTTTGCTGCAGCCTTACCTTGGCCTTACCCGCATCAACAGAATGCACCGATTGGCCGGGAAAAAGCTGTTTGCGGAAGGAGTCTAGGCTGGACATTGCTGGCAATAAAGAATGGGATGAAGGGCGAAGAATTACAATTTTATGTAATGATTTACGAAATTAATAATTCCTAACGGATAAATGGAGCAAATTAGTGCGAGACAAATGAATAATACCCCTGCATCTGTAGTAACTCTTCTACTGACCGGCAATGCTTGAAAAGATTGTGTTTTTTTTCCGCTTCTATAGAATTAATGGATGAAAAAGAAAGAAAGGCAACTTCGCGAATCAGTTGTTCCTTTACTTCAGGATCGGTCCCCCTTTTCAAGCTTCCACCGATGAGTGCCATGCGAAAGAACAATTCAACGGCGTGCAGCGGCAGACCAATATATTCATTGACGAACAGTAACTCGCCCACTTCAATTTCCAGGCCGGTTTCTTCCCGCACTTCACGGCTCAGGGCTATGGGCAATGACTCACCCAGCTGCACGCCCCCACCAGGCGGAATCCACAAATCGTCGGACGGCCCCACACCCCGATGGTTGACCAGCAGCATGGTATCGTCTCGGATACCAATGCCGCACACCCGGATGCGTATTCTATTGCCAAATGCCAGGACTACTTCCTGATCCATCGTTGATATTCAGGATTTGAGAAAATGTTTTTTAAATAACTATCCTTAATTCATTCGTCCAAATGGGTGAAACAGCCGCTCAAAGCTGGCTGTTATTGACTTTGTATTGAAGGCGTTTAAAGTAGACTTCGAAAGTTGTTCCCTGTCCTACCTTGCTTTCTACCTCAATCTTTCCACCCGCATTATCTACTATCTTCTTAATGATATACAGACCAATGCCACTGCCTTCCACGTGGTCGTGCAACCGCTTGAACATGGAGAATATTTTGGTCCCACCCGACAGATCCATCCCCAAACCATTATCCGAAACAGAAAAAACGGTATACTCCTCATTTTCCCGGCAGGAGAGTCTGATGACCGGAATCCGCTCCGGGGAACGGTATTTCAAGGCATTCGAGAACAAGTTATAAACAATACTGCGTAAATTCTTTCTGGAAAAATGAATTGGAGCGCATTCCTCCAAATCCACCTCAATACGCGCCTCCGTTTCCTGAATCTCCGTATGCATATCTAACTGAACATCCGCCAGGATATCGGATAAACGTATCATTTCCAGATCCAGACTGGCATCCCGTTGCAGCCGGGTAATATGGGTTAAATCTTCAATGGTCTTTTTGAACCGGCCAACCGAATCCTGAATATGCTCCACTATTTTTTTAACTCTTTCTGTCTGCAAGCTTTCCGGCGGCAGGTAACGCACCAGGGCCTGCATTAACCCCTCAATGTTGGTGATGGGCGCCTTTAAGTCATGGGAAGCCGTATAAATAAAATTATCCATATCGGCATTTACCTGGGTAAGTTGGCCATTGGCCACCGATAATTCCTCATTGTTGGCCTGGATTTCTTCATTAGCGGCCGATAGCTCCTCATTCAGCGTTTGCAAGTCCTGTTCTGCCATTTTCAGGTCATGAATATCGGTAGCCGTACCTACCCACTGATTGATTTCTCCTTGCGCATCTCTTAAAGGCAATGCGCGGCTCAGCATCCAGCGGTACATTCCATCTTTTCCCCGGCGCAGCCGGTATTCGATCTCGGAAGGTTCGCCACGGCTGACGCAATCCGACCAATGGGAAAGCGCAGCCTCTACGTCGTTCGGATGAAGGTAGTCCCTTAACCCAAAGGAAACTTCCGCTTGTTCCCTGTTTAGGGGAGGTGGCTGCTGGGTATACTCGTACCACCGTTGATTGAGGTAGGTATTATTTCCGGCTGTATCGGCCGTCCAGGCAATCTGAGGCAGGCTTTCCAACACCTGTTTTACCTCTCGGGCCCGGGCCTCGGCTTCCTTTCTGAAAATGACCTGCTCCGTAATGTCCGTAAGCAAGACGGTCTTATAAGGTAACGCTTCCCGGGAAGACAGCGCCGAAAGGGTAATCTCAAGGTACCGCTGCGCCTGATCCCTGATGTATTCAAAAGTTCCTTTGTGACTACCGGCAGTTGATTGTTTGATAAGCTGGGTAACCTCTTCCTGCCACTGGTCAGGAAACAACCTGGTCAGGTACGTACCTAACACCGCTCTTTCGGCTTTATTGAATAGCTGAGCAGCATAGGGATTAATAGCCTGAATCATTCCCTCTTCATTGAGCAGAATGATGCCGATAGGGGCATGTTCAAGTACTTTGTCGATATATTGCTGCTTGACCCGTTCGTACAGATGTGCAGCGGGAGAAGCAAACGGAAGCGCGGTAGACTTGATTTTCAGGTAATTGCGACGCTGCTCAGTCCGCAATAGCTGATTTTCCACTACTGGACCCAAGCCCTGCTTCCCTTGATTGGAAATACACTGAATTGTATTACCCAGGAAGGGGGTAAACTGCATCGCCTGTTTGATTTTCTGGTGGGCCGCGTCATCATTGATAATGAGAATGGAAACATTCCGGTCCTGGCTAAAAACCTCCTGGGCCACTTTAATCGGGTTAGGAATGTTTTCCCCCACAATTACTAAGCCCGCCTGGGCCAGTTGCTCAGTAGATGGTTCCAGCTGAATGGCGGTAAAAATGGGCGCTGCCGGTAAGTGGTTCTTTATCCAGTCCAGCGTTTCTTCCCGCAATCCCGTGTATAAAACTACCATTTAAGAATTAATGTAATTACTCATTCAGTAAAGGCTGATCCAGCAAAGCCCGGCCGATCCAGGTGTAAAGCAGGTCAGTAGTAGGTGACATTACGTGGGCAGCCCTGGCATCGCGGAGCAAGATATCAAACCGGGAGTTCTCCCGGTAAGCAACACCGCCCGAAAGTGTCATGGCCTCATTGACCACCTCCACGGCACAATGTGCCACTTCGGCTTTAGCCGAAAGAATAGCTAGTATGGCACTTTCCTCCCCATTGTCCCCCTCCATAGCCGCGTGGTAGATAAGCCGCCGGGTTCGTTCAATTTTTGCCCATAACATGCCTAACCGGTGCTGCAACAGAGGAATCTGATTAAGAGACAAACCGCTGTGACTGTAGCTGCGCTGCATCAAATGAGTTTTAGCTTCGTCAAAAGCGGCCTGGGCGATACCCAGGTAAGTACCAGCCATCGACGTCAAAAAATAAGGGGCCACTACCTGAAAAACGTACCACAACTGATCTCCCACTTCACCTAGTAGATTCCGGCTGGGGATACACACCTCTTTCAGCGTTAAACTACGGGAGGAATTGCCGCGCATGCCCATCCCGTTCCAGGGAGCCCCCCATTCCAGCCCGGGCACTTCTTTTTCCACGACTACGCACGAAAACTGATGAACTGCCGCATCTGGCTCCACGCCTATGGTGGATACCACGTAGGAATCGGCAAAGCTACCATTGGTGATAAATGTCTTCTGCCCCCTGAGCATAAATGTTTCTTCCGAGATGGACAATAATTGCGTTTGAGGGTAATAAAAATGCGCCCCCGTTCCGGGTTCGCTCAAGGCCAGCGTGGTCAGGTGTTCTCCGGCAGCCATAGGTTCCAGAAAATCTTTTTGCTGCTGCCGGGTGGCTTTGGCAGCTATTACCGCGGCTCCCACGCAGTGCATGCCAAAACACAAAGCGGTCGAAGCGGATACTTGTCCGATTAACTCTCCGGCCTTTACCAGCCCCATTAACCCCTGGCCTAATCCGCCGAATTGGGTGGGCACTACCAATCCGCCGAGTCCTTCACGCTGCAAAGTCCGGATGCTTCGTTCGGGCCATTTGGCTTGTTTATCTACCTGCTCCGCTTCGTCTTTTACGGTTCCTTGGGTGATATCTTTAACTTTTTTCAGTATTTCTTCTAAATGCATAATGCCCCCGGAGAATGAAATAGTTTTCAGATAAAGACAATAATGATGAGTGCTCGATATATAGATAAACTTCTTTTGCAGCCTGGTAGAAGTAAACAGCACCGATGGGATAAGGTAGCGCTACGCACAAGCAGTTTTCGTACGCTTCTATCTTACTCGTCATTAAAGTTGATTTTTAAAATCTGATTCTACAAACGACAAATTAAAATAGTTATCCGGGCTTTCGTATTACCATCATCCGTTTACAGAATACTTGGTAACTTAGCCTTTCCCCATGCAAACATCTCCGGTATCCTCGTTCATTAAAAAATTTCCCTTCAAGCCTACCGCCGGGCAGGCTGAGCTTTTCTTTCTGCTCGAAAACTTCCTGCAGGATGACGAACTGCTGCGCCCGGTATTTCTGGTAAAAGGCTACGCCGGTACGGGTAAAACAACGATTGTATGCACGCTGGTTAATGTACTCCGGCAATTCGGTTATAAAGCAGTATTGCTGGCTCCAACCGGACGGGCAGCCAAGGTCATGAGTAATTATTCGAAGAAAAAGGCTTTTACGATCCACAAGAAAATTTACTGGCAGAAGGCCGATGCGTACTCTGGGGGCTTTGCTTTTGAACGCCAGAAAAATTACCATACCAAAACCCTTTTCATCGTAGATGAGGCTTCCATGATCTCGGACGAGGCCGATTTTATGGGTGCCCAGGGACTATTAGCCGACCTGATTGATTACGTATTTGAAGACCACACCAACCGGCTGATTCTGGTCGGCGATGCGGCACAGCTTCCTCCGGTCGGACGGGCCATCAGTCCGGCCCTGGATGGCGAATACCTGCGCAAGAACTTTCTGGTAAGTGTGACCGAAAAGGAGCTGACCGAAGTAATGCGTCAGGATGAACAATCAGGGATACTGGCCAATGCTACCGATCTGCGCAATGTGTTGGTTACAAATTCGACGGATATTTGCCTGAATACGAAGGGGTACCGTGACATTTACCGTATGACCGGCGAAAAGCTGGAAGACGGCCTGCGATATGCCTACGATAAATACGGCAAGGAAAGCACGATCATTGTATGCCGTTCCAATAAAGCCGCTACCCAATACAATCAATACATCCGCCGGCAGATCCACTTTACCGAAAGCGAAATTGACGTGGGAGATCTGCTGATGATCGTCCGGAACAACTATACTACGCTGGACGAAGATGCACCGGCGGGTTTTCTGGCGAATGGCGATTTTGTGGAGATTACCAAAATAATCCGGTTTGAGGAGATGCACGGATTCCGGTATGCCAACCTGCAACTGCGCCTGCTCGACTATCCGGAGCAGCCCGAGTTTGAAGCGAAAAATCTTTCTGGATACGCTGCACTCATCGGCTCCCCGTCTGACCAATGAAGAAAGCCGGAAACTATGCGATACGGTGCTGCAAGATTACCAGTACATTCGTAATAAAAGGAACGTAACGAAGCCATCCGGCGGGACAGCTATCTGAATGCTTTGCAGGTAAAATTTGCTTATGCCCTTACCTGTCACAAGTCCCAGGGCGGTCAATTAACGCCGTATTTGTAGATCAGGGCTATTTAACTGAAGATGGGGTCAATACGGAATTTCTGCGCTGGTTGTATACGGCAATGACCCGCCACCAACGAGTTGTTTCTGATGAATTTCAACGGCCGTTTCTTCCCTGCTGGGTAATGCTAAATGCTCAATAAATTCTATCAAACACTTGAAATTACTATATTGTATTCTTTTATTTACCCTTCAAAATTTAGCATTTCACCAATGCTTCGAAAAGGCCCGATATGAGGTAAGAAACAGACTTATTTTATACCGTTTTCAAAATGCAATTGGACTTATCTTTGTAACGTTAAAGCGTAAAAGCCTTATTTTTATCAAACTATGAAAAAAGTATTATTCTCGCTGGTATATCTCCTGTTTTTGGGATTTGCCGCATCAGCTCAGACCACAGACGCTTCTAAAACCAATGCCGGCGCTACAGTCAAAGCAGACGGTCCCTTACTGGCATTCGCCGAGAAATCACATGACTTTGGCGACATCAAACAAGGAGAGAAAGTAAGCTATACCTTCAAATTCAAGAACACGGGCAATGCTCCGCTGATTATCTCCAACGTACAGACTACCTGCGGCTGCACCGTCTCTAACTGGACCAAAGAACCCGTAGCTCCTGGTAAAACTGGTGAAGTATCAGGCCACTTTTTGACAGCAGCACCGCAAGATGTACAAGCAGACTAAAGTGATCACGGTTTACTCTAACTCTACCTCCGGCGTGGAAACGGTTTCGATCCTTTCCAATGTACTGCAGCCTAACGGCAGCGCCCAGTAACCGGCCTTTAAAAACTTTCCATACTTTAGCCCCGGCAGCAACCTGTCAGGGCTTTTGTTTTGTTGTATGTATATATGCAGTATACCAGTCCGTTGCACTTGTTTTACTGCAATAAAACGCTGCAGACTACTGTTGTTTCGGTCATTATGAGAAGAGATTACTGCTTAATTTTGTCAAAATCTGAAGTGTGATGGAGCATCTGAATAGAATAACATTAATTCCTGATTTGGGTAACGGAAAACCTACCATTCGGGGAATGCGAATAACCGTACAGACTATTCTGGAATATTTAGCTGCCGGAGAATCGATGCATACTATTATCGAAGCCTACCCCTTTCTGGAGATTGAAGATATTCAAGCTTGTTTAGAATATGCTGCTTTAGCGGCTGGTTTTTCTGTCAATACTTATAGAATCGCCGGATGACTCTGACCGGCTTGAAATGCTGCGGGGTGTACGACAAAATGCAGAGCGTTCATCCGCATTTGCAATGCGGATGTATAGCCGGGCATTTGAAATGCCCTTTTTCTCAGTTCCGCATTGCAACTATTCTCAGCGAAGCTAAATGCGGAACAACACGAACAAAGTTTAATGGTTGATCTGCAATTTGTCGTACACCCCATGCTGCGCTGAACCTACTGCATGAACCGCTATATTTATATTTTCCTGTTTATCTGCCTGTTTACCATCCTCACCTTCATCATATTCGAATCATTCGGAATTACTTTTGAAAGTGTGCTCCAGAACAGTCCATCCAAAGTAACCGCAGGCATAATCAGTGTATTTCTGCTCGGTGCGGATGTAGTCCTGCCGATTCCATCCAGTTTTGTCATGATCAGCAATGGGGTACTTTTCGGTGCCTGGATGGGCGGCTTGCTATCAGTAATGGGCGGGATCATTTCATCCGGTATTGGGTATCTGATTGGGGTAAGAAGCAAGCGGCTGGCGGCTAAATATACGTCAGATACCGAGGAATCCCGGGCTAAAGGATTTCTGGAAAAATATGGGTATCTGGCCGTGATTGCCTCCCGCCCCATTCCCGTACTGGCTGAGTCCATTTCAATTATCAGCGGTACCATCGGGCTTGATTTTAAGAAGGTTATGCTCAGCTCGCTGGTTGGGCTCTTCCCCACTGCCTTCATCTACTCCATTACCGGGGCTTACTCCACTTCCTTTGACAGTGCTGCATGGGCATTTGCCCTTAATACTGGCATGGCCGCGCTGCTCTGGATCGTCACCCGGATCAAAACGGGCAACCACCCGAAATCATCCAATTGATGGGTGGCCACTAATCCGTATACGCCACTGCTTATTTTACCAGCGCCGACAGTTCCCATATCCAGGCGGGGCTCGACGTACAAACCTGGGCTTTCAATTGGTTAAGCATGGCATACAACCCGTAATAGGTGCGGTTGATGTAGAGGGCATCCTTAGAACCACGGGCCACTTTCGACTCCCGCAGTTCTTTCATCCGGGAGAGCCGGTCAGCGTAGTCAAATACCGTCTGGAAATAATCTTCATTGCCAAAGTCGAAGATTTCTTCGTGGAAGGGCTTCCCCAGCAGTACAATCATTTCCCGGAACAAATCCATGTAAAATCGACGTTCGGCGGGAGTGTCCTGGTCGTGCAGAAATTCCAGTTCAAAGAACGTCTTTTCCGTAAAATGTTCATCGTCGAGAATATCCGGATTGATAAGGGTGAAGTAGTTGCGGTAGTAGTGTTCCGGAATTTCTTTCACGCAACCAAAATCAATTACACCCAGGGTACCATCCGCCTGCATTAGAAAATTGCCGGGGTGCGGGTCGGCGTGCACCGTACGCAGGGTATGCACCTGGTAATCATAAAAATCCCATAAGGCCTGTCCAATCCGGTTCCGGACTTCCTGCGAAGGGTTGGTTTTAAGAAACTCGTCCAGGTGCTTCCCCTCCATCCAGTCCATAGTCAGCACCCGTTCACAGGAATACTCCGGATAATAATGCGTAAACTTCAGATTCGGAATGTGGGCACAAGCTTTTGATATGGCCACGGATTGTTTCAATTCCAGCACATAATCCGTTTCTTCCAGTAGTTTGGTCTCTACTTCGCCCATGTATTTGTCCACATCCTTTTCATTCAGGTTCATCAAACGAATGGCGAAAGGTTTTACCATTTTCAGGTCGGCTTTCACGCTTTCGGCCACGCCGGGATACTGGATCTTAACGGCCAGTTTGGCACCGTTCTTAGTTGCCTGATGCACCTGCCCGATGGAAGCGGCATTCACCGCCTCCATGCCAAAAGTATCGAACATTTGCTGGGGCGTTTTGCCAAAATACCGCGTAAAGGTCTTGACAACCAGGGGCCCCGAAAGCGGCGGTGCACTGTACTGGGCCATTGCAAACCGTTCGGAATAGGCCTTTGGCAGCAGATTACGGTCCATACTCATCATCTGGGCCACTTTTAAGGCACTGCCTTTGAGTTCGCTTAAGGCATCATAAATGTCAGCGGCATTTTCCTCGTGCAGGTCTTCCTTCGTAACCGAAGAGTCGAAAGCTTTTTTAGCGTAATGCTTGATATAATTGCCGCCTACTTTAAAGCCGGTTTTTACAAACTTAGTTGCCCGTTCTACCTTGGTAGCCGGTATAGTATTTTGGGATTTCATTAAAAAAGAGGGTGAATGAGATTAGCGCAGAGCCGTTATGCATAACGTCTCTACTTAATTCCGGTTCTGGTAAATAAACTTGGCAAAATCAATAATCGAGTCAATGGCGGAAGGTCCGACCAGGTCAAAGGAGGTATTGACGGCCTTTTCGATGGCGGCATCCGTTTGCTCAAAGCCCTTGCTGGGATCTTTTACCCAGAAGTTAAGAAGAAACAGGGCCTGCATCCAGAATCCTTCGGCGTACCGGTCTATCAGCAGAGGCCGGCTGGCTACTTCGCCGGTACTTCTCCCCTCCCGGATCAGCTCCTCTACGTAAGCCTTAAAAGCCTGCTTGAATAATTTCAGACTATCAGGGACAGACTGGTCTCCTTGACGCAATCCTTTAGCAGCAAACAGAACAAAACTCCGGTTAGCCTTCAGGGTTTCGATCCAGATATAATAGAACGAGAGGAGCTTTTCGCGGACCGCGTAGCCTTCGTACACTTCCTGACTTTCGGTCCGGGCCTGGGCTTCCGCAAAAAATCCCAGCCAGAGGTTGGCTTCTACGGCCTCCAATGAATTGTACTCCGCATAAAATTGGGCTTCACTGATACCCAGCCCTTTGGCCAGCACAAACGGAGAAGGCGGCTGCTTTCCCTGCTCCAGTACATATTCAACGTATGCTCTTTTGATATTTTCTCTGATTCCGGTTGATTGCGTCTCCATATAATGAGTAACCCAAAAAATGGTCAATGAGTTTATAAAAAGAATTAAAATACCTTACCGTGGGTCTGTTTTAAGAGGTAGCGGGCCATCGGACGGGCCACGTTCAGACCGGCAACCACCAGGCTGGTCAGGCTTTCATCCCCGAATAGTTGCTGAATTCTACGGCCCGCCCACAGCCGGCGGGCAAAAGTCTGCCGCCACTGCTGCGTATAAGTCGTCTCCAGCCATTCGCGGGAAAGCTGCTCTTGATGATATTGGATAATGAGTTCGGACAGAATTTTTGCGGAATGAATAGCCATAGCCATCCCGTTCCCGCAAAGCGGCGTAATCAACCCGGCCGTGTCGCCTGACATGAGCATATGCGCCTCGACCGTATTTTTCGGAGCAAACGAAACTTCGTTGATTACCTCGGGTTTTTCATACAGCACCTGCATATTGCCCCGTAGTGTCTGCATAAAAGGATTTTTATACAACGTATTTTCCTCCATCTCCTCCAGAGTACCGTACCGCTTCAGGTTGTCGCGGGTGGTGAGGTAGCACAGATTGAACTGGTCGTTTTCGATGGCAACTACGCCGCAGTACCCATCCCGGAAATTGTGCAGCGCAATCAGGTCTTTGGGGAAATCAGTACGGACGTGGTACTTAACCCCAATGTACGGGGACCGCTGGTAGATAAAAGCCCGGTCAAGCTGCTTATCCAACCGGGACCGTTTACCAAAGGCGCCAATGACTAACCGGCTGCTCACCGCCTTCCCATCAGAGAGTCTGACCTCAAAATAATCGTTCAGGAATACAGCTTCGTCCACTGACTTTCCGGTAAGGCAAGTTACCCCGGCTGCCTGGGCCTGTTCGTACAAATAATGATCAAACCTATAACGGCTGATGCCAAAACCGCCCAAGTCAAGCGGCATCTCCAGGGTACGGCGGCCATCCGGCGAACTTAGCAGTAAACGGCTGATGCGGGCAGCTCCCAGGTCAGCCGGACGAATATGCATGCCGTGCAGGAAAGGCAGCACTTCATTGGAAATGTACTCCCCGCAAACCCGGTGAAATGGGTACTGTTTTTTCTCTACCAGCAGCACCTGCAAGCCTGCCTTTCCCAGTTGGATGGCATTGACCAGTCCCGCTAGTCCCCCGCCGATAATCAGCACATCAAGATCTGGTTTCATCCTGGTTTTGTCTTTGGTGCCCGTTCAATAAATAAGTTCTGCCCGGTATACTGGCGTTCTGCTGGCGTGGTTATAAATTTGTTGCTGAAGTACATACCCGCATTTTTGCGAGAATACCGGTAAAATCCACTTTGGCATGAGCTGAAATATATTTCACACGTCCCTATAATAGTACTTTATTCCGTTGATATAAATTGTTGTATAAGCGTTACTGAGACAACTCTTACAGCCGCCAACTTGTTTGATTTAACACTGGCTTAACATGCCGGCACTAAAGTTAGACTAACTTGCGGCAAAATAGCATATATGTTCGAATTAGAGACTGGATTACTTATTGTATTGATTTTCTGCCTGTTATCTGCTTGCGCATTTGAATTTGTCAATGGTTTTCATGACACTGCCAATGCCGTGGCTACTGTGATTTATACCAATTCGCTGCAACCCTGGACGGCCGTAGTGTGGTCGGGATTGTGCAATTTCATCGGCGTTTTTGCCGGCGGAATCGGGGTAGCCATGGGTATTGTTTACCTGTTGCCGGTGGAGCTTTTAATTGATCAGAATATCTGGCACAGCGTAGCCATGATTCTGTCCCTGCTTTTCAGTGCCATTATCTGGAACCTGGGCACCTGGTACTACGGATTGCCCTCCTCCAGCTCACACACCCTGATTGGTTCGATCTTAGGGGTAGGTTTGGCCTTCAGTATGATGCCGGAAAACCAATCCGGGGAAGGCGTCAATTGGGATAAGGCAATTGAAATCGGACTTTCACTGCTGGTCTCGCCCTTATTTGGTTTTACGCTAACCCTGGTGCTGATGTTTTTGCTCCGCAGATTCGTAAAAGACCAGCGTTTGTTTCAGGAGCCTCCCCAGAAAAAGGCGCCTCCGACCTGGATTCGTGGCATTCTGATTCTGACCTGTACTTTAGTGAGCTTTTTCCACGGTTCCAACGACGGTCAGAAAGGGGTGGGTCTGATTATGCTTATCCTGATCAGCATTGTTCCGTTCACGTTTGCGCTGGATAGCCGGATTGATGCAACTCTCCTGCGGGCCAGTTTAACGCGGATGGAAAGTGTAATCAGCCGGATAGATACCACGGCTATTCCGCCGGCTGACCGGGGCAATCTCAGTTTGGCCGCTTCCCAGATCGATACCATCCAAGCCCTGCTGCCGGCTGGTAATGCGGCAATCCCCCAAAACAATCGTTTAACCATACGCCGTGATATTTTGCTCATTACTAATGAATTAAAAGCTTTAACCAACCATCCGCCCAATAGCATAGCCGCCGCGGACGTAGATATGCTTAAAGAAACTTCTGCTGCCCTCCGAAACTACACTGATTACGCCCCCCGCTGGGTAATCGTACTGGTTTCCATTTCCCTTGGCCTGGGTACGATGATTGGCTGGAAACGGATTGTAAAGACGGTCGGCGAGAAAATCGGAAAAAACCACCTGACCTATGCGCAGGGAGCCTCTGCCGAATTGGTAGCAGCCTCCACTATCGGGCTGGCTACCGGTTTTGGCTTGCCGGTTAGTACTACTCACGTGCTTTCCTCCGGTATTGCCGGCAGTATGGTTGCACTAGGAGGTACGGGCAATATTCAGCCTAAAACCGTGCGGAGCATTGCATTGGCCTGGGTACTCACCCTGCCCGTCAGCATTACCCTTTCCGCCGGGCTGTTTTTCTTATTAAGGGCTATTTTGTAAAGAAAATATTGTGGGAGCCAGAAATAGGATTTCGGCCGTAATGAATATGGGCCTGAACAATCTTCTTCCCGTAGGCAATTAGATGGCTAAAGTAGCCTGCTTTACGTTTTAGCTTAAAAGGAACCTATTAGCCAACTGAAGAGTTAATCAAATACGAGCAAAATAAAGAGGCAAGTTTCCTTTTAGCGTATTAGCGTATGGGCAAACGTTTTAAATTGAAGGTATATGAAAAACGAAGACAGAATCGTCGAATTACTGGCTGAATCCCTGCAACGGCTTGACCGGATGGTAGAACGTCAGGACCGGCACGAAGATATTATTATAGAGCAGACTAAAATTCTGCGTGAACACACGGACATTATTAAGGAGCAAACCAAGGCGCTGAACCGGCTCAATGAATCCGTCGGCGAACTCAGAACCGATTTCCGGGAATTGGGCCAGCTCCTGAAAAGTGAGCTGTTGGGTCGGATTGAACGGTTAGAACAGGCGGTATTCAGACAAGGAGCCTGAGCTTTACCCTACCCGATAAAGTTCTTCACATTACAAGCAGGGCCGGTAATTCGGCCTTATTTTTTTGCCTGCCCAGTTTCATTAGCTGTATGTTCCTGAAAACAACAGCGAACCCGAACCTCACTTTGCGCCCTTTGCGTTAGCTTAGTACTTTGCAAGCCGGTTCATCCGCACATCAACAAATCCACACATCAACCCATGCCTATTCAGAATCCTCAACGATATACCGTCACTGCCGCCCTGATTTATGCCAATGGTCCTATTCACATCGGGCATTTAGCGGGCTGTTATTTACCGGCCGATATTTATGTCCGGTACCTGCGTTCCCGGGAACGGGACGTGGTATTTATCAGCGGTACCGACGAACACGGCGTACCCATTACCATTAAAGCCCGTAATGAAGGCGTAACCCCGCAGGAAGTAGTAGACAAGTACTACGTCCAGATCCGGGATTCTTTCCGGGATTTCGGCATTTCCTTCGACATTTACTCCCGTACCACCAAACCAGCCCATCACCAGGTTTCGCAAGACTTTTTTACAACCCTGTACGATAAAGGCGTTTTTGAAGAAAAGGTAACGGAACAGTATTACGATTCAACCGCCAAACAATTCCTGGCCGACCGGTACAGTGTGGGAACTTGCCCGAACTGCGCCAACCCCAATGCCTACGGCGACCAGTGCGAAAAATGCGGCACTTCCCTGAGTCCCGAAGAACTCATTAACCCGCATTCCACCTTGTCGGGTGAACCTCCGGTAAAGCGGGAAACCAAAAACTGGTACCTGCCCCTCGATAAACTCCAGCCGGCGATTAAAGGGTACGTGGATAGCCATCCCGAATGGAAGCCCAACGTATTCGGTCAGTGCCAGTCGTGGCTTAATCAGGGCCTGCATTCAAGGGCCATGACCCGGGACCTGGATTGGGGTGTGAAAGTGCCGCTGGCAGACACTGAAGGAAAAGTCTTGTACGTGTGGTTTGATGCGCCCATTGGCTACATCACCTTTACCAAGGAATTGCTCGAAAGCCGCGGCCAGGATTGGGAACCTTACTGGAAAGACGGACAGACTAAGCTGGTGCACTTTATCGGCAAAGACAATATTGTATTCCACTGCATTATCTTCCCGGCCATGATGATGGAGCATGGCGGCTTTACGCTGGCTGACAATGTCCCCGCAAATGAATTTATGAACCTGGAAGGGAATAAGATCTCCACTTCGCGGAACTGGGCCGTATGGCTGCATGAATATTTGCAGGATTTTCCGGGCAAGCAGGATATTCTGCGCTACGCCCTGTGCGCCAATGCTCCGGAAACCAAAGACAGTGATTTCAGCTGGAAGGATTTCCAGGCCCGGAATAACAATGAATTGGTGGCTATTCTAGGCAATTTTATCAACCGGGCGGCCGTGCTGACCCATAAACATTTTGCGGGAAAAGTACCGGCCCGGAATCAGCTGTATGATATTGACCTCGGCGTAATTGAAAACATCCGGCAATTCCCGGCGCAGATTGCGGGTTCGCTGGAAGCGTACCGTTTCCGGGAAGCATTGAGCTACGTAATGGATCTGGCCCGGGTGGGAAACAAATACCTGGCCGACACCGAACCGTGGAAACTAGTTACAGGAGACCCGGCCCGGGTACAGACTATTCTCAACTTAAGTTTGCAACTGGCCGCCAACCTGGCTATCGTGATGGAGCCGTTCCTGCCATTCTCCGCGGAGCGATTAGCTGGAATGCTCAATATTCCGCTGGGTAAATGGAAGGAAGCCGGCCGGATTGACTTATTGGCTGATGACCATCGGCTGAATGAATCATTCCACCTGTTTACCCCCATCGAGGATGCTACGATTGAGGCGCAGGGGCAGAAACTGCTGAACACTAAAAAGACGAATGAAGCAGCTGCCCACGCAACTAATGTCCAGAATACCCCGGTTACTTCCGCAAAGCCCGAAGTAACCTTTGATGATTTCGGCAAAATGGACATTCGGGTAGCCACGATCCTGGCCGCCGAGGCCGTTCCTAAAACCAAAAAGCTCCTGAAACTTACCCTGGATACGGGCATGGATAAACGAACCGTGGTGAGTGGCATTGCCGAACACTACCAGCCTGACCAGATCATTGGCCAACAGGTGTGCTTGCTGGCCAACCTGGCTCCCCGCGACATTAAAGGCATTATTTCGCAGGGCATGATTCTGATGGCCGAAAATACGGATGGCAGTCTGGCATTTGTTCGCCCGGAAAAAATCATTACCAACGGCGGAACAGTCAAGTAAGTCAGCACAGAATTTGTAGCGAAACGGGTGAACCAACATTCACCCGTTTTTTATGAAACTAACCCGTTTACTCCCGCTGGTTGTATTGGTTTTAGCTGGTTGCACTTCTCTACGGCCCTACCGGGCTCCCCAGCAACTGGTGGATATTCCGCTGTTGCCTCACCAGCAGAACGTCGAAATTTTCCTGCAAAACGAGACGCCGCCGGATTCGGATTACTACAAAGTGGTAGGGCTGGAAGTATTTGCCCCCTATGCCAGCTTCAATGCATTGCTGACCCAGATGAAACGCCGGGCACAAGAAGCCGGTGTGGATGCGGTACTGCTGCTAGACCAGCAGGAAGGTGGCGTTCCGCCGAATATCTTGCGGGGCATTGGCATCAAGTACCGGCGCAACCTGAATTATGTGCAGTATCATTTGAAATTGAAGGACGTCTATGCTTATCAACCCAATGGCGATACGTCTCTGGTCTATCAGGCCCGGTTCAATCTCATGGGTGATGAGTTAGCTAATCCGTCATTCCCGAGGGATACAACCTACGAGAAATACGTGCGCCGGTACGCTTTAGATTACCTGTTGCATGCCACCCGGGGTTGGTTATTTGAAGAGGAGGCCCCCGGAAAAATTGTCCGCAGGGTTAAGATGAACGCATCCGGTAGCCCGGCGTTGAACTGCGCTTATACTTATAACCAGGAGGGTGATGTTTCCCTGATTACGCTGACAGCTCCGCTTTCGGCTTACGAACGGCAGCGTTTCAAAGAATACATTAGTCTGGTATATAATGAGCAACGTCAGGTGATTGAAAAGCAGATTTTTGGCAGGGAGAATGTCCGCAAGTACCGTGAAGTTCTCACCTATGATTCTCTCGGACAATTGCTCAAACTACCCTTTACCGGTATGGGCACGGCCAGGAGAGTTCCGTAGCCTTGACAGTATACCACTATTACGACATAGAAGACTTGCCTCCGGTTTCAAAAGGTTTGTGATGGTGTGCTGATTAGTGTATGCGCTGATGTGCGAATGAGTTGATTTCTGCTTCCGAGCTGGGTGGTTTCATTGCTTTGCGCCCTTAGCACCTTTGCGTGAAATTTTCAATTTTTAAGAAAAAAGTTTTGTAGCCGAAGTAAAATCATAAAGAACCGCACAGATTTTTCGACAAAACGGGTGAACCAACATTCGCCCGTTTTTATCAGTCAAACTTCACTCATTTGCTGGCAGCGTGTCCTTGTCTGCAAGCAGGTTTGCCGGGCCATATGGACGTACCCAGCCTTTGTCTCCCCCGAACGCGGTGGCAAAACGAATTCCCAATCATCTGAATGGGGTTTCAGCTTTTCCAATTGCTTATTGCTACAGTCCTTTGGGAAAATAGGCTTCATTTAAACTGCTTTTTTGGTAATTTTATCCGGTATGGGGGACGCATTACAAAATAAACATTCGTATTCGATTGAAGAATACCAGCACTTGGTCAGGCAGGCTAAGCCGGGTGAACGCTATGAGTATGCCAAAGGGGAAATCATTGTATTAGAGGAATATACCACTGATGCCCACAACCAGATTGTGCTCAACGCGGCTAGCAAATGCATGGAACACTTTTATCCCGGCGGATGCCGGATATACGGAAAATGTACGGCTGATCATTGAGCATGAAAACAATTACCGCCTGCCCGATGTGATGGTTACCTGCTCCGAAAAAGATAAGAACTCCGTAGATGCCAAACGGGAACCTGTGTTATTGATAGAAGTACTTTCGGCAAGCACGCAGCGGGAAGATACTGGTAAAAAACTTGATGCTTATTACACTATTACCAGTCTGCAAGCTTATATTATTATTGACCCAATGGAAGTTTGGGTCAGGTTACATGAACGGGTAAACGGCAAATGGGAAATGCGTCCACTTTATACTGAACTTAATTCGAAACTGCACATAGAAAGCCTTGGCTTAGCGATTACAATGGCTGATTTGTATCGATTTGTACTATAAAGCCAGTTGCTTCCTTGAACCCCTTATAGAGATATTTATCCGCCGCCTCGCCGGAACAAGGATAATAGGAATACAGCTCCATAACTTCCTAGTATAAAACCTTTTAGCTGTTAGGTCAGAAGTGCGGAAGCGTTATCCTACCAAAAGGTAACAGCGTTGTAGAGAATTGGGCGAGTAAATCTTTGGCCTCTTTCACCCGCTGGTCAGGCAATTGTAAGGCTTTGGCAATCATTTGGAACAACGTTGCCGGACTTTGGCCTGCTGCATACAAGCTTTTCAGGGAAGCGGAACCTGCTGATTTGGAAAGCTTCTGGCCAGTGGAGTCACGCAGCAAGGGATGATGGTAGAAAATAGCTTCAGTAAAAGCCTTAAGGCCCAATTGCTGCGCCATGAACAGCTGCGCGGCAGTAGAGGGAATCAGGTCAGATCCCCGTACAATCATATTGCAAGCAGACTGTAAATCGTCGGCCAAAGAAGCAATCTGGTAAGCAGGCAAACCATTTTTACGCCGCACTACAAAGTCGCCCATGGCTGTATCCAACGGCACTTTAGTTTCCCGTCCGCTTATCTCCCGGATGGCAATACGGGTATTTTCCGGAACGTAGATCCGCCAGGCAGTTTCCGGAGCATTCATTGGCAGTTTACGATGCCGGCAAGTACCGGGGTAGATGCCATTGACGGAACTGGTTGCAATTTGTGCCCGGGAGCAATTACAAGCATAGAGCTTGCCGGCCTGTTCCAGGCTGTTAAGCAACTGGTTATACCCCTCCAGCCGCCGCAGTTGGGAGTGCCGTTCCACAAAATCCTCCGGGCTCACGGGACCAGTGTCCCAGTCGAGGCCCAGCCAGTTCAGCGACTGGAAAATATCCTCCACGTACTCCGGACGGGTCCGTTCGGCATCTATATCGTCAATCCGCAAATGCAGCTTTCCGCCTGATTGCCTGACCAGCAGCCAGGTAAGCGTGAAAGAAAAGGCATTGCCGGCATGCAGATAGCCGCTGGGCGTGGGGGCCAGGCGCGAAGTATAAGTAAGGATTGAGGTCATTCGGGAGGTTGATAGTTATGGCTTTACTGTTGCTGATTTTTAATTTCTGGTTTCTCCGCCGAAAATGGACAATCATTTCACAAAAAATAGGGAGAAAAATTATCGAGTAAAATAGTATTTTCCTATATTTGCGGGCTCATTGCGGAAGAAAATTTAACTGCGAATACAATGAAAAAAGAGATTCATCCCGACTACCGTGAAGTAGTTTTTTGGGACCAATCAAGCGATACCAAATTTATCACTCGCTCTACATTAAAGCCTGCTGAAACCATTACGATGGAAGACGGCAAAAGCTATCCGGTGGTTAAGGTTGAAGTTAGCTCTGCCTCTCACCCTTTTTATACCGGTAAAAATGTAATGCTGGACACTGCCGGCCGCGTGGAGAAATTCATGAAGCGTTACGGCAAAAAGTAGTCTGTCTCCGTGACATACATAAAAAAGCCCCTTTTGAAAGGGGCTTTTTTAATGGTAAACTTCCAGCAAAAGCTTGCGCTCTATTTATTCTCCTTTCAACTTTTAACTCATAAACTATTACCTTTTAATTATTTCTACAATTCCATAATATCTTCGTTCCACAGGTCGGGTTTTTCCCGGATAAACTGCTCCATCATCTCCACGCATTCGGGCAAGTCCAGATCTACGACCTCTACCCCATGAGCTTCCATAAATGCCCGGGCTCCCTGAAACGTGCGTGATTCTCCCACAATCACCTTGGGAATTTTGAACTGCACAATGGTTCCGGCACACATATAGCAAGGCATCAGCGTGGAATAAATGACCGAATTGCGGTAGCTTCCGATCCGGCCGGCATTGTTGAGACAGTCCATTTCCCCGTGCAGAATCGGGTTATTTTCCTGCACCCGCTTGTTATGCCCGCGGGCTACTACTTTTCCATCCTTTACCAGCACCGAGCCAATCGGGATGCCTCCCTCGCTCTGCCCGAGTCTTGCTTCTTCAATGGCAATTTTCATAAAAAGATCCATCTGATTCATTTTAATGCGTGGTTTTTACCGTATAAATAATGTTTTAAGGAATCGTTTGACCGGAAATATAATTGTATTATTTTAGCGAAAATCTTACACGAGTACCTAAAATATTAAAACAAGCTACCTATGCCTACTACGCTGGTCCAGTTTAATAAACTATCGATAAGCAAGCAATTAGAATTGATCAATACGCAGGCCGTATTTCTGTGCGAAAGGTATTTTCTGAGTCGCCGGGTTAGTCTTCTCTACTTGGACAATTTCTTCGTGGAAGTTTGGTTTGACACGTATAAGAACGAAATCCGTAAGATTTTACCCTTTACCACTACGCTTTGTCTCACTGCCTACCTGGATTTGATCAATGTGGATGATGCTTTCAATATCGCTTCCTGATCGGTTACGACGCAATACGTATTAATTAAACTTTTTTCTGAATATTTTTTAACTTTCCGGATTATAAGCATGTAATTATTACTTCCGGTTTATTATGGTTTTGCAGTGGTTCCGCCTCTGAACCAGGGGTAATTGAAGAACCTTTCTCTTTTAGCCCGTATACGCGGAGGAAGTAAAACAACTTTCAGGCACTATTGCCCGGACAAAGCCCGGTTTTATCACGTTTTTTTCGTGTAGCCGCATTTGTCCTGTAAAGTCAGGCTGAAAATAGTAGATTCGCCTCCAATTTTCGAAGAAGCTATTCCTTGCTATTATGAACATTGCGAATCGTATCCACGGATTATTCCAGTCCCAGTTCGGGCAAAAACCGCTCATTGTCCGTTCTCCCGGCCGGGTGAACCTTATTGGTGAACATACTGATTATAATAATGGGTTTGTGCTCCCCGCTGCCGTTGATAAGGCGGCTTACGTAGCCATTGCACCCAGTCAGGATGAAGTCTGCCACTGGATTGCCGCTGACCTCAATGATACTTTTACAGTCCGGCTCAACGAAATGAAATTTTCGGAAAAAGGCTGGCCCAATTATATTATGGGCGTGGTGGAGCAATTGCAACGGGCCGGTTATGCGGTTAAGCCATTTAACTGTGTCATGAGCGGTGATGTACCCATCGGGGCGGGTATGTCCTCGTCAGCCGCCATGGAATGCGCCGTGGGCTTCGCCCTAAGTGAATTATTCAAGCTTACTGTTTCCCGTACGGATTTAGTTAAGCTGGCCCAGAAAGCCGAGAATGAGTTTGTGGGCGTAAAATCCGGGATCATGGACCAGTTTGCCAGTGTATTTGGCAAAAAAGACCATGCTATCCTGCTCGACTGCCGTTCCCTGGAATACGAATACTTCCCGATTAAAATGGCTGGGATTAGAATTGTGCTGATGGATACGGATGTAAAACATTCCCTGGCCTCTTCCGAATACAATACCCGGCGTGCCCAGTGCGAGGAAGGGGTACGCCTGCTGCAAAAACACGATCCGACCATTCAGTCGCTCAGAGACGTTTCCCGGGAATTTATCCTGCAACACCAGCGGGAATTTGACCCCATTGTGTTTAACCGTTGCATCTACGTAATTGAAGAAAATGCCCGCCTGCAATCCGCCTGCGGCGATCTGAAACGGGGCGACCTGTTATCGTTTGGTCAGCGCATGTATGGCTCCCACTACGGCCTGCGCGATATGTACGAAGTAAGCTGCGCTGAGCTGGACTACCTGGTTTCCTTTACCGTAACGGAAGAAGCGGTACTGGGTGCCCGGATGATGGGCGGCGGCTTCGGCGGGTGTACGATTAACCTGGTCAAGGAAGAAGCCGTGGAAGACTTATTCGAAAGAATGAAGAAAGCCTACAAAATTGCTATGGGCAAAGACCTGAAGATGTATACCGCGGTCATTGAGGACGGAACAGCATTAATAAATAATGCTAAATTTTAGGGTTTAGTCATTCGTCAATGGTCATTAGCTTTTGCTCTGAATGATCTTTTTACCAATGACCAATCAACTAATGACAATTGTCCAATGTCCATTGATCATTTACTAACTTAGTATGACATTTAATCCCAACGATCATTCCCATACCCGACTTAACCTCCTGACTGGCGACTGGGTGCTGGTATCCCCACACCGCTCCAAGCGGCCCTGGCAGGGAAAAGTAGAAGATGTGCCCGCTGACAGCCGTCCGGCCTATGATCCTAAATGTTATCTATGTCCGGGTAATGAACGGGTAGGCGGAGAGAAAAACCCCGCTTATGATACCACTTTTGTATTTACCAATGATTTTTCGGCGCTTCAGAATGATACCCCGGCCGGGGAAGTGAACCGGAAAGGTTTATTGCAGGCCAAAAGCGAATCGGGTATTTGCCGGGTTATTTGTTTCTCACCCCGGCATGATCTGACGCTGCCCGAAATGGATACGGCCGCCATCCGCAAAGTAGTAGACCTTTGGGCTGATGAATTCACTACGCTGGGTAGCCGCTCGGATATCAACTACGTGCAGATTTTCGAAAATAAGGGTGAAATGATGGGCTGTTCCAATCCGCACCCCCATGGGCAGATATGGGCCCAGCGGTCCTTGCCGCTGGAAATTGTGAAGGAAAGCACCCAGCTGAAAGCACATTACGATAAGACCGGACGCAGCCTGCTTACTGATTATCTGGAGGTGGAGCAGGAAGAGAAAACCCGAATTGTGGTGGAGAATGAGCACTTTGTGGCGTTGGTGCCCTTCTGGGCGGTATGGCCTTTTGAGGTTTTAGTTATCAGCCGCCGGCACCTCCAGCAGATCACGCAACTCACGGAAGCTGAAAAAGATGCCTATGCCGACATCATCCGCCGGCTGACCATCCGGTACGATAACCTTTTCCGGGTATCATTTCCCTACTCAGCTGGTATTCATCAGGCTCCTACCGATGGCAATACGCATCCGGAATGGCACCTGCATATGCACTTTTACCCGCCGCTGCTGCGGTCAGCCACGGTGAAAAAGTTTATGGTGGGCTACGAGATGCTGGGAAATCCGCAACGTGACATAACCCCCGAATGGGCTGCTGAAAGATTGCGTAGCCTGCCCGAAGTACATTACAAGGCACAAAAAACTGACAACGAGGGATAAAACCATTGCTATTACAATAAAAAGGGGTTGGCTGTTATTGTCAGACCCTTTTTTGTATACCTGCAGTCTAGCCTTATACTTACCCTAATACCTGCTTTGCCACTCAAACCGCAGGAACGCTATGGACCAGCTGCCGGACCGGCAAATGTGGGTTACCTTTATACCAAACCATAGAAGAAATGATACGCTTACTGAGAACGGACTCTTCCAATACCCACTTCGTAGCGCTGATTAAGCATCTTGATGCGGATTTAAGGATAAGAGATGGGACAGACCACGCCTTCTACGCCCAGTTTAATAAGATTGATACAATTAACTATGTAGTCCTTGCCTATCAACATGAGCAAGCCATTGGTTGTGGGGCCATTAAAGAATATGCCCCCGGAATAATGGAGGTAAAGAGAATGTACGTATCGCCGGAAAATCGCGGAAAAGGGATTGCTACTAAAATTCTGGTTGAACTGGAGAATTGGGCAAAGGAACTTGCCTTTACTAAATGTATTCTTGAAACGGGCCAAAAGCAGCCAGAAGCCATTCAACTCTACCAGAAAAACCAATACCGGGTAATCCCTAACTACGGGCAGTATGCGAATGTAATAACCAGTGTATGTTTCGAAAAGGAACTGGTTTAAAAGGCGAAATGCATAAAAATACCGGCAGGGGCTCTATTATCAGGTTACCGGTGAATAGGCTGGTACCGTACTGATAACGATGAGTTTTGGTTGCAGTAGCAGACAAGTGCGGGTGAATGGCCATATTTGCAGGGAACCATGAAGAAATGAGCCGAAAAGAACGGTTACAGATAATTATAATCGGCGGGGGCGCAGCCGGATTTTTTGGGGCCGTTACCTGTGCCCAGTCTTTCCCTGATTGCCGGGTAACGCTGCTGGAGAAGAGCCCTAAATTGCTTTCTAAGGTTAAAGTTTCGGGAGGTGGCCGCTGCAACGTCACTCATGCCTGCTTTGAACGTACCCGGCTGGTGAAGTATTACCCGAGGCGAAAAAATACTTCCTGGTCCCTTTGCTCAGTTTAGCGCAACAGATACGGTGCAATGGTTCGAAAAACGCGGCGTGAAGCTGAAAACGGAACCCGATGGCCGCTATGTTTCCGGTGACCGACGATTCGCAGACTATTATTGACTGCCTGCTGGCGGAAGCCCGGCGGACGGGTGTGCAGATCCGTACCTCCACTGGGGCTTCCCGCATAGACCATAATGTTAACGGTACTGGATTTAAGTTAAAGCTACTAAATGAAGAAGTACTGGAAGCAGACCGGGTATTGGTAGCTACGGGTGGCAATCCACAGCTCAATGCGTATCATTGGCTCACCCTTTCAGGTCATCACATTGAGAGTCCGGTTCCTTCCCTGTTTACGTTTAACATTCCGATTCACCGCTGCTTGACCTGGCCGGTATTGCCATTCCGGAAACGACAGTGAAAGTGGCTGGCACCAAATTGCAGCAAACCGGTCCGGTGCTGATCACGCATTGGGGATTCAGCGGACCGGCTATTCTCCGCTATCGGCCTGGGGGCCCGTGAATTGGCGCAGCGTCAATACCGATTCGACCTGTTGGTTAACTGGCTGCCGCAATTTCACGAAGAAAGCTTGAGGCCGAGCTGAATGCGTTCCGTGACCACTCACCCCGCAAAACAATTGCGGCCAATGCCCTGTTTGGCTTGCCCTCCCGGTTCTGGAAACGGATGACCAGAATTAGCCGAAATCCCGGAAAATATGCGTTGGGCGGATGTGCCGAAGAAAAACCTCAATAAGCTGGTAGACGTGCTCACGCGCAGTTCCTTTGGAGTAACCGGCAAAAGTACATTCAAAGAAGAATTTGTCACCTGCGGAGGCATTTCTGCGCAAGACGTAAACTGGCAAACCATGGAAAGCACCGCGTGTCCGGGCTTATTTTTTGCGGGAGAAGTGCTTGACATAGATGCCATTACGGGTGGCTTCAATTTTCAGGCCGCCTGGACTACCGGTTATATTGCCGGCAGGAATATCGGACGATAAGGGGAATTGATTAGGGAAGGAGGTAAGAAGTAAGTGGCAGCAGCAGTGGCAGGAATGAAGTAAGAAGATGCTTTGACTGCTGCCACTTCTTCAGTCAACTGGAAATTATAAACCCGAAATGGTAAACTGCCGCTGTTTCCTACCTCCGGGCCACCACTTGCCAGCGGAAGGCCCCAGGCCCAGCGGATTTCTACCTGCTCCACCCGGCGGCGCCCAGCAACCGGATCAGCTCCTTACGGCGGAAGGCCCGCCAGACGGAAAGCTTGGCATCATTACGAACCAGATACGATTTTGAGAACCAACGGGTAAGCCATTTAATCAGGTGATAAGCCAGCCAGTGCCGGTGCAGGTCGTTGATGACAATGCCCACCCGTACCTGGTGTTTTAACTGGCGAAACAAGTCGATCAGTTCGCCGTCGGTGAAGTGATGGCAAAAGAGGGTGCAAGTCACTACATCGTATTGCTGCCGCCAAAGGCGTCGGAAAATATATTCAGGTTCGAATAGCTTACTTCCGGGAACGCGGTAGTATTTTGGGCGGCGTAGGAAATGATGTAGGCATTTGCATCCACCCCAGTGAACCGGACCGGCAATTTTTCGTTTCCGGCCCAGTTAGCCATCAATACCAGCATGTCCCCGCCCCCGCATCCCAGGTCGGCAATAGTAAGGGGTTTGGCATGTTGGGCCGCGGGTCCCAGCAAATGAGAGAGTCCCTGCAGGGTAACGCTGTTTCCGCCCAGCCAGTAATTGATAAACTTCAACTCCCGCAGGGTCTGCGCCATATCCTCGCCCCCAGGGTAAGTTCATCCATAATCTCCGCCTGGGTACTTCTTTGCTCAAACATCTGGTTTTGTTTTTATGAATCGTTTACGAATGCACCCTCAGCAACATCGACTCCAGGGTAAGGCCGGGACCAAAGGCGAAACTTAGAATATTTTTACCGCTATCCCGGGTACGAAGCTCATTCCAGAGGGCTTTCAACACAAATAAAACGGTGGGAGAAGACATATTTCCAAATTCACTCAGCACCTGATAGGCGTAGCGGTTATCTTCCGGCTGCAGCCCCAGTTGTTCTTCGATTACTTCCAGAATGCGCCGGCCGCCGGGGTGGATGGCAAACAGGGAAATATCCGGCACCCGGAGCTTGATTCGCTGCAGCAACCGGTCAGTCAATTGGCGGATGCCGCTTTTAATCATGTCGGGAATGTAGGATGAAAGCGTCATCTGGAAGCCAAAATCGGTAATATGCCAGGCCATATCCGTTTTTCCGGGAAAAAACAGGTCGCAGTAAAACGACTCCATGCTTACCGAAAGAGAAGGACCAGGGTTTGGTTGTACCAAAACAGCCGCAGCACCATCAGCGAATAAAGAGTTGGCCAGTAAGTGATCTTCGGTTTTTTCCTTCTGGAAATGAATGGTGCAAAGCTCCACGCAGACGACCAGTACGGATGCACCCGGATCGGATTTACAAATGGCATCGGCGGCTTTAAGGGCATTAAAAGCTCCGTAGCAACCCATGAAATTGATCGCAGTCCGCTGCACCCCGGTCGGTAAGTCCAATTGCTCGACCAGTTCGATGTCGATGCCGGGAGCATACATGCCCGTACAACTGACCGTAATCAGGTGCGTAAGGTCCGATACGGAGAAAGACAGGGGGTCGAGGCATTGCCTGACCGCGTCTATACAAAGTGGAAGGGCGTGCTGGCGGTACAACTCCATCCGCTGGCTGATCGGCGGAAAGGGCTCCATATCGGGCGTATTACGGAAAAAGGTAAAATCACTCTTGTCCCGGCCGTAGTCAGGAATAACCGAATGCCGGTACCGAATACCGGTGGTACGGTAAAGAGCCAATAGCTTGCGTTTTTCCTGCGTATTCAGTTGGGAGGCATTGGCCATGAATTCGGCAATCTGCATCTGCGGAATCCGGACCGGCGGATTAGCCGTACCAATGGCATTAATATAACTTTTCATGTAAGTGGTTTACGATTTCGGATTGCCAGTTTCTGGTTTTTAGTTGCCGGTTTACAGTTTACGGTTTACAGTTTCTGGTTACTTGACAGAATATATGGGCTTGGAAGTTTCTTCTATACTTTCCGGTTAGCGTAGAACGCCAGCCATGATAGCAAATAAGTCTAAACCGGAAACTGTAAACCAAAAACCCGAAACTATAAACTATATTCGAAGCCGGAAACACCACTTACCCATGATACAGCGTTCTACCCTTCTGCACTTGCGGATTCCCTTCTCGTTTTATCTGTTACCCATCTTCCTCTTTGCCGTAAGTCTGTCGCCCCGCCCTAACGGCTGGGCAACCCTGCTGGCCTTCCTGATTCTGCATGTTTTGCTGTACCCGGCCAGCAATGGATTTAATAGCTATTATGACAAAGATGAAGACAGTATCGGCGGACTGGAAAAACCGCCCCCGGTAAGTAAAGAACTACTTTATACGTCTTTGGTTTTAGATGGATTAGCTTTATTACTTGGAATTCCGCTTGGCTGGCCTTTTGTACTGGGCTTATTTATCTACGGATTCATTTCCAAAGCCTATAGCCATGATCGCATCCGATTGAAAAAGTATCCGGTAATCAGTTGGTTACTGGCCAGTATTTTTCAAGGCGCATTTACTTTCCTGATGGTCTACCAAGCTATTAACCAATTGAAAATCACCTATTTACTACGAACAGAAGTAGTATTTGCGGCTTCCCTGACCTCCCTGCTGCTGATGGGTTTTTACCCGATGACCCAGATTTACCAACATACCGAAGATGCCCGCCGGGGTGATATGACCATGAGCCGGCTGCTAGGGGTAAAGGGAACTTTTATTTTCACCTTTATCGTATTTGGCGTCACATTTACGGCCTTCTATTTCTTCTTTTCCCGTTTTTTCGACCAGAAATATTTTTTTGTGCTCATGGCCTGCCTGGCGCCGGCCGTAGTATTTTTCAGTTGGTGGTATCTGAAAGTGCTTCGGCAGGAATCAGCCGCCAACTTCAGACGTACCATGCGGCTAAATATGCTTTCGGCACTGGGTACTAATGTATTCTTTGCCCTGCTCGGACTCTGGCTGCATTACTAGGTAATAGTAAATAGGTATTAGGTACCGGATATTGGTTAGTAGTCATTGGGAAAAGGGTATTAGGTACCTGGTACTGGATATGAGGGAAAACTACTGAATAATACCCACTAGGAAACCGGAAACGTCAGGAGTGCGTCTCCTCCTGACCATTTCCTCCCAATTTGAGTGAATCAAGGCTGTCATCCAATGTCAGCTTAAACTCCCGGTAAAAGTCTTTATTGCTCTTTTTGATGTTATCCACGATTATGGGCAGAATGGCAGTCAGTTCTTCGGGAGTCCACTGGTTGGTATTGAGGCGCCGGTAAAAAGTATCTTTGCCCATCTTAATCGAAGCAGACTTCAGGTTGGGATGTTGATAAATCTGGCGATGTTTTAGTCCGAGATCTCGATTGCTCAATCAACAAAGGCATTGCCTCGCAAAGACGTCGATAGGCAAGCAGCAGTTTATCGAAATCCCGAATATCCAGTGAACGGTTCATGGGCCCAATAATCTTTCCTGATGAATAAAGATACATTACACGCTGATGGCTTTCCCGAATGAACCGGTTTTTCAATAGTTACATTCGCAAACCCATTCAATAGTGAATTTATCCAGCTATATACTCGTACAATCGATACGTACCGCTTACTCATTTTACAAATGAGGAAATCCGGCTAAAAAGTATACGGCACCCACGGGAAAATGTTGGGTTATATCCAGCAAGGGTCCGGAAATTACCCGTCCAGAGTGTTACATTCGTATATAGCTTCTCTTAAAAGCGTAGCGCCTGTACATACGGGGAACCCCACGGATTTACAGGCGCTGGCAGAAACAGACTAGCTTCAATCTTTACTAATGTAATTACAAAACTACCATTCGGCTGCCACCTGGTTGCGCAACAAGTCGGCAATAGTCTCACGCTGGCGGATCAGTTTGGCCTGCCCCTGGTAGATGAGCACTTCCGCGGGACGAACCCTTGAATTATAATTAGAGCTCATACTGAAGCCGTAAGCTCCGGCATTCCGGAGGGCTAGTATATCGCCTTCCCGCACCTCATTGAGCTGGCGGTCATTGCCAAAGGTATCGGTTTCGCAGATGTAGCCTACTACCGTGTACGTTTTGAGGATCCCGCCTGGGTTTGATACATTTACGATGTCGTGGTAGGCATCGTACATCATGGGGCGGATCAGGTGATTGAGGCCCGACCCCACCCCTACTATGGTGGAAACCGGTGTTTCTTTGAGTACGTTGGCCCGCACCAGCAGGTACCCCGATTCACTTACGATAATCTTTCCCGGCTCAAACCAAAGTTCCAGTTCGCGGCCATACCGCTCACAAAAGGCTATAAAAGCTGGTTTAAGCTCTTTGGCCAGTTCTTCTACGTCCAATACGTGGTCGCCCTCCCGGTAAGCTACTTTAAATCCGCTGCCGAAATTCAGGAATTGCAGGTCCGGAAACCGCATCGCGGCCGTGAACAGAATCTGGGCCATTTGCAGAAATACACCTGCATCTTTTATATCCGAACCCGTGTGGATATGCAGGCCGTTGATGGTAATCTTATACTCTTTCACCACCCGGTGCACTTCTTCGAGGTAATCAACCGAAATACCAAATTTGGAATTGACGTGCCCCACCTGAATTTTTACGTTGCCACCAGCGGCTATATGCGGATTGAGCCGGATGCAGCAGGGCACGGAGGAGCCGTACCGCTGACCGAATTTCTCCAGAATGGACAGATTATCAATGTTAAGGCTGATGCCCAGCTCCACGGCCCGCTGCACCTCCTCGAAGCTAACACTATTGGGGGCATACATAATTTCGTGCGGAGCATACCCGGCCAACAGGCCCAGTTCTGCCTCCTCAATGGAAACCACATCCAGTTCAGAACCGGCCTTCTTCAGCAGTTTAAGTATAGCTTGATTGGTCAGGGCTTTGGCTGCGTATTTAATGCGTACCTTCAGTCCGCTGAAAGCCTGTTGAAGGTGGTTTAATTGCCCTACTATCTTCTCACCGTCGTACACGTAGAGCGGTGTACCGTGCTCCCGGCAAAGATCGGTCACGGAGATTCCCTGAATCTGGTAAGCGTTGTTAATAAGTTGCATAGGTATCAATCAGCCTACAAATATAAAAGAAGGGAACCGGGATTTTGAATTGGTATATAAATTTGTATTTTAAATGTAAAATTCTTTAAAACTGGCTCTAAATTGAGTTCGCTGCCAGTATCAGCATTATAACTCACGGTTAAACCGTCCAATCCTGATGATTCAGCTTATTCCTTCCATTTCCATCTACAACGGCAAATGCGTAAAAGTACCGCCGGGAGACTTTGAACATGCCGTGTTCTATGGCGAGAGTCCAATTGAAGTAGCGCAGACTTTTGAGGATCATGGAATTAAAAGGGTACACCTGATCGACCTGGATGGTGCCAGAAAAGGCCGCGTGGTCAACTACGATATTCTCCGGATGATTACTGGTTATACTGATCTGGCGGTTGACTTTGCCGGTGGCGTCCAGACTGACTCTGATATTCGTACGGCTTTCGAATACGGAGCCAAAACGATTATTTCGGCCAGCATTGCCGTGAAGGAACGCCGATTCTTTACCGCCTGGTTGGTCAGCTACGGCCGAGAACACATTATTCTGGCGGCTGATGCCCGCAAAGGCAGCATTCTCACGGACGGCTGGCAGCGTGATACCGGCGTAGATATTATGGAACTGATCGGCTACTATTACGAACGGGGCGTGAAGTACGTAAAATGCACGGATGTAGAGCGTGACGGCCGTCAGCAAGGCCCCGCTTTTGAGTTATACAAACAAATACTGATGGACTTTCCGGATATTTCCCTCATTGCCAGCGGCGGAGTAAGTTCCGTTGAGGATATTGATAAACTGGCCGAAATGGGCGTCTACGCCGTCATGTTCGGCAAAGCCTACTACGAAGGAAACATTGACTTGAAGGATTTAAAGGTATTTTTGGGGTAAGGTTACAAAATATACTTTCGGGTTTACATTTCCCCTTAAAACGGGCCGGAGGCCCTTTCAATAGTCATCACTCGCCGGAGGCAAGCCGACTAAACTGGAAACCAGAGACCGACCACCGGCAATTAACAACCGGCAACCGCAAACCACCTACCACCATGACACTCCATGACTTAACGGATATCGAATTATTCACCGGCCTGGGCGAAGAGGACCTTAGCTGTGACATTGAAGGGGCATACGCCGAATACAAGGCCGGGGAAATTATGTGGCGGGAAGGCGATGAGGCCAAGTTTTTTATGCTGGTGCTGGAGGGAGAATTTGAGATCTTCCGGACCATCAAAGGCCAGCGTTTATACATCAGCACTTTTAAGAAGGGAATGACCGGCGGAGAACTGCCGCTGCTGGCCGGCACACCGCATCCCGGCGGTGCCATGGCCGTTACGGATGTAACCTTATTTAAAATTAACGAACAGCAATTCTGGGAACTGCTGGCCAACTGCGAGTCGGTACGACGTAAAATCCTCCGGGACATGGCCGAAAGATTGCAGGAAATCAACCAGTTGTCGTACCAGCGGGAGAAGCTTATCTCACTGGGCACCATGGCAGCCGGGCTCTCCCATGAACTCAATAACCCGGCCTCAGCCGCTAAAAGAGCCTCCCGGAAGTTGATCTCCACCCTCGACGAATTTGACCGGCACTCCTCAGCCATCCTGGAAAAAGTCATTTTCCGGGAGCCTCCCGGGGAAGGCTATCCATTCCAGCCCATTTTTGACCGGCTTCAGCTCGATGGCGTGGACCTCGATACAATTTCGCGTTCCGAAAAAGAAGATGAACTGATCGACTGGCTCGAAGAACTTAAAGTAGAAGAAGCGTTTGATATGGCTCCAACCTTGGTTTCAGTAGGCTACGACCGGGAATTGCTGGAATCTTTCTCCTTGAAATTAGTACCGGACCAGGTAACCAACTTTCTCCGGTGGATTCATAAAGAAGTGGAAATGAAGCTGCTGTCCCGGGAGCTGGCCGAAAGCACTGACCGTATTTCTTCGCTGGTAGGCGCCGTCAAAGAGTATTCCTACATGGATCAGGGAGGCCAGTTGCAGAAGGTAGATATCCATAAGAACCTGGACAATACCCTGGTGATGCTGCACCATAAGTCTAAGCACAAGCAAATTGAGTTTGTTAAGGAGTATAGTCCCGATCTACCGCTTATTTCGGCTTATGGTGGTGAACTGAACCAGGTCTGGACCAATCTCATCGACAATGCCATTGATGCCATTCCCGATCAGGGCGGTATCATAACCCTGCGCACCTCTATTGACCCCAGTTGTAAGGAACATCCTTTTATTGCGGTAGAAATCATTGATAACGGTACCGGAATTCCCAAAGAGGTGCTCCCGCGCATATTTGAGCCTTTCTTCACCACTAAAGAAGTGGGCAAGGGCACCGGCATCGGCCTTGAAATTTCGCATCGTATCGTAGTAAATCAGCATAAGGGCGAAATTCACGTACAATCCCAGCCCGGCCAGACCAAATTTACCGTATACCTACCCGTAGACCTATAGTAATGCTAAATGGTAAAGGTTAAATGCTAAATGAATAGCAGAGATGTAAATCCAATAGCTGTTAGCCAACCGTTCATTTAGCATTTAACCTTTACCATAATAACATGACCGCCAGCCGCCAGCCAGCTTTTGACATCCGCGAAACTTTATTGCAAATACCCACTTTCCAGGATTTACCCGCGGACGAAAGCAACTGGATCCTCGCCCATGCGTCCCTGCTCCAACTGGCCCAAGACCAGTATCTGTTCCGGAAAGGCCAAAAGGCTGATCACATGTGGATTGTACTGGCTGGCCGCGTGCAACTAATCATTGAACAGAACGGACAAACGATTCCGGTGAATACCGTTATGCCCGGCAGCATTACCGGCCTGCTGCCCTATTCCCGGCTACAAGTAGCCGCCGGAACGGGCATAGCTATGGACGATGTAACCATCCTGACCATTCACCGGCAGCAGTTCCCCGAAATGATTGTCCAATGCCCCGAACTGGTGCAACGTCTGGTGGTCATTCTTACTTCGCGGGTTCGTGACTTTACCCGTCAGCAGGAGCAGCGTGACAAGTTGCTATCCCTGGGTAAATTATCGGCCGGGCTGGCTCACGAATTTAATAATCCGGTGGCAGCCATTGCCCGTACCGTGGATGAGCTCCGAAAGCGGGTCAGCGGGCTGCCGGATCATATGCATGATATGATTACCCAGCAGATTACGCCAAGGGAAATAGTTACCATCAGAGCGTTTTTAAGCACAAAATCCAAACAACCACTTCCCGAATTATCCGCTTTTGAAAGATCAGCCCGTGAAGATATCCTGACCAGTTGGCTTGATGACCGTCAGGTAGCCCAAAGCTGGATGGTGGCCGAAACGTTTGTCCGGCACGGGTACACGATTGAAGATCTGGAGAATCTGAGTACCCAGGTAACACCTTCCGCCCTGATCCCGCTGCTGTCATGGATTGAAAGCTCACTGGCAACCGCGGGTCTGGTGGAGGAAATTGACAGCGCTTCCCGGCGCATTTCACAACTGGTTGAATCCGTGAAGATTTACACGCATATGGACCAGTCCGCCGATCAGCAATTACTTGACTTACACCCTGGCCTCAGAAGTACACTAACCGTGCTGCAGCACAAACTGAGTGAGAAAAATATTCAAGTAGCTACCCAATTTGAAGAGAATCCGCCCCGGATACTGGGATATGTTTCCGAACTGAACCAGGTCTGGACCAATCTCATCGACAATGCCATTGATGCCCTGCTTTCCGGCGGGAAACTAACAATTACGACTCAGACGCAGGGTAATTTTTTCGTGGTAAAGATTATTGACAGCGGCACTGGCATTGCCCCGGAAATCCTGCCTAAAATATTCGATCCTTTTTTTACCACTAAACCCGTGGGAAAAGGCACTGGACTGGGGCTGGACGTAGTGAACCGCATTTTGCAGAATCACCAGGCAGTGATTAATGTCAAATCGGAAGCAGGTCACACAGAGTTCGCCGTTTGCTTCCCGTTGGGAGAGTGAGGGAAAATATCTGATGTACGATTTAACTTCGTTGAGCCCTTCGGGGTTCGGATGGCGGATATTCACTTTTACCGGCATTCGGAAACCTAATACTTTCTCACCTTCCCGTCGTGCAAGAGAAGTAAAAAACTGTCTGGTATTCTCTGCCATTTTTGCTTTTCGAATCGGGGTAGTAATTTAGCGGTTCAACACTAATCAAAACACCTTGGATTTCAACGACTTTGCCTTAGATGAACGCGTGCTGGAAGGAATTAACGCCATGAATTACAAGCAGGCGACTCCGATTCAGTCACTGGCTATACCATTAATACTGGAAGGCAGGGACGTGGTAGCCTGCGCACAGACCGGCACCGGTAAAACGGCAGCCTATCTGCTTCCCATTCTCCACCGGATTGTTACTTCCCGGGATCATAATACACTAAATACCCTGGTACTGGTGCCTACCCGCGAACTGGCCCTGCAGATTGACCAGCAGTTGTCCGGATTTTCGTATTTCCTGCCAGTGAGTTCATTGCCCGTCTACGGCGGCGGAGAAGGCTCCGTATGGGACCAGCAAAAGTCAGGCATCATACAGGGGGCCGATATGATTATCGCCACGCCGGGCCGGCTCATTCAGCACATGAACTTAGGCTATCTGGATCTGAGTAAGTTACAACACCTGGTCCTTGATGAGGCTGACCGGATGCTCGACATGGGGTTCTATGACGATATCATGCGCATCATCCGACGTTGTCCCGAAGACCGGCAGACGCTTCTGTTCTCAGCGACCATGCCGCCCCGTATCCGCAAACTGGCCGGAGAAATTCTTCGTCGCCCCGAGTTTATTAACATTGCCATTTCTAAACCGGCTGCGGGTATTACCCAGGAAGCATATGTAGTGTATGACTCCCAGAAGATTGCTTTGGCCGAAGAAATTATCAACGGTGATTACCCTAGCGTGATCGTTTTTGCCTCAACCAAACGCAGCGTGAAGGACCTGGATGAAACCCTGCGGAGGAAAAAATTCAACGTGGCCGCCATTCACTCCGACCTGGAGCAGGCCGACCGCGAAAAAGTGCTACTAGCCTTCCGGAATCGCAGTATACAGGTACTGGTGGCTACTGACGTGCTTTCGCGAGGCATTGACATTGAAAATATTAGTTTAGTTATCAATTTTGATGTACCGGTGGATGCTGAGGATTATGTGCACCGGGTAGGCCGCACGGCCCGGGCGGCGGCTACCGGCAAAGCCATTACCTTTATCAATGAGAAGGAACAACGGAAGTTCAGCCGGATTGAGCAGTTGATCGGCTACGAGGTGAATAAAATGCCAATTCCTGCCCACATCGGTGAAGGCCCCGTGTACGATCCCAATAAAAAACATGCCCGAACTGATGGCAACAACCGCCGGTCGGGGAAGCCATCAGGGCAGCGGACCGGCCGAACAAAATCTGGTTCTCCGGACGCAAACGGACAAAGCCAGACTGGTGGAGGGCAAAACCAGAAACGGGTGTTCCGCAAAAAGGGCGGCGGAAACGGAGCCAATGGAACCGCCGGAAAGGAAGGGTAATACAGTAATGTTGAACTTTAAATGCTAAAGGATAAATGGGTATCAGGTATCGGACATTAGGAAATAAGTCATTCGAAAACCTGATACCCAATTCCCTAATACCTACTTGACCATTGCCAACTAATATTTCAAGCGTGTTCCAGAATAAACTCAGCGCTGATGTTCAACTGCTTATGAAGCCGTTTGGCCAGGTCCATGTTCACCTTTCGCTTTCCGTTCAAAACCTCATTTAATCGCGTAGGAGTAATACCTAATTGTTGAGCCAGCTCCTTTTGCTTGAGCTTTCGTTCAAACATCCGTAATTCGATCATACCGGCAATCGTAGTAGGCGGCAAGGGCATGAGTTGTAGTTGGTCTTCATACTGCTCAATAGCTGTAGAAAGCTCTCTAAAGCGGGTCTCTTTTTCCGAATTACCGCTAAAGCCTTCTGTAATGAGTGTATTTAACTCCTGAAAGGCCTGTTTTAATTGATCAACGTTCGCAATATTCATCTTATACACTTGCTACGTCCGTTCGGTTATACTCGGCATGGGTTCCAATAAAGCGTATATAAACGGTTCGGACATTGAAAAAAATCATGGCTACTAAACGGTAATCATTGCCCTTAATATTAAATACATAGCGGTCATTGCCTACATAATCTACTGAAGGAAAATCTGCTTTTATATCCGCTAAGTTCTTCCATTCAGCCAGCTTGGTCTGAAAATACCAACGGTTAAGTGGCTCAGCAGCTATCGAATGTTTACTGCCGAAATCGTTAATAATGGATTTGCTAATGATTACCAAAACGTTTGTCTAATTAAAACAAAAATTTAGAACAATAAGTTGCCTAATTCGAAATAAAATTTCGAATTAGGTATTATTAACTCGAAAACTTTTGCATACTAATCCCTTTGCATAATTGCCTTATGCTGAAGCAAGGTTTGGTGTTAAGCGTCCGTTATTATTGATTTAATTCAATCAAGTTATATTGATCCAATCTTATATTATAAATCATCTCATTTGCAGAAGGTCTTCTTTCATTAAACCTTTCCGGATCATGAAGGACGGAGCTCTCTATTGATTGATAGAAGGATCTTCAATGAAATTTACGTCTGCACCTTTAGCAATCAGATACGCTGCAATCTCCAGATTACCTGTCTTCAATGCCACTTGTAAGGGTGATTGGCCATCATCCTTTTTAGGCGGTGCAAAATTCCTGGCAAAAAGCAGGTTTGAGTTTTTATCAATAAGTTCTTTAACTAAGAGGGTATTGCTATCTCTAATTGCTTTAAAAATGCCTTTTATCTCCTTCTTTAGCATATTCTATTCAGTCCCAATGACGCTTACAATAAGGCATAAGTTAAGAATAATGTATGGTAAATGAGAACAGGGATCTGTCTCGCCCCTTCAATCCAACTGCCTGATAAATAATCCCTTACAGCCCTACTTTGCCTTCTCTATCCCTAACAGTTCTACTTCAAAGACCAGTACGCTATGCGGCGGAATGGTGGGGCCGCTGCCCGTTTCGCCGTAGGCCAGGCTGGGCGGCACAAATAAGCGGTATTTGGAGCCGACCTTCATCAGCTGCAGTGCCTCCGTCCAGCCGGGAATCACGCCTTCTACCTCAAAAGTAGCCGGGGTGCCTCTTTCATAGGAGCTATCAAACTGTTTGCCGTCGATGGTAGTACCGGCGTAATGAACGGTTACTCTATCTTTTTTGGTGGGTTTGGCGCCGGTACCTTCTTTCAGGACCTGGTATTGCAAGCCGCTTTCGGTGGTTTTAACGCCAGTCTTGGCTTTATTTTCGGCCAGGAATTTCTCGCCGCCATCTTTTGCTTTTCGCCTATTTGTTTCTGCTGGTTCTGGAAATAGTTCATTAGAAACGCATTGGCCGCTGATTCATTAAGCAGCAGGCTATCCTTGCCGACAGCACCTTTCAAACCGCTCACGATCATATCAATATTTAATGTATCCAGTCCCTGGTTTTTGAGGGTAGACCCCATACTGACCCCAATAGCATAACTGATTGAATCTTTTTGGTTGGCAGGCGCAGTAACCTGAGGTTTTGCCGGAGCAGCCGGGACCGTTGGTACTGAAGTAATTGCCGTATTTTTAGCTCCTTGCCTGGCGCAAGCGGCCAGTAATACGAGATTTAGTATAAGAAAAGCGTAAAATTTCATAGTGGTAAGCAGGTTAAATAAAATAACCGTCGGTACAGGCCCGACGGTTGAATAACGTATTTCATGTTATTGGTGAGCAATTAAGTACCCGGACAGAATTAATACAATAGGCAAGCGTCTAATTTTCAATTATTTATTAATTGTCCATTATCCGCTCTACATTGTCCATTTGTTTATTTACCTCCCTGAGGTGCTTGTGCTCCACCGGCGGAAGGCTTTACGTTCAGTAGTTCCACCTCAAATACCAGTACCGAATTGGGGGAATCATCTGATTGCCCTGTGGACCATAGCCCAGATTGGGCGGAATAAAGAACTTATACTTAGATCCTACTTTCATCAACTGTACGCCTTCGGTCCAGCCCGGAATTACTTCGTTAAGCTTGAAAGTAACTGGTTGACCGTTGTCATAAGAGCTGTCAAACTTCTTGCCATTGGTAAGGGTGCCCAGGTAATGAACAGTTACAGAGTCAGTAGCCTTGGGTTGTGCTCCCGTACCTTCCTTCATCACCTGGTATTGCAGGCCGCTGCCGGTAGTTTTTACCCCTGCCTTGGCTTTATTGTTTTCCAGGTACTTCTGGCCTTCTTTCTGGGAAGTCTCCATTTGTTTGGCCTGGAATTTTGTGAAATAGGACTGTAAGAACGTCTGCGCCTGCTGGTCGGTCATCTGCATACTGTCCCCTCTCAGCACAGCCTCTACGGTCTGCTGCAATACTTCGCGGTTTGCCAGGGTATCAATCCCGTTTGTTTTTAAATTCCGGCCAAGATTCAGGCCAATGGCGTAACTGAGAGAATCTTTTTCAGAGGTTAGTTTAGGGCTGGAGCCCGGAATTTTGTCACACGAAGCCAGTGCTAACAAACTCATACCGGCTCCCATGAACACAAATTGTTTGAATTTCATCTACTTGCGATTAAGAGAATATTTATACCAATTGGCGCGAAGATACATTTTTTCGTTTTCAGTCACCTCCTGCTTAACAAATATTAACATAAAGTAGGGGCGATAAGTAGATGGGCTAATTAAATGTTGTGCTTATGGACCCGTAAAATGTTGATTGTAACTAGTGCATTAAGTATGAGTTATCTGACAGTTTTATTTTTCACCAATTCATTGAATATCAAAAACTTAAAAGTTGCGAGATCTATCATTTAACTCGTTCTTGCTGCACTAGCAGTATACCTATACCCATTTGCAAACTTCCTTTTACTCATTGAGGGGTAAAATCCAACTGGCATGCCGGAAAGGCTGCCAGTCGAGGGCAGCGAGGTCAACGGAAGGATCAATCAGCAATTGGTAGGGACGGCCATTGAGGCTGGCTTCACAGCGGGCAAACACCTGCACGTTCCGGATGCCTTTCTGCCCATATGCTGTTTTCAGGTGCTGCACAAATTGCCAGATCATATCCGGGTGCGTAGCCAGGGCACCAGTTTGTTCGGAGGTCAGGTATTCGGATGGGAAAACCTGCCATTGCTGCCCCGATTGCAGATCTTTGAGGGTAAAATAGATCGTACCGCTTTTGCTTCGGAGCATCATCCGCCACGACATCCGGTGGCCTTCCTCGGTCCAGTTTACGTTGCCCGGAAACCACCAGTGACGTAACGGTAATACGACCTGAAAAAGAAAATAGATGCCTAAGGTTATCAGTATCCCGGTTTGCCGGGCGGATAGAACCTGGACCTGACTAGCCCCTTTTGCAATCTCTGTCTCTGGAGCCGGTTTCTTCCGCAGAAAAAACCGTCTGACCCCATCCGGCGGAAAGAAGAACACCGACATCCCGATCATCAGAAAGGGAAATATGCCGATCTGGAAAATGGCGGCATTAAACAGATGAAAGAAGAGAGAGACACTAAAAGCAATCCAACGGGTCCGGGACCACAGCAGCAATGGCACGATCAGCAGATCAAACGCAATGCCGCCATAGGCTACTCCGGCCTTCACCCAGTCCTTCTGCAGCCACGGACCTACCACTGGGTAGTCAGACTTGTAGCCGAACCAGAGGTTGATGGGTTTCAGCGACAGCCAATCGGGATATAGTTTGGCCAGGGCTGCGTACGTATACACAATAGCCAATTGCGTAATAAAAATCCAATAAACGCCTTTGGGGCAGGTAAGCTGCCGGATAGCAGGGTTACGCCGGACATCTAAGGAAGCATACCGGTGGGCAGGCATCCACACCATGATCCCGCAGAGCAGTACCAGCAGGTAGTAGTGGTTGTTGTAGTTGAACTTCTGCATCAGGTAGCTGCCCCACCACAGGCAGGTAAAACCCAATATGGCTATGCGGTAATACAAGCCAACCATCACCAGCAATCCGCAGACCGCCATCAGGGCATAATAGCCGTACATCCCGTATCCGGGCAAGGGTTGCAGCCATTCGAAGCCAATAAAAGGAAAGTGAACAGTGGGGTCGACAAAGGTTTCCTTCACCCAGCCCGTGGCAATGGCCCCGGCAGTTTCCAGGAAAATGAGTAACCCAAACAGGATACGGAACAACACCAGCGGGCTATTATCAACCGGAGAGAAAAAATGCCTGCCCAAGCCCTTCCACAGGCTACTCGACCAGTGTTTATTATTGGGAGCTGCCGTCTCCGCAAGGGTTCCTGGCGAGGGGTTCATGGCTGGGCAGAAAAGTATTCCCCAATAATATCATCCAGATTTGTCATGGCTTCTTCGTCTTTCATCACGTAGTCCCGGACGCCCATTTTCACCAGTTCCAGAACTATTTTTCCTTCTCCCTGGGCACTCATCATAATCACTTTGGACTTCACCTGACTATCCTTCAGACTCTTCCAAACTTCTTTTCCATTGAGACGATTGGCTTCTCCCAGATAATAATCCAGGATAATAATCTCGGGCTTGAGTGACAACTGTTGCATACATTCTTCACCGGAATGGAACACGTGAACCTTAGCGGCATATTTGGCCTGCAAATGCGCCTGAACAATTCTGGAATAAGCCGGGTCGTCATCCACTACAAAAAAAATAAGCTTTGCCATAACCGCAGGATTTACAATGTTACCGCCGCTCAGGAAGTCGCTTGGGCCAGCAGGTACAAGACTGCCATCCGGATAGCCACGCCGTTTTCTACCTGGTTCAGAATTACCGAATGGTGAGAATCGGCCGCATCACTGGTCAGTTCTACGCCCCGGTTGATTGGCCCGGGGTGCATGAGCAAAATCTCCTTATCCAGTGAGTCCAGCATGGCTTTGTTAATGCCATAATATAAGGAATATTCCCGCAAAGAGGGAAAATACTTGATCTGCTGACGTTCCAGCTGAATGCGAAGAACGTTAGCCACGTCGCACCACTGCAGGGCTTTGCGTACATCAAGCTCCACCTTCACGCCCAGTTCATTAATGTACCGGGGCAGCAAAGTAACCGGACCGCAGACCATTACCTCAGCTCCTTGCTTCTGCAGGGCAAAAATATTAGACAGGGCTACGCGGGAATGCAGAATATCACCGATAATGGCTACTTTCTTCCCTCTTACTTCGCCGAATTTTTCGCGGATGGAGAAGCTGTCCAGCAGCGCCTGGGTAGGGTGTTCGTGCGTGCCATCCCCGGCGTTCACAATATTGGCCTTTACGTGCCGGGCCAGGAAATGCGGGGCTCCCGGACTCGAATGGCGCATCACAATCATGTCTACTTTCATGGCCAGAATGTTATTGACCGTATCCAGCAGGGTTTCTCCCTTCTTTACGGAACTGGAAGAAGAGGAGAAATTGATTACATCCGCCGAGAGGCGTTTCTGGGCCAGTTCGAAAGAAAGGCGGGTACGGGTAGAATTTTCAAAAAAAACGTTGGCAATGGTCACATCACGCAGGGAAGGTACTTTTTTAATGGGGCGGTTGAGTACTTCCTTGAACGTATCGGCAGTTTCAAAAATCAGTTGAATATCGTTTTGGTTGATGTTTTTGATGCCAAGAAGGTGCCTTACGCTCAGTTGCTGCATTATTAAAGGATTGAATTATAGAAGGACTGAAGGATAGAATTAAAGAATTGTCATTGGTACATTGGTCAGTAGTCATTGGTCAATTGTAATTCCTTCATCATTTGGTGTTCCTTGTTCAATATTACTGGTCATTGGGAAAAGATCATTTAGGGTAAAAACTAATGACTAATGACTAATGACTAATGACTAATGACTAATGACTAATGACTAATGACTAATGACTAATGACTATTAAGTTATCAGCCAGATGGCATCTTCGGCGGCGCCCTGCTCCTTCCACTCTACCAGTACCCGCTGCGACATAATCGTGTTCACCTGCCGACCAATATAGAAAGGCTCAATGGGCAGGTCACGGCTGTATTTGCGGTCTACCATTACCAGCAGCTCCACTTTTTTGGGCCGCCCGAAAGCAATCATTGCATCCAAAGCTGCCCTGACGGTCCGTCCGGTAAATAACACATCGTCCACCAGGATCACTTTTTTGTCCTCAATAATAAAAGGAACATGGGTGGTATTGGGCTTGAGCGGTGATTCCCGGCGACGGAAATCGTCGCGGTAAAAAGTGGTGTCCAGGTGGCCGGTCAGAATTTCTTTTCCCAATAATCCCGTCAGTTTCTGCTGCAGCCGGTCGGCCAGGAAAATACCACGCGGCTGCATTCCGAGAATGACGGTTTGCTCGAAGGCGTCATGGTTCTCAATAAGTTGCTGGCAAAGCCGGTTCAGCGTAAGGTCCAGCAACTGGCTGTCAAACAAGATTCGTTTCTGCATGGGATGGATGATCCGGGCAAAGATAGAAAAAGCTGAAAAAGACTACGGCTGCCAGACAGGAATTTGTTGTTTCCTGCTGGCAGCCGTAGTGATAGTGATAAGGGTACTACCCAATGGGTACAATTTATTTTACTATCTCGTTCATTCTTTACAGTGGCGGAGCAATCAACTACTTCGCTAATTCCTTTGCTATCTGCTTTACATATTCTACCGGAACATCAAGGAGTTGAGCAATTTTTTCATTACTCAGGGTTTTATCTCTCAACAACTTAGTTATCAACTTAATAGTTAACTCCTCTTTCTCCTTTTTTCTGCCCTCCTGGTAGAGATAATCCTGTTCGATATTGTATGTGAGTCCCATGTCTTCAACTTGTTTTTTTGTTTCTTTAGTTAAGTTACGTAAACGGGCCAATACGGACAATTGTCTAATGTACTTACGTAATACGATTTCCTCCCCATTGATTTCCTTTAGCTTACTCAATATCTTTTTGAGCACTTCTACGGGCCTTTTGCCTTCAAAATCACTCAGAATGGTTAGAATGATTTCTTCCGGAACTTCCGAAGCTAATAAACTTCGATGGGAATATTCCCGCAGGCTTTTTAGCGTAAAGCCGGTAAATACTTCTTCCGGAGCTAGCTTAGTTTCCATCCTGGAAGGCTTTTGTCCCAGATAGATGATAAACTGCTTGATGGATAAAGCGTATTTTCTCCGCAGTAAACCGTAATACTCCTGCATCCGATAGATCATTCCGTCTTCATCCACGGTTTGAAATTCCAGATGAAGAATAAACCTTTCTCCTATATCCGTTTCTACAATCCGGATAAAGTCCGGCTCCTTTTCAATCGTAGTCTGTAGCTTGTCTTTCAGTTCCTCACTCCTTCTAATCCTAATTCCCAGGTACTTTTCACTCAAAGGCAGAAACAGCGAAGCTATATTCTCTTTGAGAATTTTGTCGTAATCGTTAGCCACTATTTTGCTCTATTATTCCTTTCCGAGAAGATAATTTTTCAAGAATCAAAGGGTTCATTACTCATTGCAAATGTGGCTTGAGTAGCCGTTGCACTTCAGCATCCTGCAGGTTTTCGGAGGTGATCATTTTCACGCCGGTGTCCACCGTTTTCTCGTAAGGTTGCTTATTGATTACGGCAATAGCCGTTTTTACGCTTTCGTATCCCATTTTTACCGGGTCCTGTACGGCTACGCCCTGAATCTGTCCGCTTTTTACGGCTTCGTACAAAGTCTTATTTACGTCAAAACCCACAAACTTTACTTTTCCGGCCTTGCCGGCCAGTTGCAGCGCCCTGAGCATTCCCTGGGTAGCCGACTCATTGGAAGCAAAAATACCCTGTGCTTCCGCCCCGAACCGGTTCATCAGGTTTTGCGATACCTGAAAGGCCTTTTCCATGGTAGCTCCGGCGTACTGATTGTCCGAAATAATCCGGATCTGGGAGTGTTTTTTGATTTCCTCCATAAAGCCAGCCTCCCGTTCAAGGGTAGCCGCCGAACCTTCGCTGTATTTTAAGACTACCACTTTGCCCTGGTCCCCCATTACTTCGGCCAGGCGTTGGGCACAGAGCTGCCCTCCCTTAAAATTATCGGTAGCTACGTAAGCGGTAAAGTCGTTGCCCTGCAGGCGGGAGTCGAAAATGATCACGGGAATATTACGGCGTTTGGCGGCCTGTACTGAAGGGGTCAGGGCCCGGTCGTCGAGGGGAGCCAGGGCAATGGCATCTACGCCCCGGCTGACAAAGTTCTGTACCGTTTGAATCTGCATCTGGCGGTCGTCTTCCTTTTGGGGCGCCTGCCAGATTACTTCGGCTCCAAGTTCTTTGGCGGCTTGTTCGGCTCCGGCGTGCACCGACTTCCAGTGGGTGTGGGTACTGCCCTTGGGAATAACTGCAATTCGTAACGTTTTTTTATTGGTTGATTGAGCTGTTTCCTCTCTCTTATTTTCGGTGCCTCCTCCGCAGGAGGCTAGGCCAACAGTCAGCAGGGTGCACAGCAGGAAAGGAAGATGGACTCATACGAGTATTTTTCATATGCTTAAGATTGATTTTGAATAGGCTATTGGTCAAAGTTGATTCGCAGAAATGAAAAACCCAATTAATATAAGCAATAACCATATTTATTCCTTAAATCCACGACCGGAAAGCAACTCTGCGTTTTGGTAAACCGTACACGATAAAACCATCCGGAAAAAAACGATGGATACATTTTAGTTCACCGGCTTCGCAGGCCGGGTACATTTACTTATTTAAACGGTTTAACAGCTATGACAAAAGCCGAAATACAGGAGAAACTGCTCACCCTGAGCAAGGAGTCCTCCTACCCCAGCCTTACCATTACCTTTACGGTAAATCCCGAAAATCCGCAGTACGAATACCAACTGAAGCGGCATATTGAAGAAGCCAAACAGAAACTGCGGGCTACGGTAGGACCAGAACATTCGGAAGAAGGGGATCAGGGTAAAATGATACTGGAACGTCTGGAAGGAATTATGGCTGACCTCACCAATTTTGCGGCGGGCTGCCGTGGTTATGGCATTTTTATTTCTCCGAGTATAGATACAACTATTTGCCTGCCTTTTGAGGTTGACAATACGACTACCATCGGCGACAGTTTCCAGGTACGGGAGTTGGCTTATGCCTTGAGCCGCATGGAAGAATATGTGGTACTTCATGTGAGTGAACATAAGGTAATTGCCTGGCGTGGCCAGAACGAAAACCTGGCCGTAGTTCAGATTCCGGACCTGCCGATCACCATTGAGGAACAAGGCACTTACACGGATGACAACCGTTTCACCCATATGTCACCTGCCCACCGCGGTACCGGTCCGGGTCACCAGAATGGTTTTACGCATCAAGGCGGCGGTAGTCAGGTTGATAATCCGGAACACATGCGGAACTTCATTGTCAAAATTGATCAGGCAGTGGGCAAGTATCTGCAGGACGAAAACCTGCGGGTGGTCTTGATCGGTACTGAAAACCGCCTGGGACACTATACTAAATACTCCAGGCACGGTGATCGGGTGATCGGCGCCATTAAGGGGAACTACGATCATTTGCCTTCCAACGAAATCGGAAAAATGGCCGCCCAGGTGGTACAGGAGAAACTCGACGAAGAACGGGAAGAGGTATTGCACAACCTGCAGAATGCTATCGGTCAGAAACTATACGTAGCAGGCGTTCAATCTGTTTGGCAAGCTGCCTACGAAGGCCGGGTTCGTACGCTGGTGGTGGAGAAGCACTACCAGTGCAAAGGCGTGCTGAAGGAAAACGGATATTTTATTGAACCCAATCAGGAAAGCGATACGGAGCCGGTAGTTGAGGATGCGGTAGACGATATCATAGAAATGGTGGTAACGAAGGGGGGTAACGTAGTATTCACTGAAGATGGCAAGCTGGAAGAACATCAGCAATTGGCCGCTATTACCCGGTATTAAAACGGTTGCTGGTTGTTAGTTTCTGGTTTCCGGTTAAAATTGAAAGGCGCAGAGTGTATACTTTGCGCCTTTCGTATTTCTGTAACTGGCAACTAGTGTAACTGGCAACTCAAAACTGGAAACCTATAACCACGCGTAGCTTTCATCCTCATAGACTTCTTTTTTCCAAACGGGTACTTTGGCCTTGATCATTTCAACAATATCTTCTAGTGCCTTGAATGATTCTTTACGGTGCTTGCAGGAAACAAATACAAACAGGGATATTTCGCCCGCTTTCACGACGCCCACGCTGTGGTAAATGTGCAGGCACGTAATGGTATATAGACTGAAAAGCTCCTCCCGGATCTGGGCCATCGTATTTTCGGCCATCTCATTGTAGGCACTGTATACAATCTCTTTCACCCGTTTACCGTCATTTTCATCCGCCCTTACCTGTCCTAAAAAGATTGCATGAGCACCAATACCCGTTTTGGAACTGTGCTTTGCAATGGAATCAGCAATGAACAAAGGTTGTATAGGACCTTCTACCAGCACCCGGTGTTTATTCTTCGGAGATTCCGTCATGTTGTGATCTGCTTGTATAGTTGTTATGAACAAGGATTATAAAAGAGTAAAAAGTGCCTGCGTTCCAAACAAACTTTTTCGCTGGGTATTGCCAAATGAGCCGGATGGACTTTCGTTCCCAGGCGCCTGCTCCATGATCTATATTTCTCAGGTCCGTAGACAGCTAGTTGATTGTGGACACTTCCGCTTATAATGGGAGTTGGCTACTTGTTTACGCTTTCCTTCGGAAAATATGGCAGCTCCCTCTTTCGAAATTTCTACAATTAGAACTCATAATAATACCATAGCACTCCTACTAAATAGTTGAAAATTAAATAAATAGGGGCCAAATTTATAAAAAAATATAATTAGGAAAGCAAAACAAGGGTCTTTTTTTACTCCTATAAATTTAGGTCCCCAAGCAAGCCGGCCCGAGATAATTTTTCACTTAATAGAAGGGTTTTGGCATAAAAACAAACCTGATCAGGGAACGGTGCCGTGAGACTGGCCAGACTAGTCAGGATGTAATGCACCCGTTCTTGTATAAGTAATCGTAAAAACAATTTATTACGAACCTTCAGCTGGATGAAGTTCGATGCAGTCAGCCGGGGAGGCTTAGTACAGCTATTATCGGATCTTGGACTCTCAAATTATCCTCCCGAAAAAGGCGGCAGCAGCGCCACTTCATCACCTTCACGTAACAGCTGCCCTTTACCAGCCACGTTCTGGTTTACGGCAAACTGAAAAGACTTATTACGCAGCCCAGGGGTAATTGCTGAGCAGGTACTGATGCAGGTTTTCGGTGTTCTTGATTTCATCGGCCTGAATGTTGAGGAAGCCGTACCGGTTACTTCGGCCAATGAGCCAAAAACTAATATATTGATTTTCATAAGGTTCGGTTGATTTCCTCCAGCTGGGCCGGAGTATTAATATTTACAAAATCTCTTTGGGTGGCCGTCCCGGAATAATCGGCAATCAGTGCCTCTTCGCCCAACTGCCGGATTACGGCCTGCATTTTAAATGTCCGATTCAGAATAAAAGTTCTGAGTGTATCCTTAATTTTCCGGTGATAACTAGCACAAAGCGGTTGCAATTGCCCATTCACTTCGGGTACCACCAGACTGTATTCGCCGGTGTGGGTCTTCAGGAGCAGGTCTTTAAGCAACGCTTCCCGAACAAAGGGCATGTCACAGGCCACTACGATATTCCAGTCCGTACTGGTGTGCTGCAGGCCCGTATAAATCCCCCCAAAGGACCACTATCCGGGTATATATCCGGGTAGACCGGCACGTTTACAAAGCGGCAGGCATCTGTATTGCTGATAATGATCACCTGGGAGCAGACAGTATGTAGGACACTGGTTACCTGCTCAATCATTCTTCGGCCATCTACTTCCAGCAGCGCTTTATCATACCCCATCCGGGAGCTTTTGCCGCCTGCCAAAATAATGCCCGTAACGGATTCAGGTCGACTGCGCATATTGAATCAGTTAACAACAGTTTAATAGTAAAGATAAACTGGGTTGAAGAACAGGAAATTTACTCTTTCTTTTCATGCCCGATGGGTTCCCGTCCTGGTTAGTAAGCAGTCACTCATGACATTTAATCTAATAACCCTGTCAGTAACACTTTCTGGACACAAGCAACAAGACAAGCGGCCAACAATCATAAAGTTAATATAGTAAATCTAATTTCTATCTTAACGATAAACACTTCTGTAGTTAGCGGCTTACTTTTGACTTCGTCGAGCCCTAAAGGGGGTTTTTTTGCTTGCCCAAATTCAACCTAACAAAAGAAACGTAGTTCGGTGAAACTATAGTGGAACGAATTATAAAATAGACAAAAAAGGGATATAGGAAAAAGCCGATGCCCAAGCAAGTATAGGTAGAAAAGACTTATCCGCAGGATGGCTTAGAGAAGTTATACCGGAGTGAACACGATGGCCGGGTCAAAGAATGCTTACTAGCCATCCTGCTGCTTTATGAAGGGAACACCCTTACGGCTACGGCTCAGACGGTGAAGGTAACGCGTCAAACCGTTACTAGTTGGCTTGTTAGCTGGAATAAGCGAGGCTATCAGGGATTGAAACCCGAATTCAGCGGTGGCTATACTCCCCGGTTACGTAAGCAGGAGTGGGACCAGGTAGTGTCACAAATCAAGGGGAAAGGCTACGATATCGAGCAAGTGAGCGCCTTGATTCTCAAGCAAAAAGCTGTGCACTACTCTTATGAGATGGTCTGGTATAAATTACGCAAGGAATATAATACCCTATGGCAAGCCTTACCTTGACAACGAGAAAATGCCCAAGGATGCCGGTGAACAAATTCAAAAAAAGTAGGGCTTTGCTAGACTTGTATCCACAGGCAACGCTAGGCTTTGTCGATGGAAGTACGCGGCAAAACCGGCCGAATCATACCCGCATGCTGTATCCACCCGCTTTGGCCTTATCAGCAGGAAGGACGGCAATCACAGCCTTTCTTTGGGGTTATGCCCCTTACCGGAATTGCTTGTCTAGAAGCCGTAGAAAAGCCGATGCTTCCGCCATGGAAGCCTTTCTTGAATCGATCCGAAGTCAAAATAATAGCCGAAGATTTACAACGTATAAGGTCTGATGGAAGCCCCATTGGAGTAGTACTCGACAATGCCCGGATTCATCATGCCCGAGTAGTCAAACAAAAAGCCATGGAGTTAGATCGTCACTTGCTTTTCCTGCCGGCTTATTCCCCTACATTCAATCCGATTGAATTCCTCTGGATTGAATTCTTCTGGAAGGATGGTAAGAAAATGCTTGCCAAAGAAGCCGACTTCAACCAGGCTAAACAAAAAGCCCAACCGGTCTTCCTCCAGTTGATGCGTCAAAGAGCTTTGTCCTATGCCCGTAGTTGGATCAACTGTGCCCGTAGTTGGATCAATCAGTTTGTTGATTATCCCTCTTGAGTTTGTTAAAGAAGTAACTAAATCAACTATAAATTTGCACATTGGCCCATCAGCCTATTAGCACATCAACTATGGTTTCTTTTCCTAATGCCAAGATCAACCTCGGATTATACATTACTGCCAAGCGTCCCGACGGGTATCACAATATTGAGTCCTGCTTCTACCCGGTGGGCTGGACCGACGTACTCGAAATCATCCGGGCTGAGACCTTGCAATTTACCTCATCCGGTTTACCCATTCCCGCTGAATGGCAGACCAACCTTTGCCTGAAGGCTTACCGGGCTCTACAACCGGATTTTAATCTGCCTGCGGTACACATTCACTTGCATAAAAACATTCCTATCGGGGCTGGATTAGGTGGCGGTTCGGCAGATGGGGCCTTTACGGTAAAGTTGCTCAATGATCTGTTTGAACTGAATTTATCGGTAGCGCAGATGGAGGATTATGTACGGCCTCTGGGTAGCGACTGCGCCTTTTTTATTGGGAATCAACCCTTATATTGCTATGAGAAAGGCGACCGGTTTGCGGATATTGAGGTGGATCTGAAAAACTACAGCGTGGTGTTGGTTAACCCTACTATTCATGTTTCCACGGCCGAAGCATACGGAGGGATTATTCCGGCTATACCCGAAGTGCCGCTACGGGATATACTGGCGAAGCCTGTTTCCGAGTGGAAGCACTGGCTGCGAAACGATTTTGAGAAAACAATTTTTAGTAAATACCCGGATATTGCCCGTATCAAAGGGCAACTCTACGAGGCAGGCGCCCTGTATGCCAGCATGAGTGGTTCGGGAGCCACGGTATTTTGAATTTTTGACGGGCAACCTGATCTGAAGAATATTTTTCCGGCCCAATACAGGATTTGGCCGGCTGGTATCTGACCGGTGACATTCGATGCATATTTCTTTTACCTCAATGCAGTACATACTTATCCAGCTTTTGGCGGGCTGCCTGCTGCTTCTGCTGAACAGCTGTGACCTGAGCCGGAAGAAAAAGTATAACAATACGGAACTTGCGCCCGAAAATAAAACCCCGGCGTACAACTTTGATGAGCCCTCCAAGAAGTACTTTCTCGATGAAAACCTCGAAGAAATTTCTGGTCTCTCGTGGTTCGGCCCTGATCAGGTTGCCTGCGTGCAGGATGAGTCCGGACGGGTTTTCATCTACAATCTGGAAGAGAAGAAAATTGAAAACCACTTTAAATTTGGCAAATCGGGAGATTACGAGGGAATAGAAGTAGTGGACAGTACCTTTTACGTACTACGGAGTGATGGTACCATCTTCTACTTCCCGGTCTCATTGGTTGATGGCAGAAGGGCAATCAGCCAGGATAGCGTTCAGCAATTTGGCATTACCGTACCGGGTGAAAATGACATTGAAGGGCTTGGCTACGACCCAAAGCGGAAACACCTGCTGCTTGCCTTTAAGAACAGAGCGGATGAAAATGGGGACGTTACAGATGAGAAGCCGATTTATGCCGTCAGTGTAACGGATACTTTAGTGGGTAACCATCCGCAGTGGGTGATTACTGAAGATCAACTGGAAGAATATTTTAATGATTATAAGGAGGGTATTGCTGGCAAGAAAAAGAGTTGGCTGGAATTTAAACCTTCCGGCATTGCGGTTCACCCGCTTACCGGACACATTTATATTATCGCCTCGGAAGGCAAGAAATTAATCGTCCTAAACCGCAAGGGAGAGATTGAAGCCGCCGTTAAGATAAGCCCGCGGATGCTGAAGCAACCGGAAGGAATCTGTTTTGCCCCTAACGGAGACTTATATATTGCCAGTGAAGGGCGCGGAGAAGATGGCTTTATCTTAAAATTTGACTACCAAAAAAAGGATACTTCCCAATAGAATCTACTTCAATAATGTATTTTAATAAAAGAGCCGTTTCCCTGCTGCTGGTTTTACTGATCATGGTCGCTTGTAGCCCGGTAAGTCGAATCAGAAAAATAGTTAGTAAATCTCCGGTTTTCAACAAGCATTTTACGGGTTTTGGACTATACGATCTGCAAAAGGATCGGATGCTGTACGGGCAGAACGCTGATCGCTATTTCGTACCGGCTTCCAACACCAAGCTGTTTACCTTTTATACGGCGCTTCAGCTATTAGGAGACTCGATACCAACATTGAAGTACACGGTTAGGAATGATACCTTCTTTTTTCGGGGAACGGGTGCCCCTTCCCTCCTGCATCCCGACGTCAGCAATCGTACTACATTTGATTTTTTAGGGCATAGGCCGGAAAAGTTGGTATACGTAAAGGAAAAAAACGTCCTCCCCCATTACGGGCCAGGATGGGCTTGGGATGATTACAGTGATTACTATGCGGCCGAGAAAGCAGCCTTTCCTATTTACGGCAATATTGTCCGTTTTTCGCTGGATCATACGCATCAGCTACAGCTGCATCCCTCCCATTTCCGGCAGTGGGTGCGAGCGGATACAGTAGTTACGTGGCCTGCTGCCGCTTTGAAAAGAGACTTGGATAGCAATTATTTCAGCTACCACGTTACTGCAGCTCCGAAGCCGTTTACCCAGGATGTGCCCTTTCGCTATACCCCTGAGCTGGCCATTCAGCTGCTGAAAGATACCTTACACAAAGAAGTAGCTGTGGTACCGTTTACTCCCTTGCCCGGCATTAGGACAAAGTACGAAATGACGGCTGACAGCCTTTACAAAAGACTGATGCAGGAAAGTGACAATTTCATTGCCGAACAGTTGCTGCTGATGTGCTCCTCGATTCTTTTTGACTCACTTCGCACGGAGAGCACAATTGACTACGCCAAGAGACATTTACTTGCTGATTTGCCCGATAAACCGGTTTGGGTGGATGGTTCGGGCTTATCGAGGTACAATTTGTTTACGCCCCGTTCCATTATAAACCTATTGGGGAAACTATATCGAACAATCCCCCGGGAACGGCTATTCGACCTATTAGCCATTGGCGGCAGGGCTGGCACGATTAAAAACTGGTACGGAGCTGATACGCCTTTTGTATTTGCCAAAACGGGCAGTATGAGCAATGTGCACTGTCTGTCCGGCTACCTATTGACCAAAAAAGGACGTATACTGCTATTCAGTTTTATGCATAACAACTACACTGTTTCCAGCAACGACCTCAAGAAAGAAATGGATAAGGTGCTGAGGACGTTGTACGAAAAATATTAACTCCCTTAATCTTAATATAATTTGGCACTGTTCAGCTTCTGCACATCGCCATGACTACTATTAAGAATACGCTTGGCACGAATAAATCGCTTAAGATTAAACTCATCGTAATTAGGCGCCTTGGGATCAAAAGAAGCAACGGTTACCTTGCCGGAAGCATGAATAAACTGATTATCGCCAATCCACATGCCTACGTGCGTAACACGTTCCATAGCAGTTTCGGTAGCGGGCTTTCCAAAGAACAGCAGATCGCCGGGTCGTAATCCGCCAAAGCCATTTGAAGTATCAATAAGGTCGCCGGTATGCACCTGCTGTGAAGCATCGCGGGGTAGCACCAAGCCATTCATGAAATACACCGTTTTGGTAAATCCGCTGCAATCAACACCTTTCATGGAAGTTCCACCCCACAGGTAAGGAATTCCCATGAATTTCATTGCCGTTTTTACAACTGATTGTTCGTTATTCTGCAGGGTAGCCAGCCACTGCTTGTAAGACTGGGCTTCCGTCTTGGCAATGTAAGCCTTACGTCCATCCGGATATTGTACCTGGAAGAAATCATTTTCCTCTCCGATAACGCGAAGAATATTACCGCCCACTAAATCAGAGACGGTCTGCGCCTCCCGGCTCGGCTCTGTATACGAAAAGCCAAAAGGCGTCAGGTAGATAATTTTTTCGGCGTTCTGCCAGCTATCAAAGTCAGCCTGGTTCATAAATTGGACCCCGGCATCTGTCCAGGCAATATAATGATCGGGGGTTTGCACCAAGTACCAGTTGCCTTTCTTATTCAGGATATTTAAAGGCGTTCCCAATGTCATTTGAGAAGCCAATTCGGCGGCATCGCGGGGCTCCGACCGAAGATTAGCCACCGAGATGGACACTACTCCATGCACCTTTTCTCCTAGTGCTTTAGCAGGCAGCACCTCAATACTATCGAGAAAGGCAATATCCTGCCCACGCAGTTGTTCAAGCAGGTGTTTTTTGGCCTCGGGCAAGTTGGTTTCGCCTTTCAGTACCAGTCCTTGCTTTTTCCCGGAGGCAGATGCTTCTACTTTGAAGAGGGCTACTCTTTTATCGGGAGCATATTGCTTGGCCGTGGCTGATACGGCACTTTTTACGTGATGTAACTGAGATGATTCCTTCATCGTCCGGCAGGAGATTAAAGAAAGTATAATAATTCCGGTAACAAAGATTTTGTTCATATGCTTTGCAAGTGGAACTGTTAACAGGTATGGTCTTAGATATCTGACTTTACGTATTATTGAAAAATTCATGCCGGTTTAACGGGGTCCCGTCAAAAATGGATTAACATTTTTAAAGATAAAAAAAAGCATACTATCAGTGCAATAAGTAACCCTCACCACTACACGCATCAGGTAATTTTTAGCCCTTAAATAGCATACAGCTATAAGCATAACAATAAAATTCTGAAAAAAGGGTTTATTACTAAAAAGGTTTATTACTATAAATTCGCTTTAGCAACCATTAAGTTCCCTTGAAAACCGGTACTCAGTTTATTTCTATTTTTCTGGTGGCAGTTCTATTTGCTTTGGCTGGTTGTAAAAGCAATCAGACCAATTCACGTAAAAGATTGTCCGTAGTTTCTTACGATAAAAAACGCAGTAACCGTTCGGCTTCACCCTCTCAGCGCCACTACTCTGCCCGTAAGTCGGGCCGGAAAGAGGACTATTTTAGTTCAAACGAAAAGAGTTCTTCCAAGTCTGGTTCCGTAGCTACCACGCGAAATACCAGTAGTGCTATGGCTGCCTCAGGTCAGGCCCGCAAGGTCATTCAAGTAGCTCGTTCTTATATGGGAACTCCCTACCGCTACGGCGGCAATTCACGCAGTGGCATGGATTGTTCGGGATTATTATGTACTTCGTTTGAATCCGTCAATATTAAACTCCCCCGGCCTTCCTACGAACAGGCCGAATACGGTGAGAAAGTGGGGATAGAGAACGTTCAGCCGGGAGACCTAGTATTTTTCTCAGAGCGGAAAAGCAGCAATAAAGTAGTACACGTAGGAATGGTTACGGCTGTAAATGGCCGGGAAGACGTAACCTTTATCCACTCCAGTACCAGCCGTGGCGTAGTAGAAGATAATTTGTATTCAGATTACTACCGTAAGATTTTTGTAAAAGCAATCCGTCCTTTTTGATTTATTAGCGTTTACGTATATATTTGCAGCCTCCTTACGGGGATGTAGCTCAGTTGGCTAGAGCGCTTGCATGGCATGCAAGAGGTCGTGGGTTCGAGTCCCATCTTCTCCACGAATCGGCCTAATTTTCAAAATTAGGCCGATTTTCTAAGAGTAGCCGACAAAAACCGGCAAATACCCGACACTTTTTGATACGCTGATTCTTCAGGGCTTTCCTATCGCTTGGCAGGCATAACCGAAAGCACCCATGAAGAAAGTAGCCAGAATCAAAACCGTTACTGTCCCTAAACTTTTCATTCCTAAGAAGGATCCTTCTCAGGAGTGGTTTGTTACCTTCTCCTACCTTCATCCGGAAACCGGTAAGTTCAAACGGTTCCGCGTGTATGAGGGCTTCTATCAGTGTAAAACCAATGAGGAAAGATTAGCGCACGGCAAACGCCTGGTGGAGCTATTGAAAGATAAACTACTCAACGGCTGGAATCCCTTTAATCAAGCAGGCCTGTACCGGCTGGTAGAAATTTCTCCGAGTGATTTTGAAAACTCCCTTACTCATCAATTAAAGCAGGTACTGGAGAGTAGAAAGGCTGAACTTAGGCCTAAAACCTTCTCTGACTATACGGCCGCATTAAATGGCTTTTTAGACTGGCTGAAAAGAAAGGATCTGGAAAGGTTGCTAGTAATGGAGTTTACCAGGGAACATGCCCGGCAATTCTTTGATTATCTCCAGCTGGAGCTGAAACGGGAGTATAAAACCTGTGATAAGTATTTAACGGTCTTAAAGATGCTTTTTGTCCGGCTGCATGAAGAATCCTTATGCCTGTACAATCCTTTTGACCGGATCCGGCTGGGTCAGGGCAAACATAGCAGTGAGGGAAAACTAGCTTTTGATGAAGGGCAACGTAATGCACTCCGGGAGCTACTTAGCCTAGAAGCTCCCCAGCTCTGGCTATTCGTGCAGTTTATCTTTTACACCTTTGTCCGGCCAAAAGAATTACGCTTTGTGAAGGTAGGAGACTTGCAAGGCAATAAGCTGCTGATTAGGGGTAGTAACTCCAAGAATAGGAAAACCGAGTACGTTACCATTCCCCCTAAGTTAGTGCAGGCAATGGGTAAAGCAGGCCTTAAAAACTATCCGGCTCATTACTACCTGTTTGGGAAAGAAGGTAAGCCTTCTGATATGCATTGGAGTACAAACCATTTCTACCGGCAACATCAACCCTTTCTGCAGCGGTTAGGCCTGGGCAATCAATACTCTCTATACAGCTGGAAACATACTGGAGTAGTAGTAGCCTATCAGAACGGGATGGACGTGCATAACATCATGCGTCAGTGCCGTCACGCTGATTTACAGCAAACAACCCATTACCTCCGAAGCCTTGGACAAATGGAAAGTGCCTTTGCCAGCGCGGATTTTATTGAGCTGTAATTCTCAATTATAGCTCTGTTTGATGAAATTTAAGAGGTATCATAAATCAGAAACAACTACTTAACCAAAAAGTAGTTGTTTTATTTAAATATCAAGCCTGCTTGAATTTAAAAACAATTGCCTAAGTTCTTTTGCTACCTGAGCATCTTTATCCTGATAAAATACATCTACTTCTATTGAGAACTGTTCCGTTATAAAATACCGCCTTATTATACAAACAATGGCTCTCGTCCTTAATTTATGATAGAGCTTCCAAGTTCTATCTAGACCAAACATATCCTTGCTTTGAAAGAGCCCCATTTGGAACTCAGGGAGTGCTTCACTATCCAGAAAGATGATTTTATCTTCAAACCTTGAATTTTTATGTTGCTTAATTTTCTCTTTAAGTACACTTTCAAGCTTTTCATAAATTCGGTTACGGCTAATCGAGAATTTTGAGTTGATTCTAGCCCTGTATCGGGAAAGCATGCCCGGCAATGGATTATTGGGAGGTTCAATCCAGAAAAGAACATCATATTCAGTCAGTTCGCTTATCTCAATCAGGGTAGCCAAGTCATAACTAATTACCTTGAATATGCCGTATTCATCCTCAACTATGTAATCTATTTCTGGGCTGGAGGAGAATTTATTTAATCCCTAATAAATTCTTTTATCCTGTTTTCGAATTTGCTCCTATGGATTCCCTTGATATGTCGTTTTAGCTGGATAGTACAAATCAATCCAACACCCTTATTTATTTTTTTCCATATTTCCAAAAGTCCGTTAATAGCCTTTTAAAAACATCCAGTTCCTCAAGATTGGGCATAAAAAGTTTACGACACTCAAATAAAAACTCCTTTCCAAATATTTGACAAGTACCTTCTATTTCTTGCCCATCAACAAAATACTTCTTCTTATTTGGAACTCGATTTGCATCTAAAACCCTAAATACAAATAGCTCAAAGAAGAACGTTCTTAATTGTTCAGAGAGTCTGATAAATTCCTTAACTCCTTTTGAATTGGATCGTCCAAACCTTTAGCATATTCAATAATCTTGGAAATACTGTATAGCGCTTGATAGCAACCTAAGTGCTCTTTATTGGCTAATAGAAATTTAGCCAGTTGACGTTACTTATCGTTCGGTCTTGATTAATTACAATTTCAAAGTAATTTGTGGTAAAAAAGCTGGAGAGAGTAGTATATATTAGCTCTACTTTTTCCCTGGCTATTTTTTGTTTTAAATTTAGAGGTGAGGATATGTATTTGGCATCTCTATACCAAATTTCAAGTAGGTTACAGGTTGTCATTTACCTTAACTAGGTTATAATCTTTAAGGCAGAAGTGATGTGTTATCTATACCAAGTCCTACTTTTTAGATATTTATTGTTAAATATTTCTTCACTGTATGATCAGATATCTTCAACCTCCGACCAATTGCCCTGAGAGATAACCCTTCTTCTTTCAAGGCCACTATCTTACAGATCCTATCCTTTGACAACTCAGGTCGGCCAGGCTCTCTACCTTGGGACCTGGCTCGGGCTTGGCCAGCCTTCACCCGATCTGAAAGCCGTAAACGTTCATGCTTGGCCAAGGTAGCAATTAAGGAAATGAGTGCTTCCCGAAATATACCAGTGCTATCCAGATACTGCTCTGTGTAGGATTTGAAGGCAACTCCGTAACCATCTAGACGTTGTACATAGTGCATAGCTTGCATGGCTCCTTCCCGGCTGAAGCGGTCCAGACTCCAGACCAGCACTACATCAAATTTCCTTTTGGAGGCATCTTCCAGCATCTGCCGGAAGGAACTCCTTTCCTTTTCGGATTTGCTGCCGCTGATCTGATCAGTATATTCCTGGTGAATCTGCCAGCCCATCCGCTGGCAGAAAGACCTTAGCTCCATCAGTTGATTTTCTACTGACTGATCCCTAGTTGATACCCGAGCGTATAATGAGCAGATCATTTTGTGATAACGGGTTGATATCTGATGATTTTTAGGCCCAAATAATTCTTCAATTGTGTAACCTCAGTAGGCTCGTTCATTTTTAAAGGGGCATCTGGGTGGCTTCTGGATATGAGGAACGTTTCATCAATCAATTGCCCCAGGACGATGCAACGATCCAGTGTAACTCTTACCTGAATGAGAAACTGATTATCCTCAGGCTGTTGTGCCTGTACATCAATTTCATGAATATTGATTCCTGCCAGCCCATTGGTAGATAATTCCGGTATAGGTACTCTGCTCAGGAGTGAATCTTTCACTTGCTCGTTCTCGATGTATCTCTGAAAATCGATTATATCAACCATTCCGTCTTCACCCTGGCCGGTTCTGGTTCGGAAAGTCCGGAATATTTGCGAAAAAGTTTCCTGTAGTAGAGTATGATGGAATTGAAAGGTAATGACTGCCGGGACCATAATGTAATCGGTTTGGTGATGCACTAAACTACTGTTTTTTACGCAGTAGTTTAGTGTCGTATTTATACAGTGGAATGAGGCAAAAAGCACTGTATGATATTGTGGGTTTTTTACGCAGCAGAATGATACTTGTACTCCATCATCTATCTATTCTTCTTGTGCTCTCACGAGGCCTAAACACAGAAGCGCATGCACTACCCTATCCGTATTTTGGGAATTAAAGGCATTTATATTTACCAAGCCGTGACAAACATCATTTCGTAGGTTCCAGCCTCTCTGATCTGTGAAAAGAATCCTGAAGTAATGGCTCATATCCTCGCCAAGTGCGTTTGTAATTATCGCGTCCCTTAAAACGTCATCGAATGTCCTTAATTGAAATGCTCCTGCTTTTGATCTAAGAACCTTACCACCAGACATCTCTAAAATGTTTCGAATTGCCTCTTCAATTTGGGGAATCAATAAATGAATTGAGACAAGATAATCCCCTTCAAAAAATGCCTTTAACCCCCTTTTTATAATTTCAAAGCGGTCATTTGCAATTATTGGAGAATCAAGAAGATAATTCATGATGACACCTTCGCTTAAAAGCTTTCTGTCAATTCCCTGCTCATAAATCATTCTCATAAAAAGGGATGAAAAAGACAAATTCTGAGATATTTGCCTCACCATGTGTCCTTCAAGATCGTTTTCTAGAGGGCCAATTGAAGCCACAACTCTACCCTTATTGTCTTGTATTTTATGCCCTATTAGATATTGGATAGGAGCCACTTTAGACAAATTCAATACCTGGTCTTTAGCGTGGTCTTTCGATGGAATATGCTTTACAGCTATTCTTTGAAGAATAATCTCCGGCTCACCCGCGTGCATCTGATTTAAATAGTTGTCTATCTTTTCCCTTGGGATTTCAAATGAGGTGGAAATAGGCTTTAATTCTGCGTTCACTTTAGGCCCGATCTCTCTGATTTTAAGAAGGACCTGTTCTGCTTCTTCTTGCAGATTAAAATCATTAAATAAATTATGAAGCTGCTCTAGCCAGCCAGATGCTTGTAATGGCGATGCTTCATCAATTATTTGATAATAAGCCATGCTTACTCGTAACAAGACCCGTCTCATGTCCTCGTTCGCAGCTTTCTTCCTGTAGTAATTTGCTAATCGAACTGCTATTGCCTCAGCAGCCCAGGGGTCCACCTTCTGCGTTTCGGAATCTTCTGAAGACACTTTCAAAAGCTTAGCCTCCAAATCCTCAATTATAGCTTTCTCAGTTTCGGCGTCTAACTTGGCTTTTTTGTTTCCGACTAAAAGGTCGTATGCATGCCCCGATAATCCTGGTTTGCCATCAATTGCGACTATATTTTCATATTGAACAATTACCCTCTTACTTCTTTCTATCAACTCGCCCGAACTCATACTAATTGATAGTGATAGCGCTCTTCGTAGTTTCTCAAATACTTGACCTTGATGCTTATGTATATCCTTAGTAGCAATCTCTAGCAAACTTGATATATATAACTGACCAATTGTATGCGAAGGACGAGAGCCACATATTTTTTCTGATAGATCCCACACCAGTCCAGCGTATCGTGCTTTTAAAATGGGGTTGATAACCTCAAAAGCTCTCTTTCTCCAGTGTTCAATTATCTCAGGAGTAACCTTTCTAATGGAAGGCGATTCAACCATTTCACCCTGGTCATTGCCCAATACCATTTTTGGTCCAAAGTAAGTCCCCCATCCCGAAGCTTGATCCTGGTAATTTTCAGTAAAGGCAAATGCTAATAACTCAGCGAGTAAACCAGAATTAATTTTTTGCATTTCATCAGGAATGCAGCTTCTTAATTCAGAATCAATTTGATATTCCGCAAACTTTTCAGGTCCTGTTGTATCAAATCTTGATAAGACTGCTTTAATATTTTGTTCTACATCCATGTTTTAGATGCCATTCAGAAATTAATTCAATGAGTGAAGGCGATTAATTGGAAAGCATACTTTTGATAATCAATTCGAGCTTTCTGTCCATTATTATCTTTCCAAGCAGGTTCTTGATGGCTAATAGTAATTACTTCCTGAGTGGACTTAGTTTTAAAATGCTCCACTATTTGATTTAGCACATCTAATTCACGACTTGAAAAATAAGATTCCTCTAAATGTACCGCCGGTCTAAATGCATCAACTAATTCTCCATTACTCAAAGGATATATGTAAGTCTCTAAATATCCTTCCCGTACTAGCATGTCATTTAAAGTGCGATAACTATCCGGTACTGGGCCCATATCAATAGCACAATAGGTAAGTCCGGACATAGAAGTACCAAACCGACTGTAGTGTAAAAAGTCCGCGTAAAATAAGAGCTTGTTTAACTTGGTAGTGAATAACGGCTTTGCTCTCTATGGTAGAAGAATACTACCATTTGAGCAAACTTTTCAAAGTCAGGCAACTTGTATCCTGTATAATGATTAGGCAACTCTTCCTGTTGCCAAGTTGAAAGGAATGAAGAGCAATCCGTGAATTTTGGCTTACACAACTCATCTATTCTCTGAGTTATTTCAGCGAAATCACGATCTTTTAGCTCACTTTTCTTATCTAATACTAGTTTGTGAAAATTTTCAGGCTTTTGAGCTAATTCAATTAATCTAGCATTCGATAGACTGGGAACTTCCCCATCTTCATAGCTGCGATACTGATTTACACCAAAACCCATAATCATTGACATTGTGCGCTGACTCACCCCATATTTTTCCCTAATGGCCTTATCTGTTCAGGAAACAGAATTCGATTCTGTTCCCGATATAGATTATGCAACTGGAGTTAGATTCAAACTATCTATCTCATCAGTAGTAAATGTTTCACCGGTATCTACACACTGGTAATATTGGGCATTGATCGTAAATTCTTGATTCCTGTATGTATGAGTGCGCTTCTCATGCTTGAGAAGGACTTCACCTTCAGTGAATGGACTTTTCATAAGGGTACCTTGGATTAGGATTGGAATGGATAGCGAATAGGGTATTCTGCTAAATGAAAAGAGATACAGATTACAGGCCTGTTTCTGTTTCCTAGACGGATTTTTATGTAGACTTCCTGAGTTTTAATTATCATACCAAACTCCCAGTAGTCAGTACGTCCTTCATTATCAGGGTGGGCCCTTTGTAATAGTTTTCGACCTCTAAAGATTGTAGGTATCTAGTACGGTCATTAGCTAGAATATCCAAGTCAGCTAAAGCTTGGAAATTCTTATCACGCTGAATGTAAACGATACTGTAATCATTCATTTTAGCCTTAAATTCATTTAGAAAGGCGCTTACATCTTGTGGGGTAGTCATAGCTGGTTTATCTACCAGCGAATGTATAGAGTATATACGATAGTTGCAACTTTATAGTTGCAAATGTAAGAAATATATGCGAATTATTAAAACTTTATCGTAACATATATTTAAAATAGATATTTTCCTAATAATCCTTTAAGCTTTTAAAACAAAAAAAGGCTACCGCAAGTACGGTAACCCTTTTTGATTCATTCCAAATCAAACTGCCATTAGTTAGACGCTCTCTTCACTTACATTTTACCTCCTTTCTGCCAGGTAACGCCGGGCGTATTGGTTATGGGCGTCGGTTTCATCAATCACTAGATGACCAATTGCCGGCGCTTTCTCTTGGGCTGCCACGGGAGCAGGAGCTACTACCGGGGCCTTGCCTTCCGGACCTTGCGCTCTGCCACTGGCCCGGCTCCTACCTGCTGGGCTGCTTCCTGAAGGGCTTTCAGGGCAACCGGATCTTTTGCTTCAACGGCCTTAAGCACCGTATCCAGAAATCCCATTTCCGCTTCATTCATCAGCAGACCCGACCCTTTGGCTTTAATCTGCGCAATCACTTTGCTTACACTCATTTGGGCCACTTCTCCCGGAGAGTACTTTCCGGGCCTGCTGCTGACCAAAGGAAAACTGGTAAGCGACGCTTCCTCCAGGCCGGCCAGCTGCTTGAGCTCCTGAGTCTCCTGCTGGAGCTGGTGAATATCGCCGCTGCTAAAGCTGGTAAACAGACTTTTGGCCGCTTGCAGCCAGGAACTAGTAAAGCCTTTCACATCGGTTACGGTATGTTCACCGGTAAGCTTGGCAATCAGGGGAAAATGTTTGGATAGATTCATGGGAGTGATACTGGATAACTGCTGGAATACAGATTCTTAGGCTAAATGACTAAAATAACTTTCGGTAAACAGCCTGGATTTAAGGGAAACTGATGAATCAAAGCTCCCTGCTGATGGGGAGAATGACTATCAAAGAGCTGTTTAAGTGCCAGGGTAATTGGTGGTACATAGGCATTTCTACGCCTAGTTCTGCCAGTTTCTCTGAAAGCGTCCTTGATCTCCCCAGCCGCCTGGTAAGCCTGATTCTGCTTTTCCGACTGGGTATAGTTTTCAAACAAAGCCGTGATTTTCTGCTTCAGTTCCTCGGGAAGCTCAGTAGGAGCATAGAACTTTTTGCCGTCGTGCAGTTCCTTGAGACTAATCGCTTTGGGCCGAATCTCCTGCAAGGCTTTCCAGTGTTTTCGGATTTGCGCTACCCACTCAACAGGAGCCGTATGGTCAACGATTTCCACCATTGCCCGCAAGGCATCCATTTTCAGCGGCAGGCCTTCTACTTTTACTTGGTGAGCCTCCAGGTATTTGATCTCCAGTTCCTGTCTGACATCTGAGGCCTTGAGCAGCTCGACGACTTCTTCGAGGGGCATTTCCCGCTTGAGAAATAACTCAGCATGGACTTCGGTGAGCAGTTTGCCATGTTCCAGCACGCAGGAAAGATGATGACGGAAGCTTAAGAGTTGCTCAGAATTAACACTCAGGAGCAGGGGGGTGAAAGTACTTTTCTTCATAGCAGTAATGGGAATAGTAAACAGAAACACTATAAGAGAATTAAATTGGTGCGGCAATACCGACGAATGGCCTGACTGGTATAGGGATTGAACCGGTACGCTTCCAGCGTACAGGCCGGAATCGTTTTACCCGCTCGGATAGCCAGTAGGACACCCATGATTTGCTGCTGTTGAAACGAAACGTTTGGCTGTCACTCTTTCCGGTTTATTGAATTTAGTCACCAGAATGCCCCTGGCTCTTACTGAATTCCGCCGACAGCTCAACAAAGGGAATCTGGTAAGAATCACTGAAAACAGTGTTTCCTCCATCCATTCGGGCTTTTTAGGCATATCTTGCTGGTTAGAGCGGCCGGGGCAAATCGCAAATTTTGGTTAAAAACTTGGGCTAAAGCTCTCATTTCCCCACCGGCCCAGGAAAGGACACTCGTTTTCGGCCTTTTTTATCCGGGAAATCACCAGCCACGCACTGATGCAGGGCATTAATTAATGACCGTAGCATGGCTACGATATATGATTGGTGGGTATATAGGGAATAGACGTACCTCAGGAGTAGAGGCACAGTCAGGAGTCAGGCCTGTTGATACCCTACTGTGCAAGCTGGCCAATGAGCCGTTGCACCTGTTCGAGTTGGCTTTGCCAGTCGAGCACCTTGGCTTCCTTGGCCGGGTTGTTACGATGCTGGGAAATCTGCACCCGTAAGGTAGCCTGCTTGCGCATGAGGGCCACCGCAGAAAGGGAGTCCAGGCCGGGATCAACCGGTGGGGCTCGGGGAGTCGGCCGTGCTTCTTATGGTAGTCGAGCTGCTCCCAGTAGGCATGAATCCGGTCGAAGTTATTCAGGATGGTGAAAGCTGCTTGCTTACGCTCCCCATCAGTCTCTAGGGTGCATAAGTTGTGACTGCAAATGGGAGCTTTCCTTATAGAGCCGCTTCCACTCTTCTACCAACGGGTGCACCTCTTCGGGGATGCAGGCTCACGCTCCTGCGCATAGTAGGCAAAAGAAGGAAAGGCCTTGCTTTTGAGGGGATGCTTGGGGGTTAGCCGGGATGGGTTGACGGGCTAGCTCTTCGGGGCGTACGGGAGGCAATAGTGCCGGCGGTAAGGGGAGGTGCTCCAGGTGCTGGAGTAGGGAAAGTTCGTGACGGAGTACCTGCCGGGTGTAATCAGATTCTCCCGCCTCTAATAGCTTGAGTAGCGAAGAAGCCCCATAGGTTTTGAGTAACTCACAGCCGGCCTGGTAGTCTTTCGGTTCCAAAAGCCAGGCCTGGATGATATTTAATTCTTTTCTCATACTGCGCTAGTGACACTTTTGTCACGGAGAGGACAAACTTCCCGGAAATAATTGAGATCCCAACTAAGGCAAAAAGTAAGGTTTGAGCGCATTTTTACCCGCTTTTCCTCGCTTTTTGCCTAAGTGTTGTTCTTTCCCGGTAATCAGGCGCCAAACCTTACTTATTCCCCCAAAGTCAGCCTGATAACACGTAACTTTTCCGATTTAACCGGCCGGGAAATGGGCTGGTACCAAGGAAGCCACCAGCCAGCAATCAGATCCTTCCACTCCTTGGAGTACCTGAAATAGGCTTGCTCACCGTGATCCGCTTCCGGATCCGCTTGGTTTGCTCTGCTTCTACGACTTCTGACTTTCCAGCCGGCGTCACCGGCTTTACTACTGGAGCCACTGGTTCTATCTCCACTCCAGGGACTTCTTTGCTATGCAGTTGGTGAATAATCTCATCCATCATTGGGCCGAAAGACTCCCGGTAGGTATTCACCTGCATCTTTTTACCTAGAACCATGAAACCGTACCGGGGAGGATTTCGCTGATACGTCTGCTTAAACAGGGCACCGATTAATTTACCAGCCTCCCTCATTTTCTCATGGGTAGGCTCATAATCTAGGGCTTTGAAACGGCTGTATACGGTATGGACTCGCATGGGATAAGAGGAATTAGATTTTGAAATGTGATTAAGACTGCTAACTTTACTCCCGCAAAATCATGTGCCCATAGCGTTGAAGGTTCGCCCTCTGCTGTGGGTTTTCCATTTTAGAAGTAGGTGCAAAATCATGTTTCCTCCAGGCTCCTGCCTTTGGGAGCATTTTTCTTGGTAAAGCTTCCCAACCGCTTCTTATCCGCACTCAGATTATCAAATACGTTCGTGTATCTCCAATCGGGAAACGCCTTATTTAGGTAAAGCACATATTTCGATAAGTCATTCACGCGGTAACTCACCAAGTGAGCCGGCACCTGATGGGTCCATTTGCCAGTCAGGGGATCATATACCCCGTTCCCTCCTACTTTAGTCTCACAGAAATACTTCTTTGGCTTACGCTTCTGCATAGATTTGCATGATTTTGCACCTACTTCTAAAATTTTATTTAGAATATAAAATGAATATTTTTTTTAAAACATTTTTTTTGCCATTTCATCCTACTCATCCTACTACATACTGACTATCAACTAGTTATAAATATTTCATCTTACTACAATCCTACTACAACCTTTTTAAAAACGGCCTTTTGTAGTAGGATGAAGGCCTTGTAGTAGGATTGTAGTAAGATGAAAATTAGGTCATCCTACTACAGAAAACAGGCCTAATTTTACTGGATAAGCCCTTTTTTGCCTTTGTAGTAGGATGTAGTAAGATGAAATGGCAAAAAAAGTTTTTTTACGTTTTTTGATCGGACACTCTTCGAATATAGTACCCCTTAATAGGCGTTTTTTCGCTGTTTTCGCGGTTTTCTTCGTCGTTTTCACGCCTCGTTTTTTGAACATATCCAAGAAAGTTCAAAGCCCTACCGATCATCACGCTGTTGAGCTTCACCTTACCCTCGGTTATTCTGAGTAATTCAATGAGCAAATCCGTAGCCGTCATAAACTCATTGTTCTCCGCACCTGGCAGGTAATACTTCTGTATCAGGTTAATTTCATCGGTAGTTACCTGGTACCGCCGGTTGATCTGGTCATTCTCCTTGAGCTCTTCGACGCTTACCTTATAATCATAATCATCCTTTAAGAGGGAATAGGCCTGCGCATAGATGTTATCAATGTTAACCGTTTGCTGGTAGCGGAAATCAAAACCTTCCTCATGAAAGCAGATCCAGCGTACCGAGCCAGTTTCATCGGTAAGAAACTCCTCCCGGTTGGTGCTCCCCCAGAAACTGGCTCTACGGGGCATGACTACATCTTTCTTTCCGTACACCAACCGGTCTTTAATCTTATCCAGGGAAAAGAGCTTCTTCAGGTTATTGATATCGTATTTACTCAAGGTGGCCAGCTCATCGAGGTTGATTAAAAAGTTCTGAGCCAGGGCAATTCGGCCCTCTTTGTCCGGCGTGATATCTTCTTTGATGTAATCCGATAGCGCCGGTGGGCACAGGAAACGGATAAAAGAAGATTTGCCGTCATTCTGCTTACCGATCAGTACGAAGGCTTGTTTATTGAACCCATGCCCTAAGGCACAAGCTACCGTTCGGACAAGAGCCTTTTTGAAATGTAGATCAAACCTTTCCCGATTGGAAAGGTCTATTTTCACGTACCGGGCCAGTTCCCCAATATAGTCCCGCTTGCCATTCCACTTAGGCAAGCGGTGGAAATACTCCCGGAAGGGATCATATTTGACCACGAAGGATGATTTTAGGAGAGCTTCCAAAACGAACTTGCTGAACTTGAAGCCCCGCGTGAGGAGTTCGACGTATAAATCATCTTCATTCAGCTCACCAAACTTGTTTTCTCCTTTCGGGCACATTTCTAACTGATTGGCAATGATGTTGTAGCGGAACTGATAGTGGCTCTCCAGGTACTTTTTGATTTTTAGGATTGCCGGCTTGTTTTCATTCGTTTTTAGCTGCTTAAGCTCTTTCGCTTTGCCGTTTTGGGTAACTTCAGGTAGACTTTCCTTTGACATTCTAATGGGTTTGATGGTTATACATGGCAAAAGCGCACCGGGGCAGGGTGCGCTTTGCAATTACTTTAGTTAGGCCTGAATAGGCAGCGTTTTAGCTTTCGGTTAGCGGCACGTAGCTGCTTGTTTTCCTTTTCATAGGACTTTAGTAGGATCATGCACAAGTGGTAATTCTCTTGGATCAGGTCATGCACTTCCCCCATGATCGAGAGCCGGTTTTCCAGTTCGTATATCCGCCGATCCCTGGGATCCTCAAAGATGTCTTCCATGTTTAGCTTCATTGAGTTAACAGGTTGGGTTGGGTAAGGAACTTGTCAAAGTCGGAGGCTACTTTCTGCTGCTTGACCTGGGCGTAGCGGGTTTGGGTCATCTTGATACTGCTATGGCCTAAGATCAAGCTCACCGTCTCAATGGGCATGCCATTATTTAATAGCAGCATAGCGGCCGTCTTTCTTGCTACGTGGGAAGTCAGGTGCTGTTTAAAACCAAGCACCGCCCCGATCTCCTTGAGGAATACATTGTACTTCTGATTGGAGATAACCGGTAGCATTTTCCCCTGCTCCAGACACTCCAGGTCAAAGCGGTATTTATCGATGATTTTCAAAGCAGCCGGAAACAAAGGGATGTAGGAGGTAGTACCCGTCTTTTGCCGGTCAATCACAATAGAAAGCCTTCCCTGCTTATCCTGCTTGAAATGAGTAGGGTGCAGGTTAAACAGGTCCGAATACGATAGGCCCGTAAAGCAGCCGAACACGAAGCAATCCCTTACCCGGCTGAGCTTCTCGCTGACGAAGTCATATTCCATCAATTTGGCTAGCTCATGCTCTTCCAGGTGCACGATGGGTTTGGGCCGCTCTTTCGTAGGCTTAAACTGGGCCAACGGGTTGCGATTGATGTACTCACACTCATAAGCGTAGCGCAGTACTTTTTTAGCCAGAATCAGAATCTTCAAACAGTAGTTATGCCCAAACCGTCTAGTTCCTTTGAAATAATTCAGGGCATCGGTCGCAAAAGCAGGTTTTACTTCCTTGAGGGCTAAATCCTTGACCTGGTAGTAGTCCTGCACGAACATGATTAGCTTCTTTTCCAGGGCACGCATACTTTTCAGTGTGCTCCGCTCAATGCCATTACCGGTCATCTTCTCGTACTGGTCAGTTACGATTTTGCGAAGACATTCGAGGAAAGTAGGGATGGCCGTATAATTATTAGCTCCGCGCAGGAAACAGTCCTTTACCCGGCCGGCACTGGTAGGCAGATTGCTAGAAAATAATTGGAAATGCAGGGCCTCCAGCTGCGTTTTAACGTGAGAAAGGCGCAGGTTCTGAATCGAGGCGTGTTCCCCTTCAATATACTGCTCCGACTGGTTCCACTGCTGAGGCATTACCGGTATTCCGGTCGAAAAAACGGAACGTCTTCCATTGTGGTCAGTAATGCGGCAATAGATGGTAGCATTGCCTTTTTTGTTTTCCTGCATGCGAAGCGTAAACAAAATGGAGATCCGAGGCGGTTTTCCATTGAGTGAAAGTGAATTGGTTGTCGGGGAATTAGTAAATTGAGGGCTGATCATGGTCTGGTCAATTAGGTGATAAGTGAGGGAAGAAGGCTTACTGCTGAGAACAGTAAGCCTTTACTTTTTAAAGGGTATTGTCATTAGGCAGCGTGAAAGGTAAACCGGGTGAGTAGCTCCCACTCGGCCCGGTAGCAAGCCAGTTGGCAGTTAAGCCGGTGAATGGCTTCCCACCTTCTTGGGCAGGTCCGGTAAGATGGGCACCGGTGCATGCTCCACAGGTACCAGGTAAGAGCCCGGCCGCACCGGTCGACGTTCTTTTGTAGCTCCTCATAGCGTACACGTTGGTTAGAATTGGGCAAAGAGGTATCTTGCCCGCTGAAAACAGGGGTTGCTTTTTCCATTTTTCTGAAAGGTTAGAAGGTCAGTTTTTGAAGGGTGGGAAGGTAATTCCGGATTGATTGAAATAAGAAGCTCTAAAAGGTAGTGCGCTCAACACTACCTTTTTGCTTTTGTATCCTTTGCTGGTTTGAAGCATTCCTATAGTAGGAATTATTTTTTATTGCTCATTACGGTAAGAGCGTGCTGAGCATACTGATTTTGTGCTTCATTGAGCGTGCCATCATCAATGAAGCCCTTTGCATCTCGTAGCGTTTGACAACGCCAAAACCCTTTAATATACCAACCGGCTTGCATCAGAGTAGAAGCCCGGTGGTGTTCTATGGGTAACCCTTGGTAATACACGGTCTTGATAAGCATGGCTTTCCTATCGCTTGGCAGGCGGTTAGATGAGATCATTAATGTTGAGCTGAAAATGTTTGGCTATGGCAGCCAACTCATCGGCGTAGG
>JAUJNL010000004.1 GCA_030448185.1 Cytophagales bacterium | reverse complement strand
TATTCTCAGCGAAGCTAAATGCGGATGAACGCTCTGCATTTTGTCGTACACCCCTGCTGATGATAATACCAGCAGTGGCCGAAAAAAAGCATACCGTCATTGCGAACGAGGAACGAGTGAAGCAATCTAAAGTCCTCTACCCGAATAGTCTTTCTCGGAGTCATGGCGGAATCATGCAGGCGATTAACTACGTTGAGCCCTTCGGGGTTGCTTCACTCGTTCCTCTTTCGCAATGACGCTAATAATTCCACTCTCTCCATACAAAGCAAAGAGAGTAAATTCTGGTAATCCATTCTTCGCGTAACGCCAGTGTAACTTTGCCCATTGCCGCAAAAACAGCACCACTGAGAAGCATCCGAAGTAATTACGCATTTGCAGCTTCCAAGCATTTAAAGCAGTCTTGTTTCCTGGCGGTGAAGCCGTACCGACTTCTTTAGGCGCATGACCATGAATAAATTGTGAAATTTAGTTGAAGTATTTTACTTTTAGTGAGTTATTTCATCGCTTCGATCTACCTTAGGTACGTTACCTTTATTTCACCTTATTCCCTAAACATTCAACCGCTATGCAACACCATTACCACTTCCCGAAAATGCTGCGTTTTGCCTTCCCTTGGCTGGCCGCTTGGCTACTAATGGCTTCAATCACGCTGGCGCAACCGGTATTAGTGAAAGATATCAACCCCGGAGCAGCTAATTCCAATCCCGCGCTCTTGGTGAATACGGGAAACACCATCTTCCTGGTAGCCGACGACGGCAGTACGGGTCGCGAGTTGTGGAAAAGCGACGGGACTCCGGAAGGCACCAGGCTGGTGAAAGACATTACGCCGGGTGCAAGTGGTTCTTCCCCGCACAATTTGACCAACGTGGACGGTACGCTCTTCTTTCTGGCAAACCGAAATTCGGCGGGAGTGACGCTCTGGAAGAGTGATGGCACCGAAGCGGGTACGGTGGTAGTGAGAGAATTTGCCTTGCCGGGTGACTACAGTCTGCGGGATTTTACTAACGTGAACGGGACGCTCTTCTTTGTCAATTATGAGAATACCAGCGGCATGGAACTCTGGAAAAGCGACGGCACTATGGAAGGCACGGTACTGGTAAAGGATATTAATCCAGGTCCGAGGTGGTCGGCGCCAAGTGGCTTAGTCAACTATAACGGGACGCTCTACTTTGTCGCCGATAATGGCACGAATGGCCGGGAGCTCTGGCGCAGCGACGGTACCGAATCCGGAACAACCCTAGTGAAGGATATTAACCCAGGTGTGGCCAATGGCTTTAGTCCCCTCCTTTCCCCCAATTTAAATGTAGTCAATGGGCTTATCTTATTTCCGGCCAATGATGGCATAAGTGGCCTGGAGTTATGGAAGAGCGACGGCACAACTGAGGGGACCGAGTTGCTAAATGATCTCACGCCTGGAGCAGGCAGTTCTGTATTTTCGCGACTGGCCTCGACGGATAACGCCCTTTTCTGGAGTGTCAACGTGAGTTACCGGGAACAGCTACTCTACAAGAGTGACGGTACGCCGGCGGGTACGGGATTGGTGCGGGCATTCGGACCTCCCCGGCCCGGTCCAACCATTGGGCTTACGGGTTTAACCAGTGCGGGTAACCTGGTTTACTTCACCACTTCGATATATTCGCCCAGTTTTGGCAAGGAAGAAAGGCTCTGGCGCAGTGATGGTACTGATTCGGGCACTACGACAGTACAGACGTTAGCTTCCTATTATGATACCAGCCCTACACTTATTTTTACCATCCTGAAAAATGTAAACGGTGTCCTCTATTATACTGCCTTCGATAGCCGCGTGGGTAGCCAGTTGCGCCGCAGCAGCGGCTCGGGTTCGGTGCTGGTGACTGATATTAATCAAGGGTTAACCAGTGTAAGTATTGCTACTTTGACCTATATCAACGGCACGCTGTACTACGCAGCTACCAACGCTGCCACGGGCAATGAGTTGTATAAGTATACCTTAACGCCTCCTTTTACGGCGCTTCGCCTCAACGCGGGTGGCCCGGCCTATAAAGCTCTGGATAGCAGAACTTTTGAGGCCGATAATTACGTAACCGGCGGCAATACCTATATCGTGAGTGAGGAAGTAGCCAGTACGGATGACGATGAACTCTACCGCACCGAACGCTGGGGCGAATTCAGCTACGGCTTGCTCACTGGCAAGGGTACGTTCCGGGTGACGCTGCACTTTGCTGAAACGTATTGGGGCAATATTGCCGAGGGTGGAGTTGGTTCGCGCCGGTTTAATGTGGACATCGAAGGGACAAGGCAATTAACTGAGTATGATATTGCCGCGGAAGCGGGGGTGTTAACCGCAGTGCAAAAAACCTTTACCGTAACGGTCACCGATGATACGCTCAATCTTGATTTTATCAAGGGCAGTGCGGACTGGCCCAAAGTATCGGCCATCGAAGTTACCAGTCCTGCTCCAACTGCCCGCCTGGCCAACACTGCCTCCCACACTGAGGAGAAAATGAAGGCTAGCGCAGCAGTCTATCCTAATCCGGCGACGCATCGGCTCGTCGTTACGCTTTCCGAGCCGGCAGATAGGGTAGCCACCCAGGTAGCCGATGTAACGGGGCGTACCCGTTTGCAGAATGCGCACCGGGCAGTAGCCCAAAACCAACTAGAAATGAACGTAGCTGCCTTGCCGTCCGGAGTATACCTGCTCCGTTTACAAACTAAGCAAGGTACTCAGGTCCTCCGGTTCGTTAAGCAATAATCCGCCTGAAACAGCTAAATAGGATCGACGTGAATGAATGATCTCCCTTTTCGGTCATTTCCGCAGGGTTTCTTAGTAGTCAGAGTCCATAACTGGATACTACTACAAAGATTCCCCGCGGGAACGACAAAGGAAAGTAACAGGAGCCGGGTAACTTAAGCCTTCACTTCATCTTTCACTTTCCGCACCGGCGTTTCCCGGTCGGAAATGCGCGTACCGCCTAACTGCTCAATCTCGTGGCTATCCGCCCCGAATTTGGGTACCGCCCCTTTTAGTACGCCGGAATACATACCGTTAATGTGCTTTTCAAGTGCTTCCAGCTCATTGCTCTTCTGATCAGCCTGGGAGAGCAATTGATTGTACTCTTCCAGTTTACGGGCGTACTCGTTAATAGACGAATCCAGCTCAGCTTGGGTAAGGACGCGTTCCTCACCGCCGTAATTAATGATTCTGCCCCGGTTGGCATCAATTAATTTCATACCTGCTAGGCGCTGCCGGGCGCGGGTAACATTACCTGTTTCTTTCTTTTTGGGAAATGACATAAGGTGTCTCTTGTTGTTTAAGAATCACGAAGAATACGTCTTCGAATCATTGTTATCCAAATTTAGTGAGGTATGCCTACCGCTAAGCAGCAGTCTTTTCCTAAAACTTACCTTGTGAGACTAACCGTTAGAATACTACAGACAATGGTAACCCATCATACAAACCCTCTGACCGGCTCTAAAATTGGTTGTACTGGAAAAGCATAAGGGCACTGTTGAAGGTTTGACAGCCGTTGATATAGGCACAGTAGCTGCGATGGTAGGTAAACTTGCGGCTATTGCAGGCATGATTCCCACTGTAGCAGGTATAATTTCGGTAATCGTTCCTGCAATTTCTATAATCGCAGGTGCAATTGCAGGAATTGCAGGTACATTTTCGGTAAGTGCAGGGACGATTCCGGCTATTACCAGCATACTTGTTGCCGGTATAGGTACAGGTACTGCCCAAAGAAAAAAGCCGCCTCTATACTACCCAGGTGGTTGCGGTAACCAGTGCAATCCGTGATATTACTAAGCTTCAATTTTATATTTAACTTAGTCCCGATACCTAAATATGCGAATCAAGGGTTGAAGAGAGTGTAAAAAGGGCAATTAAGCCAAAGAGCAAGGTAGCAGCGAGTGGGTAAATTAGTAGAATGCTACAACTACAACTTATCCAACTCTACTACGAATCTCAACGATGTTGATCTTCGGCTACGTTTGCTCCTGCTATGATAAACACCTTTGTTTACATTTTCAACGACAGAGCAACAATTACTTACCTAAATTTACCGATCAGGAACTGATGACCATCCATTTATTCGGTCTGTTACAAAACGAAGGTTTACGGAAAAAGACAGCTATGACTATATTGCCAACCACTGGCTATCGTGGTTTCCCCATTTGCCTTCGTATCAGGCTTATAATAACCGATTGAACCAGCTCTGCTGGCAGTTTGAAGTAGTGGTCAATGACTTAGTGAGTCAGCTCTGCTACTTGATTGTTATCCGAACGTTTGCTTGACGGATTCCTTACCCATTATTCTTTCCAAAAGACCTTATCAGGCGAAAGTAGCCCTTGAAGTAGCTGATAAAGGGTATTGTGCTTCTAAAAACCTTTACTATCATGGGGTAAAACTCCACTTTATGGGAAGAGACCGCTATCAAGGACTACCTCAACCCGAATACGTAAACTTCGGCCGCTTCGGTCAGTGACTTAACCGTCTTAAAGTCACTGGGCCCCAAGCTTACTCATCGCAAAATAATAGCTGATAAAATCTATGCTTGTCAACCCCTTACTCAACAGCTGGCCGAGCAACAAGTGGAAATCCTCACGCCAGTTAAACTTAAAAAAGGGCAAAAACACCTGGATGCTGCTGATAAGCGCTATTCCTCTTATGTAAGTTCGGTAAGGCAACCCGTAGAAGCCTTCTTTCACTGGCTCAATGAAAAAACCCACATTCAGGCAGCTTCTAAAGTTCGTTCCGAAACAGGCCTTTGGCTGCACTGCTTCAGCAGAATGGCTGCGGCCTTATTTATCCTCGTTTTCAACCCTTGATTCACATTAATACTTCTTTAACCCTTTAGATCATACGTATAACCTTTGTTTGTCTGGTTGTTCCGCATTTACAATGCGGAACTTTTGAAAACAGCATTTAAAATGCCCTATCCGCCATCCGCATTACAACTATCTCAGCGAAGCTAAATGCGAAGGAACACCTGTAATTTGTCATTCACCTATCTAAAGGGTTAAAGTAGTCCTAAGTACCCGCTTCTAATAAATCCTTGGCAAAGCCTCGCTGGGCTGTAAACCTGAATTATTCCCGAGCTAAACCCCTTCCTTCTATGGCTAACCGGCGTACGTTTATTCTGCAATCCCTGTTTGGCTCCGTTTCGGTGGGTAAATTGTTAACCGGCAAAGAGGCCCATGCTGAATCTCTGACCAAGCCGGCTGCCAACAAGCCGCTGGTTATCTCTACCTGGAACCACGGCCTGCCGGCCAATGAAGCGGCCTGGAAAATACTGGGTACCGGAGGCCGGGTCCTGGATGCGGTGGAAGCGGGGGTTAAAGTACCCGAGGCGGATCCTTCGGTGACCTCCGTAGGTTACGGCGGATTCCCGGACCGGGATGGCAAAGTAACATTGGATGCCTGCATTATGGATGAACAGGGAAACTGCGGCTCGGTGGCCTTCCTGCAACACATCATGCACCCTATTTCGGTGGCCCGGCTGGTGATGGAAAAAACGCTCCACGTCATGCTGGTGGGGGATGGGGCTTTACAGTTTGCGCTGGCAAATGGTTTTAAGAAGCAGAACCTACTAACGCCGCAAGCCGAAAAAGCCTGGAAAGAATGGCTGAAGACGGCCCAGTACAAGCCCGTAATTAATATCGAAAACCATGATACCATTAGTATGCTCGCCCTGGATGCCTCCGGGAATCTCTCCGGAGCCTGTACCACCAGCGGAGCCGCCTGGAAGATGCATGGCCGGGTAGGGGATTCACCGATTATCGGGGCGGGACTATACGTGGATAATGAGGTAGGCGGCGCCTGCGCAACGGGGCTAGGGGAGGCAGTTATTAAGATTGTGGGCAGTCATTTGGTGGTAGAACTCATGCGCCAGGGAAACCCTCCGGCTAAGGCTTGTCAAATGGCTGTTGAGCGGATCATTAAGCGGCAAAAAGATTATAAAGACCTGCAGGTTGGTTTCCTGGCGCTTAACAAGCAGGGAGAATGGGGGGCTTACAGCATCCAATCCGGTTTTAATTTTGCCGTGCACAACGGTCAGGAGAATAAGCTAATCGATGCTAGCAGCTTTGTGAAGTAAACAGCAATCAGCTTTATTGTTGTTCCGCATTACAAATGCGGAACAACCTAAGTACACTGTTCATTAAATAAGTTAATAGCTCTGGTTGTTGGTGTTTTCACCAACAATCATTTTTCTAAACTCACTTGCTTAACAGTGTACTAAGGCAAAACCGTCACTGTTTTATCTACTTACGGGAGTCAGGATACTTAATCGGGTAAGGCAAAAGCCACGTAAGCATCACCGGCCCGGGTATTCATCTTCACGCCCCCGGCGGCAATGACTACGTACTGTTTGCCATTTACTTCGTAGGTGCAGGGCGTGGCATATCCTCCCGCCGGCAGGGTAGTTTCCCAGAGTACTTTACCGGTTTGCTGGTCGAAGGCGCGGAACTTCCGGTCTTTGGTGGCTCCGATGAAAAGGAGTCCCCCTTTGGTCAGAATCGGCCCTCCGTAATTCTCAGTGCCAGTCGGTGGAATACCCCGTTTGGTCAGCTCCGGAAATTCGCCCAAGGTAACCTGCCACAGGAGGTCCCCTTTGTTCATGTCTATTGCGTTCAGGGTGCCCCAGGGAGGTTTAATGGCCGGGTATCCATCCGGGTCCAGAAAACGGTGATAACCGGTATGACTGAAAGGTACTTTGGGTTTGGCCGGACCCGCCTCCGGATCTTTACGGGCTGATGCGTTGCCTACGTTTTCGTTCAGCAGGAAGGCTACGATCTGGTTGCGGTCTTTCTCGGTAATGTGGGCAAAAGAAGGCATCCGGCCCCGCCCATTCGCCAGTATTTTATGAATTTCTTCTTTTTTCAGGCGGGTGTCAACGCCCACCAGCGACGGGTACTGATGCTGATCTCCCATGCGGTCCAGGCCGTGGCAGGGGGAGCAATTCAGATTATACAAGCGGTTGCCTTCCGTAAGGTTTTTGGAGAAACGTTCACTAATGTCAATCATCGTCAGAATCCAGGGCATTTCGTTGGAATTGACGTACAAAATCCCTTTTTGCGGGTCTACGGCGGAACCGCCCCATTCGGCGCCTCCATCAAAACCAGGTAAAATTACGGTTCCCGGCTTGCTTGGAGGCGTAAACATGTGTTCGGACCGAACCTCCTTGTACCGTTTCAATACTTTGGCATGCGTTTCGGGAGAGATATTGGTTACCTCGTTTTCCGTAAATAATTGCCGGGCAAAAGGGACTGGTTTTACCGGATAGGGTTGCGTAGGCCAGGCCATCTCTCCCGGCATATCTGAGGTAGGCACCGGCCGTTCTTCTACCGGAAACAGGGGCTTGCCGGTCTCGCGGTCCAGCAGGAATACCATTCCCGATTTGGTACATTGCGCTACGGCATCCACCTTTTTACCCTCATGTTTCACCGTCATCAGTACCGGCTGGCAGGGCAAATCACGGTCCCACAGGTCGTGGTGTACCGTCTGAAAATGCCAGATGTACTTGCCCGTTTCGGCATTCAGTGCCAGTACGCAGTTGCCAAACAAGTTGGCCCCTTTCCGTTGACCGCCGTAGAAATCATAGGCCGGGGAACCCGTAGGCACAAACAGCATTCCCCGCTTTTCGTCCAGCGAGAAACCTGACCAGGAATTGGCTCCCCCTACTTCTTTGTAGGATTCCGGTTCCCAGGTGTCATACCCTAGTTCACCCGGTTGGGGAATGGTGTGGAAAATCCAGGCTCTTTTGCCGGTACGGATATCAAAGGCCCGAACATGACCCGGTGCGGCATCCGGCCCTTCTGACACGCGGGAACCGAGAATAAGCAGGTTTTTATAGACGATGCCGGGTGTGGTGGCAATTAGATATTTGCCGCTTACGTCCTGGTCTAGTTCCTTACGTAAATCCACTTGCCCGTTTTCTCCGAACTCCGTGATGGGCTGACCGGTGAGGGCATTGAGGGCATGTAAATAAGGGCCAGCCGTAAATAAAATGCGCCGGTCGTTGCCCTCCCGCCAGTAGACAACACCCCGGTTGGCGTGAACAGTGGCATTTTTGGCCTTAAATGGGTCATAGCTCCAGCGGAGTTTGCCGGTAGCAGCGTCCAGGGCGATTACTTTCAACTTGGGAGAAGTAGCGTATAAGAGGCCATCTACCACAATCGGACTGCACTGAATTTCGGCACTGTCCGGTTTGTTGTCACCCGTATGGAAAGTCCAGGCGACTTCCAGTTTATTTACGTTTTTGGTGTTGATCTGATTCAATGCGGAGTACCGGTTCGCTTCCGAACCTCCCCCATAAACCGGCCATTCTTTCGGGGGTTTTGGTTTGAATTGGAGGCTCGCGATAAGAAGTCCGGCAAGTATGACTGGGAATAGGATGGCAAGAGACCGGCGTACAGTACGGTGCATAGAAAAGAGATTGGGGCGGTAAATTTATATTGAAAATAGATATAATTACAGTTGTTTTGATAGCGGAAAAAATAAAACCCGTCAGCTTTAAAGCTGACGGGTAAGTAACTACAAGGTCGAAGGTTTTCAGAAAATGGTTCTTAAATGGATCTAGGGCAAGGTGCTACAATGAACTTTTCCCTAAATGTCTCTCAGAACCTTTTTCATTTAACCGTTAGCATTGGGCATTTACCATTCCCAAATGGGCTACTACCGTTCCCGGTGCATCCGCTTTAGTTCCGTCAGTTCATCGCGCAGGCGGGCTGCTTCAATGAAATCAAGCTCTTTGGCAGCTTTCTCCATGGCTTTCTGCGTCTGGTTCATCAGTTTCTCCAGATCATCTTTGGTCATATACGTTACTACTGGGTCGGCGGCTACACTCAACGTCTCAGATTCCACGTAGTAGGGTTTTACTTCACGCGGCCTCGAATCAGCTACCGTAGTTTGCTGCATAATTGCCTCATGGGATTTAAACACTGTTTTGGGCGTAATGCCGTGAGTCTCATTATACTCCTGCTGAATGGCGCGGCGGCGGTCGGTTTCGCTGATGGCTTCCTTCATGGAGCCCGTCACCCGGTCCGCGTACATAATCACTTTACCCCGTTCGTTACGGGCTGCCCGGCCAATGGTCTGGATCAGTGAACGGACGTCCCGCAGGAAGCCTTCCTTATCGGCATCCATAATGGCAACCAGGGATACTTCCGGCAAATCAAGCCCTTCACGGAGCAGGTTCACGCCAACCAATACATCAATCACGCCCAGGCGCAGTTCCCGCAAAATCTCTACCCGGTCAAGCGTCTTGACTTCGGAGTGAATATAGCGGCATTTAATGTTGAGCTTTTCCATGTATTTGGTCAGTTCCTCGGCCATCCGTTTGGTAAGCGTGGTAACCAGTACCCGTTCTTTCAACCGGATGCGTTCTTCGATTTCATCCAGCAGATCGTCAATCTGGTTGAGACTGGGGCGCACTTCAATTTTGGGATCAATCAACCCGGTCGGACGAATGATCTGTTCGACGACTACTCCTTCCGATTTACGCAGTTCATAGTCACTCGGAGTGGCACTCACGAAAATGATTTGTTTTGCCAGGTCTTCGAATTCGTTAAAGGTAAGGGGCCGGTTGTCTAAGGCAGAGGGTAGCCGGAAGCCAAAGTCTACGAGTGCGGTCTTCCGGGAACGGTCACCTCCCCACATAGCCCGGATCTGGGGCAGCGTCACGTGACTTTCGTCTACCACCAGCAGAAAATCGTCGGGGAAGTAGTCCAGCAGGCAGAAGGGCCTTTGTCCGGGAAGCCGTCGGTCAAAATACCGCGAATAGTTTTCGATGCCCGAGCAATACCCCAGTTCACGAATCATTTCGAGATCAAACTCCGTCCGTTCCTTGATGCGCTGGGCTTCCAGTACCCGCTTCTCGTCTTCAAACAAGTGAATCTGCGAAACCAGATCTTTTTGAATATCATAAATCGCCTGATTCAGAGTGTCGCGACCCGTGACAAACAAGTTAGCCGGAAAGATGGCAATCCGTTTTTCATCCGACAGTTTCTTACCGCTTACCGGGTCAATCCGCTGAATCGTTTCAATTTCGTCGCCGAAAAAGATAATCCGGTAAGCAAAATCGGCATACGCCACGAAAATATCCACGGTATCACCCTTCACCCGGAAGTTGCCCCGTTTAAACTCGGCCTCGGTACGGCTGTACAGAATATCGACCAATGTAAACAGAAAGCGGTTGCGGCTGATAATGTCTCCCACGGATAAATGAATCACATTTTTCCCGAATTCCTCGGGATTTCCGATGCCGTAAATGCAGGAAACGGATGCGACCACGACTACATCGCGGCGGCCGCTGAGCAGGGAAGAAGTGGCACTGAGACGGAGTTTTTCAATCTCTTCATTGATGGCCAGGTCTTTCTCGATGAACGTATTGGTGGTAGCAATATAGGCCTCGGGCTGGTAGTAGTCGTAGTAGGAAATAAAGTATTCGACGGCGTTTTCGGGAAAAAACTGCTTGAATTCGCCGTATAGCTGGGCCGCCAAGGTCTTGTTGTGACTCAGCACCAGCGTGGGCTTTTGCACCTGCCCAATTACATTGGCAATGGTAAAGGTTTTACCGGAGCCCGTTACCCCCAGCAATGTCTGAGCCGGTTCGCCAGACTGTACCCCTTGTACCAGTTGCGCAATAGCGGTCGGCTGGTCTCCGGTCGGCTGGTATTCCGAAGTAAGCTTAAATGTCATGTTAGCGAGGTTTGTGAAGAATATTCCAGTCTCAGATAACACTTAAGGTTACGAAAAGATTTGCTGCTCTTCCAACATTCCTTTGCTTACCGGAAATATTATTCTGACCAGATTGATCCGTCCCAGGTTAGCCTATAACCTAATGGCTTTATTATCCTCCGACAGTAAGGAAACCCGTTTCCAAGCCACCAGGCAACTCCAGTTTTAAGTCAAATGGTACTGGCCATCAGGTTGGGGGACATAGTTGTAAAAAGTTCAAATATTTCATTTATAAATCTCAGTTCGTGATAATTATCCCTATATTCAAAGGGAAAAAAGCTGCGATAGGACGTCTTAAGTAGATTACTAGAATTAGTTTATACTATTTTTTGTCATTCCCGGAGGGAACTCTCTCAGCGAAGCTAATCTTCTCCGATTAAAACGGTGATTGGCCTACATTGAGTAGATTAGCTTAGCTGAGAGAGTTCCCTACGGGAATGACAGCGGCAGGGAGAATCGTCTAAAGTAATTGTAAAGAACTACTTAAATGAAAATAGTTTACTCAATGTACCTTATTAATAAGTACCAGGTCTGAATGAATTATAAAATGGTCCCCAGGTAAGTGTTTTACATTCAGTGGGTTACTCGTTATCCATTTTCAATTATCTATTGTCCATTTACTTAGTCCCATAAAAGCTACAATCCATGGCAAAGGACCACTTCTCCCGCCGCAATTTCCTGGCTACCCTGGCTGCCACCGGAGCGGTAAACACTGCCCAAATTAATCCTTTTATCAGCCTGGCTACTTCTCCGGCAACTTCCCCTGACGCTTTGTCCAGACCTCGACTGCCCAATGAGCCGGTCAAGGTCGTAAGCTCCCTCAAACTATCGCCGGCGGAAGCAGCACAGATTAAGGCGGCGGGCAGGAATGTAGAACTGCTCGTGCTGGGTGATTCAAAGGAGGCAAAACCCATTTCTGAAGCGGAGGTTATTATCGGCTCGGTAGATGGCGCTACGATACTTCAGGCCAAAAAATTGAAGTGGGTGCAGTGGCCAGGCGCCGGGGTAGAAAGCATGCCAAGGGAACTGGTGGAGCATCCCTGTGTACTGACCAATATGCAGCGGGTCTATGCCCCGGTGATTGCCGAAAGTGCGATTGGACTATTGCTGAGCCTGACTCGCGGGTTAACTCAGCTATCGATTCCTGCCTTCAAGGAACATAAGTGGGCGCAGGCTCCCGGCAACCTGATTTTGGATGACTTATACGGTAAAACCATTGGCATCGTGGGAATGGGAGGCATTGGTTCAGAGACGGCCCGCCGCCTGCATTATGGTTTCCAGATGCGCGTGCTGGGCACCGACGCCAAACCCTTGCCCAAACCCGAGTTTGTGGCCGAATTGCGTGACCCTACCTGGCTGATGGAAATGGTGCCTCAAGTGGATGTGTTAATGAGTGCGGCTCCGCTCACGAAAGAAACCAAGGGGATGTTCAACGAGCAGGTATTCCGCAAGATGAAGCCCAACGCTTACTTTATCAACGTATCACGGGGAGGCTTGGTGGATCAGGAAGCCTTGGTTCGTGCCCTCAAAGAGAACCGGATCCGGGGAGCAGGACTGGACGTAACTACCCCTGAACCTTTGCCGCCGGACAGTCCGCTTTGGAGCTGTCCTAATCTGGTTATCACCCCGCATAACTCCGGTCAGGCGCCCATCCGGCAAGTCAGGCTCGTGGCGCTTATCTCGGAGAACGTCCGGAGGTATAGCAACGGATTGCCCTTAATGAATGTAGTGGATAAAGTGAAAGGGTATTGAGGACAAGTTCTTATGCCTCCACGTTCAGCTTGGTCTCTAACTCTTCAATCCGGCAAATGTACTCCCGTTCCTTGCGTTGCAATTCTTCCTGGGTGGCAGCCAATTCTTCCATATTCTGGCGCATTTCTTCCTCCTGAGCCCGCATCTGTTCGGTTTGGATTTTAGAATCATCCAGTAATTTTTGAGTCAACTCGTTGATCCGGGTATTGTAAATGGTAGATGCAATCACTTCGCCTAATTTCTCAATAAACTCAATCTGGTACTTCGGGAACGGATGAAAAGAGGCAAGTTCCAGCACGCCTTCTACCTTTTCGTTTTCCTTCATCGGCACCACCAGAATGGCATTGGGGTTGGTGCCGCCTAAACCAGAACGAATATTGATGTAGTTGTCGGGAATTTCAGTCAGGTAAATGGTGTCCTGTTCCAGAAATGCCTGTCCGGTAATGCCTTCGCCGGCCATTATGCGTTTGTCGAGGTATTTTTTCCGGTCATAGGCGTAGCAGGCAACCATCTGCAGATAAGGCTCTGTCGCATCATCTTTGGATACCATCAGGGCTCCCTGATTGGCTTTCATATACTTTACTACGAACTGGATCAATTGGTCGTACAACTGCTCACTCTGGCTGTGGGCCCGGATGATTTTAGTGCATTGCGCAATACCTTCCGATGCCCAGCTCCGCTGCCTTTCCATCTCCTGTGCTTCTTCCAGTTTCAGAATATTCTCCTTCATCCGGTTCTCGGCGTGCTGCATTTTTTCCTGTTTGGCCATCATTTCCTTCAATAAGCCATCATTTTCCGTATTGGTTTGCTCATGCAGCTGGTTGATCAGAAACAGCGCCGAAAGTGCCGTTAATACGGCAATGATCTGAGACATGGTGCCCAGGGTACCTGACCGGAAGGAAGTGTCATCCAGAGGTAATTCAAACCAGGCATTAGTGACAGGGTAACTGAAAAATAGTATCAGGTTGATAGTCATGGCCGTAAACAACCAAACTCGTTCCTTCCAGGAGAATAATAGCCAGGGTAATAACAGGTTGGCTAACTGAAGATTATACAAACCGGTTGTAGGTGTCTCATCAGCAGCAATCAGATAAGAATGATAAATAGTGGCGCAGATGCTGACTGAAGTAGCTACAATCAGCCTTGAAATATTTACCCAGCCCAGATAATTAAGGAAGAAACTGCCGACAAAGCTAAACAATACGGCTACCGGATAGAGGAGCAGGGGGGATAAGTCGTATAAGTAAACAGGATATAAGGAATGGTTAATACGGCGAAAACAACTGCCATTTGATTAGACAATTTAACCTTTCGCTGTAGTACTAATGGTTGCCCGGAAATTACTCCGAGATCAAATAACTGGCCGGGAGAAAAAGTACGCTGCATAACGTATAGCATCAGGAAGTTTATCAATAGAATGATCTTCAAAACGAAGGTATCAATCCAGTCTTCCGCACGCCGTATAGAAAGTACTTTATGCCAACGCAGGTAATAAAGAAGTAGATAATATTCTTTAAAGCCAATCAGATAAAGCCCCGGGCCTTTAATTCCAGGTATTTATTGATGGTATTTACCGTCAGATTCTGCGGAGAGGTAAGCACCGCGTGGATGCCAGCCCGGGTCAGTTCTTTAACGATTTGCTTCTTTTCGAAGGCAAATTTTTGCGCTACGGTTTTGAGGTATATTTCTTCCGTGTTGGCGGCGGGCTTTTCCAGGAATTCCTGCAGTTCGGTATTTTCAAAAAAGATGACTACCAGCAGATGATTTTTGGCAATCCGTTGCAGATAAGGCATTTGCCGTTGCAGTCCGGCCAGGGTCTCAAAATTGGTATATAGCAGCAGCAGGCTTCGCTGGTTGACATGGCGCCGTATCTGAGTGTAAAGCAGTTCGTAATCAGACTCCTTAAAGTTAGTCCGCTGATTATAGAGAACTTCCAGTATATTCCGCATCTGGGCAGTCGTCTTGCCGGCGGGCAACATATTCCCGATTTTATGATGGAAGGTAATAATACCCGCTTTGTCTTCCTTCAGGATCGCAATATTGGAAATGACCAGACTGGCGTTAATGGCATAATCGACCAGGCTCATTCCTTCAAAAGGCATTCTCATTACCCGGCCCTTGTCAATCACACTGTACACATTTTGTGATTTTTCGTCCTGGTAATGGTTCACCATCAGGCTGTTGCGGCGGGCCGTAGCTTTCCAGTTCAGGGTACGGACATCATCGCCCATGACATATTCTTTGACTTGTTCGAATTCCCGGTTCTGACCGATGCGCCTGATTTTTTTGATTCCCAATTCGGTAAGCCGGTCCGAAATTGCTAGCAGTTCATATTTGCGCATCTGCAAATAGGACGGATATACGGGCACGGTCTTATCCTGCGCAAAACGATAGCGGCGACTGACCAGGCCCAGTATACCTGACACGAATACATTCAGGGCGCCAAACTGGTATTCACCCCGCTTGACCGGACGCAGATAATACGTGATTTCTTTGCTCTTATGTCGTTCCAAAACGGTCCGCAGGTCCATATTCCGCAGCTGAAACTGAAAGGGTACTTCATCGATGAGGCGGAGCCTAACCGTAAACGGGTAATTGTTCTGTAATTGCAGTACAACCGGATTGTCGTCGCCATTCGAAAGCTTATCGGCCAGCACCCGGCTGCCGGTCAGTCCGTTATTCAGCCGGTAGAGCAGCAGCAAATCAATGGTGACTACCACCAGCAGTACCAGTACGCTAACCTTGCCGATGGCAAAGGCAACGGGAAAGGCAAAGCCCAGCACCAACAGGAATATGATTGTTGCGGCAACAATAAAAAAACGATTGTTGAGGAAAGTCGATTGGATCATGTGCTGATTGGCAGATGTGCTAATGTGCTAATTAGTTATTGAGCTTTGGGGAAAAAATCAGGATTTGGATGAAGCAATAATTTTGTTCAATACCTTTTTAATGCTGGTAATCCTTTCTAACAACTGAGTACATTCAGGGTAATTCGGGGAATGATGACATAGAAGCAGAAAATACTCTGTTTCTTCGGCTTCCTTGCAAGCAATTTTCATCTTATGGATGAAATCAGCTTTGCTTTCAGCGCCTTGCGCCTCCCAGATATTAGCACCTACGGACGTACCACAACGAAGTAGTTAGTTAGCAATTACAAACTTTCGTTTTGTCTCAAGCAATTCACAGAAATCAATGAGCTGTAAGCCGAATCTAAAAGATAAATCCACACTTAACTTGCCTGGAAAATCTTCCCTATCCTCAACCATTAACAAAATAATTAATCAGTTCTACATTCACCGATCTACCCGTATATTCATCAGCACATCACCACTTCAGCAAATCAACTACTCCTCTTATTACCTCGGTACTTCCAGGCTTTCGACGATCTGCTTAATTACCGTGTCCGCGCCTACCCCTTCCATTTCTTTTTCGGGGGTCAGGATAATCCGGTGGCGTAATACGGCAGGTGTGATCTGCCGGATGTCTTCCGGAGTAACGAAATCACGGCCTCGCATGGCGGCTAACGCCTTGGCTCCGTTCATAATGGCCAGGGAAGCCCGGGGAGAAGCACCTAAATACAAAGAAGCATGGGAACGGGTCTGATGAACAATCTGAGCAATGTACCGAAGCAGGGCGGTATCTATGTGCACCTCTTTTACTTTCCGGCGGTAATCAGTGATTTGCTCAGCCGTGAGGACCGGATTTATATCCCTCAGTGGCACCTGGGCTTTGCGTTCGTGGGCTTGCTGTAAAATAAGGGCTTCCTGCTCTAAAGTTGGGTAATTTACCTCGATTTTAAAGAGGAAGCGGTCCAGTTGGGCTTCGGGCAGCCGGTACGTGCCTTCCTGCTCAATTGGGTTTTGGGTAGAAAGCACCATAAAGGGCTGACTCATCGGATAGGTAACACCATCCATCGTTACCTGCTTTTCCTCCATTACTTCAAATAAAGCCGATTGGGTTTTAGCCGGAGACCGGTTAATCTCGTCGATAAGAATAATGTTTGAGAATATTGGGCCCTGCCTGAACTCAAACTCGGCCGTTTTCTGATTGAATATCGAGGTGCCCAGTACGTCGGAAGGCATCAGGTCGGGAGTGAATTGAATCCGCGAAAAATCGACCGAAATGGTTCGGGCAATCAATTTGGCCGTGAGTGTTTTAGCTACACCCGGTACGCCTTCAATCAGCACGTGGCCATCGGCCAGGATTGCGGCTAGTAGTAACTCAATCATTTCCTCCTGCCCCACAATTACTTTTCCTACTTCTTTTTTTACGGCCTCCACGGCCTGGCTTAGCTGGGTTAAATCAATTCGTGTAGTGAATTCCTGCATGGTATACTATTCATTTAAATTTTAGATTGTGGAACTGCAAACCGCTCCACCCGGTCATTTAATTCAAGCAGTACTTCTTCCGGAATCTTAGGTTGGCTGCGGATGTATTGAATCAGCTGGAATAGCTTCACAATTTCTTCCCGCGGATGTCCCGTTTTTTGTACCAACTTGTCATAAAGCTCATCGTTAACCTGTGCAGTCGGTACATAGTACTGGGTTCGCAAATGATCCAGAAAATAGGTAATCTTTTTATCCGCAATATTCTTATGGTCCCGGTACTGGTAATAGAGCTTTCCAATGGTCTGGGTAAATTCGAGGGTACTGTTGGCTAACGGGGTGATAATCGGTATAATTCGTTGGCGGCGTTTGGCTTCAAACACCACAAAAAGCAGCAGGGTAACTAAAGTCAGATACATGGCCCAGCGCAAGGGGGGCGTTACCACCAAAAAGCGCAGCGGCGTTTGCAACTCCCGGGTATTGCCTTTATAAAATTCATCCCAGTAGACCGGCTGCACGGGCAGGTAGGAAAGGGTTTTTTCAATGTAGACTTTATTCCGGCCGGCCAGCATATTGTAATTGGTATAGGCTTGCGGCATACAGTGCAGGTAGAACCAGCCTTTACCCCACGGAATGCGGACAAAATTGGGCTTATTCTGACCATTGACGCCTAAAGTCTGAAAAATAGCGGGCCGGGTAGAATCAGGCGCCGCAAAGCCAAGCAATCGGTTTATCTTTTTGAATTGATACGGCCTTTTGTCCTCTAATTTAGGCTCTGCCAGCGTAGCGGTAACCGTATCAGAAAGAAAAAAGGAAGAACGCGTCCCGCAATTAAGCGTATCTTCCAGTGCTGAACTCAGGTCCTCGGTTGCAATAAGCGCCGTGCTGCCGGCTGCAACCGTTTCCAGCAGTAGGTTTAGATCTTCCTCTCCCGGCGCAAAGGAGTCGCCAATAAAGAGATAACTGGCTTTCCCCAGCGTATCTTTTTGTTCGTAAAGTGACCGGTAGGAAACCCGGATCGGCTGATTGGGGAACAGCTCCGGAAGCAACTCATATAGAATCTTGCTGCCAAAGGGTTTTTTATCGTCCAGGGCATAGGTAGTAGTCCAGTCAATAGGCTTTGGGGTAAGCACTTCCGCCGCTATTAACAAACTAATAGTCGCAAAGAGAACCAGGACGGGTAAATGATGCTCTTTAAAAAACATGCACAAGCAGACGTGAGAGGGTAGCTATAAGACAAAGGGCAGTGCCCTGGTTTTCGGTTGATTGGTAAAGATTGGTCACTGGCTTAGATCGATTTCTTAGCAATTCATAAAAGTTCAGGAAGCCTGCTTAATCTGATTTTCAAAATCACGGAACTCACGCCGGGCCGCTTCAAAACGTCCCTGATCAACACTGAAATCTCCGTAACAGATGTATTCAAACAGCACCGTAAGCCTCCGGAAACCCGGCTCTATTTCTGGCTGCCGCCATTCACGCAGGTAATCATGATTGGTTTTGTCGGGCCGCCAGTCAATCAGTTCACGGTCACTGAGTTGTTTGAGAATGCTCAGATAAAACAATCTGACAGCCCGCCGGTATTCGCCTTTGTCGATAGCCTCTGCAATCATTCTCTCAAAATCAATAAAGTGAATATTGGATTCATTTTCCTCAAACCGTAAGTGGCTGCTTTGGGGGCGTCCCGAGAACAGTCCCCGGACATTCGTTCCGGTCAGTTTTAATATAGCCCAAACGCTTATCCCTACGCAAAAAGCATAAAATACCCAGTCCCAGTAATTCTCCGTCTGTTGACTGAACACGCGGCTGAAAAAATTATCTACAATCCAGTTCCAGATCCGGTCCCAGAAGTTGGGCAATTCCGGACTGGGTGGCCTTTCCCGGTCGTAGGCATAGTCCTCATTCTGCAGGTAACGGTCAATCGACTCCTGCCTGAATGTGCGGGGCTGAGGTGAGTCAACCCTATCCGTTAAAGCAGATTTCGAAGCCGTTTGTGACCAGCTGGGAACGGTTGTACTGACCAATACCAGCAGAACCCATAGTACATTCATAGCCCTTCCGGCACAGCGTTTCATAATTCCCGGGTACCGTTCAGGAAGAAATAGCCGGGTCAACAATGACTCCATGGCAGAAGCGTCGATGCCAGCGAAAACGGGTTCGCTGTCTATTTCATTGAGCATGTAGCATTCAAAATTTACCATTACCTAATACCGTTCTTCCTCCGCGTAGAAATCATCGGGGAGCGGTTTATCTTCCGAGCCCATGTTTTGAATTTTTTCCAGCAGTCCGACGGATTCTTTGCGCTCTACCAGACTAAAGTACTGAAACGTGCTTACTACAATAAACAGGTTGAGTGTCACCAGATAAATAAATGAACCTATTATGCCCGTTGTGACCAGCAACAGCGTTACCAGCGTGACAGAACTTACGGGGGAATCACTCAGGTATGAACCAAAAAAAACTGTGGCAAGGGATGGCAGCCAAACTATCTGGTGAACACTGAAAGAAACAATAAAGCAAACGACGAGTAATCCGAATGTTTGCCACCAGTATCCTTTCACTAATTCAAAGCAACGGAACAAGGCCGGAAAAAAGCCGATTCGTTCCTGCAAAAACGCGGGAAAGAATACCAGTAACACCGGCGCTGCAATAAACAGAATCAGGGCAACCACAAAAAGCATGACCGATAAGGAGACAACGCCAGCAAGGAAGGGACTGCTGAGCATCATTGAGGTAAACAACGGGGTAATCAATGCCATTAACACCCCCATAAGTAGTATTCCACCAATGGTAAGCATCACAAACAGTCCGGCTACGCTAAGCAATACCCTGAAAAAGTTACGGACCACAGCCTTCCATAACGTATGGAATGGTACTTCCGGCTTACTCTCATTACTTTGGGAATACAATAAAATGTATTCGTATAGTACGGCTACCGCCATTACCACGCCAATCAATAAGGCAACTATATTTACTCCGTAAGCCGTAAGAACTTGAATAATCGGGTGTTGGCTACTAAAATAGGGAGTGGAAACTCTAGCCAGGGTAATAACTGGGGTGATGCTTCCGACGAGCAGAAACGGGCCCGCAACCAGAAGTAAACTGCGCATCACCGGCCTGAAGTTTTGCCGGATAAATGTAAAACTGGCGTTAAGGACTTCGCCAAAATCGCGAACCTTACGGAATTCAATCTTTTCAGGCTTTACGGACATGGCGGTTCAGCAGAATGGGATACATGACAAAATACCAGATAATGAAAAGTGTCAAGGTGATAATGATAGCCAGCTTCGCCCAGCTTGGCCAATGCGTTTGCCGGGTGACGTAGCTTTCCAGAAATCCGGCGACGATAAAAATGGGCACCAGGCCAATAATAATTTTGAGTCCTTTCCCGGCGCCCCGTTTGAAGGATTCGAGCCGGGAATAGGTGCCCGGAAACAGAATGCTGTTGCCCATCACCAAACCGGCGCAGCCCGCAATCACAATGGCCGGTATCTCCAGCGCACCGTGAATCCAGATGGTAAGGGCCGAGCTCAGTAACAGTCCTTTGGAATAGAAGAAATACTGGAAAGTGCCCAGCATAATGCCGTTATACAGCAGGATAAAGGCCGTGCCAAAAGACAGGAACAGGAACAGCGGAAAGCCTCCCATGACCCCGCCGAATATAAAGGTAGTCAGGGAAACCCTAATGTTATTAGTCGTAATGCGCATAAACATATCCAGCTGTTTATCATCCTTATACACGCCCATCGGGTCTCCCTTGCTGATATTTTCCAGGGTCATATTTACGTAGTCATCTCCCAAAATAAACCTCGGGAACTTTTCGTCATGGGCAGCAGAAACGGCCCCAATCACCATGGCAAGCCCAAAAATGATAGCTGAGTATAATAATTGTTTATGGGCACTGTAAAACAGTTGGGGTAGTTCATATTGCCAGAAACGAATAAATCTTCCCCTTTCTTCTTTCCGGTTAACGTAAATGGATTGGTGGACTTTAGCCGTCAGGTTATTCAGGTAGACGGTAATTTGGCTCTCCGGGTAGTTTGTCCGGGCAAATGACAGGTCATCGGTTAACTGCGTAAATAAGTCGGCCAGTTGATCCGGGTTTTTGCCTTCTGCTGCCGTCAGCATCGTTTCAAACTGTTTCCAGCGGGGAGAGTTATTCTTAATAAAAATGGCTTCTCGCATCGTATAAAGGGGTATTAGGTACTGGGTATTGGGAAAAGGGTATTCAGGAAAAAACGAATGACTACGTACAGACGTGATTAATCGCGTCTCTATCCAATGACTATGGACTAATACCCGATACCTAATTTCCTACTATTGCTTTACAAATAAAAATCGAATTTCCGGGTAAATTAAGGCTTTTATCGGGCAATTTATTACAAAGGAAGGTAGTGCTAAAAAAGGTGTGGATGGGGGTAAATGAACGAGGAGTATAAAAAAGGTAAGCAAAGAGGAATGTGTATTTTGAGAGTAACCAAACAACCAAAACCCATTGCATTCTATGCTTACCGTAACAAATATAGAAAAATGTCCTCGTTGTGGTGGGGTTGATATTGTAAAAAATGGTTTTACCCGTCATGGCAACCAAAGAATTTACTGTAAAGCCTGTGAAAAAAGCCCGGTTTTGCACCGAAAGAAAGCCTCGCTGAGTCAACTCAAGGAACTGAGCCGGGCTTTTCTCGAACGATTAAGTCTAGAGGGGTATCAGTCGGGTATTTGCCCTGAGTTATTACTATGTGTTTAAGCAATTAAACTTGAAGTGTGTGTTGCTGGCTGATTTCAAGACTCAGGTGAAAGCCTGTAAGGCGGGGGAGGAAATACTCGAATTTGACGAGTTATGCAGCTTTTGTGGCCGCAAGAAGAATAAGCAATGGCTGGAGCCGAAGAGGTACAACGTATCAGGTGCATGGGCGGCGCTCTGCCGAAGAACTCGTCAGATTGTGGGCTTGAGTGATTGGAGACCGCAGGGAGAATACTTTCAAAAGACTGCTCGGCAAGATTCCCATTGAGTACCTGAAAGGTCCATCTTTTAGTGATTACTGGAAATCTTACCGGATGCTACTCTGTAAGGGCAATCATCAGCAAGTGGGCAAAGAAAGCGGAGAAACCGGTACCTGAAAACGTTGTTAACATCGGCTCCATCACATCGAGAGATGGAACGCTACCTTAAGAGCTAGGATTTCAAGATATGTCCGTAAAAGCTTATCCTTTTCCCGTAAACTCAAATATCACCATCTAGTTACTAAGCTCTTTATCGTTCACTATAACCAAGGCTGTTGTAATATGAACCTTTTTCCTTAGTATTCCATCCACATCTTTTTTACAACTACCAAAAATGGAATGGAACAGTTTCCTCAATTAGAAACAGATAGACTTCGGCTGAACGAATTAAAAGCCGAGGATGTACCAGCTATAGTGCAACACGGGTGTAAATCATAATTTCGCTCAGAGTTATAGTATGACAGTATCAGGTAGTTTTCCGGTAATAATTTGTCGGACTAAGCGGGCTTTCCCACTCTTATAAGCTACCCGAAGATTAAGTAGATTTTGGGCTCCCCGGTCGGACCATCGCTGTCGGGAACGTTTCATCCGGGATTGAATCACAGTACGGTGCGCCGCTTCCATGGCTCCTGATCCAATGCGAAGTCCTGCTTGCAGGTATCGTTTGTAATCCATCCGGAAAGCATTATTATCCAGGTACTGCCCGAGTTTATCAATAGTATACTTTTGGGCGGGCAAGGATTGGATATTGGCTTTCACTGTTTCTAGCTTACTCTCTTGCAAGTATTCCCGCTGTTGTTCCAGCCAGGCTTTGCGGGTTGCTTCATCGGCAAAACCCTCCCAGGCTACTTCCCCTAGTTTTTCCATCACATGCCAAAAGTCTAAAATGAGTTCCGCTTCCGGCAGGCACTTGTGCCAGTAATGCTTTAGCCAAAGGGCGCCATCACTGATACAAACTACCCGCTTACCTAAATGCGCATACCCTTTCAAAAGTACGTCCATCTTCCGTTCAAACGCCTCGTGTTGGCCTAAATGAGCTGCGTATTGAGAAGAAGCCAAAACCGGGCGTTGCTCATTCTTATCCCGGCGTATCGGCTCGATGAATACGCGTCCCAGCTTGACCTCCTGCCAGCCATCGTCGGTAAAGATCATACTCCCATCTCCCATACAATACACTACTTCATTAGCGGCTAGTGTTGGCAGCGGTTCTTCCTGCTCCAGCAATGCTTCCAATTCCTGCCCACAATCTTGCGCCAGCCGCCAGAAACTGGATTGACTCTGCTTTTGTCCCGTCAGTAGCTCAAACACGTGTGGCGCCTCGGTGTAAAGTTCACTTTGAGCCAAATATACCATCGTTTTTTTTTTCAGGCAAGGCGTAATCGGACTGCCTTGCACTTCTTCCATAAAAAGATGATTATTAGCTACTTCTACTTTACCATATTTACTCAGCAGCTTTTTTTTACGATGATCCTTCGGAACTTCTCCAATCGTGCCTTCCAGCACCTGCCGGTTGAAATCACGCACGATTCCATCAAACTGCTGCTCAAATTCATAAAAACTCTGCTCTTGCTTGATTGCTTGCAACTCGGCCCACTGCTGCCGGGCTAAGGCAATGAACTGCTCTTCGGTCATAGGCTTTTTTTCCTCAAATTACCTCTTTTCTAACCCCTAGCGAAATTCTGATTTACACCCGTGCAACACGCAGCTAGTAAAAAGGTATCCGAGTATACAGTTAATCTTCCCTTTCCATACACTGAAAAAGACGCTATCTATTGGATAAACCAAGCCAATCAAGGATTTAAGAACAAAGCTCAAGTTATTTTTTGGCGTCAGGCTAAAACTAGCAAATGAATTTATAGGTGGGATTGGATTAACCATTGAACAAAGGCACAATCGAGCAGAAATAGGTTATTGGCTTGCTGAACCGTTTTGGAATAGGGGCTATACGACAGAGGCCACGCAGGAAATCATACGGTTTGGTTTTGACCAGCTAGGCTTACAAAAGCTTACTTCATCTCATTTGGCACAAAACCCAGCTTCCGGAAAGGTAATGATTAAAAGCGGCATGAGTAAAGAAGGCGAACTACAGGAGCATATTCTTAAAAACTCCGTTTATCACACCTTATACTAAAATGAAATCAATGATGCGTATATTAGTGGAATGAGTGGCAAAAGCAAAGCTTACCCAAGCTTAATCAAAGAGAGTGTTGCCGAGCTACAAGAGCTGGAACGGGCTCAAAAGCAGGCCCGCTACCGGGACTACGTACGGTTTGTGCGCTACTTGAAAGAAGCCAGCAGCACTACTCAAGTAGGAGCAAGGAGAGAGAATCGGCCTCAAGGTGCGCCAGAGTCAAGTGCTCTGGCAGCGCTACAAGCAGGAAGGACTTGCCGGTATGCTTACTTATCCTTTCGAAGGGACAGTAGGCAAGTTGATGTCACATTACGGGCCTGGGGAACTTTCTGCGCGATGCTACTACGCCTTTGACTCAGCAGCAGATTGCTGACTGGATCAAAGACAGCTTTGGGGTAGAATACAAGCAAAGTGGCATCAGTAAGCTATTCCAGCGCCTCAAGCTCAAGCTCAAGACCGACCGTCCCAGCAATGTGCGTAAAGACGAAGCAGGCGGGCAGGTTTTTTAAAAACTTCGCTTGCCTGACTCAATCCGTGCCCACCAGCAGCAGCTACTTTCAGGATGAGTTGCGCTAGGGCACGCGTACCGATACCCAAAGAAGGTGGATGCCCTCGGAGAGCGGCCTACTTGTCCCATCAAGATCGGCTACCAGTTCGGCCATTTGTTCACGGCCATTTGTCCTTACAATGGCGACTTATTTGCCGCTTTTCTGCCTAGTATGACTACCGAATGCTTCCAACTCTTTACCGGGCAACTGCTTGAGCACACCGGCAAAGCCACTACGCTGGTGCTCGACAAGGCTGCTTGTCACCGTGCCGCTAAAGCACAGACTGACTTAACGCTGCGGTTTTTGCCTACTGCTTAGCCGGAGCTCAACCCCGTCGAGCGGTTTTCAAGGAGCTGCGCCGACAACTCAAATGTCGCGTCTTCGAAACGCTCCACCAAGTCGAGCAACGCATTGAGCTAATCCTACATCAATACTGGAAAGAACCCAAGCTACTTATCCAGACTACCTTGTTCCCTTTTCTAAATACGCATCACTGATTTCATTTTAGTATTACAAAGCCATTTCCCTATACCTGGCTGATCGGTGCGGACTGCCTGCCAAATCTATAGACTCCAGTTGTAAGAATGTTTCTAGAGCTTGCTTTCTGCCTCATGATGAGAATGTGTACCTAAACCCGAACGTGTAGCCATGGAATTTCAAATAACAGACGATTTATTAAACCGGGTAGAGAATGGACAGGCAAGCAATAAACCCAAGGAGGCAGTCCGGCAACCAACAGTAGTAACTGATGAATTTGGCAGACAGGCAATTAAAACGGCTACCTTAATAATTGATCGTTCTGAAGATGGGCATAAGCACGATGAATTGCTTAAGGCTTCTAAACTCCTGGGGGGATACTGGGCTGGGGGTATGCTTACGTATCAGGACGCTGAAGAAGCACTCAAAGCGGCAATTGAGCGCAAACCCAATGTTGATAGCTTAGACTCCGCCTATAAAGACATTCGTGATGGATTAAATCATGGATATAATTTTCCATTCACTAAGGAAGAACTGGAGGCGCAGCGACAGGAGTATTTTGAACGCTTAAAACAGGAGTCCAACAACCAATCTTCCGGGCCCGAACCCGTTCGTTCGTTCGGAACTCCTAAGGAAAAGAACGAACGAACGACCAGCGAGGTGCCTTTGATGACATTCTCATCCATGAATGAAGCGTTGCAAACGGCCAAAGATATGCCCCGGATGCAACGGTTGATTGGCACCTTGTTACTGAAGAATACCTTGAGTGTATGGGGCGGTGATAACGGAATCGGAAAATCCATTTTGGGCTTTACCGTATCTGAACATCTGGCCAGAGGCTGGAAGGTATTAGGCCTTGAAAATGAATGTGGTCCGCTGAGAGTGTTGCTGTGCGATTTTGAACTGACGCTTCAAGGATTATGGAAGCGGTATTCTGACGAATCCGCACAGAAAGCATATACTTTCTCCTCCAATGTATTCCGGGCTGACTTTAATCCGGATTTTTCTGCTTATGGTAAGAACTATGACGATCAACTGTTTGCAGCTATCAGGAGTCTGGTTGTGGAGATTAAGGCTGATGTTCTCATTATCGACAATCTCACAGCCTTAAAAAGTCAGTCGAACTCTGATGGTGACATTGCCCTGGACTTGATGAACCGGCTTAACAGATTAAAAAAGGAACTGAGTGTTACCATTATTGCCCTGACTCACGTCACCAAACTACCCAGCAATGTGCCAATAGTCAAAAACCATATTGCAGGCAGCAAACACATTCAGAATTTGTGCGACTCTATTATCGGAGTGGCTAAATCCAGCCAGGGGCATAATAAGATTTACATCAAGGAACTCAAGAACCGATACGAGGAGGAGGCCTACGGAGCCGATAACATTCTGGTATGTGAGAAAAAAAAGAAGGGGAGTTTTTTGACAGTTGAACTAACTGACTTCGATGTAGAGTCTAATCACATTTCTCCTTTGGATGATACCTCAGAAGGCTCGGATAACGACCAGGCAAAGGCCATTGAACTAAGGCAATCAGGTCTGTCAATCGGCAAGATTGCGGCAACCCTGGGCAAGAGCAAGTCGGTTGTTCATGGTTGGGTCAAGGGCGTTCGTTCGTTCGAAATCCCTAGAGAACGAGAACGAACGAACGATGAAAACGAAGATTTTTCATAGCGTTCTGTTCAGAACGAACGCAGAACGAACGACTAAAAGCCAATTATGAGATACTATATTCTAATCCCCAGCCCGCTCAGCGGAGAGGTAACAGAAATCATCTATAGCCGGCAACCTCCCTGCGTGATACTCCAGCAGGGGCAAATCTTCGTCCAGTGTTCGCAATACTGGCACAATGGCTATCAGGCCGAATTTTTCTATTCACCAATCATTTTAAACTAAACCAATCCCAATTACCATGAATACCACCACGCAAACCCCCGCCCCCTCTCAACTTTACATCCTGGTTAATTATTACGATGCTGAAATGGTCGTTGGCCAGCCATCACCAGACTGGCCCGAATACGTAGTTCTGAAGACTTACGAAGGCGAGGATGAACCGGCATTAGAAAAGCTTGCCCAAGAATATGTGAAAAAAAGGACGCAAGAATATTATAACGCTTATGCTTCTTCCCCTTCCTTCGCTCAAGAAGAACATCGCCAAGAACTCAGCCCCGAAACCTTAGCCAGACTACAGGCTGAATTAGGGTTCTAAGCATTACGAATGGATCATAATGATCCAATAACCGGCTTGATATGGTAAGCCGGTTTATTCTCCTAACTACTTACTGTATGAATTACTTGTTTTTTCTCAACAATCACCCAGTCGAGCCGCCCCTCAACTGGCCAGAAGTTGAGTTTTTCCTGAGACGGTCCCAGGCCTTGCATTCGATGGCGCTCACTTTCACCGATGAAATGGTTTTTACCGGACAAGGTGCTGCTATTCTTGATCGGGCTTACTTACAGGACGGCATTGATGCGGAGGTAACGTTTAGGCTGTTGGTTCAGGAATGCGCAGCTGATGAGGAAATCACTTTTGAATACACGGCCATTGTAAACTTTAACATTTTCAAGAGGAGTGGCTCAGCGATCAGTGTAGGTATTATGCAATCCGGCTTTAGTGAAACGTTCAAAAACCGCATGGACCTACCGGTGAACCTTTCGCAGACTAAAACCCTGGATGGCGCCACCCTTCAGGACTTTCCGGCGGCAAGGGTACGGTTGCATTCAAAGGAGATCTTTTTTCTTTCCCGGTGGAAGATTAATTCCGCCCTAAAGGATTTTTCCACCACCAGACAAGCAGCTATCGTGCCACCGCTGGAATTGCAGGCCGAAGAATTAGAGGAAAGCTTGCAACCGGCCTATTACTATCCGGCAAGCGAGAATCCGGTATTTTATTCCGGGTTTTCTTATCCGCCTGGTATTGCTTCACGATCCATACAGGTAAAAGGCCGGCTGGTATTTGATTTAAAAAGTACTATTTCCGGGGCTATTAAAATTCAGGTACGCCTCGTGCTTATCAAGGCTACCACCAAGCAGGCAGTAGGAGGGACTATGTTCTTTGAAAAAAACATTCCTAATCACGAGCTTAACACCTACGATGTTGAATTTAACGAGTTGGTTGCCGTTCCCGCCGATACAAATCTATTTATTCAGGTAGGCACTGATTTCCCTTTTACTATGGCAACCTTTTTTTTCAAGTTCAACGCCGATCGTACTTTCCTCGAACTCTCCGAACACTCCACCTATCCGCCCTCCCAGGCCGATGGCTACCTGGTGTACGAACTGCTAAGCCGCATTACTGAAAGCATTACCGGCGTATCTGATTCATTCCGGAGTGACTTCTTCGGCCGCCAATCCAATGGATATTCTTCCGATGGAGAGGCGGCATCCCTCTGGATCAGTAATGGGTTGAAACTGCGAAACATGTTAACCAGCGAGAAACCGGGGAAACCTTTCCCGCTGGTATGCTCCTTCAATAAATTATTTGAGGGCTTGGACTCCATCTATAACCTTGGTCTGCGCATTGAATCTGAGAACGTAACTACCCCCTACGGCGCTCTGGTCCGTAAGGAATACGTCCGGGTAGAACCCATAGCGTTTTGCTACCAAAACCAGCCTACAGCCCGTTTCTCTTTTGTGAGTGACTTTCAACGGGCTATTGCCTTAGACTTGATGTACAACGAGGCCGAATTCGGTTACCAAAAATGGGAAACCGAGCAAGTGAACGGCATTGACGAATTCAACAGCAAACGCTCATACAGCCTGCCCCTGGAGAATCACAAGAAGAAACTTTCCAAAATCTCAAACCTGATCACGGGTGGCTACGCGATTGAACTCACCCGCCGTGAGCAGTTTAAAAGCAAACCCAGCACCGATTTCCGCCACGACCAGGATTTGTTTTTGATTGCAGTCGTAAAAAATGAAAGCAATGGCTATGAAGCAGAACGCCTGCCAAGTGATTTTCTCCCGATTGAAGGCTTATACCGTCCTTACACGGCGTACAATCTCAGGCTTTCACAGCCCGTAATGCCCTGCGTCATGCCGGCATTCTGGCGCCATCCGTTAGGGGGAAAGATAAAACCATGCAGTTCCGCTCAGGAGTCGGCAACTACCACTTACAGTCTGAGGGCCTTAAAGAAAACGGTGACATTCTACTGACTGACCCGCTATACTTGCCCGAACTGATTCGGTTTGATTGTCCCTTGACTTTTGAGCAGTTTCTGCACTTGAAAGATAGCGCAACCCATACCGTTGAATACTCCTGTTCTGACACTGATTTCGAATCAGGATTTATTAAGGAAATCCGATATAAACCCGAATCGGGCATCGCCTCTTTTACCCTGCTAAGGGCTCCACATGATAATCTTCAAACATAACATGGACCATACAGATCTGATGAGATCTGACGGTCCGTTCGTAATGGTCCATAGACAAGGCCCTGGTTGTGCCGGGGTCGGAGTTTCTAAACTTTTAGTACCCTATGCTTAATCAACGTCAGCAACGGTTTGTGTCCGCTTACTTAGAGAACGGAGGCAACGTGTATCAGGCCTGTATTGCGGCTGGCTACAGTACCAATTACGCCAAAGCCCGGGGCCATGAATTGTTGGAGAATGTTGGAATCAAGCAGGCTATCGATCAATTCAACCAACAGCTTATGGAACGGACCAAAGTAACGATAGAGCGGGTAGTTGCTGAGATAGCCCGACTAGCATTCACTGATATTACCCAGGTAGTTAGCTGGGGTAACGAAGGCCTAAAACTGAAACCTTCCAGCGAGATCCCGGCCGATCACCGTGCCGCGATCACTGAGATTACCGAAACACCGGGCAAGTATGGGACCCGCCTAACGGTCAAGCTGTATAACAAGCAAACCAGTTTAGACCAGCTTATGAAACACTGGAAGCGGTTACGTGACGCTGGAAGATGTAATTGACCGACTCGACGAGCAGACGGTACACCGAAGTATGGAAAAGCTGCTTATTAGAATTCAAGAACTACCCCGCGAAGAACACAAACCGCAAACTCATCAAAGATCCTGCTGAAGGGCTACATAACGCTAGTGAGTTACTCGATAAGCTTTGGGAAGGAACCTCCATTGATGTTTATGCCTGCCAGGATAAGCACAAGGCTGGAGGAGACGGACCTTGCAGGAGATTAGTCAGGATAAGTTTGAGTGGCTCCAAAAAGGGGAGCAGGAAGAGGAAGGGTAAAACTATGGTGTATTCATGTCAAATCCAGGCTATTTATGATATGCTATGAAAAAAAAACAACTGCTTAGGGCATTGCTCAAGCCCGCCTCGGCACTTACCTACCAAGAATTAACCGCTGCCCTTTCCTTTAGAGTCAGTTAACGGGGAAATAATGGTATTAGAGCACAAGGGAGCATTTATCAGGCTGGATTATCCTCAAAATCATCCCAGTCAAAAGATTTCCCCGGAAGCGTTGCCCGGCTACAGGAGCTCAACTTTAGTGGACTGATCGACTTTACGCACGTTCAGATCACCTACATCCAAAAGGCCGATTATGCGATAATGACTATATTCATTACCGAGCGCTTACCGTTTAAATCAATTTATAATTATGACAAAGAAAGAAGAAAGCATCCTTTTGTACCGCAATGAGGAAGCAAAAGACAACCTGGAAAAGAGAGTGCTGACAAGTACCAGCACATCTGGATGGTATGTACAAGGCCTATAAGTCACTGTCCCTCAAGAAAAGAGCTGTCCCTTAAGGATTTGGCCGACCTTGCGCTTCTACACGTCCCTAAAGAAATCCGAGGAAATGGTTAGGGAAACCATCTTTGGGGAAAATGACTTTTCCGGATGGCACCTATTGTCAAGTCTGCGGCCTTATCCATGATTGGTTGCCGGCCAACTTCCCTTATTTCCAATCCCTGGAGTGGAGCACTGGATGGCCTTCAATATACAGATCGAGTGGCACCTTCAATAAAGTACCCCAGAGCACTTTGAGCTTACGCCCAGGAGTGATCACCAAACCCTCGCTGGAAGCCTGGATTATGCTGCCTGACCGAACGGTACGCCAATCCAACCGAGGCAAAGATTCACGCCCTTAGCCAGCAGATCCTTACTAAGCTCAAACAAATTCAAAGCCTCAGTCCAGGGGCGACTTGCTACCGCAAAAAAACAATGACCTGCTGGAGACACGTCCGGTATTCGCCGCTAACGGGCAGAATCAAATCGTTTTCAATGCCTCAGCCATCCGGGCCCAGGAGTTGATTGAGGAGGAGGAAGAAGAGCCCCCGAAGCGGAGGCCGCTGAGTAGTATTTATTGAAAAACCCTCCAGGTTCAACTGTTTATCAATCACTTTTAACTATTACAAATGGAAAAAATCAGAATAATGAATTACAAAAAGCCTACGAAAGCATCAAGGGCTTTTACATCCGGGAAGCGGTCCGGGAAATAGGTAAGAATCCGGCGCTGCCCGAGGAAGATCACTTCCTGATTGTCAATCTCTCCCTGCAGAAACGCCTAAATGAGATGGGCGCGGATGTTTTCCTTTGCCGATGGCGGCCTAAGCTAATGCGCAAAGACAGCCCCGGAGCTGGAGTATTATACGGCCTCCAACCAGAAGGTTGAATTCGGAACCTTAGTCAAGGAGGTAGTAACCAGGCTGAAGGGTGGATCTGGTCCGGCTTATGCGGCTCAGCCTGCCGGAAGCGCATTGCAAAATCCCAGCCAACAGTTTCCAGAACCGGACGAAGCCACAAGAGATGGAATGCACAGAGGGGCCGTAATTTTACCCTGAGCAAACCAATCTATACACCTACTGGCTGGAAAGATACAAACAGGAACATCCAGATGCCTATAGCGACCCTTGAATCAAGGGGCTAAACGTACGGCAGAGATGGGCATCAACCCCAACCTATCCGCTATGGCGGACAGTTGAAATTCTTTATTCACCACTTAATTCTTTATTTATGGCTAAATCAAGTAATGCCAACACACTTTTGATGTCGTAAAAGTCGGCAAGCCTTATCGTGACGCAGAGGGTAACTTTCTAGGCTATACCGAGCAGGAGATTGCCCACGGAAATTTGGGAACAACAGCAAAGCCTCCCCGAAGAGGAGCGTAATCCGCATTTCAGGGGAATGAAACCTTTGGAAGAGGTGAAAGACCGGCTGCTGACGCCTAAAACGATGCCACTGATGCAAAGCCCTCAGCCCCGCAATCCGGCCGAGGAACTCATTACCGTGGTGAGTGATCTTCAATCCCGGCTGAGTGCCCTGGAGGACGAAAACCGGCAGTTGAAGGGCGCTGGAGGGGGAGCTAACCTAACTCTGGCCCGCTGCGCCAGGAGACTACTGGCCATGAACCGCAAGTTTTGCCCGCGAGAAAGGTCAGTCGGTAAGCTTTCAGTTTACGGGCTGGCCTTTTTGTTTGTTATTATAAGGTAACAATCTCGCCGAAGGTGTCGGCACATTCGACGGGTTGGCAGATACCTCAAGTCTTGAAACGCTGGGGGGCAGGCTCTATACCTGACCTATAGGCTCTATACCTGACATCAATAATTGTAAGGTCAGCTCGTATGCGCAGAGAGCATAGCCTTGCTGGGTACAATTGTACCCTGGTACGGAAAATTTCCGCATCAAAGGGTGTGTCACAAATAATGCAGCCTGAAAAAGCAAAGGGGGGGCACATACTGACCCCCTTGCTGGTAGGGAGTTTTACGACCAGCTGCCTTGGCCTATAAAGAGTTTACTTTACACTTTACTTCACACTCAATAAAAAAACCGCCTACACATAGCGTATAAGCGGTTATGAGTACCAGGGGCGGGAATCGAACCCGCACGGGCTTTGGGCCCACAAGATTTTAAGTCTTGCGTGTCTACCTGTTCCACCACCCCGGCCTCAACTACTAAGCAGTAGTCTTCCTAAAGTAAAAAGCACCGTGGCCGGTGCTTAAATTAGGAGAGCGAAAGACGGGGTTCGAACCCGCGACCTCGACCTTGGCAAGGTCGCGCTCTACCAGCTGAGCTACTTTCGCGTTATTATGGATGCAAATATACCTACTTTCCTAAAAGGGCAAGAATTGCAATGAAAAAATCTTGAATAGTTGCCTGTACAATAACTCTATAGTAAAGCTGTTTAGCCTTTCTGTTAGCTGAGGAAGATTTTCAGAAGGTTGAGCTTTGAATCACCTACAATCAAAAGCTAAACCTAGAGTAGAAAGCTTAAGTAAAGATATAATTGAAAAGCACCGCATCTGTCAATAGACAAACGAGGCTTTGCTAGTAAAGCATCCCTCTCTCAAGTGGCGATGCTGATTCCTAAATAACTTCAATATATAAGGGAAGTAAGCCAATATTTTAAATCATCCGCTGTATTCCTTTCTATTTAATTTCTATCACCAGCGAAAGTTAGTTGCTTATTGATCAATACTCCTTCAGGTCAAACAGGTGAAGATCCTGATCGTGGGTGGTAAAGTAACCATGGCCATTTTCCACGTTAGAAGGGTAATCAATGGGTTCCCCGGAAAGACAGGTTAATCAAATTGCTGGATCGTTTATATAGGTTCAAAAATTCGTAGTATCCCTGACTCACACTTGATATAGAAACGCCAATGGTATCGCTTAAGCTCACTTCTTCCAGATTCCGGGTAGTAGAAAAGTAAGCGTTCTTCAAACCTTCATCACTAATCAAGTCAAACTGGGTTTTCTTGTTACTTCCCCATTGAAACAAGTAATTGATATCCAGGTTATTTTCATCCACGCTTATCTTCTGATAAAAATTTACCAGATACCAGTTTTTCACTTGTGGATCATCTTTAAAGGAATACCGAATTTGTACGGTTGATTCATCCTCTGCGTGCGTAACAATGGGTTGTACCTCCTCGAACTCAACTTTAGCCAGCCTTTGTGCAGTGGCACGGACTGTTTCTCCAGTTAGGAAATCCTTAGCAAAAAGGTATAATTTCCCTTCTGATAGGGTAAAGCGCTGTTGGTGAGATATACACCCGGTTGAACCATAGACAGGGTATCAACCTTTCCAGAATAGAATACAGTGACCAGAGCATCCTCCACTATTATTTTTTTCAGGAAAGCACCCGTTACGGAATCTCTTTGTGACATCCCCTCCAGGGTTCCAAAGGTCCGCGTAAGGACTACCACCAGATTTCCATCGGGAATCAGGTGGGAGGATACCACTAATTTGGTAGGAGGGGGATCTAACTCCAAAGGAATAGGTGGCGGCTCACAGGATAGCAATAACAGGGCGCAAGTAGTAAGTAGATATGGTAGCGTAGCTTTCATTCTTAAAATTTAAAGTTATAAGCAATGGAAGGTATAAATCCAAAGAGTCCCTGGGTGTAATACTGATAGTTGCCATTTTTATCTTTTCTCAGATCAATCCGGTAGGGTTGAGAACGATTGTAGGCATTATAAGCGCCTAGATGCCATTCTCCCGCCCATCGGCGGGTAGGTTTATTTTTAATAATCAGATTCACGTCAAGCCGGTGCGAATTAGGCAATTTAATACTGTTTCTACTGGTATAAATGGGCAATACATCAATCCCTGAATACCCCGAATTAGTGATCCCAAACTGGCCAATTGGGGGCGTAAAACGGGCCCCGGACAGGAACACCCAGGTAGCCGAAAAGGAGAGCCGAGGGTTAAACTGATAAATTCCTACTACCGAAATATTGTGCCTGCGGTCATAACGGGCAAAAAAAGGCTTGCCATTATTAAGCTGATCAAACTGCCGCTGGGACCAGGATAAAGTATAGCCAATCCAGCCCGATAAAGACCCGGCGTTTTTTTGCAGCAGCAGTTCCAGTCCATATGCTTGTCCTTTGCCCGCAATCAGCTCACTCTCGTAATTGTTATTCAACAACAATTGAGCTCCGGGGCGATACTCGATTACGTTACGCATTTTCTTATAGTACACCTCAACGGTTAAGTCAGTATCCATTTTTTCAAAACGCTTACTATAGCCAAGGGAAACCTGATCGGCAGTTTGAGGCTTTATGCTATCCGTTACCGGATACCATAAATCCGTAGGCAGGGAGAATGACGAACTGGAAACTAAATGCATGTATTGCTTCATCCGTGAAACTCCTAACTTAAAAGCATGAGCTCCCGCCCAGAGGTACCGCATCGACAGACGAGGTTCGGCCCCGACATAATTTTTAACCGTTACATTAGCCATCGACAACCGGAGGCCATAATTGATTTGAAAGGCCCGACTTACCTGCTGCTCAACCCAGCTATAAACCCCTGACTCGAAGGTAGATAACAACTTTCCGCGGGGCGAAGCTATGTAATTTAGGATGGAACCACTCGTATTTACAATACTAGGTCTGAAGTAATGGTTGACTACTGAAGCGCCGAAACCCATCTGGATGGTCGAGTTTTTATAATAGGTATAATCCGCTTTCAGCCCAATGTCATTGATGCTTGATTTAGCCCGGAGGGTATTTTCCGAGAATTGCCCCTCTACATTGTACCGGAAATGGGTTTGAATAAGAGAAAGATTGGAGAATAGTTTCTGATTATAAATGTGATTCCAACGAAGGGTATTGGTGAAATTTCCGGTTTTGGAGCCAAAATCAATGATATCTACCTTACCACTGGACGTATCCTGGCGAACACTTGAGAGGTCAAGGATATCATTACCGAAGTAAGTACTGTAATAAATCCGGTCCTTGGCAGACAGGTAAAAATTAGCCTTGGCGTTCAGGTCATAAAAGTAGTAGGGAACTGTCCGGTTAACCGCTTTAGCTACCTGGTCGATATACGTTCTCCGGCCGGCAATCATAAAGGAAGATTTCCCTTTGGTTAAGGGTCCCTGTAGGGTTATTCTTGAACTTAACAGGCCAATCCCTCCTTCAGCCGAAAAACGTTGATTATTCCCTTCTTTCATCCGGATGTCTAGCACGGATGATAGTCTTCCGCCGTAGCTGGAGGGGAAACTACTCTTAATAAGCGTGACATTTTTCAGCGTTTCAGGATTGAAAACGGAGAAAAATCCAAATAAATGAGAGGCATTATAGACTACTGCCTCGTCGAGTAAAATTAAATTCTGGTCAGCGTCACCCCCTCTTACAAACATCCCGGTAGTGCCTTCTACACCTTGCAGGACTCCGGGCATCAGTTGTATCATTTTCATGATGTCTGCTTCGCCGCCGACTGCCGGAATGGACTTAAACAGTTTCAGGGGTATTTTCTGAATCCCCATCTGAATGGGATTCCGGCCTCCCTGAGTACCGTCTTCCTCCCCATTGATAATCACTTCCTGAAGCTGAATCTGAGCCGTATTGAGTTTATAATTGCGATTGGTATTGCCGTTTAATAATAAAGTATCGATTAACGCCTGATAACCAATCGATTGTATGGTAATAATATAGCTACCGGCGGGGAGGGTTAAAGAATAAAAACCGTACGAATTTGCAGCAGTACCTTTACCAGACGATGGATCGAAAACCGTTGCACCAATGATCATTTCTCCACTCTGTACATCAGCAATAGTTCCACTTAGAGTAAAGTTTTGGGCATGCGCACGACTGCCGGCAATCCCTATCATAAGGACACTCAGACTTATAAACAAAAAACGTTTATAGAAATTACTCATCTTTATACCTTGTACATTAGATCGGGTAGCAATTAGCGTAATATAATTTATTTGAACATGTTTGCGTAGATGAACAAAGGCTGGAAAGCTTACCTGCCGCCTCGTAAATCGTAAATAAGGGATGCAATGCCGGTTTTTAAGCCAATTTCCATAGCCTATTTTCCCCATGCTTAAGATAAAAATAGAAGGGAATAAGCGGAGTTGCCATCTGTAAATACCATTTTTATAAGTCCGTTCTTTCAGGTTCGCAACCATGTTGAGCTTTTCTATTCATCTCTTAAGTATAAAGAAAAGATTTTTAAGGCTTAAGGTAAATTCGGTGAAAAAGTAGTAATAAGCCATATCCATTGGATGACGTACAGTAGGAGCTTTGTGGAATGGCTACGACATAACTTTGCTGCAATATAACTTTATGGGAAGATTACTAGGTCGCATTCTTTGAAAGGGTGTACGACAAAATGCAGAGCGTTCATCCGCATTTAGCTTCGCTGAGAATAGTTGCAATGCGGATGTGTATAGCCGGGCATTTGAAATGCCCTTTTTCTCAGTTCCGCATTGCAAATGCGGAACAACACGAACAAAGTTTAATGGTTGATCTGCAATTTGTCGTACACCTTTGAAAATGTATTTGTTGAACATGATGTCTGTCAGGTATCGTAAAAGTTAGAAGGTTCCCCAGCGCTTTCTTCAAGCAGATCAGTAACTCTGCACTGGTTTTATTTTTGCCATTACACTACCCAGCGTCAGTAAAGTATTACAAATCCGTTCATTCCAGTTTTCTGCTTTGTTCCTTACCGGACAGTTTTTGTTCGTATCCGCACACTTTACAAAGGAAATTTTAGAATAAAATGCCTGAATTTCTTCCTAAAGCAGTTTCTTTCATCTGGCAAAGGCTTTGCTCAGCAAAATGGAATTAATGAGGATCACGGAGAAAGTACGCACAATATGGCCGATGAAACGAACCTACTTAGGTGAATTTGAAGAAATTGTTCTGCTTACGGTGGCAGTGTTGGAAGGCGAAGCCTACGGGGTAAAAAATACGCACCAGATCATTGAACAAACAGGGCGTAACGTACGGCTCAATCAGGTGCATGCGGCTGAGCTGGCGGCTGGAGGAGAAAGGCATGGTTGGTTCAAAATGGGCAAAACCACTGCGGAAAAGAAACGGAAGGAGAAAACGCCTGTTTACCATCACGGCGTACGGCGAACAAACCCTGGAAGAAAATAGCCAGAGCCACCCCTGCCATCACGGCTATCACCCCGATATCCCACCTTCCAGCGCAGCTCGGGCGTGTGGTCAAAGTTCATTCCATAGATACCCACAATAAAGTCAAGGGCATAAAAAACACCGAGAAAATTGTCAGTACCCACACGACTTCATTGGTGCGCTGGGAAGAAAGCGAGAAATAAATATTCAAAAGCTGGTTGGTATTATCCAGGCAGGCATCATAGACCGTTTGCAGCCGAACGTACAAGTCTCTGGTATCCCCGGGTAGAAGGATTATTTTCGGTGGGATCATCAATATGCTCGACAATATCTCTGGAAAGGTTAGCATCCTGCGGATCAGGTCTACCTTGCGCTTTAAAAAATACATGCCCTTGAGAATCGGAGGGTTTTTCCTTGAGAAAAAATAGAGTCCTCATAATAATGGAGCGATTTTCCCAATTGGTTGGCTGGGGCATCAAAGGTATGGGGCCGAACGGACAATCCGGTTCGCAGGTGAAAAGCCCCTCGGCATTTACCGGATCAATCGAGTTCGCTTTTTGCAACTGATCAATGAAAGCGACCGGTTCCCGGTGAATAGTAATGACAAATTGCTCAGTGGAAAAAATGGCGACCTTGTTAGTGAGTTCCTGCAAAGTATCCGCATCGGAAGTAGCACTAAGTGAATACATCCGGATAATGATAAAGTATCGTATCCCCGATGAGTTCATACTTGGGCAAGTGATCCGGTTGGAGGCAGTCCTGCACCGAGTTGTAATGCAACTGATAGGTTTGAGCAATTTGCTGAAGTTCTTCTTGTGAGGGGTTTATAATATCAATCCACTCAAATCCGTAATCCTGGGGTTGGGCTAACACTCGCTGCATGCGTAATAATCGATCTAAAAACAATAGTTAATTTACGTTTAATCTAAAATTGAGTCCGATCCAGGGACGGTTCTGATATACCCAGATGCGGTGATTTTGATCAGTGAGTTTATCCAAACCTATCCCTACCCCAAACGTAAAGGTGTCAATGCCAATAATGAGGGCTGCTCCATTTTGCCAAACGATGCCCTCATATTCCTGCTCAGTACGGCCTTGGGTGGTAGTGGGATTAACACCGGTAGCCTTTAATTCCAGAGAATCCGCCGAAACTCAGCCCATAATGATGAAGTTGCCTATTAAAATTCCCCAGTGCATTCTGCCGGTAAGAAAGTTTAAAGTAATCAATCCGGTATCCGACAAGAACCTCCCATTCAAGTACGCATTGAGTTGGGCCGGAACTTGACCTGCGGCGGGTCTAAACTTAATGGGGGTGGAGAGTATATCCACATCAAAGGAATTTTTGGCAAAACTCCCCCTTCCGGGTGCCTTTAGGGGATGCTCCAGGGGAAAGTGCACCAGGAAACAAATGGGTAGAGTCAATCAGGTAAATTTCTCTGCTTTTTTACGGCAATGCCCGTAATGGAATCCTCCTTGATTGGGACAGTGGCCTTACCCGAAAAAGTTTGATTGGAAGTATAATCTTTGAGACGCGCCCGGTAATATACATAGATACACTGATACTTATGTGACTCCCTTAGGGACGAACAAGCCGACAGCAGGCTAAACCACACTAGGATTAACAATAATAGACGCATAAGGAATCAATCCAACCGAATAGAAGTCTAATGAGCGGGCAATTTAGAAGGAAGACCGTTTTCGTCCCCACCCACATTGATATTTTTAAAAGGGCTTTCGGTTCAATAGCCGTTTCCCTGGCAGGAGGATATAAATTGATTCAAGCGTACGGGTAATTTAAGCTTACGGGTACTTAGTCTAGTGTTGGCTGAACGGGAAAAGAATAAACAATAATTGATAATTTTGCCCGCCCGGTAGAAGGGGCAATTTCCATTATGATTCGAGTTTTTTACGGCAATGGTAAAGATTTGTACTGGGAAAAAAATCCGGTAAATCTTAAAGCTACTGAGGACCCTATCCTTTGGGTTGATTTGCAATCTCCTTCGGAAGAAGAGAAGAAACGGGTGGAAACCACTTTTGGCATTGAATTTTTCACCCAGCAGGAAGCAGCCGAAATTGAAAGCAGTTCCCGCTATTTTGAAGACAGTGAAGGCTTTGAGGCCAATACCGCCTTTTTAGTGCATGAAGATAAAACGTATAAAACCAAACAAGTATCCTTCATCCTCCGGAACAATACCCTGTTCACCTTGCGGGAAGCAGATTTGCAATCGTTTGCCGAAACGGTTCGCAAACTGAAAACTTTCCAGAAAGGATCTTCGCATAAGGCTTTCCAAATCTGGTTGCTGTTAATTGAATCCCAGACCGACTTAGATGCGGATTTTATTGAATACCTAACAAGAGTCACCAACACGGTTAGCCGCCGGTTGGTGAAGGAGAGGTCGATTCAGGAAGAAACTCTGCTTCGAATCACTCAGTTACAGGAGTATACCATTTTGATTAGGGAAAGTATTGTAGATAAACAACGATTGGTTTCCTCGCTGTTACGCAGCGTCCAGGTGGCCAAAACCGAACGGGGTCGCCTCCGGATTATTTTCAAAGACATTAGTTCCCTCCTGCAACATACCCAGTTCAGCTTCGAACGGTTGGAGTATCTGCAGAATACTTTTCTGGGTTTGGTGAATATTGAGCAGAATCAGGTCATAAAGATATTTACGGTAGTGACCGTAATCTTCCTGCCTCCTACTTTAATTGCCAGTATCTACGGAATGAACTTTGAATATATGCCTGAACTCAAATGGTTAATGGGATACCCTTTTGCCCTCGGCCTGATGGTGTTTTCCTCACTGGTCTTCCTGTGGTTTTTTAGGCGGAAAAACTGGCTTTAAGTGGAAAAGACCAAAATCCTGGTAACAGAAAGAAGGATTGAAAATACAAAAAGGGGCTTGTGATTCCTTTCATTACAGCCGATTACACAGATGCCTTGGCGCTTTTTCAAGTGAACTACCGGCTTGCCCGAAGACGAACAACGTGCTTTGATCAAACCAGCGATGAGCTCCCCCGATTGGGACCTTCCATCAGATGGAATTTTAGGTCCATCGTGGGTTGCAAGGTCCGGCGCTCAGGTCCCACCAGCGATGAGCCTTGCGCTCAGGTCCGCCTGGATCCTCATTTTCGGGAAGCTATCCCAAAAAGACCGGTTTTTTTCCGCATTTTGAGGGAGAGAGTAGTTATTTTCCGATGTAAGCCGGTAGGAACCTTTGAGGGAGGACTTATTCCCTTTTGGGTGATTGATTGGGATATTGAAGAACCAGAGATTCAATATGCTCAAGTAAGTTTATGATTTGGTCTTTGGAAAGCAACTGGCCATTACGACAAGCTTGTTCAATAGCGGCTTCAAATTGGGCTAAAGTCATTTTACTGTCAGCATGGTGGAGGACTTTCTGGCGAATCAAATGGATAGCATATTCAACTAAGTTGAGTTTAGGAGAGTAAGCCGCCATCAGGTGAAAATCCACCTGGATGGTTAGCTCAGCGGTAAGCTTTTGAAAAGTGCTTTGCATCTTTTGTCGATGAGTAGGGTTGCGGTCAAGGAAAATGTCGAGTTGGGTAAAGCCCTTTTGTTGGTAATGCCTAGCTAAATCAGCAAAGTACTCCGCTACCTGCTCCGCTTGGGCTTTGGCATTAGCCTGGAAAAAGCAATCAGCACTAAACAGGTCAATACTTAAGAACCCATTGGTGTGTGCTCTTTTTTTCGTTGGTTACTACCCGGGGCCGCGTGTTCTTTTCGGCCCATCCGTAATAGGCAGTAGGTTTGTCACAAACGGAGAACTCATCAAACTTGACTACGGCTGTTTTTTCATCAGCAGCCAGGATAGTTTCTTTCAGTTGACTCATAAACACAGCTTGTTCTTCGGCTTTCGCGTTGCCATAATCACAGTGTGCCTTTTGATGCGAGAGGCCCATGCGTTGGAGTAAATCATAAATACCGGATTTGTAGCTCACCTGATAGGTGGCTTGCAAATACTTGCGCCTCAGTTGGCCCGTCCAGATATTGCCCTCAAGACCTACTTCAAAAGGACGTTTACTCAGTAAGACGGCTTTGAAGGCTGTCCTCTCTGGCTGACTCAATTGACTCCGCTGGGCACGAACCGTAGGTTGGCAGAGTAAGGCAAATCCTCCTGCCAGATACGTATTCACATACGAACGGACTGTTTTATGGTTTAACCCATACTCACCAGCTATCTGGTCAAACTCCTGTCCTTGCCAGTACCGATAAACGCTTCGCAGCTTAACCCGAATGTATTCAGCTTGACACTTGTGGATGTAGCGTTGATATTCTGCTGCATCAAAGCCTTTTTGCGCAAATTTGTTTCGTTGGTAGCCCATCCTCTAATTTACCAATTTATCACCCAAAAGGGAGTAAGTTTAATAATTCCATTTGTAAACTTCATCCAAACTATGCAGCCTTCTGACCCGGATACTTTCACCCCTAAACCCACGATTAGTGACCGATTAGCCAGTGAACGAACGATCCTTGCCAATGAGCGGACTTTACTGGCCTATAGTAGAACCGCACTTGCCTTGGTAGTCAGCGGAATGGGTTTTATTGAATTTTCTGGCCCCGGCTTGCTTCGATTCATTTCCTTGCTTTTTATTCCACTCGGCCTGGGCACGTTTTTATTTGGCGTTTTCCGGTTCTTTAAGAAAAAGAAAGAAATTAACCGGCAACGACACCAGTGGCATTAAGCACAAAATATACTCCTGCAATATCTTTCTCCTTATTCCACCAACCGTTCCTTGACTTGGTCTTCCGGCAAGGAGTCGGTTGGGATAACGACATCAGAAGGGGATTCTAATTGGATCTGTGTAGCAGGTACCACGCTTGGAGGGAAAGCCCGCTCGGGCTTATGAATGACTAGTTTTTGATTGACATGGATTACATTGCTGGTCAGATGGTTCCATTTTTTTATCTGGGCTAAAGACACGGTATAGCGACGGGCTATCGTTGCTAAGGCTTCTCCTTTTTTTACCCGGTGTACAATTTTTACTTCCCCTACAAGCGCCTTTTTCCAGGCTTCCTCTAGGGCCATAAGCGTTTGTGGGGATAAAGCCGCCAAAGCCAGGATACTGTCCCTCTGCAGAGATAAGTGTTCTTTGGCAGAAGCCGGTAAGTAAAGCACGTAATTCTTTACGTATCCGGGAACAATAGTTGTTCTAAGGCTAGGATTTAATTTTCTAAGCGTCTCTACGGGTAGTTCCAGTTGACAAGCCAACTGGTCCAGGTCTAGGTATTGATTCACTTGCAGCGAATCGGTAGGAAGGGTCTGGGCTAAGGCGGATTCCCGGGATTGGTACCTTTCCCCTAACTGCATTACCAAGGTGAGGGCAATAAATTTGGGAACATAGTTAGCAAGTAGTGAGTTTATGATAAATCCGCAGGCTTATCTAGCTGGTTGGTAAGTTTCTACCCCAAACCTTTCACGGGCCCAGAAATGCGAACGTGTAGTAGGTCGCAACAATCTAATCCCTGGTGTCCCTGCTGGGTAAGCAAGGCAATTTCATGCATTAATTTTACCCTTATTTCACCAATAGATCTACCAGAGAGTTCTACCTCGGGTAGCTCCTCGATTTTGGCTACTAGTGTATCTGTTTCCAATGGTTCGTATTGAACTTCGATATAGACTGATCCATTCATAGTATTCCTAAGTAGAAGTACACCAATTCACATTACCTCAGGCAAACTGCCTACTATAGACTTTAGGTCTTACAAAGTAGCGGCCAACAGATTAGAACCAGATTAGAGCCAGATTAGAAATGATTAGAAATACGGCTCGTTTACTAGCCACTTGAGCAAGGATGGACAATGGAATAATGTATCCTATCTACACCTTTGCTCCCAGACCAGCAAAGCCACATCAAGCAGGAATACCCCTTTTAGGCCACTTAGTTGGCTTAACAAAGACAATTTCTTCGTTTTATTGAAAATATGCCGCTAATAAATTCTGTCAATCTGGCAGTTGGAAATAGATAATCCTAAAAATAGGTACTTTTACTATTCCTGTCTGGGATCCATTATGCTGAAGCGCCTGTTTCGTAAGCGTGGGCGGTACATTCTCAATCATATTACTATGCGAATACTACTGGTCGAAGATGAGCCTAAACTGGCTTCTTTCATCAAGAAGGGATTTGAGCATGAAGCCTATGAAATCCACCTGGCTTATGACGGACAAATGGGTAAATCACTTTTCCAAAACCATACGTATGACCTGTTAATTCTGGACATAAACTTGCCGGTTTTAAATGGCTTTGAACTTTGCCGTCTGATCCGGGAGGAAAACAAACAAGTGCCCATATTAATGCTTACAGCCCTGGATAGTCTGGACGACAAAGTTACCGGATTCGAGTCAGGCGCAGACGATTATCTGGCTAAGCCCTTTGAGTTTAAGGAACTCCTGCTCCGGGCCAGGGCCCTGACTAAAAGGAACTTGTCCCTATCGGATTCCGGTAAAACGCTCCTCAAGATCGCCGATCTGGAACTAAACCTCCAATCCAAGATCGTTACCCGTAGCGGTAGGCGGATTGATTTGACTACCCGGGAATATGCCCTGTTTGAATATCTCATGCTCAACCGGGGCCGGATTATTTCCCGGGTGGATATTAGTGAGCGGGTATGGGAGTTAAACTTTGATACCAACACCAATGTCATTGATGTCTACATTAGTTACTTAAGGCGCAAAGTGGATAAGGAGTTTTCCCCTAAACTCATTCACACCATCGTGGGAATGGGCTATGTGCTCCGGGAGGGATAAGTATGCTGATTCGCAATAAGTTAATCCTGCGTTTTGCCACCCTGGTAGTGGCGATCCAACTGCTTTTTTCGGTATTCATCTATTATGTCAATGCCCTGTACCGGGAACAGGAATTCTATAGCCGTCTGGTGGGAAAAGCACGACTCACGGCCCGTCTGCTTATCAAACGAGATCTGCTTACGGGCAGCTTCATTACCACCATCAAGCAGGGAGATCTGATTACCTTGCCCGATGAGCAGATCAGTCTTTACAACCAGGCCGGAAAGCTCATTTACGCCAATAACCCAACGTACAATCCCCGCACGAACTTGCCTTACCTGCGGCGCCTATCGGGAGTGAATTACTACCCATTTCGCTTAGGTAAGGTAGAATCAGTCGGTTTGCGGTATCCCCACCAAGGAAAAGACTACTACATTTTCGCCTCCGGCCTGGATGAGTCTGGCTATGCCAAACTGGAGAATATGGCCCTCATCCTAGTGGTAGGAAATGTAGCTACGCTGGTCTTGATTATCATTGCCGGGTGGTATTTTGCCAGCAAGGCGCTTGAGCCCATATCTGAGGTAATCCAGGAGGTGGATACCATTACCGCTTCCCGGTTAGACTTCCGCGTCAAGGAAGGAAATCAAAAGGATGAAATTGCTAAGCTGGCAATGACCTTTAATAAAATGCTGGACCGCGTTCAACAGGCCTTTGAATCCCAGAAAAGCTTTGTTTCCCATGCTTCCCATGAACTACGCACCCCTTTAACCAATGCTTTAGGTACACTGGAAATCTGCTTGGCCTATGACCAAGACATGGAAGATGCCCGCTTAAGCATTAGCTCTTCGGTGGAAGAAATCAAAAAACTGATTGACTTAACCAATGGGTTACTTTCTCTGGCTAAAGCCGAGGGCCAGTCTTTTAAGAAGGAACTTATCCGGGTCGATGAGTGTACAATGGAAGCCCTGATTGTTATGAGGACCAAGTATCCCAACCGTTCCATTCCCTTTCGGTTCGGTAAGCTTCCCTTAGAAGAGGACGTTTTTACCATCCCGGGTAACGGGCAGCTTTTGCAAACGGCTCTGGTGAATATTTTAGATAATGCCTGCAAATATTCCCAGGGGGCTGTACAAGTAGAGGTAGGCTATGAAAAACCAAGGGGATTGTATTTTAGGGTCCAGGACGAGGGAATTGGTATTGCCCCCGAAGAACTCAGCCATATTTTCTCGCCCTTATATCGGGGTACCAACAGCAAAGCCCAATCGGGTTATGGCATCGGCCTGGCCGTAACTCAGAAAATCATCCAGTGGCACCAAGGCCACCTCCAGGTGACCTCCCGGCTGGGAGCAGGCACCACCATGAAGTGCCGTGGAGTAGTTGTGGTCATTCCAATTTTTTAGCACACATGAACCATTGCCAGTTACTTATCATAGATGATGACCCTATCAGCCGGATTATAACCGAAAAGGTGCTGCTTCGAATTCGTTTCAAGGGAAAAGTACGCAACTTTGCCAGCGGCTCCCAGGCAATAGACTATCTGGCTACTCGCTATGCTGACCCTACGTTGCATCCAATTACGGATATTGTTTTGCTTGATTGGCTCATGCCTCTCATGGACGGGTTTGAGTTTCTGGAGCAGTTAGTCCAGATTCCCGGATTTGATTCGCAACGGGTCAAAGTAATTATGCTCTCTGGGCTCACGCATCTACCGGTGAAAATAACCCTTCAAACCCCAGCACTATTGGTTGATTTTTTGACTAAACCCTTAACACCGGAAAAAATGAAGGAGACATTAGCTAAAATAAACGTACTTTCTACGCTCTAAAACGAAATAAGTCCTAAACCGGAGAAAGCTGGCGTACCTACTTTGCCTTTACTGAACTCATTATTAAAATATTAGGCCCATTCCTGCAAGTCCTCATGCACCCTATTATTGGCCTCAGTGTAATAAGTCGGCCTCTGGGGCATGGTGCTAAAATGTTCTAACCGTATTATGAGAGAAATATTTAAAATTTGGCTGGTGGATGATGATCCGGTTGATTTGTTCATAACCCGGAAAATGATTGCCAGCTGGCAAATACCCGTGCAGATTGAAGCTATCAGTGATCCCATAGAAGCTTTGGCAAGCCTTGGGGAGGCTGCTGCCCATGGGCAGGCGGACCTTCTGCAGCTCCTGTTTCTGGATATAAATATGCCCGGAATGAATGGTTTCGAATTACTTGAGCGCTGCCAAGCTAAGAATTATTTGCAGCATGTAACAGTAATCGTGTTATCTAGTTCCCATCATCCGGAAGATTGTAAAAAGGCTCAGCACTTTGGCGTCCAGCATTTCTTCCAAAAACCATTAACCCTTGATAAGTTACAAGGGCTTCTCTTATCCCCACCCTACCTGAAGCTAGTACATCAATCAGTGCAGTAACCAGTGAGTTTCCACCTTCAGTAATCATCTGTTACGGGTATGCCCCCACACTTTACCTACTTAGCGTCTTTTCGGGCACTAACGCACCTTTCCTTTCACCTTGCTTCCGATGGGGGAATGGTAGAAGTGCATTACCAGCCGAGCCAAGCTGTTACCGGATCGCTGCTCTTTAAGCAGGTTTCCTTAGCCGGGCTCTGGGAGCCGGCCCTGGGGCTAGCGGCAGTCTTAACTGAGTGGGGGATAAAACTTTCTTCAGCCTGCCTCCATCAGGAATTGGCCGAAGGAAGGATTGTTGGCTATTTCCAAAAGCCCAGTAATGAAAAACCTTTGGACCACAGTTTTTCTGCCATGCTCCCGATCCGGGGATTACTACCGGGAAACCGCAGTCTGGAGAATGGGTCATTGGATTTTTTTATCGTTCCTCACCTAGGACCCGAAAGATGGATTAGTAAAGGACTTGCTAGGGAGGATAAAAAGCTATCGGTACGATTGGAGGAGAAAATGCCCCCAATTCAAGGGGCACTTCGACACCTGGCCAGGATCATGATCTGGTCGAACCGGAACCGCGGCAGGCTCCACCGCACCCACATGAACAGGAAGATGATCCCCATCGTCTTGCCGAAGAACACCAGCGCCCGCACGACGCAGGCCAGCAGGCTGTCGGTGACCGACGCCGGCTGGCCGGGCACGTTCCCGCTCAGGGCCGGCCACAGGTAGTCGAGGTACGGCAGGTGCCACCCACCGAGGAACAGGGCCACGCACACGGCCGACGTGGTGATCATCCCGGCGTACTCGGCCAGGAAGAACAGGGCGAACCGCATGGAGGAGTACTCGGTGTGGAGATGGATTAGTAAAGGACCGCAGTACGATTGAGAATGGGTCATTGGATTTTTTTAGCAGGATTGCGTGCCGATGTGGCAGATGGCTCATTAAGAGAAATTGTGTCCTAGGATCCCGAAATACTCAGTAAGAAATCTGCGATTCCCTGAGCTTTTATTTTTGGAAGGATCAGTTCCCCGCCATCCGCCCAATTATATGAGGCAACTTCTGCTGCTTCAAGGGGCACTTTGGCCAGGATCATTGCGGACTGTTAACGGCTACTGTTAGAGGAATGGGCGCGTATCCCCGTTGCCTAGGCGATACCTCAGTAAGAAATCTGCCAGCCTTCCCAGCTTTTATTTTTGGATTTATGTTATATGAGGCGTGGTTTTACGCCCACCGGAAGAGCCTAATCGGATGGTGCTTTTCACGGTTTCTGGATGAGTTTTTAAGCTCAACCAAGAAACCTTCGAAGATAATCTGCTCTAAATATGAGACAGCTCCTGAGCATTCCCTTCGTAGTGCAGGCATTGTAATCCTATTCGTAGTCACTAAAAAAATCCGTGACCGTTCTCTCCTTCAAAGTGTTTGAAGGAAGTCGTAAAAAGGATTAGAACCCAATAAAGAGATTATTAGAAGAATAGGTCGGTAAAGACTTTTTGCTCGCAAGAAGTGATGGTTAACCTATACATTTTACTAATTACCTCTCTAATCCACCCATTGCGCAAGCCGGTGCCCAGGTTAAAATGTAGGGAAGAGTGGTGTACTACATAAATAAAAAACGGACCGTATGGTTCAGGCGGTGAAACCAGTAATAGTAAAGTCGTCCAAAAATTGGCAAATCAGCCAAATGTACCAAGCCCAACCAAATGATGGGTAACCCAGGATATTCGTACGCTCGCCATTTACAAGGGGATTACACAGGCCTCGTACACTAAATTGAAAAGAAAGGCGGAGGAGACCACTTTGATCAAAGGGGCAATCAGTACTGCCCCTAGTCCCCAGGAAACTACTGGCCGCTAGGTCCTTCCACTCGTATAGATGGGAATGGTCATGGGTTTTGCTGTAAGCGAGTTCCAGCAGAAGAAAGGCAATAAAACAGGGCACCCCCATACACCAGGATTGGTTATATCCATTGATTGGGAAATAATAATAAATTTGAGGGAAATAAAACTACAGAAAACATCCAGCTTCAAATTTGTACGGAGCTTTTGGCCATTCTTTTCTGGATGGATAATCCACCCAAAGGCCTAGTCGAAAATGAGTACTTGTTTACTGAAGAAGCTTAAAACCATCCTTTGACTACTAAGTAAACAAACGCTTTTACCCATTCACTAAAATTCCTTTTTCTTCTAAGATCGCAATGAGCTTGAACCAATCCGCCGTAAAGGTTCGGATAGGAAACATTTCTTTGACCAGGATATGAGAAGGATAAGCCGGATAGAAGCAACACAGGCATATTTCTTCCCCCTGCACCTCAATGGAGAAATGAGTTGCTTGTTTTAAAGGAATCCGGAGTAGGGCTTATTAAAACTAAAGGGGTAGCTAATATGCAGTTCGTTGTCAATTAAGCCGATTTTTCCTGCTCGGTTAGTAAACCACCAAAATTGTAATAGTCCATGGAATAGGATCAAAACCAGGACTAAGGGTTTTGAGAGCAGGAGTTGGAGTAGCATGGGAAAGGAAAAAAGATACGGTTATAATTCCTAACCAAGGCAGCAGGATATAGACTGCCGTATCAATGAACCGTATTCTAGTCTGAAAGGAAGATACATTAATTGATAGAAATTTGTAATAAGATTTTTAAAGAAAAAAGCAGTTTCTTCCTGTTGAACTTTAAAGCTGATAACAACTTTAACACGTCATTTAAAAAAACAAGTTGGATGGTTACGATTGGATCCATCTTTATGCAAAGACTGCTCCCAGCTGGTTAGATGTTTGACAGAGCGAATAACCCCTGCAGCCTACTTTTGCCCTATTTTTCAGATTAGAAATAATTAAAACTGGCGATGTTTGTAGGCGTCGACTTTTACGTTTTGGATCCATCTTTATGGGAATAGCTCCCTATGAACCCTTTCGTCAGTTGAAATAGCCGTCACAAAAAATAACCCCTGCAGTCCCACTTTATTTATTCTTTTTTCAGAGAGGGTAGGGGAGTAGCTCTATTTTTTCCCTTTGGTTCTAAAAACGTCTTAAGAAAGGGTCGATTAATAAAGTTTACCCTTCCAGGAAAACATTCCTGCTCAGAAAACTGCTTGTTACTGTTCTATAGCGACCACTATTTGTCCGGTTCTGGACGCACTGCTAAGGAAACAGGTTTACACAAGGGCTTTTTCGGTAAACAGAAGGGCTTTCCTCCCTTTGGCCTTCGATTTGTTATACATATACAGGATAAATAAAGGTTTCCCTGACTCACTACCATGAAAGGAACTTACTTAGGCGAGTTTGAGGAAGTAGTGCTGCTTGCCGTAGCCTTACGTTACGGAGAAGCCTATGGGGCTGCAATTGTGAGTGAATTAGAGAAGCAGATGAACCGGTCAGTGAACTTAGGGGCTGTGCACTCAGCTCTGAACAGGCTCTCAGAGAAAGGGTATGTTTATTCTCAGATGGGAGGCGTCAGCCGGGAAAGAGGCGGGCGAAGAAAACGACTCTACTCGGTTACTCCGGCTGGCAGTCAGGCTTTACGGGAGATTCACCAGATCCGTAACCAGATGTGGGAGCTGATTCCCGGGATTGCTTTACCCTAACGGTTGTTACTGTGAACGAATCTACCAATACTACATCTAAGCCACCCCGCTGGGCTACCTGGCTGCTGGAGCAGTTCTGCGTTCCGCACTTACTGGAAGAGATGCGGGGTGATCTGGAAGAGCTCTACCAGGAGCGACTAGCAATCCAGGGGGTACAAGCAGCCAATGTCCGTTATGTACGGGATGTATTAAGCTTAATGCGGCCTTTTATCATTAAACGAAACCTCAGCGACTATCCCAACGCAAATTATACCGACATGCTACGCAACTATTTTAAGATCGCCTGGCGGAATACTATCCGCAACAAAACCTTCTCGGCTATTAATGCAGCTGGTTTGTCAATTGGCCTGGCCAGCTGTATCCTGCTACTGCTTTACATTCGCAGTGAATTAGGGTATGATGCTCATCACAAGCAAGCCGAATATTTGTATCTGGTGAACACCAAGGGTATTTCTGCATCAGGTCAGGGAAATGAATGGCCGATGTTGTCGGCACCCTATGGGGCTGCACTGCAGGCTGAATTTCCCGAGGTGGAGCAGGTCACCCGACTCCTGTGGCCCGATGCCTCGGACAATAAAGTGCTGTTGCAGGCACTGCAAGGCGACCAACGGGGAGAGGCATTTTACGAAACCAAAGGATACCAGGCTGACCCAGCCTTTTTTGAGCTGTTTACCTACCAATTCCTTGAAGGGGATGCACGCATGGCCTTACATGCGCCTAACTCAGTTGTACTGTCAGAACCCGTAGCGTATAAACTCTTTGGCAGGACCCCCGCCCTGAATCAATTGGTCAAGATTGGCGGCTCAACCGGGAAGGGCGAAACCTTTCGGGTAACCGGCGTATATCGGGATGAAGGCAACCGGTCGCACATCGATGCCCGCTTTTTCGTACCGCTGTCGGCCGGCACCATTGGTGACAGGCTACGCGAGCAGAACGCAAATTTTTCCAGCAACAACATCTTCTACACCTACCTGCGTCTGCGACCGGATGCGGACCCCGTTCAACTTACCCGAAAACTCCCAGCCTTCGTGGACAAATATGCGGGCAAGGACCTGAAAGCGGCTGGTTTCAATAAATTATTGTTTCTCATCCCCGTGACTAAGCTGCACCTGTACAGTCAGCTCCCAAACATTGTAACGCCAACCAACAGCCCGGCCTACCTCTACTTATTAGCCTCGGTCGTCCTGTTTACGTTACTGATCGCCTGTGTCAATTTTATGAATCTCTCTACGGCCCGGGCCGTCAAACGGGCGGGGGAAGTAGGGGTGCGGAAGGTATTGGGAGCCGGGCGAGGAGTACTCTTGCAGCAGTTTCTGGGAGAGTCAATCCTCTTATCGGTGGCATCGCTGGTGCTCGCGGTTATTTTAGGTGCTCGCGGTTATTTTAGTGGTAATCGCCCTACCTGAATTTAATGCCTTAACCGAAAAGCAATTGTTCCTCAAAGACCTGTTTTCCTGGGAACTACTACTGACTTTTTTGGGACTGGCTATTGTGACGGGACTGCTGGCGGGTAGCTATCCGGCTTTCTATTTGTCCCGCTTCAATCCGGTACAGGTGTTAAAAGGGCGATTGGTGCATGGCTGGTCAGACGTGACGTTACGAAAAGGCTTAGTCGTGTTTCAGTTTGTCATTTCAGTGAGTCTGATCATGGCTACCTTAGTCATTGAGCAGCAGATGCGCTATATGCGGGAAAAACCGCTGGGATTCACTCAGCAGCAGCAAATTTCGATTCCGCTCCGGAGCTTGGAGTCCCAGCAGATTTATGCAACGTATCGGGAAGAAATCACCAGGAACAATCAGGTCGTAGCCGCGGCTGGCGCTTTCTACTACCCCGGTATTGCCAATCCGAATACCTATAGCTTCTACCGTCCGGACCAAACTGTGGAGGCACTACAATCGGTCAAAATAAATGTGGTGGATTACGATTTTCTCAAGACCATGAATTTTGAGTTAGTGTCCGGCCGCTTGTTTTCCCGGCAGTTTCCCGGCGACACTAGTAATCGGATGGTAGTCAATGAAACCACCTTACGCAATTTTGCTATTCCAATAGAGAAGGCGATAGGTCAAAAATTAAACTTTACCTTTCAGGGCCAGACCAATACTTTCGAGATTATAGGGGTAGTTAAGGATTTTCACTTTGAGGACTTGCACCAACCAATTCAGCCCTTTGCCTTTTTGCTGAGCACCCGCCCCAATTTTAACTATCTCCTTGTCCATGTCAAGACAGCTGAGATGGAGCACGTACTGGGGTTTCTGGAACAAACCTGGAAAAAGCTGCGCCTTAACGAACCCTTTACCTACTCACTGGTGAGCGAAGATTTCCAGCGGAACTACTCTGCCGATGTCCGCACTTCGCGCATTGTAAACTACTTCACGCTGATTACGATTTTCATTTCATGTTTGGGCCTCCTGGGCCTGGCTACCTTTACTGCCGAGCAGCGGACCAAAGAAATTGGTGTTCGCAAGGTGCTGGGTGCCTCGGTTATTAGCGTCGTTGCCCTCCTTTCGAAAGACTTTCTCAAGCTGGTCCTGGTTGCTATCATCCTTGCCAGTCCCCTTGCCTGGTATGCCATGCACCAGTGGTTACAAGACTTTGCTTACCGGATTGCCATTGAATGGTGGGTATTTGCCCTGGCCGGTGTACTGGCAACTGTAGTGGCCTTATTGACCGTCAGTTTCCAGGCTATCAAAGCCGCGTTGATGAATCCGGTGAAGAGTCTGCGCTCCGAATAAATTGCCGTACTCGCTACGAAAAGCACCGTATAACGCGGTGCTTTTTCATAGTTGAACCTGCACTAATAAAAATTTGACATGCCTCTGGGTAGGTGTTGAGCTTCACCCGAATAAATAGACACTTAAAAAGAGCCGCAACAGAATTTACGGGAAAAAGGGTTAAGTGAAAGCGTGAAAATTGGCTGTTTTTAGTATATCGCTTTGGAATGAATTGCTTCTTTACCCGCTTCTCCAATAGAAGTGCTAGCTCTCCCAGACATTAAAGTAACCAATGCAGCATTCTTATACGATTCAGCATACTCTTCTGGAAGTAGAGCCCCAGCATAAATTGTTAGCTGTGATCTGGACCAGACCTGTACTCAACCAGGCCTACTGGGAACTCTGGGAGGCTATTCTGCCAATTGCTCGGGACTTTAAAGTCACCCGTTGGCTCCTGGACCAGCGAAAGATGGGGGCCATGATGCCGGCCGATATGGAATGGGTGGTAGCCGATTGGTACCCTCGATCGGTAAAACTACTAGGCTCTTATTGTCGTTCGGCAATGATTGTTTCACAGAACGTGTTCGGAGAACTCACCGTCAAAAAAGGCATTACTACCCTGCACCAACAGCAGGACCTGGAGACAGCATCTTGAACATAGCCAGAAGCAGCAAGAGAATGACTCTTACGGTAAGGTAATGCAGCATGATATCCCGGGTATGGGCTTCCTTCCCAAACTGAGGTACTGCCCCTTTTTAGGACCAGTAATTGGGGATTTTAAGTTGAAATTTTGACTCAGGCACTACTGGCCAGGGAGTCGTAGTAGACCGTCACGGGTAATTTCCTGCCGATCCCTTGGTGATACTTCTGATAATTGTATCTTTCAAAGAAAGCCTTCAGGCCTTGGTATAACTCCCATCCGTTTTCAGGCGGGCTCAGGTAAACATAGTCATATTTAACCGTCCGCCATAGTCTTTCAATGTAAACGTTATCAATGGCTCGGATCCCAGTGCTGGCCCTGGTCTGCGATCCGCCTTTCCCATCCATACTGATCTGGATGTGGTGTCCCAGCAGGCACTCCACCCACTTCTTACAGGTAAACTGGCTGCCCTGATCCGAGTTGACAATACTGGGTTTGCCGTGACGGGCAAGGGCTTCTTGTAGCGTTTCTACCACCCAGTCAGCATCCATACTGTTAGAAATGTCCCAACCTACTACAAACCGGCTATGTACATCAATGAGGGCTACCAGGTACATAAACCCTTTTGCCATTGGTATATAAGTAATGTCGAGCTGCCAGACCTGATTGCTGTAACTGATGTCCAGATTTCTGAGCAAGTAAGGATACACATACTCAGCCTTTCCCAACTTGCTCAGGTTGCGTTTAGGGAAGATGGCCATGATGCCCATCTTTCTGAGCAGCCTTCTGACGCGCTTATGATTGACCTGATAGCCTTGAGTGCGCAAATAATCCTGCATTTGCAGTACTCCTTCAGTGGGATAGTTCAAGTATCGCTCATCAAGTAGCCGCATTAACGGACCAGCAGACGATGTCAGCATCGGGTCCGGCAAGTTCTCTTCGGTTTCAGCCACCGGCTGGTAGTACCAGCTACTCCGGTGCAGCCCCAACAACTCACATTGAGCCCTGAGACTAAGTTTGCTTTGTCTACCAATCATTGCTCTAAGCTCCTTTAAGCCAGCTTCTTCAAGCTTTTTTTTAGAAACTCATTCTCCGGACCTGATACGTTGTTCATCTTCGGCTCCGTTCCAGCCTGCCGATCTTGGCGTACAACTGATCCGGATCGATCTGCTCCTCTGATTCAGATTCCGAAGGCTTCTCAAATACGGAGGCGGCTCTTTCTACAAAGTCCTGCTTCCACTTACCGATCTGGACCCGATGCTGACATCGTCTGCTGGTCCGGTAGGATGTACTTCAAACCGTTTGGACAATTCCGCCAATGTCTCTTTGTCTTTGAGCGCCTCTGGACCCTAAATCAAGCTTTAGTTTGAGGTCCGGCCACTTTGGCTTTAAAACTCGATGTGTACTGCTTGCGTTTTGCTTTCATTTGACCACTATTTTACTGTTTGTTTTCTAGCTTAACTAGTGGTCCTAATTTTGGGGAGTAGCACACTAGTGCATTGTAACCTTAGTTATTAGAAGGGGAATTGGTATTATTATCAGAATTGAGGAATGGTTTATTTTCAGGATTGACTTTACTGTAATGCCTTTTGAGTTTAGTTCTAGCCTTAGTCGTATCAAAAAGCCAATGAATCTTAACCTTTTTCTCATTGCGTTCCTTTGTCCAAGCCTCTACCTCTTGTTTTAAGGAGGCTAAATCAGCTATTCTTCGATCCAAGCACTGCTTGGAAAGGGCAGAGCACTCAATTTCAGCCATGTTGAGCCAGGAAGCATGAATTGGGGTGTAGTGGAAGACAAATTTGTTCTTTAACTCATGGGCTCTTTCCAGGGGTAAGTGCTCGTAGAAACTACCTGCTTGATGGGTATTTAAATTATCTTGCACCGAGCCGATGTTACGCAACGTATCAGGTAAGTGAATTTGTTCTGCTTGTGGATAATGCTCCTTGAGCAGCGTGTCCATAAACTCGGCATAGTCTTTCTTGGTACGCTGCTCTCTTACCTCAACATATCGCTGGTGAGTATCTAAGTCATAGGCCAATAAGATACAAGCCGTGCCCTTTCGCTCATACTCATAATCCTGTTTCATCGGTTGCCCTGCAGCAACTGGCAAGGGGGCAGTTAGTTCACCAAGTAGTTGGCAGGGACGTTCGTCAAAAACCACCCGAGCTTGTTTTTCATCCCGTTCTTTACTATACACATCTAATACGTCTTCCATCTTAGCCAAGTACTGACCATCTACTTTACCAATACACCATTGTTTTCTCAGCCAAGGTTTAAGGTCATTTTTTTGGTAGTCCTATAAAAGTAATGATGACAGGTGTTTTACCCTCCTAAAATGGGAAGAGAGTGGCCCATAATACTGTAATTCCCCTCATTTTTTCAAGGAGGGATTAGGGGGTGCTTATAGCCATCATTACTTTTATAGGACTACCATTTTTTTTAATTGCTCGCTTACCGCCTGATGCGATATTGATTCTACTACCTGGAGTTCCACTAGCTTATCAGCCCGCATTCTCAAACTCCATTTACTGTGTCCTTGTGGTGCCTCACTACAAGCTAAAGCCGTAAGCTGAGCCTGGATCGCTTTGCTAAACTTAGTCGGCTGACCACTACGAGGCTTTTCCTCAAGGGCATCGGCTAACTTGCCTGAATGCTGGTAACGGGCAGCTACGTTGTATACCGTAGCCAGACTTACTCCTGCCTGCAAGGCTGCATCTGATGGCTTTATTCCTTGATGAAGTCTCACTAACACCTGAGCGCGTTTTAGCATTCGTACTTGGCAGGTCCCTTTTCGCAACATATTCTCCAACTGCGCTACTTCTGCTGGCTGCAATTCTAATGACTTTGAAACCCTTTCCATTTCCTCTTACTTTTGGTACTTTTTATAATACTCACTTCTAGTAATTAAGGTTACAATGCACTAGTCATACACTCTTGCAAACTACCAATTTAATTTCTAAGGTTTCTTATTCACCGGATTGACCTGTTCATATTTAGTTTGGAGGGTGGCTCGGGCTTTATCGACCGTGAAACTCCAGTGAATCTTGGTTTTGGCTTCATTCCGTTGCTTACTCCAGAGTAATACTTCTTTTTTTTCAAAGGTGTCTTTATCTTTAATTCTACGATCAAGACATTGTTTAGCTAAAGCCGAGAACTCAATTTCAGCCATGTTTAACCAACTGCCATGCTTAGGAGTGAAATGGAATTGGATTTTACGGGCTAATTCTCCGGCTCTTTGCAGGGGCAAGTGCTCATAAAAAAGGCTCATAGCATGCGTATTTAAATTGTCCTGCACGGAGCCGATGTTACGCAACGTATCAGGTAAATGGATTTTGTCTGCCTGTGGGTAATGCTCTTTCACTAAGTAGTCCATGTATCCTATCTGTGTAGTATGTGCTACCAACTGGGCATAGTCTTTTTTAGTACGGGTTTCTCTTACCTGTACATAGCGTTGTGCAGTATCGATATCATAGGCTAGCAGTACACAAGCCGTCCCTTTCCGTTCATACTCAGAATGCTCTCTTTTAGGCTTATTTTCCTGCATCGGTAAAGGGGCTAAAACTTCATCAAGTAACTGGCAAGGTCTCTCATGGACCTGCTACGTGCGTGAGCATCGGCTCCAAACTGATACGAACTATTTTTTCTTTAGGCTCCTGCTCATAAACTCCTAGGACATCCTCCATCTTTGCTACATACTCTCCATTTATCGTCCCAATACACCATTGCCTTTTCTGCCAAGGCTTGAGGTGACTTTTTTTAATACTCCTCTTACTGATTCATCCCCTACTTCATAGCCCAACTGGACTACTTGCTGGTGAATCAAATCCACCGTCCAGCGGCTTCTACCTGCTGGAGCCTCACTACAGGCAATCCGGGTCACGTCTGCTTCTAATCGAGGCGTGACTTTGCCGGGCTGCCCACTACGAGGTTGTGCTTCTAGGGCTTGCGAAAGCTTACCTGGCTCGTAGCGGTGATACACATTGTACACCGTCGCCTCACTCACCCCAGCTTCTTGGGCAATGTCAGGCACTTTCTTTTCTGTGGCTAACAGCAATAACACTTTGGCTCGTTTGAGTTTTCGTACCGAATGTTTCCCTTTCTTAAATAAAAGCTGTATTTCTTCCCGTTCCTGCTCAGATAAGGATAAGGGGCTTAGTCTTGGATTCATCTCTCTATAGATTTTAGTACCTGAAAGATATCTACTAAACTCCTAAAAACTAAATTGGTTGTGTACTAGTGCAGCAAGAACGAGTTAAATGATAGATCTCGCAACTTTTAAGTTTTTGATATTCAATGAATTGGTGAAAAATAAAACTGTCAGATAACTCATACTTAATGCACTAGCCGTATGATTGCTACAAATCGTATGATTGCTACAAATAGGGACACTACCCGTATAGATGCTAGTCAATTTCAGCTACAGCCTCCACTATAACAGCTACTAGTTACACTTAGGCTTCAGACAAGGTAGGTAGCAAACTCCAGTTGGTAATTTGCCTAATGTCACCCTGGCACGGCATAGTACTCTTACGGCAAAGTATGCTGGAAGTAACAGGGTATTACTCCGAATAGAAGAATTATTCCGTAGCTGCAATCCATATCGATTAGTGCTACTCCCCTCCCTTCTCTCAATGTCAACGTTTTTATTTGCCGAATGCAGAGCCTGAATCTGCTCTCATTAAAGCATTCGCCTTTATTAGACTGTACCCTGCCTGCTAACCCCTTAACCTTTTGCGTGAGGGCTATTAACCCCATTTGTCCTTATCTTTTCGTCCTTATGAGTATGGGGAGACCATTTGACCGGAAGACCGCCTGGCAGGAAACCTGACTCAGAAATATACTAATCCGCTAAATCCTTGCTGAATGCACTCACCAGTAGCACTTCTGGCTGAATGAGTACGCTGATTACCCTTTGTATAAAGCATGAGTATTATACTATTCAGAGGAGAAAGGATGAGGGCCAGGCGGGAGGAAAAGGGAGTGATTTCTCAAAGGAGTGCAAAAATACTTCTGTTAAAAATCAATCTTTGGGTGGCTTTATTTTCTATCTCTGCGTTAACACTATGGTTGTCTTCTTATATGATGAGAGTTATGGATAGTATGAGAGTTATGGATAGTGATAGTACAGGTATTGATGTTGTGGTGGTGGAAAAGGAGGTACTCGATGGAATGGTAGAGTTACGCTCCGCCGTGATCAAGCTTTCTCAGTCTGTATTTGATATTCACGGGGAATATGGCTATATCCCCTTGCCCGGGCGTTTTAAAGCGCTTACTGACCTGCTTGATAGTAAAATTGTGCCCTATTACCTGTCTACTCCTTCCGCGATGTAATCCTGCCCCTGAAAGGCTTTTCTCCCGATAGCATAACCTGGAGACGGTTTTTTCGTCCTAGTTTTTCATTACCTCCTGAGTCGTTACCCCTGGAATTGATACTGGTGAAAGTAATGATACCGGTGAAAGTAAACCTGTTTTTCGATGAGCAAGCCTTTGTACGTAGTGGGAATCGGGGCATCAGCCGGAGGATATGAAGCAATCTGGGAGTTCTTCTCCCGAATCCTGGCTGATTGCGGGCAGGATTTTCTCGGTTGCTGCCTCCACCCATGCTCATTCTCCCCGGCCTTTCCCCGCACTTGAATCCTATTTTTTCATTATTCCATATCTAATTGATTTAAATTCAGTAAAATAGAAGTATGAGTAGTCAGGGCGATAACCAGCAGGATTCAGGGGAACAATTCAGGCAACTACAAGCAGAAAACGAGGCGTTACAAGCAGAGATCGCCAGTTTTCGTTCCGCTCATCGGGCCACAATGGAAAAGCTGGAGGCACGCCTGGCTGTGGAACAAGCCTTTAAGCAAAGCCAGCAACGATTCCAGACCATCTTTGAGCAGTCCAGGCTGGGTAATAAGATCATTACCCCTGATTTACGCATCATTAAAGTGAACCAGGCTTTGGCAGACATGTTAGGCTATAGCAAAACCGAACAGGAAGCCACCCGGATTATTGAGTATTCCCATCCTGACTACGTAGCACCCTGGCGGGAATTGCAGGAGAATTTATGGAAGGAGCAGATTCCCAGCTTTGGGATTGAAACCGTGCTCCTGAAAAAAGATGGCTCCTTGCTTTGGTGCAGGGTTACTTCCATCTTATTTCAGGATGAAGCAGATACGCTTGGTTACACGATTCTGGAAGATATTTCTCTGCGCAAGGAATATGAAGCCCTCCAGCAGCAACACCGCCGCCTACATCAGCAACAAGCCTTACTGGAAGCGGTACTGGAAGCTCAGGAAGAAGAACGAAGACGAATAGCCGAATCCCTGCACAATGGCGTAGGCCAGATCCTGTTTGCTACTAAGAAGCTGTTTTAAAGGGTAATTAAAGGCGATTAAGCATAATAGAAATCATAGCCAGGTAGACCATGGACTGGCTGTTTTTTCTGTTTTTTTCGTAATCTTTGTTTAATCTTCGGGCATTGAGCAACCAAGCATGGAGCCGATGCTGCACGCGTAGCAGGTTCAGTTCTCTCTACGACCCACCTTCGGGGCAGGAGTTTAAAACCTTTCTTATCATCGGTTCTTAAGACCATCTAAGGTCCATTGCCAGAGTTTTTCGACGTACTCCAGTAAGTCTGCTCCCCGGTAGCCACCATCTACCCAAACAAGTTTGATTCCTTGACACAATCCTTGTAAACAAGCTACTCGTTTGATATAACGCAATAACTGTTTAGCGCCTTGTTTTTCGGATACACTTGCCGCACATTGGAGCATCTACGCTCCATTCCAAACGGCTAAGAGTAATCCTTGACTATCGGTAAGAATAAAACGTTTGCGGCCTTTAATCAGCTTGCCTGTATCATATCCCCGGTGCTTTCCCCCGCAAGCAGTCGTCTTCACACTTTGTGAATCCAAACTCCCCGCACTTGGGGTAGACTTCCTTTGCATCTTTTTGCGCACTTTCCGGACTAAAAACGCGTGAATTTCTTGCCGGTAGCCCATGTTCCACAGGTATCAGGTACAGCCCACTTTTACTCCATCGGTTGAAATAGCCATAAACCGTAGACCAGTTGGGTAAATCATGCGGCAGACTTCTCCAGGAACAACCGGTCTTGACTACGTACAGTATTCCGTTAAGTACTTCTTTTAACAATACGGGGGTGCGGCCTCCTTTTTGTGCATCCGACTTTGCCCCCGGTAAATACGGCTTTAACTTTCTCCACCCGTTCTCACTCATATCACGTAGCCGATCTTTGTCGTAGAGGTTTGGATACTTGCGACGTTTTCCATTCTTTTGTTGGGTACTCATTGGGGTTTTATCTGTTAGTTGGCACTACAAACTTAACCTCTTTGAGTACTTTACTCCCCTAGCCTATTTTTCTCTGCCATTACCCTTTTAAAACAGTTTCTAAGCTTCACTTGGCCGGGGTAAACCTTACGCCTTTGCCGGAGCAGCGGGCAGAAGTAGCCGCCTCCCTGAAGAAAGCAGAAGCCTTGCTCAAGGAGGCCATTATCGAAACCAGACGCGCCTCCCACGAACTAGTGCCCGTCTTACTGAAAGACTTTGGTTTACAGAAAGCCATTGAAGAATTCTGTAACCGCTATGCCGGAACCAGTATCCAGTTGCAATGCCACTGCTTTGAGGAACGATTAGCCGCTCCATTAGAAATGGCGATTTACCGTATCTCTCAGGAGCTGGTCACTAACCTGGTTAAACATTCGGGTGCTTCCAACGCAAGCCTGGAAGTGTACCGGGACAAAGACTACGTGTATATCGAAGTCCAGGACAATGGCAAAGGCATGCCTACCAGCAAGGGAATGACTACTGACAAGGGCAAGGAAACCGTCCAGCGCATGGATAAGAATAGCCGGGGGGCGGGCATCGGTCTTAAGACCATTCAGGATCGGGTAACCCTGCTGGAAGGTACGCTCATTGCCATCTGCTTGCCAATTCTTATTAACCGCTAAAACTTTGGGAAGCGTCTCGTTAGCCGCATAGATACGTTCTAAGAGGGCTTGGGGCGGCAATGCCCTGACCACTTACTTGACAACTACACCTGGGTCAGAGGGGAGGATACCTTTAAGTTAGATGCTCAACGGCTTTTGTGATTGCGCCATAGCTTCTGAAAGTGACAAAATTCCTATTCTGGCAAAAACGCATGCTGGAACTTTGCGAGCGGAGTCTTTCCAGGAGCAGAATCATTAAGCCATTGGGCATTGCCTACGGGAAAGTGTATACTTACGTCCATAAACTTAAATCCTACTCTCTTTCAAGCTATCTTCCCTACTTGCTACTTTACCTAGTTGCTACTGTATCTCCCTGAGCCTACCTACTCATGATTGTATCTACTGATAGTGCGAATCCCTTTCTTACCGGTGGGGGGGAAATGGGCCAGTTAATCCGCACCTTAGACTGGTCTCAAACTTCACTGGGTCCAGTAAGTACCTGGCCGCAAAGCCTACGTACTACCTTGAGCATTATGCTGAATGCCAAGCTTCCCATGGGACTCTGGTGGGGAGCGGACCTGATCCAGTTTTATAACGATGCCTACCGCCCCTGTCTGGGTAATGAAGGCAAACACCCACAAGCCCTGGGACAACGGGGACCCGAATGCTGGCCCGAGGTATGGCCTCTGCTAGAACCGCTGATTCAACAGGTGCTGGCGGGCGGAGAAGCCACCTGGCAAGAGGATCTCTTGATTCCGATTTACCGGAATGGCAGAACCGAACAAGCCTACTGGACCTTCAGCTATAGTCCCGTGCGGGATGAATCCGGAAAGATAGCCGGGGTGATGGTGCTTTGCCAGGAAACAACCCGGCAAATAGAGGGCCTGCGGCTAAGCGGGCAACGGTTCGAGAATTTTGTGCATCAGGCCTCAGTAGGCATCATTGTGCTAAGAGGAGAAGAAATGGTGGTGGAAGTGGTAAACGAGGCGTATGGCAGACTCATTGACCGTGGGCCTGAGGAGCTACTCAACCAGCCCCTTTTTTCAATTATCCCGGAAGCTAAACCCTATTTCCATCCAATTCTGGAAAAGGTCCGCCTGAGCGGTGAGCCCCTTTATCTATACGATTATCCGTACTTTGTGCTGGTGAATGGAGCAAAGAAGGAAGGCTTTTTAGACCTGGTCTATCAACCCTTTAAAGGACCAGACGGAAGTATTAGTGGGGTGATGGTGCTTTGCCATGAGGTTACGGAAAAAATACTAGCTCGACTGAAGGTAGAAGAAAGTGAAGGGAAGTACCGGGGTTTGTTTGAAACAATGGACCAGGGGTTTTGTATTGTGGAAATGATTTTTGAAGAGGATAACCAGCCAATAGACTACCATTTTCTGGAAAGTAATCCCGTGTTTGAAAAGCAGACGGGGTTGAAAGACGTAATGGGTAAAACAGCCCGGGAATTGGTGCCGGACCTGGAAGCGCACTGGTTTGAAATCTATGGCAGAGTAGCCCTAACCGGGGAGCCTACCCGTTTTATCAAAAGGTCAGCAGCGATGAGCCGCTGGTTTGAAGTCCATGCTTTCCGGTTAGGAGATAGCGAAAGCCGGAAAGTAGCTATCCTGTTTACCGATATAACTGGACAACAGGAAGCGGAAGGGGCACTTAAAGAAAGCGAAGAACGCTTCCGGACCCTGGCTGATAATATTTCCCAGCTGGCCTGGATGGCTAATGGAGAAGGATGGATCTTCTGGTACAATCGTCGCTGGTATGAGTATACGGGCACCAGCCTGGAGGAAATGCAGGGCTGGGGATGGGAAAAGGTGCATCATCCGGAATATATTGAGCAGGTAGTAGCATTTGTGCAGGAAGCCTGGCAAAAAGCAGAGCCCTGGGAATTAGAGTTTCCCCTCCGAAAGCAGGATGGAGAGTACCGGTGGTTTTTAACCCGCGCCATTCCAGTGAAAGATGAAAAGGGAAGAGTACAACGCTGGCTGGGCACCAATACCGATATAAGCAGGGAGAAAAACTACCAGCAGCAACTCCTGGAGATGAACCAAAAGCTGACCCGGAATAATGAAGAATTGAAGCGGATTAATGTTGACCTGGATAATTTCGTCTATACGGCTTCTCATGACTTAAAAGCTCCGATTGCTAATCTGGAGGGTTTACAATGGCAGCTGAGTAAACGGCTAGCGGGTAAAGTGTCTGCCATGGAGCAGGAGATGATGGAATTGATGCAGGAAGCCATCACCAAGCTCAACCGGACCGTTAAGGACTTATCCGAGATTGCTAAAATCCAGAAAGAAGTAGGGCAGCAGGAACGCTTATCCTTCCGGGAAATACTTGAGAATGTAACCGTAGACCTTACTCCCCTTATCCGGGAAACAGACGCTCACCTGGAAGTAAATCTGGCAGTAGAACACCTGCATTATCCCCGCAAACACCTCCGCAGCATCTTGTATAATCTCCTCTCCAATGCGCTCAAATACCATTCTCCGGACCGGACTCCCCGTATTTTGATTTGGACAAGGGAGGAAGAAGGGCAGGTAGTCCTCTCCGTACAGGATAATGGGCTGGGACTCGATAAAGAACAGCAAGCTAAGCTTTTTTTGATGTTCAAACGCCTGCATACCCACGTGGAAGGAACCGGTGTGGGGCTGTACATGGTCAAGCGAATTGTGGAAAACAATGGAGGGGAGATTACGGTGGAAAGCCAGCCGGAGAAAGGGACTGTTTTTCAGGTATATTTTGCTTCAGCTATTGAACTTCTTGAGGATATCAGCAAGTCGGAGCTGTAGTGAAAGCCCAGAATCTTTTCGCTTACTGCCGGAATCAATCCTTTAGCAGTAACTAATCAGGTAACATCAGGTTGCGGAAGGCTTCCTCCCATTTACCTGATTTATGCTCCTTAAATAGGCAGATTAGTCCTTTACTTCAATCCGAATGACTTCGTGTCCCTCGTAATGGTCATGAGGGTCATGCTTGCAATTGCCATGTTCATCATGGTCATGTTTGCAGTGTTTATGATGGTCATGGTCACAATCCTCATGTTCTACGTGGTAGTGAGCCTGTTATGTCAAGCCCCCTGTTTTTCAGACAGGAGATAAATCGAGAATCGACCGTTTTTCATTACGGTTACTAGTTAGAAAGGAAGTGACTGGAGGAGAGTCTTCTTTAGGAAGAAATAATTACTAAAAATTAACTTATTACTAGAGTGTGGGAATGTTGGTAAGTAGCTGAGGAGCTAACAGGAAGAGCTACTAGTCAAAGGACTGGTGGGGAAAGCAGGGCTTTATCCACAGGACTGGACATTTCCACACTTCTCTTAGTGCAAGGGAGTGAGAACCAGTAATTTCTTAATGCCGTTACTTGTCGGCTTCCAGTTGCTGCTTGAGCTGAGCAATACGTGCTTGAGGCAGTTCGGTAATCTCACTAATGAGCGCAACAGCCATACCCTTCTTGAGCATGTTCAAAGCTGCTTTTTCTTTACCCTCTAGTTCACCTTCCTGGTAGACCTCCCGGTAGAGGGTGTCTTCTTTAATATCGATTGTAATGGCCATTTTTTTGCAGTGTCAAATACAGTTTTACCTCAATTTCTTAATACCGCTAAACGAAGCAGTTGCAAGGCTCGTTGCGCTAACTCCAGCTTACCTTCACAGACTTGCTCCAATTTAGTGATAATCTTTGCAGCAATCAAGTCAGCTGGCTCCCCTTGAAAGTCAGCTAGAATGGTGAGCAATACCTCCTGACTGCTGGAGGATTCTAAAAAGGGCTGATAAGGAGCGTAAATCAATTAATTGGTAGGAGTAGGTGAGCTTTTCGGATTGCAATTGGTGCTCCATCTGCAGCTTATCCTTACCTACAAAGATGACGTATTGGATAGATGACGTATTGGCGGATTGGTAGTTTCTTCTGGTAATATAAAAATGCGTGGTAGAAGCAGCATACGGGAGAGCATCTGCTTATCGTTGGTGGTCTGCAACTCGCAATGCAGGATGAAGCGTTCTCCTTGATCAGGTATTACTTCCCACAATTGATCAGCTTTTCGTTCCGAAGTATACTGTAAATCGCCTGGCAAAGCCTTGTACTCTCCTGAGGGAATGCCTAACACTTTCTGGGCTAGCGTGGGAAACAGATCTTTCAATACCTCCCGGAAGATTTTATCGAAATCTTGCGCCATGGGTGTAAAACTACACTTTTACCCATTAGCCGGAGTGATTCGAACTGCCTCTTTATTGGAACCTTTTTCGTTCCGAGTACTCGCTTTACTTTCTGTATGAAAAATAGGGGCCTGACAGGCCGAAGTTTACCCCAAAATTCAACAGCAGGATTTAATCGGAGACTGTAAGCAGGCTGGAGAAGACTCAAGATAGAACCCTCTCGTTACTCGCTTACTGCACGAGTCCCTGTTACGTAACGAGTCCCTGCTGGACGGCAAAGCGAATCAGGGCGGCTGTATTGTTGCACTGGGTTTTGGTAAGCAGGTTTTGCCGGTGGGTTTCAATGGTGCGGCGGCTGTTAAACAGCCTTTCGGCAATGTCAATGGTAGTGTATCCCTGAGCAATGAGTTGCAAGACTTCTAATTCTCTTCGGGTGAGACCAGCCGGCAGGGGAGCTGAATCATCGGCTTGGGCAGCTGCTACAGAACCAGTATCCGGGGAATTAGTAACCGAAGAACCTTGCTGGGTTTTGAGGAACGGGTTTTGGTTTGGGGAAAGGGACTGGAGCCGGTTAATGAGAATTCTGGCTACCTCCGGACTGAAATACTCTTCTCCCTCGTGCAGGGTGCGGATCGCATGGAGAATTTCTTTATGCCCGGCCGTTTTAAGGACGTATCCATGCGCTCCGGCCTGGCTGGCTTCCAGGATAAACTGTTCCTTATCGAGCATGGTGAGCATAAGCACTTTTACGAAAGGAAAATGCTCCCTGATATAGCGGGTAGCCTCTATTCCGTTCAGGGGATCGCCGCTGGATCATCCATCCCTTCCGGTCCTGCGGGCATGGAAATATCCATCAGCACGACATCCACTGCCTGTTCTTTCACTGACTGGCCCTCTACTGCTTGTCCTGCTGCAGCTTGTCTTTCCAGAAAGGCAATGGCTTCCGGCCCGTAGCCGCTTCCCCAATAGTTCAAATTCACCGGGCAAAAGGGCTAGTATGGATTTCATGCCATCCCGTACAATTTTATGGTCATCCACAAGGAGTATCCGTATCATGCTAGTGGGGGAGTGGGTAAGGGCTCCGAGTACAATTCTTTTCTTTCAAGTACAACCCTTCCGGGTTATGGTAACGGGTATAAGATTACCTTTGTTGCGGAAGGGGCAAAACGATGGTAATCAGGGTACCCTTCCCGGTCCCGGATTCTATCTCCAGGGTTCCCCTCAGTAGTTTTACCCGGTCCTCAATGGTTTTGAGCCCAATCCCCTTCTGCTGGGTATCCCCCCTTCTGTCTGCACTTATTCCCCTCCCGTTGTCCTGAGCCTCAATATAGATAAACTTCTCATCCCGGGTTACTTCAATCCGGGCCCGGGTAGCCTTCGAATGTTTGACGATATTATTAACCAGTTCCTGAGAGATGCGGTAAATGGCCATCTCCAGGTAATCGGCTAACCTTTCCTCAAGTCCATGACAGGAGAAAGCAATGCCGCTACCCGAAAAACGTTGACAAAAGTCGCTGATGGCTTTATTGAGGCCGAATTCCTTGAGCAGCATGGGCACCAGTTCATGGGAAGCCCTCCGGGTTTCTTGAATAGCTTCCGTAAGCAGGGCTTCCGTTTTCTCGATGCCTTCCCCTATCTGGGCCGTATTGCCGTTGGCAATACTGATTTCCACCCGGTTTAAGTTGAGTTTGGTGGCGTACAGGATTTGCCCTACCCCGTTGTGCAAAGATTCCGATATTCTTCTGCGATCTTCTTCCTGGGCTTCTAAAATCGCATGGAGTAATTGTTGCTGCTGCTCCAGGCGGATCCGGAGATTTTCCTGCTCTAGTCCTTTGACTTCACTTATATCTATATCTGCCCCCAGCATTTTTACCGGCTTTCCGGTCTGGTCTCTCAGCAGGGTAGCCTTGATCTTGAGCGTAACTACCTCACCGTTTACCTTAATCCGCAGGATTTCTTCCAGCGCCTTTTGCCCCGTTGAAAGCGTGTGGATAACCTTTTCGGCGATGGAGCGGTCTTCCTCAATGACGTAGTCTACATATGTCTCTAGCCCGATAGGGCTGCCAATGGGTAACCCAAACAGGCGGTACATGCCTTCACTCCAGCTGAATAAGCCGGTAGCCATATCGTACTCCCAACTGCCCGACTTAGCTACTTCTTCGGATTGTTGTAACAGCGTTAAGCTTTTTAATCTTTCCGCTTCGGCTTTCTTATGGGCCGTAATATCCTTAGTGGTAAGGATCACGCCATCGGCATGCTTAACTACCGTGAGATAAAACCAGTGATTCGGAAACTGTTCATAGGCATAGTATTGCTCCTGCTCGTAAGGCGACCCGCTCTCCACAACCTGTACCATCCGCTCAAAAACGCCTGATGAAACAACCCCAGGGTTTTGCGCCAGCACACTTTTGCCAACCACTTCGCCCAATTGTTCAATTCCGCGGCGATTAATCCCTTTCCAGGTGAAGTCTACAATGTTACCGGACTCGTCTCGAACCGCGTCAAAGACCTGGATCACATCTAGGGAACTGTCCATTATAGATTGCAAAAACTGCTTGCTCAAAATGATCTCCAGCTCCGCTTTTTTGCGTTCCGTAATGTCAACTGTGGTTGTAACAACCCCATCACCCAGTTTCACGACGGATTGATAAAACCAACCATTAAACTGTTCATGGACATAATGTCTTTCGGAAAAGTCTGTTACGCCTGTTTCTACCACCTGTTTAAAGGTGTCAAAAATTCCTGCTTCTACCACACCTGGGTTTAATGGCAATAAGTTTTTGCCAATCACATTACCGAATACCTTTTCTGCCGCGTGGTTGTTCAGAATCCATCGGAAATCCACAATTGCTCCGTACTCGTCCCGAACTGCTTCAAACACCTGTAGCATGTCCAAAGAACTGTTCATCGTAGCTTTGAGCAGCTGTTGGCTTTGCTTTATCTCCTGCTCGGATTTTCTTATCTGGGTAATATCTCTAGCCGTGGCTAATACAGTTTCTACTTCCCCGGCCGCATTTTTTTCCGGGGTAATCCGGGAATAAAAATAGGCTTCCCCGTCTGGTGTGGGGAAAGAATGAAAGTGCTCTACGGTTTCTTCCGTTTCAAATGCCTTCCTCAGACTATTCAGGTAAGGCAGGACTAGTTCGTCGGGCTGCCCCATCTGGCGGTTGGTTTTGCCCAGCAAGCGCTCATTACGAACGCCGGTTATGCTTTGGAAGGCGCTGTTGGCAAAGACCAGCTTTAACTCTTTATCCCACCGGGTAATCACATCGGGGGTATTCTCCACCAAGGCTAAATACTGGTCCCGGCTTTCTTTTAATTCGGCGGTACGCTTGTGCACCTCCGTTTCAAGTTGGGACCGATACCTTTCTTCCGCTTGGCGCAAATCCGCTTCGGCTTGCTTCTGACCGGTCAGATCCCGGATTATTTTTACGAAGCCAATAGTTTTGCCTTCCTCATCACGCAACGAATGGGTAATCCCCGACCCCCAGAAGCGGGAACCATCCTGGCGCAGGTGCAAGCGCTCATTTTCGGCCCGCCCTTCTTTTGCTGCCGTCTCGGCTTCCCATTCCGGCACCTGTTGGTCACGGTCTTCCGGGACGAAAATAAGGTCACCGGATTTGCCCATAATGTCGGCTTCCCCGTACCCAAACATCGTTTGCGCCCCACTGCTCCAGCTTACTACCTGTCTGTGGGTATTGATGGAAAGGATGGCATAGTCCTTAGCACTCTCTATGAGTAAGCGTAAGCGTTGTTCGGACTCAAGCAACGCTTTTTCCGCCTGTTTACGCAGGGTGATATCAAAAAATGTGATCACCACTCCGTTTATTCGGTCTTCGGTGGTGCGGTAGGGTAAGATCCGCATCATAAAAGCCCGCCCGTCGGTTGTGGTTACCTCCCGTTCAATAACAGTAAGCTTTTCCAGGACGGTTTCGGCGTCGGGCAGCAAATTGCCATTTTCCAGCCGGTGGGTAATATCCGAAATGGGGCGGCCGTAGTCGGAAGGAATCAGGTTAAAAATGTACCGCGCCGCCGGGGTATAGAACCGGGTGCAGAACGCGCGGTCGAGGAAAATGGTGGCTACATCCGCCGAATTGATCAAGTTCTGCAAATTGTTGCTGGTAATGCTTATTTCTTCGATCTTTACCTTCAGCTCCTGATTTACCGTGCGCAGCTCTTCATTGATTGATTGCAATTCTTCCTTACTGGTTTCGAGTTCTTCGGCGGCCGAGCGCAACTCTTCGTTCATGGCCTGCAATTCCTCATTGGACGCCTTTAACTCTTCGTCCTGGTATTCGTGCTGCTCAACCGTGAGTCTTAACTGGGCTTTCACCCGAATCAGCTCTTCTTCCAATTGCCGGGCGATTTGTTCATCGGCCGCTAGCACTACCTTTTCCTGGTTCTGCTCCGGCTCCTGCGGTTCAAAAAGTACCAGCAGGAAGCCTTTTGCCGGATCTCCCGGTTTGGTTACCGGTTTTACATGGATGGTTAACGACTGAGTTTCCCCATTCTGAGTCCATGCCACATTCCTGGCTTCAATGGCTGTTTGCCCTTGCAGGGCCTGGTAGAGGGCGGACCGGACTTCCAGCCTTAACTCGGGCTTAATCAGTTTGAGCAGGTTTTTAGTGGGTTCCCCGCCCGAAAATTGGAGGAAGCTTCCTACTTTTTCCGACATGTGCATGATCTCATATTCCTCATTTACCACCAGGGAAGGCGGCGCGTATTGTTCCAACAGTTTCTGGTGCAGTTCCCCAAAAGAAAGACGGTTTGGTTGACGGGTTTCCGCTTCGTTGGGCTTCACGGCCGGCGGCTGCCTAGGTTGCAGGTGAGGTACTGATTCGGGCACCGGGTAGTGACGAATAGAAGTTTGCCGGGCCTGGTAGATCCGGTTCTCCCGGCTCATCGTGGCATACAGGTCGCTGGCGCCGTCCACCGACTCGGCTGAACCCAGAAACAGGAAGCCGCCCGGTTTTAAAGCAAAATGAAACGTTTCCATCACCCGTTCCTGCGCCGTGGCGTTGAGGTAGATGAGCACATTTCTACAACTCACCAGGTCCAGGCGCGAAAAAGGTGGGTCTTTTAAAAAGTTGTGATTGGCAAACAGGATCATTTCCCGGATCTCGCGTATTACCCGGTAGCGATCACCTTCTTTTTTAAAGAAACGCTGCAGCCGTTCGGCCGAAACATCGGCGGCATCGTTGAGCGTATACAGCCCTTCGCGGGCCGCCGAAATGGCGGCTTCATCCAGGTCGGTGGCAAATATGTGTACTTTAGGGGCATCCAGTACTCCTGTAGTTCTTTCGGCCACCAGCATGGCCAGCGAATAGGCTTCTTCCCCGGTAGCACAACCGGCTACCCATATTCTTACCTCGTCGTCCGAGTTCTTATCCCGGAAGAGTGCCGGGAGAATATCCCCTTCCAGGGCGGCAAACGGCTTTTTATCCCGGAAGAAATTGGTAACCGAGATCAGCAAATCTTTCAGCGGCCTTACTCTCCTCACTATTTTGCTGCAAAAAGGTCGCGTAGCTCGGCAGGTCGGGCAAATCGCGCACGTTGATGCGGCGTTCAACCCGCCGCAGCAGCGTGGGCCGTTTGTAATTGGAAAAATCGTGACCGGTGCGCAGGCGCAATTGCGTAAGTATGCCGCGCAGGGCCTGCTGCTCGGGCTCGGGCGGCTGGGCGGCCTCCACGGCAATTTCCACGGTGCTCAGGCTATTGCGGTAGGCAACGATGTGGCCGGGGATCTCCGCTACCGGTAGGTACTTCATCAATCAGCTCGGTAGCGATTGCATTACGGGGCATTTCATTAAATTCCGCCTCGCGGGGATTTTGCACGTAGGCAGCACCGCCCCCTTCTTTTACTCGTTTTAACCCCATCGAACCGTTAGCGCCTGTGCCGGATAAAATCACACTAACGGCCCGGGGACCATGAGAATCGGCTAGTGTCCGAAAAAAGATATCCACGGGCGCGCGCCTTTCTTCCATGTACAGATTGATAGAAGGCGCAATAAAGCCATCTTCCATGATCAGATGCTGATTGGGGGCACCACGTAGATATGATCCGGCTCTATTTTTACCTTTTCCGTCACCTTGGTAACGGGAATGGTAGTCACCGCCTGAAGTACCTGGGCAAGCTTACTATCGTGGTCCGGCGAAAGATGCAGAATAACCACGTAGGCCATATGAGAGTCTTCTGGCACGTGCTCAAAAAATTGTCTAAGGGCCTGAATGCCACCGGCCGATGCCCCCAGGCCAACAATAAGAAAGCCGCGCGGCTTTTGGGTGAGAAAATCAGAATATCTATTTATTTCCATTACTTTTTCTTTTACCATACCCCTAAACGGGCTTTTACCCTCTACCAAATAGGTAGACGGTTGAGTTGTGGAAGACCCGCTGCGTGAGAAAACCCGCTGCGTTGAGGGCGTCTCTGCTGTTTAGTTCGGAAGAAATAAATACGAGGTAGTATACGGATATAAACTGTGTGCAAACAACACAACTTCTATTATTCTTTTTGGCTTACTTGCCCTCCTCTTCTTCGTGGGCTTGCTTACTGATGCGAGTAGTCGTTAAATGCTCATGGCTAAAACCGTCTGGCGTACCAGTTCTGCCCGACTTTGGGCTTCTTTGGCCTTTTTAAAGTACATAGCGGCCACCTTGGGTTGATTTTTTCGGCATAGTGGTCGCCCAGATTGTTGAGCAGCAGGATACTTTCCTCCACTCCCCGGATGGCACTCCACAGCGTATCTTCAATTTTTTCGGTGATGGTCGTAAGGAGGCTGTCGGCTGAATAGGCATGACCCGTGTGGCACCGGTAGCGAATGATGGGACCATCCGTAATGGCTGACAACACGCCATGACATTCCGGACACGCATAAGGCGTTAGCTTGCCCACATCGAGCACCCTTTGCTCCAGGGCATGGTCCTGCCGGGCGATGGCTACTTCCATAGCGGTCTTTTTGCTCTTCCATATCAAATTGGGTAACTTTTTTCACCGTTTCGCTCGTTAAGCGAATAAGCAGGGGAACCATTTCGGCAATGGACACCCGGTAGTCTACCTCCACGGCGGCTATGGCGTTTTCGGGCATTGAGGGTACTTCGGCTTCCGCCGGTTCCTGCACGATGGCAATGCCTCCCCGGTTTTTTATCGTCCATAAGCCGGAAGTCCCATCATCTAATGCCCCGGATAATACAATGCCGATGACCCGGGCACCATAGATATAGGCGGCGGAACGAAACAAAGGATCGACCGCGGGCCGGAAACGATTTTCTTTAGGTCCTCTCGTAATCCGTACGATGCCCTTCTCCAGCAGCAGGTGCCGGTCGGGTGGGGCTACATAAATACGGTTACTAACAATAGGTTCGTGATCAATCGCATTGGCCGCTAGCATCGTTTTTTCCCGGTTGATCACCTGCGGTAATATGCCCGTTACATCCGGCGACATATGCCATACGATAAAAATAGCGGCATCCAGATCGGCTGGCAGGGCGGCCGTAAGTTGCTTAATGGCCTCAAAGCCTCCCGCCGAGGCACCAATGACGATGATATTTTTCTTTTCCAAAATTAGAAGTTTACGCTAGGTCGAAAGGAATCTGGCACTCGTAATACAAGCACCTTTCACGGGGCGGTACTAGAAAAAAACAGCCAATGCAAGATACCTATATGGTAACGTGTCAAGTAGTATAATAAGGGCAGTAGAAGAACTTTTTCAAGTTAGGATGAATCTTTACGTAGCATCTCTTTAACCGGGCTCAATCAAACTAACCTTTTCTTTTACAGTTGTTGGCCTTAACTTGTCTTAACTTCTCGTGCATCTTATGGGGCCTGTTATTTTTTTAGTTGATTTTCGGTAATTGGGTGAATATTTTCCTGGCTCTCTCTCGTATAGCTGTCATAGTACTATCACGAAGATGCGATCCCTTTCACAAATCCGGTTTTGATGATCCGGTCAGCAGTATATTAGTAAAACCGATCCAGGAAACGTCCCGTCATCACAATGGACAGGAAGCCCTTGCCTATCTACAAACGCATTGTCAGCAGCCGTCGATTATCCCGGGCGCTTACTCGACATAAACATGCCCGTGATGAATGGCCTGAGATTAGCCCACCTGAAAGCCGCCCATGGGGATTCGATCATTGCAGGCCATTGTCATGCTCTCTTTCTTCTAAACGGTTTTTAGGTCCCCCCAGTAATGCAAAACTTTAACTGAAGACAGCCCTGCTCCAGCAACAGGTGCCGGTCGGGCGGGGCTACGGTCCCTGAAATCCGGTTGGCAACAATAGGTTCGTTATCAATAGCCGATTAGTCTTTCTTATGGTAGTAGATCCAGCAACGTTTTTCGTAAACCTCCCTGTGATGATCAATAATGAGTATAGAAGTGAAAATGGAGGGCAATATGCCCAGCAGAACGCCCAACTAGCGCAGGAAAGCAACACTTGCAATCCGAAAACGCGACAAAAGCAAGTGAGCAGCTACATACGAATATGGACGGCTTAGCGGAGCAGCAAGATCGGTTCCGCAGCGTTTTTGAAGGGCGGCGGTAAGTTGCTTGATGGCCTACCAACTAAGGAAGAGATCCTGGGCAGCCTGATTATGGATTACTCTCATCCAGATTGTAAAGCCGACTGGCAACTATTGCAACAAAAGCTCTTGGAGCGAGAAGATCCCCTCCCTTAGCCTGGATACGTGTCTAGTTAGAAGAGATGGTTCCTCGTTCCATTGCCGGGTTACTTCCATTCTCTTGAGGACCAAGGCATCACCTTAGGGTATACGATCCTTGAGGATATCAATGAGCAAAACGCCTGGAGCAAAAGCTCCGCTCTATAAGCCCAGCAGATCACCTGGTACCCATGACTAAAGGCAAACATTAAAGGCTTAAGTAGAGCAAGCGGGGCAGGAACCCGACCAAGGGAGAGAGAAACCCTGCTGAGCCTGATTCAGGGCTTGTGTGATAAAACCTATATGGTTGGGACTTGAATCATCTACCAGGCCCTGCTCAAGGAAGACACCGCAATGCAAGCCTTTCTGGCACTGGAACCCTGGCGAGCCCAAGAGAAAGAAGTAGACCTGGAATATACCTTTCCTGAGGCTCCCGTAGTAGCTTCTATCCACTGCCTTAAGTTCACCCGGAAGATAATTTGCTTTCCCAACGCGATTAAGTTTTCCTTTGCTAGGGAAAGATTCATCTCCGCTTACTTGAGCAAGCGGGCTGTACGTCCGGTTAATTACGGGATGGGCATTCCTACCGAATTGCAGATCTGTTTGAGCAATGGCCTTAGAGTCTACTACCGATTAGACTTTACATTGCCCGTCAGATCGTCGAGCAACACCAGCAAGATCTGGCTGAAAGGAAGAAAATAAGCACCCATTCTGAGACGCATCCCGGCCGGGGACAGAAAGAAGCAGGACTTCTCACTTCCTCTCAGTACTGGAACCTTTTGTGTAACGGTTTTTGATAGATAGAGTATGCTCTGTTCTTAACCTATATTTTAGGATAGGAGTCCCAAAGTGGGTTAGAGCGTGGAATATACTCTTTTCCCTTCCTCCACTTTTACCGGCGAACCCCATACTATGTCTTTGGGTATGCTGCACTACTCCTGCTTTAAAAGCGTCACAAACATGAAAGTATAAACTTATCAGGCGGTCTTTCCAGTCCATTTCTGTAGTGTTTTGTCCGAAACGATAAAACAGATCCTGGAAAGCCGCTTGTTCATTTTAGCCCGTTATTCGCATCAATAGCGATTTATATACAATTTATCCTTTATTTCCTTCCCAGCAAGCCATCACACGGGTACCGTCCCCATTCAGCGACACCTGCGGGTAGCTGCCATTGCCCATAGAGATGGGCTTTTCGGCCGTATTGGTCAGTAGAAGCACCTTCTCCCGTGTGTTCCATACGACCATTCGTCCATTATGATAGGTAGTCGCTACGGGATTGCGGCCGGGAGCGATCAACCGCTCAGGTTCTGCCGGGCGGGATACGAATACTTTTCCTTCCCGCATTCAGGCAGTCGTTACTTTTCCCCGGGCATCTACCGAAAGGTTGCCTCCGTCTATGGGGCAGCCATCCGGCTTCCAGGTACCGCTTCCCAATCTGGCCGCCTTAGCGGTAGGCTCCAGTTTTTCATTCAGCGGCAGCGATGGCACGGACCGTCTCCCGGCCATTCATTCCCGGCATGCTCACGCCGGGTAAGACCACCTCCGCCTGCGGTGGGCGGGTAACCGGAGGGCTTCTTCTCCGCAAGCGGCTTGTCCTGCCGGTTCAACCCGGATACCTGAATTACCCGGCCCCGGAGCCAGGGCTTCCCTCACCAGCGGGTGGTCATCGGCAAGAAGCACTTTTCTCCTGCTTTCAGAGTCCCGTTGACAGAATGGTTCCTGCCTCTGATGCGGCAGGGCGGGCCTTCGCCCCAACGGCGGCAAGCTCACTTATGGCTACGGACAAATGGCACTGAACAATACGCTTTATTTTAAAGCCTACGGCATGCCCCTGACAACCCCGGATTGTTATTGCCCGCAATGACCCGGTCTGGGAGCCCTTTATGTGCCTTTCCTGAGCGGCAGACAGATGGTAACCAAAGTGTCTTTCTCCGGAGTGGAGTCAATCTCTACGCTGCCTCCCAGTAACTCGGCCCGGTCCCGGATCGTACTCAGGCCAATGCCCTTGCCCGGCTTCTGACCCCGCTGCGCCTCCAGGGCTATACCTTTGCCATTGTCCTGGGCTTCCAGGTAGACAATATCCTTATCCCGGATTATCTCTAACCGGCCCCGGGTGGCCCCCGAATGCCTGACGATGTTGTTGACCAGTTCCTGGGCCATGCGGTAAAGAGCCGTTTCCAGCGGCAGCGGCAAGCGTTCCGGGAAGCAGTGGCAATCAATCCGGATGCCGGTTCCCTGAAAGCGGCTACAGAACTCCCCGATGGCTTTCTGGAAGCCAAAGTCCTTGAGCAGCACGGGCACCAGTTCGTGGGAGACCCGCCGGGTCTCCACGATGGCCTCAGTAAGCAAGGCATCCGTTTTTTGGAGTGATGCTTCCACCTGCGGCTTGCGGGCCGGGAGCGCATCCAGGTTCACCCCGGCCAGGTTGAGCTTGGTGGCGTAGAGAAGCTGGCCCACCCCGTTGTGGAGCGATTCGGATATTCTTCTTCGTTCTTCTTCCTGGGCCTCCAGAATGGCATTCAGTAAGGCTTGTTGCTGCTACAGGCGCATGTGGAGGTTTTCCCCCTCCAGGCGTTTGAGTTCACTGATGTCCAGGTCCACGCCCAGCACCTTCAAGGGCTGCCCCTGCTCGCCCGGCATGACAATGGCTTTAATCTTGAGGGTAAGTTTCTTGCCGTCAACGGCAATGCGCAAGGTTTCTTCCAGCGGGTGCGGGCTTTCCTGCAAATGGCGTACGATTTTTTCGGCCACGGGCCGGTCTTCTTCGATAACGTAATCCAGGTAGATACCCGGACCTATCGGACTGCCTTTGGGCAGTCCGAACAGGTGGTACATGCCTTCGCTCTAGGTAAATTGCCCGCTGCCCATGTCGTAGGCCCAGCTGCCCATGTGGGCTACCTCTTCGGATTGCTTCAAGATCTGGAGGTGTTTTTCGTTTTCCATTTCGGCCTCTTTGCGGGCGGTAATGTCCAGGTTAGTGACCAGCAAGCCGTCATCCATTTTCACAAACGTGGACGTAAACCAGGCGTCAAAGCCCTCGTGCCCGTAGTAGTACTCGGTTTGGGCGGGCTCACCCGTCTCTATCACCTGTAGCATCAGGGCAAACAAGCCCTTCTCTCTGATGCCCGGGTAGAGCTCCCCCAATAAATTACCCACCAGGTCGGTGCGGCCCGTCAGCTTTACAAGTTGCCGATTGACTACCTGGATGCCGAAGTCAGTAATGGCTCCTCCTTCGTCCCGCCGGGCTTTGACAACGACCATGCTGAACAGGGTGGTGTCAAAAACCGATTGCAGCAAATCGTGGCTCTCTTTGAGGGCCTGTGTCCGCTCGGTCACCTGCCTTTCCAGGCGCTGGTTAAATGCCTGGAGCTGCTCCTGAGCCTGCTTGCGTTCGGTGATGTCGACGGCCATGCCCACGATGAAGCGGCGGCCGTCGCTGAGCGTGCCCGGCGAGGAGGCGCTGAAGCTCCAGTGCCGAAGCCCGTTGTAGCGGGTAAGGACCGGAAAATCAATGTTCATCGTACGCGCCTGGCCCCGAAACAACGCCTGCATGTGGCGGCGAACCGAGTCGGCCCCTTCGCCGTAGGCCTCCGCGAGCCAGCCGTCAAAGGTAGGTACCTCTTCGGGCAAGTAACCCGTGGGTTCGGTCCAGGTGCGGCTGATCTGGAGCACCTGGCCATCTTGGGCGTGCATGATCACGGGAATGGGCGCCTCTTTAAGCGCCCGGCGGAACTGCTCTTCGGACTTGCGTAATGTTTCATCGGCTTTCACTCTTTCTATGGCAGCCCAGGTGCGTTCGGTCACTTCTTCTATCAATTTGATCTCACTTAACGTCCAGTGGCGGGGACTCGCCGAGACGGCGACGATTGACCATAAAGGATTGGCCTCACCACTGCGCAAGCTTGCGGCTACAAGAGCACACAGGCCAAGAGCGCCGAGGTTTTTTCTATCTGTATCGGTCAGTCCTTCTGCCTTCGCTACGTCTTCAATCACCAGCGTCCGGTGAAAGGCAACCTGCAAAGCATCCGGGAAATCGGACAGGCGAACGGAGTCTGGCATTGGCGGCACCCGGTCGTTTCCTACCTGATAGGGGAACTCGCCGTGGTCATCGGCGAGTTGGTAAACTCCGACGTAACAGCGGTCGAGCCTTAGATGCTCAGAAAGCATTTGCAGTGAACGGTTTGCTACCGCATCAACGTTCGAATCCGTCCGTAGCGTATCAGAAAATTGGAGCAGGAATGCTTGTTGCTGTTCCCGTGTTTTGCGTTCAGTAATGTCGTTGAACAGCACACCGATTCGCCGCTGTTCGGGCGCATCGATGGGGAAGGCATACACACTCCACCAGCGGGCCAGCGGGGTGGAAAAGTATTCAAATCGCTCCCCTTTCCGGTCCTTGGCAATCCGGCCGTAGGTTTCAAACCAGAACGCGTCCTGGTCAGGGGCAATCTCCCGCATCCACCGGCCGGCCCCGTCTTTGATACCGGTCTGATGCTCGAACGAAGGGCTTACTTCCAGAAATTGGTAGTCGATGGGCTTGTCTTTCTCATCATAAGACCTGCGGCGAAATAAATCCCTGTAAAACAGCAAGTTAAGATAAATGCGGGTGCATATTTATTAGAAATGATACTGCAAATCACGTGTTTGAGTAGAAATCTATTGATTTATATCGTTGATTATCAGCGGTTTATTTCGCCGCAGGTCTATACTTGACACTGATGGTGCAGAAGCCCTGCTCAATGGACTCCAGCAGCTCAAGGTATTTTTTCGTAGCCCGCCTGGCCAGTTCTTCCTTCGCCCGGAGCAACTGCTGCCCGGCAGTTTTGCGACCCGTTATGTCAGTAGTGGTAGTCACTACCCCATCATTCAACTTCACTACCGATTGCTGAAAACCAGCCTTTAAATTGTTCGTGTACATAATGCCTTTCGGAAACATCGGGAATGCCGGTTTCCACCACCTGCCGGAAAGCGTCAAAAATGCCTTCCTGCTTCACGCCGGGGTTTAACTGGAGCAGGCTTTTGCCGATCACGTCCCCATAGATTTTTTGGGAGGCATGATTGTTCACGATCCAGATAAAGTCAACAATTTCGCCGCTCTCATTGCGCAGGGCTTCAAACACCTGGATCATATCCGGGGAGCTGTCCATTGTCGCCTCAAGGAGCTGCTGTTTTTGCTTTACTGTTAGCTGTGCCTGTTTATAGTCAGTGATGTCCTGTATGACGCCCCGGATGCGGACTACTTTGCCCGCCTGGTCGGGCAGGCTTTCAAAGGCGTGATTCACCCATCGCACTACCCCATCTGCCCGGATAATGCGGTGCTGATGACGGAAGGAGCCGGCCTTTGCAAGGATTGTTGCTTAACCACCTGCAGGGCCGGCAGGTCATCAGGATGGATAAACTGATCGGTTTCCTCCAGCGTGAGGACTTTACTTTGCGGCTCCAGGCCGTTGATGCGGTAGAGTTCATCCGACCAGCTGACGGTCCGGGTTCCCGGCGTCCACTCAAATGAACCGATATGCCCGATGGCCTGGGCTTCCTTCAGGCGGCGGTGTTCTTCCCTTAAGTCCGCCTCCGTCTGCTGCTGCCGGGTTACTTCCTCCACCTTGTGAATGAGGTAGTGCACCTGACCTTCCCCGTCAAGTACGGGGTATTTGAGCGGCAGCCAGTATTTCTCGGCAAACCCTCGCCCCGTTGCTGATGGCAGCGGCACGTCATAGTGTTGCAAGGCCATCTGGTGCGGCTCTTTCGTCGAGATTACCTGCCGGAGGGAGGCGTGCAGGTTGCCAGTAGCACGGGCCGCAGGAGTGGCCGGATTATCGGGAAATGCCTCAAACAGGTACTTCCCCCTGATCGTTTCCCGGGTAGTAAGCGTAGCTTTAAGATAGGCATCCGAAGCGGTGAGAATAATCAGATCCGGGGAAAGAATCAAATACAGGTCGGGTACTGTTTCAAAAGCTTTCAGTACTGCTTCCGGGAGTATGGCAGATTGTTTCATCTTGATATGGGCAGGGCATGCAGGCCATCTGCCCTTCTTTCAACGCAACAGGGGCAGAAAAGCTGAATTTTATCCCATAACATGGCCGGATTACTTCCATTGCGTGGTTGAGCAACTGCTTGAACAGAAGGTAGTGGCAGGAAGGCCGCCTATGAAGAATGGGTCAAAGCCGCAGGCTTATTTCTTTCTGCGCCAGCGACTTCAGGCAGGCAATGCTCCGGGGTACCTGGGTATCTACGGACGGGCTTTCGTCTTCAATGTAAAAATATTCAATGCTTCAGGTCTTTTACGTGCATCAGCTTAAAGCGGGTGGGGTATTTCCTGAGCAGCTTCACCGGGTCCTGACCGGGGTGGGCCACCCACAAAATGTCCATCTCGAAACTGACGTCCTGAGGATTTGTATTCTGCACGATGTAATCAAACAGGGTGCCCCGGCCGTGCGGCTGGAACTCAAAGCCGTGGTTATGGTAGCAGAAGGTCAGCCCTTGCCCGCGCAGGGTGGCTCCGGCCCGGTTAAAATCAGCCACTGCCTTCCGGGCTTGTTCCAGGGTAAACGGTGCCTGGTGCGGAATCCACGCCACGCGGACATACCTGGCGCCCAGGGTCCGGGCAATCTGCGCCACCTCATCGGTTTTGCTGACCAGTTCGTTGTAGCCGGTGCCGTAGGAAGTACACACCATGCCCCGTTCGTCGAGCAGCGCTTTCAGCTCCTGCGGCGTTTTGCCGAAAAGGTTGGAAAATTCAATGTTGGTCAGGCCCAGGGCCTTTATCTTGTCAAGGGTGCCAGGCACATCGTTTTTAAAACTTTCCCGGAACGTGTAGGAGACCACGCCGGTGCGGTCCGGAAAGAAGGGCGTCTTCGGCTGGGCGGCTGACCGGGAGAAACTGGTCAATACCACCAGGAGCGGCAGCAAATAAAACAACGGGGTTTTGGGCGCAGTCATGGGAAGGAGTAAGCGGGGTTTGCCGGTTGATAAAAAGACCGCAATAAAGTTACTCTTTTTGAGCCAGACTTTTCTCCCCCTCCGAAAATGTGTCACTCCTCCGGAGGGCCGTTTATTTTGCCGGAAAGGAACGCCAGGGTTCAGAAGGGAGTAACTGGTTTCCGGTCAGAAAAATTAGAATTTCCGGAGGGCGTGATCCGCTGGCTCTCCCCCAAACTTCACCCAAAAAAGAATTCATTCCCTAAGCCTGGTTCGGTCAGGCTTTCGTAATATTGCCCACCGGGGGGCTCTCTGCCCCGTGATAAATTCCGCCTTCAGATTTATGCCAGCCTTACCTATAAAAGAACTTCAGTCCCTTTTTGATCAGATACAGAATTTAACGGTCAGCGAAACCGGAGCCCGGGAACTGGAACGGCTGACCAAAGAATCTATTGTGGTGTTGCAGGGAATGGAAGAAAAGGGAGATGACCTGCTCCGCATCCGGACCAAGGCAAGTAAACGGGGACTGGAAATGGAAGTACTTACCTTTCTGAATAAATACTGGCAGACCGGCGACAAGATCAGCCGGACAGGACGCTTTATTCAGGCCCGTTCGCAGGCGTGCCACCTGCTGCAACAGGTGCTGCACACGGCCCGTAAGTAAGTTGATTGCCCGATTCCTCCATTCCAATTCCTCCATTCCATAAGCTGAGCCGGATACCTGAAGGAAGCCAGCCCTTGACAGGGGACTACCGGTTTGACACAATTTCTGACCACCGGGGCAGGCCGGAAGAGAGGCTGTTACGCGGCGCTGCCCGCAGGAATTTTTTGGGAGTCATATGTGTTGATCAATATATGAAAGTCATCCTTTTATCCCTTCCTCTGTTCCTGCTGATTACAACAACCGCCTGCTCCCAGAACAATATGAATAAAGAAGAAAAAACTCAAAACTACAATAAGCTTACCCCGGCTGAAGAAAGGGTTCTGCTTCACAAAGGAACGGAAGCCCCGTTTACCGGTAAATTCTATAACCACAAGGAGCCGGGTACCTATATCTGCAAAAGGTGCAACGCCCCGTTGTACCGCTCAACCGACAAGTTTGATTCCCACTGCGGCTGGCCCAGCTTCGACGACGAGATCAGGGGTGCCGTAAACCGGGTGACGGATGCCGACGGACGCCGGACCGAAATTGTCTGTGCCAACTGCGAGGCTCACCTTGGACACGTATTTGAGGGTGAAGGCTTTACGGCAAAAAACACCCGGCACTGCGTGAATTCCATTTCAATGGAATTTGTGCCGGTTGAGTAAGGGCCTGCCCTGGCTTCTGGTGCGGATAAACAAAAATGCGTAACACAATTGCCTGATTGCGTATAAGGCAGGATACTGCGCGATAGTCCGGGCAGGATCAGAGGTGAATATTTACCGGACATGGCCTTCCAGTAGTGAAAGACAATGGGCCGTCTGCCTGATTTTGGCAAAACCGACCGGAAAACTGCGGATGGTGTAAGAAATCTTTCGGGGCTACTGCTGCTGTCTAGCCAAATGGAGGTAGCTTTGCCTGATCAGGTTCCGGATGGGGCAGATCAGCGCACTCAGGCAGCAGAACACGGGCTTATTTATCAATTCACTGTTTTTCGCCGGATTTACGGCATACCTGCAAGCAGATTTATGAAAAAAGAAGAAGAAAAAACCTACGTTCATGAAGGCAAAACCATCCGGATCATACCGGCAAAACGGGTGAAAAAAGCCGATATTTACAATGAAAATGAGCCGGGCGAAAAAATGAAAAGAACTTCCGGGGCAAAATCTGCCAAATCCGAAGCGGAAAAAGGGCAGGCAAAATATGCCGTTGGCACCAAAGTGGCCTTAAAACCAATACCTGCCCAGTACCAGGGCGCAGGCTTCGGCGAGTCAGTGATTACGAAGGTATTCAAATCCACCTACGACCAGATGTACCGGTACTCAATCCGGTCCGTTTCCGGCCACGAGCTGGCATTGGTGAAGGAGGAAGAGCTGAAGCCCCGCAAATAAGCAGCCAACAGCCACAGAATGTGCAGACAGGTCTGACTCACCGGGCGGCCGCGGTTTATTCCTTTCCGGAGGAGTAAGAAACAAAACCAATATGAATTATAAATAATAAATTTAGAATGAGCCACAGAATGTGCAGACAGGTCTGACTCACCGGGCGGCCGGTGTTTATTCCTTTCCGGAGGAGTAAGTAAGAAAACCATTTTGAATTATAAATTTTGAATTTTGAATGGGTAGGACTACCTGCTGTCTGTGAGAGGTTGCAATGCATGATTAAATTCCGGTCGGGTAGTTAAGTCCGCTGGTCCGCAGTAAAAATTTACCAAAAGAGGATAGATTCACCCGCGGGTGTTTATATCCTCTTTTTGCTGTAAAGCCGTTCCTCCTGAATTTCAGGCAGGCGGTAAATAACAACCTTCCGGCTTCTGCAGCGTTGAAGAAACCACCCGGAAGGCAATTTTTAACTGTAATTCAAACCACTATGCAGGAGCCACAATCGCTTGAAAACGTACTGGGTACGCCACATAAAAAACTTTCCTTTTACCAGAACCTGATTCTGCTGGCGGCGGCCGACGGCCAGATCGAAGAGCGTGAAAGCAGCATTCTGATCAGTATCGGCAACCGGCTGGGGATCACCGCCCAGGAAGCGATGGGCATTGCCGACAATCTGGATAAACTCAGCTTTGTAATACCGGAGGAAGGAATGCAGAAAACCCTTGAGCTACAGACCATGGTGCTGATGATGCTGGAGGACGGACAGATGCACCCGCGGGAGCACGCGCTGTGCCGCGAATACACCCGCCGGATCGGCTACAGTCAGGAGGTACTGGATGAAATGATCACCGAACTCTCCGGCAACAAGGCCGGTGGCCAGCAGTAGCCTTCACGGCTTTTTATTCTGACCAGGCCGGGACGAAATTTATATTTCTGTTCACCGGACTATTTCACCGCAACCGGGCGGTGGGTCGGTCCATACACTCTCCCTGCGAATACGAAATTTAACCGGCGGGCACACTCAAAAGGAAAGACCAATGGCAACTGAACATCAGTACCACGCCACCATTTGCTGGACTGGCAACCGGGGCAAAGGGACGGACAGCTACAAAGGCTACGACCGCAGCCACACCATCTCCGTGGAAGGCAAACCGGACATTGCCGGTTCTTCGGATCAGGCCTTCCGCGGGGATGGCACAAAACACAATCCGGAAGACCTCTTGGTGGCTTCGCTGTCAGCCTGCCACATGCTGTGGTACCTGCACCTTTGCGCCACAAATGGAGTAGTGGTGGTAGATTACCAGGACCGGGCGGCAGGGACCATGACCGAAACGCACGGCGACAGTGGTCATTTTACCAGCGTTGTCCTGCACCCGGTGGTCACCGTTGCGGATGCCTCAATGACCGGAAAAGCCTGCGAACTCCACCACCAGGCGCATCAAATGTGCTTTATCGCCAGCTCGGTCAGTTTTCCAGTGACCCATCAGCCGGAAATAAGAGTTGCCCGGTAAATGGCTCGGGGGAAGGGAAACTGAAACAGGTGCGGAAGAAAAAATTTCCTTCCCGACCATCCTGCTTGATTAACCCCGGAAGGCCTCTTATCTTTGCGGACGGCAGGTAGAAAATCACCCAGAGGTCACCCGGCCGGATCAGGAGCATCACTCGAAATGATGTAGTACGTGTCAAAGCGTATTGGGGGTTCGAGTCCCCCGGCCTCTGCGAAAAGCTAAAAAGGGTGCTATTTGCGAAAACAGCACCCTTTTTAGTTCGATTCCCATTGACTGGCATTACTACTGTTCCAAATATTAAGTAGCTCATTCGGGCCAAGTACTTCTTCTGGTATACGGCGCCGGTTGCTGAACATTTTGATTGCCAGTTCTTGGATTTCAAGTGGCAACCAAGCAACAAGGTTTGAATAATCGCTTCTTGCTTTGACATGTTTATCTACCAAGCCTAATGGTTCGCCAAATTGTTTGACAGCTTTCACCATAGCAAGGTATATAGCTGAAGCAGGTACAACTTGCGGTAAGTTTTCCTTTTTGGCCGAGAGTGAAGCTAATTGGGCAATATGTAGCCCGGGAGGATCAATGTCACCTACATATTCGATCTCTGAAATGGTCCGGTGAATAGAAGCTATTTGCTGAATTGATTTGATGAATGCGCTGCCTTCCCCACATGCTATGATACCGTACGGTTGCTCTTTCATCCCCTGAAGTACATTTCGGGCAACGGTAAAAGCTCCGTTATTCTCAAACACAAGCATTTTGGTTCCAAGACCAATCTGCTCCCATACGAGTAAAGGGATTTCAGGCAGGCAGCCCAAAAGCTCAAGTGTAAGCCGTTCGGGTTTAAATAGTATACTTTTTGTTAACTTTTGAAGCCTTTTCTCGTCCCGGGTGAGTTGCAAAGAACGGTATTTGAAAGGAGCAAGTTGATCAAAGTCTCCGTTCACTAAACCTGCATTAACCCGCTTTAAAAAATCTTCGTGAACCAGTGGTAATACGCGTAAGTCAGCAATCCAATCTATTGCCGGATGCCAAAGAAAGCTTTTCCACCATGCGTTCCGAAGTGTTTTAGAGGTCTCGATGCGATCAACCGAGGAAGGCAAGGGAGGATTAAGTGTTGTATTCCAGCGAGTACCATGTGAAGGCGGTATTCTAATTATATCACGAGAGTCTGCCTCACGTAATGCAAATAAGAGCCAATCATTATCTTCCGTACCACGCGGACGATGCGGAAAACATTCATGAAATACTTCGCGCAGCTTGTTTAACGTGATCCGCTTTTCGGGTAATGCGGCAAGTTTTTGGCAAAACGCCACCACCCGTTTCTTATCAATTTCCGATACCATCTTCATATTAGCCCTGATCGGTAGACTTATCGGGTAAAACCAGTTTAGCAGCTTCAATGATCTCTTTTTGTTCAAGTTCAACCATCAAGTGTCCAGTGCGCTGGTCCAATCGGCTATTGCGGAGACGAAGAATAGTTGAGAAAGTCCTAAGTGCTTTAAAGTCGTTTACCCCAGTTGCATAAATCAATTGCACTCCCATTGATTGCGCTACTTCTCGCTGTATCACCAGTAATCTCACCTTTGAAGAGGTCCCTATTGGATTGTCTAGCAACAAAGTACTCGATATATTCTCCCTGATGCCGGCTTGCCAAGCTCTTGACTTAACAAGGGTGCAATACAACAGAACGGAACAAGTAAGCCGTTCACCACCACTAATTGACCCCAACCGCTCAACTGCTATCCTTTCAGATTGTCTTTCTGAACTCGGAAAGAGTAAGCTCACTTGGATTGTGCGTGCCAACCTTCGAACAGCTTCTTGCACTAAATAAATGCTTTTTTTCACTTCCCCAGTCTGTAACATATTATCAATCATTTCGCCTATCCGGTCTCTTTTCGCCCCGGGATCGGTAGGCTCTTGGGTAGTAATTTTCAGGAAGTGCTGTCCTGCTAACGCTTTTAGTTGAGCAGGTAGTTTAGAATGTCTAACTGCTTCTTTTAGGGCCATAATGCCTTTATCTGCTTCGTGGCAAAGAACTTCAATTATTTGATTCTTCCACGTATCTGTGTCATTAAGTTCGGCATTAACTGTCTGTAATCTCAATGCCAAAGCATTTAAATCGCCCTCTGCGTCGGCTCCGTAATCCAAGCCATCTGTACCCCTAAATTTGTTCAAATACTGCAATTTTAGCATTTGAAAACGGCTGTTTGTTAGCCAGGCGTTAATCCCCTTAAAAGAGTTCCTGCGTTCTCTAGCCGCCTCACCAATATCTTTCTCTACTTCTTTATATTGGGACAGTATTTCGGTTATCCAAGCCTCAAACTCCTCGTTAGAAACTGATTCGAAATTGTATTGATCAATTAAATCTGAAGTGCCCTCCACTTGGGGAGGCATCCTTAAATCGTTGATTCTGGTAATTGCCTGAGACAGTACACTTGCTCTGTGGTCAGCAGTAATCTTGTTCATCAAGGCCTTGCTGGCCTCTCCCTTATAATCAGTGAATGCTGAAGCAAAATGAAAATTGATTTGATGGAACGCGTTAGCTCGTGCTTGGGCGAGTTCAAGAGAGAGATACCCATAATCAATTGACTTATCTACCCCTCCATATTTTACACAATCTGACAGCTTTGATTGTATTTTTTCTGTGATACCAGCTTCCTGCGACTCAGATTTATAAAACGCATCGAGAGCAGACTCGTAAGCAGATTTAGCATTACGGACTCGTTCGTTCAACTCATGCGCTACGGATACTTTATATGTGGCGCTACGTACATCTTCCTCACTTATGTTGTCTTCGGAAGAACCGAGCAGCAGATCATCAAAATCACGCCGCGCTTTCTGGTAATGCTGCATGGCGCTTCTATATAAAGCATTTGAAGATTGCACCGACTTACTCTGATAATGATGATACAAACGCTGGTATTCGCCATTCAAAGCATCAGTATTACCTTTTAATGCTACCACCTTTTCTAAATCGCAGTACTGTACGCTGCTAGTTTTTGATTTAAGTCCGCTATTAATTGACCGAATCTTCCAGCTTCTTTTTCAGCCGCCAGTACTTGTTTTTCAGCTTCTTCTGCTTGACCTGTAAGCCTCTATCCTTACCACTAACGCAGTACTGTCAGTGTTGAGCTGGTCATACTCTTTTTGAAGGGATATTTCTTTTTTAAATATTTCTTTATTTTCATCAACAATAGCTTTTTTCACCAAGGCATCTATTCGCTCCAAATTCACTGCTGTGCAAGTTGCCAACTTTTGAACATCATCCACATCTTGCTGTAACTTACCATCAAGTATTGCTTTTTCCTTTACATAATTCTCCACCTTGTCACTTTGCTTCTCCAGCAACTCTGAATGGGCAGCGAACCAACTTTCTGAGTAATGCTTAATAAACGACTCCAGCTGGTGCAACTTCTTATGGTAATTAAAAAGTGTATCGGCCAATTGCTGCAGTGTTTCCGATTCAAACACTGCTTGTTGTTCTAAATCAAACCTTTCCTTTTGTGCAGCTGCTGGGGTGAATAACCCGGGGCTGCTGGGACCCACGGTAATGCGCTTTGGTATTATTTCTTTTTGGACTTCTCTTTGCACAGAGTCACGGGACACGACTACCACCGGATAGCGAACATCAATAGAAGATTTGTTCAAAGTAGCTATTGCACGATCAAAAGAATCATCTTTAATAATAATTCCACGGGCTACTTCTGGCGCTTGTTCAACAAATGCGGGCTGGTCAGCAGGTTTTACAAGCCCTGAGATATAATGCCAGCCATCCCAAGCTACAACACCTGCCTTACTAAGGTATTCCAAAAGCTTTTCGACCTCATGTTCGGGAGGTAGTAGCCCTTTTTCTTTAACATACTCAATACTTCTCCTAAGTTCCCCAAGTTTAGCACGGGTACGTATGAGCCGGTCCTGACTTATGTCTATCACCCTTTTCAGATGATTTTGACGGGCGACTTGGACTTGAAAAATGTCAAACGCCTCTACCTCAATTATTTGCAACAACTGCGAATCTTGCTCCAGGGACGCTCGTTCAGAACGAGCATTTTCCAATTGCTCATAAACTGCATCTTTTGCACAACTTTCCCCTGATTGTTCCCTTACGATATCACATAGTGTTGCCTGTACTGACAGTATATCCTTGAGTAATGCCTGCGCGGATTCTTCAATCAATGTTTCTTTGGTCCGTAGTTCCTCCGCTTTGCGCCCTAGCCGCTCCGAAGCCTGTTCAATCGATTCGTCCGCATCTACTGCATTACACTTTTCCAGGCGTAGCCGGGCTTGGGCAACCTCCGCGATGCGTTTGCTTATGTCATTCGCCTTTTGGTCCAATACTGCCTTTTCTACTCTCAAGTCAGAAGCTTCCTTATAATAACGTCTCGCTTCTTCCCTCGATTGAGCAGCTTTTACACTGTATTGAACTTGCTGCTTGTCCAAATTCTCCTTGTCTGCTAGCAGCGCAGATGCATATGCAGTGGCAATCTTGGTAAGATCATCGAAAAGGGGGGCATTTTCACTTTTTTCTGCATTTACCAAGGTAAGGTACCCCTTTGCTTCCTCCTCAAACGTAAGCGCATTTCTAAGCGGAGAAGCAAGTTCCCAAATTACACGGGTACGCCTGGCGTCGGCCAGGTGCTGCACGGCTTGTTTTTTCTGTTCTTCCAGCCTACGCTTCTCCTGTTGCAGGGCAATCACTCGAACGGTAGCAGCTAAACGAAGAAAGCGGTCGGCTTCTTCTTTAGCTTTTCCTGCATTACTTCGTGCCTGTTCTTCCAGAAAAGCCTCTGCTTTAGAAATTTGAGTTAGTTCTTCACTTCGTTGGCGTAACTGGGCTTGTAAAATGCTTATTTTCGAAGAAACTGTCTGTAACTTCTGCTGCAACTGATCATGCGCGTTTTTTACTTTAATAAAATCTCTAAGCAAGTCTACCAAGCGTTGCAATAAGCCTTGCTCGGGTATGAGTTGTTCGGAACGCCTCTTCTGATTCTTTTTAAAAGTTTCAAAGGCTTCGGTAACTTTATCACCTGCTTCTTCTGTAAAAATTAGCTCCAGAAAGAAATCAACAAATTCCTCAGGGCTTTTAAATTTGAACAGGTCTTCCGCCCCTCCTTCCCGCTGGTTCATCGCGAGTTGGTAACCAAATAGCTCCGGGTCAATTTTTGCCTCCCGTAAAACGTCGGCCCAAGTGGTTTGGTTCTCCGTCTCCTTCATCTGGGCGTTAACCAACCGCATCCCCAAGTCATTCCACTCTTGCTTGAAGTTTACCATACTCCGGCGGTACTTGCGACCATCGCTCTGGATCTCGTAAATGGGTATGCCTTCCAGAGTTAACTGGGGTTCGCTTTCAATCACGCGTGCAGCAAAGAATAGGCGCTGCAATCCTCTGGGATCACTTTTATTCCCCTTTGGCCACTCGTAAAATACACCGGTCAAGTACCGAGGAGGTGCATCAGGATCATCGGCCAAGGGGTCTCTTCCGTCGAGTTCCCACTCGGTAATAACAACGCCCCGGTCAGTCTCTAACACGTAATCTTCGATTCGACGTTCTTTCTTATGAGTGGTGCCCCCTGCCATGAACTCGGAACGGTGAGGGCGGATCAACGCGTAGAATAAGGCGAGAATAGAAGATTTGCCACCGCCGTTTTCAAGCCAAATAATCGAGTCGTCAACAAGACCGGTATTATCGTTTCTAAAGTCAAGGGTAAGATCGCTGAACCTGGCACGGCTATGACCAACCGAAACCAAACGAAGTTTTGATAGTTTGGGCATTACTCTTTCTCAGTATTGCTGGAGCGATTGATTATAGATTGCACTTCTTTGTAAGAATATCAGCACTGAACTCCTGCACCATCGTATGATACCGTGTAGTAGGATAATACACGCTGCCCTTCTTCCGTTCTGAAAGTAAGGCAGTCCTGCTTCTGCAAAAATTCCAGCGCCCGTTCAATCATCCTTTTTGTGGTGCTGAGGACGTTCCGTCGCCCATTGAATCCTTCACGAAAGGTTTATTTTTATACACCCGCCAAGCCTCATAAAGTCCTAAAACGCCTCTATCAATATCAGTTTCTTCCTTCGTCTTCAACTCCGCCTCAATTGCGTCGCACAGCCGTCGCAGAACGTCATCTACATCGTTCACACGAAATTGTGCTCTGATGACAGTTGGGTCTTCCTCCAAATCCTCGGCACGGGGAAAAATAATGGTCATTATTGCGAGGTGAATAAGCCGTCAATCAGCTTGTTATCAGGCCTGTTTTGGTTTGAAGACCTATACTGGCTCCAGGAGCCGGTGAATATTGACCCGGGCGTAGGCGCCAGTATAAGTCCGTATTGACTGGCCTGAACTATTTGCAAACCCAGCCCCTCGGCAAAGGCGCTTACCAGCACGCGGAAATCCTGGCGATGCTCAAACTGGTCAATCAGTGTGCGATACTGTTGGTTTTGTGCAGGACGGATGAGCGGCTGCAAGCCAAACTGCAGTAGCACCTGCCTGGTAGCAATCATCCTCCCAACTCCTGCTGTCTTCATGACTCATGCTGTTGCTTTAATTTAGTGAATTGCAAATCGTCTCCCGCAAATCCTGCTGTACGGAGTGGCCTTCCGGTCGTCATAGTCACAAGTTGCCCACCTTCGTATTCAGCGATTTCGGCAAACGCGTAGAATGCGCTTAAGGCTATGCATTCCAGACGGCTGCTGTCTCTCCCCCCTTTCTTTGGCCCTTTCGAGTACCGAGGAAAGTAGTTCTCCATCCGGGCAATGCCTTCCATGTAGGAGTTGCACGTGGCAATAACCTCGGGTGAGAACCAGGTATCACCAGGGCTTGCTTCAACCAGCTCTAAATCTTCAACCGGCACTATCCGGGTACTTCCCGCCGGGACGTAGCAGCCAATTTAGAAACTCCCCGAGGTTGAAAATGGGAACCGGTTGAGCCCCCAGCAGGGCAGATGCGCTGTTATGTACCACCTGTGCCGCATCCGACTTGTGCATTTACAGAAGTGGCATTAATACTTCCTTTTGCAGATATGGCCGGATTCTGACGCGTCGGGTTGAGAATGTTTGGCGGTCCTGTTCATCCAAAAATATACCGCGTGCCTCCATCAACCGCGTCTGCAATTGCATGTGTCTTTGGATACAATCATCGACCAACTCAGCAACTGTAATTATCTGGCGCACACGGTCGCTGTCCGGTGACAAGCGTGTCAAGCGTACTCTGGGCAGAGAGCCACATTGCCCTTTCCGTAGCGATTCTGGTGGCTAAATGAGGAAAGGGCATTTTTCAAATGTTGGGCACCTCTACGTTCCAGTCAACTTCACTTAAATCGCGTTTGGTCTGCTGAATGATTGTTACAATGCTCTCATAATACCGATGGATTGGATACGGGCCCGCTTGGCAGTCTCAACTGCCTCATTGAATTTTCCCCGGTTCAATTGTGACTGGATTACTTGCTTTCGGTAGCGGTTTGGGCATCTTCAATGTCCAAATCCAATGCATTTAAAAACAGGTTGAGCGCTTCTTTGGTAAGGCGGAAAACAATGCGGCCATCTATGCTCTCGTACTCCTCTATGAGTCGTACTTGCAGGCCTCGCCGGATGGCAGCACCAGCATCAAATACTGTATACTCCATTTCAAAGGGCTGTCCGGTCCTATTGCGCAAGGCATTAACCAAGCGGTTGACCATTGTAACGTGTCTTTCCCGGCTTCGTTCTATTGCTGCTGCATCATCCATCTTTTCGAGCAAAGGCTTAAGGGCTTCCGTCAATTGACGGCGGTCTACGGCTTGTTCCAGCCCCATATGCTCGGTGATGAAGTCAAACGCCTTGATTACCAAGGGCAAAGAGTCATAATGCTGCAAGCTCTCTTCGCGGCGACTGTCCCCATTGCGCATTCCAAGAAGCGGGTCCGCGTGCAGCAAAGCCCGTAACCGTCTCGTAAGGGTTGGATTCCAATGCTCATTTGTGCTCATATACCTTAACGGAACGGCTATTTAAAAAGCCGCTTGGCAAGAAGTTGCTTAGCGGCTATCCGGTCATTACAAAATATATGGGATAGGCTACTTTTTCCAGATTCACTAAATATAATTATAAATTATAATTGTTGTGCCCAGACCGGAAATAACATGATCACAATCGGGTATTATTGACTTTCTTCAAAGCCTTAAAAGTCTTTAAATCCTGCTGCCAAAAGTCCGATAATTTTTGCATTAGGTCACCCGGCCGCAGCTACTTGTTTCCGCTGGCAGTCTGCACCCGAAACTCATCCCGCAATCTTTCGTGGCTTTGCCGGAGCCGGAGGAGTTGCCGCCTGAGTTCGGCCGCCTGCTGGTCCGAGAGGAGTTTGGCCGAAAGCAGCGAATCGTACTGCAGGGCCTGGCGGTCGGCGTTGTTCTGGTAATAACGCTGATGGTTGAGCAGCAGGAAGTTACCTGCCACCGACACGCCTGAGAGAATAAACAATCCGGCCGCAAACAGTTTCCGTGCCACTGGCGGGGCAGTTCTGCTTCGGGGCCTCACCGGGGTAGTATCCGGTTCGCTGGTGTAGTCAAGGGTATAGGGGGGCATAGCCAATTCTGTTGGTTGTACTGACCAAATCTGGGCTGTCAGGATTAAAATAACATGAATGCCGGGTTAGAATCCGATTAATTATGGAGCCGCGGCAGGGTAACGGTAAAGGTAGTGCCGGTGCCATCCGCAGAATCTACCTGCAGGCTGCCCCGGTGCAGGCGGATGATCCGGTCGGTGAGGGAGAGGCCGATTCCGTGACCGCTGATGTGGCGGGCGTTCGTGCCGCGGTGAAAAGGCTTGAAGATCATGGGCAGCTCCTGGGTGGGAATGGCCGGTCCGTAGTTGCGGAAAGCCACCAGAATGTGGCTCTGCTGCGGCTGAAACTGCACCCTTACCGCATGGTCCGGAGAAAACTTACAGCCGTTCTCCATGAGATTGAACAGGGCCGTTTTGATCAGGGTTTCGCTGCCCGGAATGCTCAGGTCTCCTTCTTTTTCCGGCAGGTCCGCCATTTCCACCCGGACCGTGCAGGAGGGATGCATCTTCAACAGATCGCTGCGGACTACCCAGAGCAATTCGTCAAGGCGGAGCGGGGTCAAGCTTACGGTAGCTTCGTCAATGCTCACCCCCGCCAGCGTAAGCAGGCCATTGGTCAGGCGGTTCAGGTGCCGCACATCTTCCAGCACCGACTGCAGTGTAGCCCGCAGTTCACCGGGTTCCTCGTCCGTCAGCAGGGAAACCTCAATCTGACCAGTGATGGAGGTGAGGGGCGTACGCATTTCGTGCGAAGCGTTGGAGACAAAGGCGCGCTGGAGGCGGAAGGCTTCTTCCAGCCGGCCGAGCATCTGGTTAAAAGTGCGGGCCAGCCGGGCAATTTCGTCTTTCCCGTTGCCTTCATTCACGCGCAACTCCAGCCGCGAGGCCGAAATGGCAGCGACCTGACTGATGACGCGGGTCATGGGTTCGAGGGCTTTCCGGGCAAAAAAACGACCAGCTATGAACACGATGCCCGTTGCCAGCAGCCAGCCCGCCGAAAGGATCAGGGCAAGATTGCGCTGCTTGCTGAACCCGTACTTGTCTACACCCGAGGCAAAGACCACAAAGCGGTTGGAGCCACTGGCAAACAGCACCCCGGCAATCTCCCGGTCTCCCCGACGGAGCCGTAGTTCCTTCTGAAGGCGTACCTGGCCGAGGATTTCCTTGTCCACCGTCAGGTAATCGGTGCCACTTTCGTAAACCAGCTGATCGAGATAATTGTAGATGATAAGTTCTTCCTCGTTGAGGACGGTGAGCTGATTGCGGTCAAGAATCTTGAAAAGTTCAGGACTGATGGTTGCTTTGCCAAACAGGAGTCCGGCACTGGTAAACGCCTCCGCCTTCAGGCGCTGATAAAACTCCTGCTTGCGGTGCATTTCGGCAAAGAAAAAGATCACCCAGCAGAAAACGCCCAGCAGTGACGCCACCACCAGCGTGAAGAGCAGCGTAAGCCGGGTCCGGATGGTCATGGGAAAATGCTGAATGCCCGATTTTAAGTATACGTGCAAAAGTAATCCAGTATTTTAAATGCGGCAGGAGGGGTACCAACAGCCCACGGTTTATATTTATCCTTCGAACAAGGAACAACTGATAACCAACAACTACTTAATTGTCCGTTTATTTCTCCTTCAGCATGTAGCCCATTCCGATGGCCGTATGGATCAGTTTGACGGAGGCGTCCCTGTCTACTTTTTTGCGCAGGTAATTTACGTACACGTCAATGATGTTGGTGCCCGTGTCGAAATTTATGTCCCATACGTGTTCGGCAATATCGCTCCGGGAAACCACCCTGCCCTTGTGGCGCATCAGGTATTCGAGCAGCGAAAACTCCCGGGCAGTCAGTTCAATGGTTTTGCCGTCGCGGCGGGCTACTTTCTCCCGCAGATCCAGTTCGAGACCGGCAATTTTCAGGGTCGTCTCCTCCGCCGGCGCGGCCGTACGGCGCATCAGGGCATTCACCCGGGCCATCAGTTCCAGAAATTCAAACGGCTTTACCAGATAATCGTCGGCCCCGGCGTCGAACCCCGACAGCTTATCGCCGGTGGTGCCGAGGGCAGTGAGCATCAGAATGGGCACTTTGGCGTATTTGCTCCGGATGAATCTGCACAACTCAATGCCGCTGATGTGGGGGAGGTTGATGTCGAGTATGACCAGGTCGTATTTCCGGGCGGCGGCCATCAGCTTTCCTTCCCGGCCATCACCGGCTATTTCTACCTTGTAATGCTGCGTCTCCATTCCTTTGCGGATAAAGGCGGCCACTTTGGGCTCATCTTCCACCAGCAGCACACTGGCGGTTTTGGAAAGGCCGCGGACCGGCGTTACTTCAGTCATGGGAAATTTGGTTTGGGTACAGGAAAAATCCGGGCCGCAGGAAGGCAATGTTCACCTGCAATTAACGAAACAGCGGCCACTGGCACCATTAAAAGTAAATTAGTTTTCACGAATGACCGGCAGAGGAGCAGGTAACAGACCCTGATCCGGCAGGAATAAGCGGTTCAGTTGACAAGCCGCGGGTGCAGGATAAATTTGGTTTCCCGCAGATAGGCGCAGATTTACGCGGATGAAACCGCAGATACCCGCAGATGAAATACAAATATCAGCGTTAATCTGCGCCCTTATCTGCGCCCATCTGCGGGAACTATTCTCAGCGAAGCCAGACAGTCAATCTCTCTGAGAACTGGTCCCGCAGTTTCGGCACAAAAAAAGTTCTAATCCTTTTTTAACGCCCTTTTAATTTCCGGTTAATCCGGCGGCTGCATCTTTGACCCGTCATCCAATGATAAATCACTCAGGCGAAAGACTGCATTAAGGGTTGGTCTTCCTATTGAAGACCGGCCCTCAATGTTCTGCCTCCGGAAGGGGCCGCACCACTTACGATCCGGTACGTCAGGCAAACATCCGTCTGCTTTAACCGGAAGCCCAATCAACGCTCACTTTTGAGCAACCGATCAGAGTTAAATTATAGATTCTGAATCATGGATTCTGAATGAAAACCTCTCACAGACTGTATGTGGTCATACTCATTCAAAATTCAGAATTTAAAATTCAAAATTGTTTTCTTACTTAAACTCCCCCAGACCCATGCCTCAACAAGATCTGTACATTGGCTTAGGCAGTATGGCTTATGCCCTTGCAAAAATGGACGGCCGCCTGCAGCCTGAAGAACTCACTACACTCCGTCAGGTGCTGCACGATGAGCCCTATGGCGAGATTGCCATCAGCATGATCAATCTCAACGATAAGTACAGCGTAGAGGCCGAAAAAGCTTTTGAATTTGCGCTCCGGCGGTTTACGGAAAACCGGCGCGAGCTGGACGTAGACCTGAAGAAGAAGTTTATCGGGATTCTGCAGCGCGTTGCAGAATCTTACGACGGCACTTCGCGGAAAGAACTGGAACTGATCCGCCGCTGCCGCAAGGAGCTGAACCGCCTCTGAGAGACAGCAAGCCTCCGCTCCGGACTGACTTTTCATCCATTTATCCACTGATAGCCGGCAGGATCATCTGCGCAGGGGGTATCCCCTGATTCCTGCCGGGCAACCAAAAAGCTGAAGGCCATTGTCGCGCTTCAGCTTTTTTTATCCTTCAGCCGCCGCCGGGTCAGGTAACCGGGCGAAATTTATCCGGCATTTAAGTAGCTGCGCAATTTTAAATTGTGAATTTTAAATTTTGAATTATTGGGTAATCTTCTGACTTTGAATAAGTTGACGTCATGGTTTTAAATTTTAAAATACCTGATTACTTCTGCTCGGGTACTTAAAATTCGGCTTTTTGGGTTCCTGGAGACATTTAGGGAAGAATTCCATTGAAGCCTCACCCTGAATCCCGGGACTGACGTCCGCTCCTCCCGTGCTCAGGAGTCAGGGAGAGGGACTTGACTGCGACGCTTCTGCTCCCCTTATCCCTGGAGAATCCCGCAGGGATCAGCGAAGCTAACGGGCCGGGGATGAGGCTTCCTGAAGACTTTTCCCTATAAGTCTCCAGGAACCGATTTTTGCTTAAAAATGTCTGATAATCAGTGTATTGTCTCGACATTCAAAATCTAAAATCCACAATTTAAAATTGCGCAGCCACTTAATCATTTCTGCTCTCTCCCTTTTCCTCCTCCAGGTCCGGTTTACCGACCCCGCTGCTCAGCAGGTGTGAGTCTTTCTCATACTTGCCCTGCAGGTCATCAAGAACGGATTCCTTCCACAGAGGCGTACCGATGAAATAAGAGGCCCGGCCGATCATGTGGGCACCTACCGGGGCAGTCAGCAGCAGGAAAAAGACAATGGCAACCACCCGGGAGGTTACCGAGAAGTCGCCGAAAAAAAGCGCCGCTCCCGTCAGGATCAGGCCGATGCCAAGGGTAGCCGCCTTGGTGGTGACGGAGATGCGGAGGTACAGATCGGGCATGCGGACGATGCCGATGGCCGCCAGCAGGATAAAGACTGATCCGATGGCGCTCAGAATCATAATCGCGATTTCAACCATTTTTTTCTCTTTTTTCAAGGTAATACGAAAAGGCCACCGTGCCCAGGAAGGCGATCAGGGCCAGAATCATGGCAATGTCCAGAAAGGTAGACTGCCCGGTCAGGACGCTGTAAACCGCAATGATGCCGATGCCGATGGTAATCAGCAGGTCGAGGGCGACCACGCGGTCCACAATTCCCGGCCCTTTCACGAACCGCACGAATACCAGCAGCACGGAGAGGCTCAGCACGGGCAGAATGAAATAGTAGTAGAAGTCGAACAGGCTCACCGCAGTATGTCTAATAATTTTCTTTCAAAGCCACTTTTGATCTGGTCAATGTACTGGTCTTTGTCCCGGATGTACATGGCATGAACGTACAGCACCTTTTTATCCTCCGAAACATCAATGCTCAGGGAGCCGGGCGTGAGCGAAATCAGGTTGGCCAGCAGCGTGATTTCAAGGTCCGTCGTGGCGCTGAGTGGAATCCGGATAATGCCCGGCTTCATGTAAAATCTGGGCGTGATCACGTCAAAGGCCACCTGCAGGTTTGCCTTCAGCAATTCGCAGAGGAAGTAAAAGATAAAGCTGATGATGCGCGGAATGCGGTTAAAGTACTGGCGGTCTGCCCGGTTGCGGGTGATGGCCCACAAGAGCAGAAAACTGAGCACAAAGCCGAAAAAGAAGTTGATCAGCTTGAACTGACCCGTAAGGGCAACCCACACGAAGGTGAGCAGCAGGTTCATCAGGAATTTCTTCTTCATAATTCTTTTCCGGTTACGGCTCCAGGACAACTTCACCCAGCACTGCATTGATGTACGGCGACGGGTCCATCAGTTCCTGCGCAATATGGACCGAAACCCGGGCAATATTTTCGGCACCCAGACCAATGTAAAGCGTCACGATAGCCAGCAGGATCACCGGCGTTACCAGCAGGGCCTTGCCGTAGTGGTTCATCCGGTTGTACAGATCACTGTGCCGGGCCACCCCGGTCGGTGCATCCTTCCAGAAAACCTCGGCCCAAAGTTTGGCCGTGATGTACAAAGTGAAAAAACTGGCCACAATGATGGCCCCGATCACTGTATACGAATGGGCGGCAAAGGCAGCCTGAAAAAGGTAGATTTTCGGCCAGAAACCCGATAAGGGAGGTACGCCCACCATCGAAAAGAGCACCAACGCCATCAGCAGCGATAATTTGGGGTAAGCGGCGTAAAGGCTGCCGGCCTGTTCCAGTTTGATCGTGCCTTTTATCTTGTAGATCAGGCCGCTTACCAGAAACAGGTTGGTTTTGACCATAATGTCGTGGATCAGGTAAAACAGGGAGCCGGTCAGGGCGGTTTCGGTAAACAGGCCCAGCCCCGCCACCATGTAACCCACGTGGCACACAATCAGGTAGGAAAGGATCCGGCGGATGTCTTTCTGAATGATGGCCCCGAATGCACCGGTCAGCAGCGTGGCAGTAGCCACCGCCATCAGGGTAAAGGCAATGAAATCGTCGGGCACGAAAATCAGCGTAAACACCCGAAGCAGGGCGTAGACGCCCACTTTGGTGAGCAGACCGCCGAAAACAGCCGCAATGGCCGAGGGCGGCGTATGGTACGACGATGGCAACCACAGGAACAGCGGAAAAACGGCCGACTTGATGCCGAATCCCACCAGAAAGAGCAGGGCAGTGATGTTGATCAGGTGGCGGTTGGGAATCAGGGCAACTTTACGCGAAAGGTCGGCCATGTTCAGGCTGCCCGTAAGACCGTAGAGAATGGCGATACCAGTGAGAAAAATCACTGAAGCCATCAGGTTGGCGGCTACGTATTTGATGCCCCCTTCGATCTGCGGTTTACGGCCGCCCAGCGTCATCAGCACGAAAGAAGAAATGATGATGATTTCGAACCAGACATACAGGTTGAAAATATCGCCGGTCAGGAAAGCGCCGTTGAGGCCCATCAGCAGAAAGTGCAGGAGTGGAAAATAACCGAACTTCATCCGGGCCTTGCTCACGCCCACCGCCGAATACATGCTGACTGCCATGCCCGATAAACTGGTCAGCAAGACCATCGTACTGCTGAATACGTCGGCTACGAACGTGATCCCGAACGGAGCCGGCCAGTTGCCGGCCTGCATGGTAAATACGCCTGCGTTCCAGGTCCTGGTAAACAGCACAAAGCTGCTGATCACCAGGATGCTGTTGGCGACCACGCTGATGATGCGGCTGATGCGCGTTTTTTTCCAGAAGAATATCAGTACGACCGCAGTAAACAGGTGAGTAATGACAGGTAGTACGATATGGTTATCGGTCATATTTCTTCTTCGATTGGGTTCAGGTCATCCAGATCATCGGATGCATTTACAATGTAGACCTGCTTGAGCAGAATGATGGCAAAAGCCTGCAGGCCGAAACTGATCACGATGGCCGTCAGAATCAGCGCCTGGGGGATCGGGTCGGCGTAAACTTCCGCAAACACTCTGGCGTCCTCCGGAATGACCGGCGGACTGCCCTTGGTGATCCGGCCGAGCAGGAAGATGAGCATATTGGCGCCGTTGCCCAGCAGGATCAGGCCGATCAGCAGTTTCACCAGGCTGCGCCTCACCATCATGTAGATGCCTGCCGCATACAAAACCCCGATCAGTATGGCTAAGATTACCTCCATTGGAGTGGGTGGTTATTGGGTATCAGCTGATGTTCATTCGTTTACAGTCATATTTGCTGTTTGTAACTGATTCAAGCGTCCAACTGATTCAGGCGTCCACGCTTGAATCTCAGGGGAATCAGAAACCCGGTTCATTCAGGCGTGGACGCCTGAATCAGTTTGGTAATTCAATCCTTCAATCCTTCAATCCTTCAGTCATTCTTCCAGTTGCGTAGTTTCGGAAATGGTGAAGAGAATCGTGAGCGTAACGCCGATCACGACAAAGTAGACACCAATGTCGAAGAAAAGCGCCGAACCCACCATGCCGATTACCGGGAGCGGCTCCGGAAACCAAAGCCCTTTCATGAACGGCTCACCGAACAGCATCGGGACGAAACCACTGAGCAGGGAAAGGCCCAGCCCGATAGGGATCAATATCCGCGGATGGTATTTCAGCAACAGGCGGGTATTGCTCAGACCATTGGCAAAGGCGTGCAACACAAAGGAAATGGCCGCCACCAGCCCACCCACAAAACCACCTCCCGGCAGGTAGTGGCCCCGCAGCAGGATAAAAACGGAGAACAAAAGCAACAGCGGCAACAGGTACCTGGAAGCCGTTTTCAGGATGATTGTTTTCATAACTATAATGGCTGTATTGTTGAATTTTTTCTTTTATAAACCATCCACCCCTCAGCCATCCACCCATGTAGCCATACAACCATATAGCCATTTGACAATTCAACAATTTATTCCTTCTCTGCCGGGTTGATCTTTAACTTCAGCAGACTGAAGACACCGATGGCCGCGATGGTCAGCACTGTAATTTCTACCATCGTATCCAGTCCCCGGAAATCAACCAGGATCACGTTCACTACATTTTTTCCTTTTGCCAGCACGTAGGCATTCTCGGCGTAATACCGGCTGATTTCCTTGTTGACTGGTTCCTCCAGCACCTCAAGGGCAATAATCGTGATCAGGGTGCCGAACGCAACGGCCATCACCATGTCCCTGACCTTGACGGCCGTGGTGCTGATCTTTGTGAATGCCGGCAGTTTGAACAGCACCAGCACAAACAGCACCACCGTAAGCGTATCAATGGTAAACTGCGTCATGGCCAGGTCAGGGGCGCTGTAAAACACAAACAGCAGACAGATGCAATACCCGACCACACTCAGGGAAGCGATTGCCGTCAGACGCGAGGAAGTTAAAATCGTCACCAGAATAGCCAGCAGGATCACCCCGGATACTACGCCTTCGTACACTGTAATTTCGGAAAACTGGGAAACGCTGATTTCGGGCCGTCCTTCACCCAAATACCGGATGCCCAGCAGCACCGTCAGAAACAGGACAATGTACTGCAGGTACACCCGCAGATAACCGTTCTGAAACAGAATCGTGAACCAGTCCGAGAAACGGATAACGCCCCGGGCGGCTCCGGTAATCAGCCGCTGCGGGGAGATGAATCCGAGTCGGCCAATGGTCAGTTCGGCTTTGTGCGTTGGTTTGCGGAGCAGGTAAAATCCAACCCCCGCCACCAGGGTAACCGCACTCAGCAGCAGGGTAAAGTTAAACCCGTGCCAGATATGGAGGTGAATGCCTTCCGCGGTGCCCTGCATGGCCGTAACCACCGGCCCCACCACCGGCACATCCAGCACCCCCGGAAACAGTCCCAGCACCACGCCGGCCACCGCCAGCAGGAGCGGAGGCAGCCACATGGACAGGGGAGGCAGGTGTACGTCCTGAAAAGCTTCAGACAGCCTGCCGGTAAAAGGCTTGATACCAGCCACAAAACCGGCGTACAGCAGCAGAATATTGGTGAGCAGGGCGGCGGCGGTTAATAAACCGGCGTTACCGGCCCGCATCGTCGCTTCGTAGATCAGGTCTTTGCCGATAAAGCCGAAAGTAAGGGGAATGCCGCCGCCGGAAAGGGCCGCCAGGACCCCGGCCACCGCCACCGGAAGCAGCACCTTCTGCAACCCGGACAGCCGGGTAACGTCGCGGATGCCGGTTTCGTGGTCAATCACGCCGGTGACCAGGAAGAGAGAGGCCTTGTACAGGGCATGGACCAGCACAAACACGGCCATGGCCGTAAAGGCTTCGCCCGTACCGACCCCGGTCAGGAAAACCAGCATGCCCAGCGCCGAGATGGTGGAGTAGGCAAGGATGCTTTTCAGGTCGGTGCGGAACAGGGAGTGGACCGCTGCGTACACCATGGTGAAGCCGCCGGTAATCATCAGCGTAAGGCTCCAGTACGGATGGTTGCCCAGCACCGGCGTAAGCCTTGCCAGCAGATACACCCCCGCCTTTACCATCGTCGCCGAGTGGAGGTAAGCCGACACCGGCGTGGGTGCTTTCATGGCACCGGGCAGCCAGAAGTGAAACGGAAACTGCGCTGACTTGGTGAAAGCTCCGGCGCAGACCAGAAAGCAAATTACACCGTAAAGGGCGTGGTTCTTCATCAGTGCATTGCCCGCAATCATTTCCTGCACCGAATAACTGCCCGCCACGGTACCCATCAGCACCAGACCCGCCATCAGAAAAAAACCGCCGCCGCCGGTAATGGCAAGGGCCAGCATCGAACTTTTGCGGGAGGCTTCACTGTCGTTGTTGAAGCCGATCAGGAAGAAAGAAGTAATGCTGGTCAGTTCCCAGAAGACAAAGAGGGAGATAACGTTATCAGACAGCACAAGGCCCAGCATGGCACTCATAAACATGCTCAGGTAGCCCAGAAACCGGTCCAGGTACGGGTGGCCCTTCAGGTAGGAAGAAGCGTAGAAAAAGATCAGTGTGCCGATGCCAGTAATGAGCAGGCAAAAAACCATCGATAGTCCGTCGAGCCAGAAATCGAAGTTGACGCCCATGGCCGGCACCCACGGGTAGTGAAAGAAAAGCCTTTCCCCGGCGGCGGCCTGCGGCAGTAAACTGCAGAAATAAATGAAAAGACCCGCCGGCAGCAGGGTTAACAAAACGGCTCCTTTGCCTTTCAGTGGCCGGCCGGGAAACAGCAGGGACGCGGCAACCAGAAAGCCGGATAGTACAGCTAAGAGCATCAACGGCGTGTTTTTTACTGATCAGTTTACTAAGTGGTTATGGGTTATTCGGTTTATAGTAGCTGAAGAATCAGGTATTCAGGAAAAATAAATGCCTGATTACTTCTGCTCAGGTACTTAAAATGGTCGGTCAGGGGCTGTTTTGAAACGCAACCGGCCGGTCAGGGTTGCGGAAAAGCAATTACGAATTACGAATTAACGTGAGTTATATAGTAGGTTCTTAGATAACTACAATTTCGCAGGATTGGGCAATACGTTCTTTGAAAGGGGTAATGGAAGGGGTCTGATCAAAGAAGGTATAGGCAATAAGCGCCGACCAGAGGTTGATAAAAAAGTTCAAAGGGCTCCGGTGCCGGGAGTGATCCAGGTCGCAGAGGTTTTTGAGACAGTCAAATACGGTTTCAATCAGTCCGCGATGGGAGAGATAGTAGTTTTTCTTGTAAGTGATTGCTTGCAGTCCCATTGTTTTTCGGTATTTGGTTACGATTTCCAGTCCTCTTTCCCTGAGTCTGGCCGCCAGCCCGGTCAGATACCCTTTGTCTCCGTAGAGAAAGCCTTTGAGTTTTTGAGTAAGCTTTTCGAGCAGATCATGGTTGTTATCGGCTACATTAGCCGTAGTGATGCGGAAGACGACTAATTGCCCTTTTTGGTTAATGACCGCATGAAGTTTGAAGCCAAAGAACCAGCCAGTAGAGGTTTTACCGGTTCTGGCCAGGTTTTTAAAGGTCTTGTTGCTCTGTTTTCTGCGGTTGTGGGCCACTACCAGGGGGTAGAATCAACGTAATTGGCCTCCGTAGTGGCAGCTAAACGACAAGCCGAAAGGAAAGCAAACAAGACAAAGTTGACTCTTGGTATCTGAGCCACAAAAGCCGCATAGGCATAAGGGTTTTTCCAATAGCTGCGCATGGCTCTTAAAATGATCTGTTCATAGTAGTACTTGAAGCACTTGAAGCCCGAATGATGGTAAAAGATCAGGATGCTCATCATTTCACTATCGCTCATCTGTCTTTGTTTCGGCGGCTCATCGTTCTCTTGCATAGAGTACTGCTCGAATTGTTTACAAAAGTCATCGCAGGCAATGAAGATTTCAACTAACTTTAAGCTGTCCAGTATGGTTCTCATTGTAGTAGTTTCTTGGTTTGTGACAATTCCTTAAACTACTCTTTGTGCAACTGTGTTGGACTTCTTGCTTTAAGTGTTTCTCTATCAATTAATTACCTCGATAACTCACGTGAATTACGAATTACGAATTACGAATTACGAATTACATTTCCCCTGAATAACCAGACTTCCCCCACGCTGCCACAAGGCTCATGCTGGCGGCAAAATCGAACAACGAATAACCAATAACGATCAACTCCCACCCTACACCCGGTCCGGCAGGGGATGTTCCCACGGCTGGCGGTAAGGCCGCTGAAGCAGCCCGGTCGCCTCTGAATCATCCACGATAATACGCTTCTGCGGGTCGTACACCAGTGGCCGGCCCGTTTGCATGGACAAATTGGCAAGGATGCAGCTTGCCGTGGAGATGTGACCTTCTTCAATGTCAGCCACCGGCCGGCTTCCCTGCCCGATGGCGGCGAGGAAGTCCAGCATGTGCAGCCGGGTAGCCGGTGCCGCGTTCAGTTCAATCTTTTCCTCTTTAAGATCTTCAGGGTATTTTTCCTTCTCGTACACGACATCCTTGTGGATCTTCTGGCCGGCTTTGTCCATCGGAATAAAGTCATACTGCATCGTGCTGCCGGTCAGGGTGCCTTTTTCCCCGAAGAGGGTAAACGACCACGGGTACTCCGGATTGGCTGGCGTCCCCCACGAACGGTGCTGCCATACGCAGTTGAGTCCGTCGTATTCGAATACCGCCGACTGGGTGTCGGCTATGTTTGATTTGCCATCCTTCTGCACGTAGATGCCGCCGGTGGAACTGATCCGCTTCGGCCAGCCGAGGCCCATCATCCAGCGGACCGTGTCAAACATGTGCACACACATATCGCCCATGATGCCGTTGCCGTATTCCATGAAGGTACGCCACCACCGGATGTGGGGCAGGCCGTCGTAGGGACGCAGCGGAGCGGGGCCGGTCCACATATCGTAATCAAAGAAAGCCGGTACCGGTTCGACCGGCGGATTGCCATTGGCCCGCATGTGAAAATAGCAGCACATCTCCACGTGCGACACTTTCCCCAGCAGACCCGCATCCACAATGTTCTTTTTGGCGTCAATCAGGTGCGGCGTGCTTTTGCGCTGGGTACCCACCTGCACCACCCGGTTGTATTTCCGGGCGGCGGCTACCATTGCTTCACCTTCCATCACGTCCACGCTGGTCGGTTTCTGTACATACACATGCGACCCCGCCTTGAGGGCGTCGATGGTCTGGAGGGCGTGCCAGTGGTCCGGCGAACCGATGATGACGATATCCAGTTTGTTTTCGGCTAATAATTTCCGGTGGTCGGTGTAGAGGCGGGGTGTTTTGCCGGACTTCTGCCGCCCGCTCACCAGTCTGGCCGCGGCCTGCAATATATTTTGATCCGGATCGGAGAGGGCTGCCACTTCTGCCGGCGCCACCTGGAGCAGCCGGAACAGATCACTTTTGCCGTACCAGCCCGTGCCGATCAGGGCCACCCGGTAGGGCTTGGGCGGATTGACAAAATCAAGACCCGGCAGACCAAAAGTGGAAAGGGCCAGTGAGGCTGATGCGCCGTGCAGGAAACGGCGGCGGTTGATGTTGAAAGCATCCATGCGGTGTAGGAATAGGTTAGGGTTTGTTCAGCCCGGGGGCCGCCTTAAGATGCGGAATTTTCACCGGATTATGCAAGGCGGATCTGAAAATAGAAGCCATGAGGTGGCAGAAAGTAGTCTTTACCCGTCAGACAGACTGTCAAAACCATCGTCCACATACTGGCCGTGGTTGGAACATGAGAAACAGCACCGGACCTGATAGAGACATTACCAACATTCCCCTTCCCGTCCGGCCGGTGCCGGTGTCCGGCATGTGCGCCTGTTATCGGTAGGAGCCCGGAAATTTGTTTGCACAAAAAACGGAAAATTGAACTTTAAAGGGATTTCCCCGGTTCCAAATAAAAATGAGTACCTTTGCAATTGGACGCGGTTTAAACCACCGGCTAATTTTTCCTCCTCTCTCTGCCTCTTCTGCATATAGAACCGGATATCGTTAGCCCGTCTTTTTAAGCTTCAACACCTGTTGGGCCGACGCAAATGATACATTTTGAATGACAGATGATCAGCCATTCAGCTTCAAAGCGATGTCATTTTCATTCAGAATTTAAAACCCATAATTCAAAGGTAGTGGTTAAGTAGAGGCTGATTTTAGAAATTGGTAACTTAGGAAGAAAGGTTTAAAAAGCATATGATTCAGATTACCAAGGCATGTCCTCATTGCGGTAGTATTGACTTAGTGAGCAACGGCCATAATAAGAAAAACGGTAAGCAAAAGTATTACTGTAATGGCTGTGACAGATACGGCACTTTGGATGCAGCTCCCCGCTATAGTGAAGAGCGCAAAGAAGATTCTGAAAGCCTATTTTGAAAGACCCAGTATGCGGGGTATTGAACGCGTTTTGGCGTAGCCCGGCAAACGGTCTCTGCCTGGCTCAGGCAGCAAGGCGAAAAGCATCCGGATCTGGAGGCTACCTTGGGTGATGTGCCTACTGAGCAGGATGTGCTGAGTATGACGAATTGCAGCACTTTGTCAAAAAAAAGCCAAAAGCGCTGGCTCTGGACGGTAATCAGCCGGAAAACACGTAAAATCATTGCTTTTATTGGGGACCATAGTATGGAGAGTTGTAAGATACTTTGGCAAAGAATTCCCGAAAGATTACGCTGCCAGACCAGCTTTTCCGATTTCTGGGAAGCATACAATTTTTATCTATCAGCAGACCGGGCAGCATCAGAAAGTAGGCAAAGAATCCGGTCAAACTAACCACATGGAACGCTGGAACAATACCATCCGTCAGTGGATGGGTAGACTTACCCGAAAGACGCTTTCTTTTTTCTAAATCTGACTTTTACAATGAACTCGTCATCCGCCTTTTCATTGTCCGCTACAACCTCAGTAAATCAGTCTCTACTTAACCACTACCAATTCAAAATCTGTTTTCCTTTATGTCTTTCAGAATTTACAATTGATTGATCCCATTCTCCGTGCCCTTACGGATGAGGGATATACTACCCCTACGCCTATTCAGCAAAGAGCCATTCCCGTACTGCTGGAAGGCCGCGACCTGCTCGGCTGTGCCCAGACGGGTACCGGTAAAACGGCGGCTTTCGCCATTCCCATCATCCAGATGCTCCACACGGCAGCCGGTTCCGGCAACGGTCCCCGGCCAATCAGGGCGCTGGTCGTCACACCTACCCGCGAACTGGCCATTCAGATCGGCGAAAGTTTTGCCGCTTACGGCAGAAACACCCGCATCCGCCACACCGTCGTTTTTGGTGGCGTATCGCAGCACGCCCAGACCACTGCCCTCCGGCAGGGGGTGGATGTGCTGATTGCCACTCCGGGTCGTCTGCTTGACCTGATGAATCAGGGATTTATCAGCCTCCGCAACATTGAAATGTTTGTGCTCGACGAGGCCGACCGCATGCTGGACATGGGCTTTATCCACGACATCAAGAAACTGATTGCCAAACTGCCCGCCAAACGGCAGTCGCTGTTCTTTTCGGCAACCATGCCGTCTGAAATTGAAAAACTGGCGGGTACCATCCTCCGCGACCCCGTGCATGTGGAGGTTACGCCGGTTTCTTCCACCGCCGAAAAGGTATCGCAACTGGTTTACCTGGTGGATAAAACCGACAAGAAAGCCCTGCTGATTCACCTGCTGAAGGAAAAGTCTATTCCGGCCGCCCTGGTGTTTACCCGCACCAAGCACGGTGCCGACCGCGTAGCCAAGGACCTCAACAAGTCCGGCATTACCGCCGATGCCATTCACGGCGACAAGTCGCAGAATGCCCGCCAGCGGGCCCTGGCCAGCTTCAAGGCAGGGCAGATCCGCGTACTGGTGGCTACGGATATTGCCGCAAGGGGCATTGACATCGAGGAGCTTTCGCACGTGATCAATTACGAAATTCCCAACGAACCCGAAACCTACGTACACCGGATCGGCCGTACGGGCCGGGCCGGTTCCAGCGGAATTGCCCTTTCGTTCTGCGATGCAGAAGAGCGGGATTACCTGAAGCAGATCAACAAGCTGATCTCTAAAACGCTGCCGGTCAGCACGGACCATCCGTATCCGGCCGGAAACAATCCGGCTCCGCCAGCCGCCAAACCGCAGCCGGGCAACCGTGGACAATCGGGCAACCGGGCCTCCTCACAGGCTCCGAAAGCTGCGGGCAGCAGCTGGTCGGGTAGAAGAAGAGCTAATTCACGTTAGATTACATAAAAGAAGAGTATGAAAGCAAAAGCGCATCTGAAAGGGACCCTGACCGGACTTGGTTCCGGTGGATTCATTTCCGTCCTGAACAAAACCTACGAAATTACCTATGCCCAGAACCCGGTTTCCAAACACGTGCTGGTCGAGGTAGAGGTAATTACCGGCATGACCGGCAGTGAGCCCGAATACGCCGCCGTAACCGGCATCCGGAGCATTATCCATGACAACTGGACTGAGTTTCACCGCAGTTGGAACGTGGTCGAAGAACTGGACGCATCCGTGCAGCCGGAAGGTTACTGATCACCGGTCCCGGCACTGTTTTAAGTAGTTCTTGGTTATCAGTTGCCCGTTATTCGACATCAGCCCCTGATCCTCCGGACAGGGGCTTGTTTTTGCCAATCTTTTATCACCGCATCCGTGGTGATGGGAAAGGCAGAAAAAGAGAACCTGCAATAGATTCAGCCTTCCGGTTGACCGGCATTGTACGGACCTTTTTTATCCGGCAGATGTAAAGGTTACAGGATGGGAAGGAGTTTCTCCGCGGTGAGCGGTTTTTCAAGGTAGTGCCGCACGTGGTACTTGCGGGCCTGCAACCGGTCGGTCTCACGGGTGGAGGTGGTAAGCAGCACGATCTGAACGCCGTTCCGGAACGGGGCAGGCAACCGGCAGAACCTTTCCAGAAACTCAAACCCGGTCATGACCGGCATGTTAATGTCCAGCAGAATCAGCATGGGGCAGAAACACGACAGTTCCGGGTCCGGATTTCCGCAGTGGGTTTCCACGAAACGGAGAGCTTCTTCGCCGTTGAAGATGGTAAATATACGGTTGCTGACAGCCAGCTCTTCCAGGGTCTCCAGCGAAAGGAAACTGCTGGCCGGATCATCGTCCACGAGTAAAACCGTATTCCATCGGGTCATCGGGAAGGGAAAAAGTTGAAATGAATCCGTTTACTGCTGCTTTATTTCGCTGCCCGGTTGCCTGTTTTTGGGATAAAACAGCAGCGCGGGGACAAATACGTGTATACCTTACGTGTTTTAGGGGCAATTTGTTTAACATTACATATACATACTTCTATGAAATTTTCAGCCGGGCTGCTCTTTCAGTATGGCCGGCCCGGACCCGGCAGATCTTTTTGATGCCTGAACCACCCTTTTGCGCCTTTTAACTTTCAGGAAAACCTCATCCTCAACCCGAAACACATGCAATCAGAAGTGACCAAATTCCTGGAAAAAAATAAACAAAGCATATTAACCCAGTGGATGACAAATCTGGCCGAGGATCATATCCTGAGGGAAGAACTCATGTCCAATGAGAAGTCCCGCCAGCAGTCCGAAGAGTTGTTGTTGGCAGTGCTTAAAGTAATTGCCAGCGATAATTTTAAAAATACGGAGTCCCAGGAGCACGAGTCCGTTTCCGATATTATCAGTGAAGTGTCCATATACCGGGCGAGGCAGGGTTTTACCCCGCGCGAAACGGCTACCTACGTTCTCAGCCTCAAACAAACCCTTGCCGAGGTACTTGACAAGAAATTTGCCGGCGACGCCCGGCTGCTCTACGAATCGGCCAGAGAACTTAACCAACTGCTCGACAGCCTGAGCATCACTACCTTCGAAACCTTTATCAAGGGCCGCGAGGAAGTGATCATGCGCCAGACGGACGAGATCAGCGAAATCTCCACGCCCGTGATCCAGGTCTGGGAAGGCGTGGTCGCCCTGCCGATTATCGGTACCCTGGACAGCATGCGCACCCAAACCGTGATGGAAAGCCTGCTGCAGGAAATCGTCGCGACGGGCAGCAGCATTGCCATTCTGGACATTTCGGGCGTGCCCGCCGTGGATTCCCTCGTGGCCCAGCATCTGATCAAAACGGTGAGCGCCACCCGGCTCATGGGGGCCGAGTGCATCATCAGCGGCATCCGTCCTGAAATTGCCCAGACCATCGTGCACCTGGGCATTGACCTTTCCAACATCAAAACCAAAACGACCCTTGCCAGCGCCCTTAAGCTGGCCTTCCAGATGCTTAATCTGGAAGTACGCAAAGGAGAGAGAAAATAGGAAAGCTATGGACCGGATACCGATACTTAAAATGGGCTCTTTTCTGCTGGTTACCATTCAGGTGGACCTTTACGACCGGCTTGCCCTCAACCTCGAAACCGACCTGATCCGCATGGTCAGCGAAACCAATACCCGCGGTGTTCTGATCGACATTTCCGCCGTAGGCCTTGTTGACTCCTTCATGGGCCGGATCCTGAACAATATTGCCACGATATCGCGCATTGTGGATGCCCAAACCGTAGTAGTAGGCATGCAGCCGGCGGTAGCGATTACGCTGGTGGAACTGGGTCTCACCCTGGCGGGCGTACACACGGCGCTCAACGTGGAAAAAGGCATGGAACTCCTGCATAAAAGACTGGGCAGCGATGCAGGGGGAGGGGGGCAGCTTTATGATAACTCTGAGTAAAGACCTCATTCAAATTACCAGAGAACAGGATGTTGTGACCCTCCGGAACCGGGTGAAAGAACTGGCAGTCAAAATAGGGATGAGTCTGCTGGGGCAGACCAAACTCATTACGGCGGCCAGTGAACTGGTGCGCAACATGCTCCGCTACGCCGGGGGAGGTACAGTCACGCTGGAAGTAGTGTTGGGAGACAAGGTGACTGGCGTGCGGCTCACCTTTGCCGACGAAGGTCCGGGTATTGCCGACATCGGGCTGGCCATGCAGGACGGTTATACCACCGGCAAAAGCCTTGGTCTCGGATTGCCCGGAGCCAAACGGCTGGTGAATGAATTTTCGATCACAAGTGAAGTGGGCAAAGGTACCACCGTTACCGTAATCCGCTGGAAAAATGGACTTTAACGCGCACCAGGGCTTTCTGCTCTCTGACCGCAGCTTTTTGAACACGGTCCGGAAAGACATACATAAACTTGCCGAAAGCTACGGCTTGGGCGCGGCCCTGCTGGGGAAGGTGGATATCGTGGTCTCCGAACTGACTTCCAACCTGGTCAAGCACGCGACCAACGGTGGTGAACTGCTGGTTAAAGCCGTAAACCGGAACGGAGCAGCCGGCATCGAAATGCTTTGCCTCGACATGGGACCCGGCATGGCTGACCCGGCGCGCATGCTCGAGGACGGTGTATCTACTGTCGGGTCGCAGGGGGAAGGGCTTGGTGCCATCCGGCGGCTTTCCGATGAGTTTGATCTCTATTCCCAGGCGGGCAGCGGCACCGTGGTACTGGCGCGGCTATTCGGTGCTGCCCGGCCGGCAAGAAGCCGCAGTCCGGCCCATGAATTTGAAACCGGAGTAGTGATGGTGCCCAAACCCGGAGAAGAGGCTTGCGGTGACGGCTGGGCGTTGCGGGAAAAGGACGGGCAGTACGCGCTGCTGGCAGTGGATGGGTTGGGTCACGGCCCCGAGGCCCGGCATGCCGCCCGCGAAGCCATCAAGGTCTTTTTGGAGGAAACCAGTTTTGAACCGGCCCGGTGTCTGGTGGCCATCCATGCCGCCATTGCCCCCACCCGCGGTGCGGTAGGTGCGGTTGCAGTGCTGGAAAATGAGCAGAGCCGCTTCCGTTTCTGCGGGGTTGGCAACATCAGCGGCCGGATTTTTTCTGCCGATGCGACAAGGGGACTTTTGTCCTACAACGGAATTCTGGGTAATAATTTTCCCGGCCATATCAGTGACCACTTTTTCGACTGCGGCCCGGCCACGCTGCTGGTACTGCATTCCGACGGAATTCAGTCACGCTGGGACCTGAATAAATACCCGGACCTGAAAACCCATTCGACCTCTGTGATTGCCGCCGTGCTTTACAAGGAATTTTCCCGGCGACGGGATGACGTACTGGTAATGGTCAGCCGAACCAAAAGGTAGATTTATGGATAAATATCTGTATCCGGACGTTGTAAAGCTTACCCTCGCCAATGAACTGGATGTGGTGCTGGCCTACAAGCGGGCCCGGCAGCTCAGCGCACTGACGGGTATGAACCTGCCGAGTCAGACTAAATTTGCCACTGCCGTCTCCGAAATGGGCCGCAACGTGGTAGAGCACGTCGGGAGTGGTAATATTCAGTTCGGCATCGGTGAGCAGAAAGGGCGCCTGTACCTCACTGCCGTAATTACGGACCGGGGGCGGGGCATTCCGGACCTGGATGCCATCCTCAACGTTGCCCATCCGGATATCCGCACCAAGGGCTGCGGCATCATTCACTCCCGCCGGCTGGTTGATCTGTTTCAACTGGACAGTCATCCGGACAGAGGCACCCGGGCGCAGCTTTCCCTCCGGATTCCCGTCCGGCACCCGGTTTTCAGTAAAGCGGTGGTGGAAAGCTGGCAGGAACAATTCCGCCGGGAAATTCATGTCTCGCCTTACGAGGAGATCAAACAGCAGAACATGGATATTCTGGATGTGCTCGAAGCCCTGCGGCTGAAAAGCATCGAAACCGATCACCAGCTGGATGAAATCAGGAAACTGAACGCCGATCTGGCGCAGTCCAACGGAGAAATCACCCAGTTGCTGGCGGAGCGCAGTGATGCCAACGCCCTGCTGGGGAAGATGAACAAGGAACTGGAGCAGTTTGCCTATACCGTGTCGCATGACCTGAAGGCCCCTCTGAAAAACATTGAAGGTTTTTTGAACCTGCTCCGGAAAATCCCCGAAGTGACGGAACACGACCGCGCCAGTCTGTACTGCGATATGCTGCTGGAGCAGATGCGCCGGATGGATAAGCTTATTTTCGGCATTTTGTCTTACGCCAAATCGGGCCGTGAACAGGTGGAAAAAACCACCGTTCAGATGGAGAAGCTGCTGCGGGGTGTCATTGACTCCCTGAGCATTCCGGCTGGTATGCAGATTCACCTGGGGGAGGGCTTGCCGGTGCTGATAGCCGAAGAAATCTATCTCCAGCAGCTTTTTGGCAATCTGATCAGCAACGCCATCAAATACCACGAC
>JAUJNL010000133.1 GCA_030448185.1 Cytophagales bacterium | reverse complement strand
TCAGGAATTGAAGAAATTGTTAACGATTCCATCTGACGTTGTTACTGGAAAACGATTTAGTCTCAATCTTGGAAATGATACTACTTTGTGTCCTGGTGCAACTCTAAAACTTGATGCAAGTCAGACAGGGGGGGACATTACTTGGCAGGATGGCTCGTCAAATTCTTATTATGTTATAGAAAAACCTGGTTTATATTGGGTGCGAGTGTGCAAAAGTGGATGTATGGCTATTGACTCAATTAGGGTTAATTATACAATTTTACCCCAAATTCATTTAGGCCAAGACCAAATAGTTTGTAACGGACAGCCTGTAACGCTTTCTGTTGACACATCTATCAAGAATATTAAATGGAGTACTGGCGCTTCGTTTTCCTCAATCACCGTTAATAAAAGTGGTACTTATTGGGTACAGTTTCAGAATGATTGCGGTATTGTAGCAGATACAGTCAGCATTAATTTTGAAGAGGTTCCAACATTGAATTTAGGCCGCGATACTACAATTTGTATTGGAGACACTTTACTTTTAAACGCTTATCACCCTAATGCCTTCTCTTATTACTGGCAAGGTATACAGGGAGATCCTACTTATAGAATTTATGAAGAGGGAACTTATATAGCTAAAATCCTAAATAAGGAATGTTTTGCTGTTGATACTGTCCACGTTCAATTTGTAGAATGTTTAGGTGATTTTAAGGTGCCAAACGTATTTACACCAAACAGCGATGGTGTTAACGATTTATTTGAAATACAAGGAATTCCTTTTAATCAATGGTACTTAACTAGTTGTAACAGATTAGGAAACATTATTTATCAAAGTAATGGCTATAAAAATGATTGGAGTGGAGAAGGATTAGCTAGCGGGATTTATTACTACTACTTAGTTAATCCACAGACTAAAAAAAAGTACAATGGTTGGGTGCAATTGCTTCGTTAGCCTTGTTAAGCCTTCTAAAACCGTCTGTATAAAATCAATTACTAACTATTAGAGATTAAATAGTTAAGTTCGGTATAAGGTAGGTGTTCCAGACCTATAAAATCCAGTCTTCCTTTTAATATGCCCAAATCCGGAACCGGCTCTATCTGTACTGCCTCCGCTACGCGTCTTGAATTAAAATTCCTTCTTGAGAACGGCTATATTAAACTGGGGTGTCATATTACTGGCTCAATTAACTGGAACCGGAACGGGGAGCCTTCAGGAAGTATAAGGTATGAGAGTAAACTTACTGAGGAGGAACAGTATATAAGGGTGTATTATACCCATACAAACAGTTATACCGGAGAGAAGAAGGATTATGATTATCAGATATATCTGGATGAGGTACCGACTAATATAGGCAATGGCAAAAGGTATTACTTTATCTGTCCCATGTCTGGCAGACGGGCTACCATTCTCTACATGGCCTACAATTCCCCAATATTCAAACATCGGCCTACCGGCACCGGATCTATTATGAACAGCAGATGCAGAGCAAAAAATACCGGGCAATCAGTGCCTACTTTAAGTTAGAAAAGGAATACGAACAGGTTTACCAGAAATACCGCAAACACACGTATGCTGGAAAACCTACCAAATGGAGGAAACGGTTTGATGAACGGGAACTGCAGGTAGAGGAAGAATATAAATACCAATTTGCCCGAACAATGGGTAAGTGGTTTTGATAGATTATCACTTGGTAAGGAAATAAAACAAACTCACCTGCAAAACCCGATTACTCCCATCTTTGACTTCCCTAATTGGAGTTCCGTGCTCATCTACTAATGTACTTTTGAGCAAACCTTTGAAGCCATGATAATACCGCATTTCTGTTCCCAATCTGGCATTAAAAGAATAGCTGATGCCTAAATTAAGACCTTTATCCCACTTTTCGTAGAAAGGTAGCGGGATATGCTTATCATCAAAACGGGTATAGGCCTGTAGTAAATAGCCTAACTCAGGACCAAACATCACAGATCCTTTTTCAATTACCCGGTAACCAACCAGCAAAGGTAGGTTGATATAGTGTAAACTAACATTGCCCTTTCCTGTATAAGGCCTGGCAGGAAAATGAAGCCCTTTCAGAGAGTATAGTAATTCAGGCCTGATAAATATTTTACCCTTAATGGCTACCTCTGAAATTATCCCCGTGTGAAAGGCTATTCTTGGACTAAGACCCTTTGGTGTACCGTATCCATGAATGTCAGCTAAATTAAGACCTCCCTTTACCCCAACTTTTACTTGGCCGTTAGCCAAGGGGATTAACAATAATCCAAGAACCAGAAATGCAATTAATTTTTTCACCGTTTATGGTATTTATCAATAATGCATACCGCAAAAAGGTAAAACGTAATTAATCAAGTGGAGCAATGATTTGTAAGATTCGGGTAAAAAAATGTAAAATTGTCCCCCAATTTGTCCCCTAGAAATAAAAATGCCTTGTAAATGTTTGATTTACAAGGCATTAACTCTACCGTTTGTTGTCCGACTAGGATTCGAACCTAGACAGACAGAACCAAAATCTGTCGTGCTACCTTTACACCATCGGACAAATTTACTGCTAGACAAGGCTGCCCACAGGCGGTTTTCTTATCTGGCAGCAAAATTAGAGGAAAAGCGGATTATGTCAAATTTTTCAAAAGTCTTTTTACTAACTCCTGCATAGCTTCCGTAAGATAGGCACCGTTTTCGGGCCCAAACCAGTTCATGGTACGGGTTTCGTAGTGGGGCAGGTCGTAATAAGCATCATTGGTAATATAACCAATATACCCGCCATTAAAGCTGGTGATAAATAAGGGAGCGTCGGAAACCACTTGCTGAATTGGTCCGGTCAGTTCGCCGGAAAAATCACAGGGCGTACCTACCCACAGCGTATTGCCGATACGTAAACCTTTGAGCACCGCAGGGTACCGCCCCAAAGCCCAGTAGTATACCCAGGGGCGACGCCTCCAGTCCTTGTAAATACGAAGTTTGGGGTCACGAAGTGGCAAAGGAAGCGTAAGAATGCGCAATCCCGTCTGGTAGCTCAATTGAATTCTACCAAAATCAATCAGAATTTTCCGGGACAGAAAGTAGGCCATGTTGCCTGCTCTTTCAAAATTTTCTCCTAACGCGCCTGGGCCATGGCTGCCCACTGCGCCAGCGCAGAAAACCGCAAAGTCTACTGCCGGTGACTTTTCCAGACTATCCACCAGGGCTCCCGGATAATCACGGGAGAGTTCTTTGCCCCGTGAATGCAGACAAGTCGCGTGGGCTGAGAAAGATACAATCAGGGCGGTGCTCCCGGAGTTTTGTCTGATTTTAAAGACCCGCACCAGTGAATCAACCGGCCCGCCCCGCACCACCCGGTTAGTGACCAATTCGGAAGCGGGGTAGCGGGCCGTTCCAATACTAGCCGTTTCCTTTTGCTCATCAGCTTGTTGAATAGTGAGTATAATTTTTTTTGCCAGTTGCTCAATCCATTCTGGCCGGAAACTGCCTGCTACTCCCCAGCCTGCTATTCTGGGTGCCCAAGCTCCCACGCTGTGGTGCGAATGAATTGCCGTGAGATAGACCTGATCAATGGTATAGCCGAAAGCAGGAAGCTTTTTAGTTAATGTCTCCGTCAGCTCTGGTGGGACAATCAGCAGATCCAGCGTGATAAAAGCAGCCTTCCGGATGCCATTGTCAAACACTACGGTTCTGGCCCAGATGGAATCATGCACGGACTGATAAGCACCCCGGCGGTGGCCATACCCAGCCAGCGGAAGGCGTTGGTCCGGAGTAATATTAATTTTAGCCCAACCAATCTGTAAGGTGTCCGCAGCGGCTTTGATCGTATCCGCAGGCAGCGCGGCTATATTCCGCTGCAGTTGGGCGTAGTAGGTTGTTTGCCGGTAAGGAGTCCGGTCAATGCGGCTGAACAGGCAGGAAGATACAGTAATGAGTAGAAGAAAAAAGGCCAGTAAGGAAGGCCAGCGGCGGCGAAGTTTTTTCAAAAAAGGCACAATCATAAAAGCCGCAGGTTTAATACCTACGGCCAGGATTCATTTGGTCAATTTTGATTCTTAGGTTATTTAGTTCCTGCAGCATATCACCAGGCTTGCGACTGAGATCCTGTGAGATCAGGGCTTTGGCTTCCCAGATTTCACGGATGTCTTCGGCTGGAATAAAATCAGGCTGAAACTGAGGGTTATCCGACAGAATCATAATACCCGCTGCTTTTTCAAGCATATTTTTTACCCGCTTCACCACGACCCCTTCCTTGGCTACAATGACATACATAGCATCGGCCTTAAGGCTGCGCCAGTCGTCTAAATAACGCGTAACCACCATATCGCCATTTCTGATGGTATCCACCATACTGTCGCCTTCCACCTCAAAAATCCGGTAGGTGCCGTCTTCACAGCCCGGAATAGAGTATACCCGCAAACTCTGAATAAAATCAGGATTACTGTAACCAGTCAGATAACCGGCCTGGGCTTTTACCGGCACCAGCACTACATTTTCCCGTCCGTACCGGTCAATCGTTACCACCACCGGCCTTACCGACCTGCCACTGATGTAGTCAATCGGATGATGTCCCACAGCGGGCATGTACGCGGGAAGGGTAGGCCCATTACTGGGTAAAACCGGAATGTTAGCCGTAACTACGGGCCCCATTTTAGGTGCAACCGCAGCAGTACCTTGCTCAATATAGTCAGGGGTAGTTTTATAAAGCTTCGCTAACTTTTGGAGCACATCTGCCGGAATCCGTACGTTTGCCTGCGTTTCGTAAGTAGCTATCCGCGGACGTGACTTTCCCACTTTATCGGCTACCTGCTGCTGATTAAGGCCGATTTGCTGTCGCAAAGCTTTTAGTCGTTCTGCCTGATTATTCATCCTATACAAAAAGTGTGGGCCACGGATTTATTCTTACAAATATAGATATTAGGCGGCGAAATGGCTACAGGTTATTTCGTATAAGTCTTTCTGTACTTATTCTATTGGGGTAAATTTTTGCCCCGGAAACAGGAACGAGTACATCACTAGCAACTTACGGCAGTTACGTAGCCCATACCTGAGCATAGTTAATTGGTAAAAAATACTTTCTGCCAGGCAGTTGCTTAATGGTAGCCTACACTCTAACGAAGAATGTTTCTCGCAATTACAATCTTCTGGATTTCGGAAGTGCCCTCCCCGATGGTACAAAGCTTGGCATCCCGGTAAAATTTTTCCACGGGGAAATCTTTAGTGTACCCGTATCCCCCAAAAATCTGGACTGCCTCATTAGCCACTTTTACGGCTACTTCAGAAGCATAGTATTTTGCCATTGCTGATTGTTTGGTAACCGGTTGCCCGGAATCTTTGAGTTCGGCGGCCGCATAGATTAACAATTTGGCCGCTTCTATCTGGGTAGCCATATCAGCCAGTTTGAATGCTATTCCCTGAAAGTGGGCAATGGGCTGATTGAACTGCTTCCGCTCTTTGGAATAGTCCACAGCCGCCTCATAGGCTCCCTGGGCAATGCCTAAACTTAAAGCGGCAATGGAAATGCGGCCCCCATCCAGTATTTTCAGCGCCTGTACAAACCCTTCGCCCAACTTACCTAATAGCTGACTTGTATGCACCCGGCAATCCTGAAAGACCATCTCAGCTGTCTCGGAAGCCCGCATACCCAGTTTATCTTCTTTTTTTCCGGTCAGAAAGCCAGGCGTCCCTCTTCAATCACAAACGCGGAGGAATTCTGACCCTGGTTCGGTGCGCCGGTACGGGCAATTACTACCGCTACATTCCCGGAGATGCCATGGGTAATAAAGTTTTTGGCCCCATTGATAATCCAGTAATCGCCATCGAGCACGGCTACTGTCCGCATATTGCCGGCATCGGACCCCGTATTAGGTTCCGTCAGGCCCCAAGCCCCGATCCACTGTCCGGAAGCCAGTTTGGGCAAGTACTGTCTTTTTTGTTCCTCATTCCCAAACATCAGAATGTGATTGGTGCAAAAGAGAATTGTGAGCCGCCATGGACAGGCCAATTGAACCATCTACTTTTGAAAGTTCGGCAATTGCGGTTACATACTCCCGGTAGCCCAGCCCAGCCCCTCCAAAATCTTCCGGAACCAACATGCCCATCACGCCTAGTGCGCCCAGTTGCCGGAATACCTCAGCCGGGAACTCCTGTGTTTCATCCCAGGTACGAACGTTGGGTTTAATCTGCTTTTGACTGAAATCCCGGACTGACCTGGCTATCATCTCAATATTTTCGGTTACATCTGGCAACATAAGAGAATATAAATTGGTCTATGTAATATAGTATACGAAGATGAAGTGAATAAAATTCAATTTATTGTCTAAGTATTACAATTTAAAGAAAAATAGTGTTTCTCTGCCGTAAGGTTTGCAGCCATTGACCACCTTTTGCCAGAATTTATTTTGATTCAGAAAATATTTTTATTTTTGGGCTGCTGAAAATAGGAACACGGCTCTGCTCCTTACCTCATTATCCTGCGCTTAAACAGTTTATACTCAACCGCATCAATAAATATTATTAAAAGCCGTTTTTGTACTATTTTACTATTTAATCACTCAATTTTAATCTCTAAAATCTCCTATGAAAATTGCCGTTGTCGGAACAGGATACGTAGGTCTGGTAACGGGTACTTGCTTTGCCGAAACAGGCAATCAGGTTACCTGCGTGGACATTGATGTAAACAAGATAGAAAAACTTAAGAACGGGGTTATCACCATCTACGAACCCGGCCTGGACGTTCTCTTTGACCGGAACATTAAAGAAGACCGGCTGCACTTTACCACCAATCTGGCCGAAGGCATTAAAGATGCAGAAGTTATTTTCCTGGCATTACCAACTCCTCCGGTGAAGATGGGTCAGCCGATCTAAAATATGTGCTGAAAGTAGCTGATGACTTAGGGCATTTGCTGGACCGTTATGCCGTAATCATTGATAAAAGTACTGTACCAGTAGGAACTGCCGAAAAGGTACATGCCCGGATTGCTAAAAACGCCAAAGTTGACTTTGACGTTGTCTCCAATCCTGAATTTCTTCGGGAAGGGGTAGCCGTGGAAGATTTTATGAAACCCGACCGGGTGGTGATCGGTACCAATTCTGAACGGCCCGCAAGCTGATGACAAAAACGTACAATCCGCTGGTCCGTCAGGGTAACCCTATTATCTTTATGGATGAACGTTCAGCAGAGATGACTAAGTACGCCGCCAATGCTTTCCTGGCTACTAAGATCACCTTTATGAATGAGATTGCCAACCTGTGTGAAAAGGTTGGTGCCGATGTAGATGCAATTCGCCGTGGCATTGGTACCGATCAGCGGATTGGCAAGCGATTTTTGTTTGCCGGTATTGGCTACGGCGGCAGCTGTTTTCCTAAAGACGTGCAGGCGCTGGCCAAAACGGCCGAAGAATACGATTACGACTTTAAGATTCTGCACTCAGTAATGAATGTTAATCAGGCTCAGAAGACTAAACTGATCCCCAAAATCAAGCAGTATTTTGATCATGATTTGTCAGATAAAACCATTGCTGTCTGGGGGATGGCCTTTAAACCTTATACGGATGACATCCGTGAGGCCCCAGCTTTAGAGAACATTGCAGAATTACTGGCTTCTGGTGCAAAAGTAAGGGCCTATGACCCGGAAGCGATGGAAAATGTGAAGAAGGTGATTGATGGTCAGGTTTACTTTGCAAATGACCCTTATGATGCCCTCAAAGGCGCCGATGCTTTACTGATTGTGACTGAGTGGCCGCTGTTCCGTACCCCGGAATTTGAAAAAATGGATTCTTTACTCAAAAACAAAGTTATATTTGACGGACGAAATGTTTTTGAAGTTGACCAGATGCGCGAACTAGGCTACACCTACTACAGCATTGGCCGTGATACGGTGGCACATAAATAAGTAATCAGCTGGTAAAATGGTTGAATTGTTTCAGAGCTTTCCGAAAGCGTATCCCAACAAGATGTAAAAGCTCACGGGCACCTCTTTAACAATTTAACCTTCCTGACAATTTAACATACAAAATCTTATGAAAAGAGTTTTAATTACCGGTGGTGCAGGGTTCCTCGGTTCCCACTTATGTGACCGGTTTATCAAAGAAGGATACCACGTAATTGCGATGGACAATCTGATTACGGGTAACATTAAAAACATCGAACACTTATTTAAACTCCCCCAGTTTGAATACTATCACCACGATGTTTCGAAATTTGTACACGTACCCGGGCATCTGGATTATATTCTTCATTTTGCCTCTCCCGCCAGCCCGATTGACTACCTCAAAATGCCCATTCAGACCTTGAAAGTAGGTTCGCTGGGTACGCATAATCTGCTGGGACTTGCCAAGGCCAAAGGAGCCCGCATGCTGATTGCCTCTACCTCAGAGGTATATGGCGATCCGCATGTACATCCGCAGAATGAAGATTATTGGGGTAATGTCAACCCGGTTGGACCTAGAGGCGTCTATGATGAGGCTAAGCGTTTCCAGGAGGCTATGACGATGGCCTATCACACGTATCATGGCCTGGAAACCCGCATTATCCGTATATTCAATACCTATGGACCCAGAATGCGCCTTGATGACGGACGGGTACTACCCGCCTTCATCGGGCAGGCATTGCGCGGAGAAGACCTGACCTGCTTCGGGGATGGTTCCCAGACCCGTTCATTCTGTTACGTAGACGACCTGGTGGAAGGCATCTACCGCCTGCTGCTGAGTGACTACGCATTTCCCGTCAATATCGGGAACCCCAGTGAGATCACGATTAAGCAATTTGCTGAGGAAATCATCAAGCTGACTGGTACCGGGCAGAAAATTGTATACAAGCCATTGCCACAGGACGATCCTAAGCAGCGCCAGCCTGATATCCGCCGGGCAAAAGAGCTGTTAGGGTGGGAGCCAAAGGTTTCCCGGGAAGAAGGGCTGCGTATTACCTACGAATTCTTCAAAAAGCAACTGGGGCTGTAACACAGTTCGAATTGCCTTTGTTTTCAAAAGCCGCTGTTTGTATCTCACAGACTGCGGCTTATTTATTTTGTAAAGGGGGCATGCTAAGTATTTCCGGAACGGTTCCGTAATTTGAAACGATTCAGTAGTTTAGAGGCAGTTTTATTGACAAGGTAATTTTATCCCCGATAGGTTGTGTACGAAGAATTAGTACGTAAAGAAAAGTTATTGGCCGTGATTGGCCTAGGGTACGTTGGGCTGCCAATTGCGCTGGCTTTTGCCCGTAAGGTGAAAGTCATCGGATTTGACATTAACGCGAAGCGGGTAGCGATGATGCAGGAGGGGATGGATCCAAGCGGCGAACTGGAAAAGTCCGATTTTGACGGTTGTGATATTGAGTTTACGAACCGTCCTGAAGATTTAAAAAAAGTTTCTTTCTTCATTGTAGCGGTACCTACCCCAATCGATAATCATACCATGCCCGATTTGAGACCGTTACTCTCGGCCTCACATACGGTTGGCAAAGCCCTTAAGAAAGGAGATTATGTGGTGTATGAGTCTACTGTTTACCCCGGGTGTACTGAGGAAGACTGCATTCCCATTCTGGAACAGGAATCCGGGTTGAAGTTCAGAACTGATTTTAAAGTTGGCTATTCGCCGGAACGCATCAACCCTGGTGACAAGGAACATACCTTATCCAAAATCACCAAAGTAGCCGCTGGTTGCTGCCCCGAATCGCTGGAAGTCATTGCGAAAGTCTATGAACTAGTAGTAGAAGCAGGCGTACACCGGGCCTCTTCGATCAAAGTTGCCGAAGCGGCCAAAATTATTGAAAATACACAGCGTGACCTCAATATCGCCCTGATGAATGAGCTCTCGATCATTTTCGACCGGATGAAAATCAATACATATGAAGTATTGGAAGCCGCTGGTACCAAGTGGAATTTCCTGCGGTTTAGTCCTGGTTTGGTAGGTGGCCATTGTATCGGCGTAGATCCCTACTACCTGACCTATAAATCCAAAGAGCTGGGTCATACACCGAAAGTAATTCTGAGCGGACGACAGATTAATGATGGCATGGGGGCTTATGTAGCACAAAAGACCGTGCAGTTGATGGCCAAACAGGGCAAAGATATTGTCAAGGCCCGGGTGCTGGTGATGGGTGCTACTTTTAAGGAAAACGTTGAAGATATCCGTAATTCCAAAGTAGCAGATGTAATCAACGAACTCAAAAACTTCAGTGTCCACGTGGATGTAGTGGATCCTATGGCTGATAGTCAGGAGTTGCAGCAGGAGTATGGGTTTGGTTTACTTCCCGAACCCGGCCGGAAGCAGATGCCATCATTATAGCCGTTAACCACCGGCCATACTTGTCACTCGATGAAAATTATTTCCGCTCCATTGCAGCGCCCCAGGCGGCGATTATAGACATAAAAGGTATCTACCGGGGAAAAATTAAACACTTGATGTACTGGTCCCTTGTAACAAGCAGCCCAAACAAATTTAAACATATAAAACTGTTTCGATATGAAAAAAATTGTTGTTACGGGAGGAGCGGATTCATTGGTTCTCATGCCGTAGTAGAATTACACGAGGCAGGTTATGAGCCTATTATTGTAGACGATTTTTCAAACTCTGACCCCAAAGTTGGATGGGCTGGCGAAAATTATCGGAAAAAGCCGACCTGCTACTCTATCAATTGCAATGATCGTGCTGCGATGGACGATTTATTTACGAAAGAGGGTCAGGTATTGGTGCTATTCATTTTGCGGCCTTTAAAGCCGTTGGCGAATCTGTTCAGAAGCCGCTACAATATTTCCGTAACAAATATTGACTCGCTGCTGACCCTGATGGAGGCAATGGTAAAGCACCAGTCGCCGCATCTGGTCTTTTCTTCTTCCTGCACCGTGTATGGTCAGCCTGAAAAATTACCCGTGAATGAACAATCACCTATTCTTCCGGCTGCTTCTCCTTACGGTGTACCAAGCAGTTGTGCGAAGAGATTATCCGGCAAACCACTCAGGTAGGACAGCCACTGAAAGCTATTTCTTTACGCTATTTCAATCCGGTTGGCGCCCATCCTTCCGCGCATATCGGCGAGTTGCCCCTGGGTACACCCAATAACTTAGTGCCATTTATTACCCAGTCGGCTGCTGGCCTCCGTCCGCCGATCACCATATTTGGCAATGATTACAATACCTCCGATGGTACCTGCGTCCGGGACTATATTCACGTGGTGGACCTGGCCAAAGCTCACGTAAAGGCATTGCAATTACTGGAAAGAACCTCATCTGCCACTTATTATGATGTGTTCAACGTGGGGACGGGTACAGGCAACTCAGTACTGGAAGTAATTAAAACTTTTGAGAAAGCTACTGGTGTTACATTAACCTACAAGACTGGGCCGCGCCGGGCGGGTGATATTGAGCAAATCTATGCCGAAGTAGACAAATCACGGGACGGATTGCAATGGCAAGCCGAGCTAAGCCTGGAAGAAGGACTCCGGGATGCGTGGCGCTGGCAGCAAAAATTACTTACTCCCGCTCAATCCTGAGCTACTTACGATAACAACTACTATAAGTGAGATGGATCCCTGACTGTAAATTCCGGTCAGGGATTTTTTGTTACGGTTACTATTTACCCTCCTTGTATAGGCTTAACTTAACCAGTTCAATCCGGCCGTCTTGTACTGAAAGAATCGTAAAAGCAAAGGGAAAAGCTTCTATATGGGCATTCACCGGAGGTACATCTTCACAAATCGAAAAAATGAACCCGCCCAGCGTGTCATAATCCCCTTCCGGCAGATTCAACTTGTATTTCAGGTTTAAGTAAGCTATTTCATGGCGGGCATTAAGCAAATACGTGTTTTCATTTAACTTTTCCTCTACCCAGTTTTCTCCCAGGTCATATTCATCCTGGATTTCACCAAAGATCTGTTCCATTACATCTTCCAAACTGATCAGCCCGGCGGTACCGCCAAACTCATCTACTACCAGCGCCATACTTTTTCGTTCGGAGGTAAATCTGACCAGGATATCACTGACCAGCATGCTGCCAGCTACTACCGGAATAGGCTCAAGAATAGCCTGAACAGATTTTGGTTTTTTAAACATGTCCAGCGCATGACAGTAGCCAACCACGTGATCAATATTGTCTTTATATACTATTACTTTTGAATAACTGCTTTTCACGAAAGCTTCCCGTAGCGCTTCCATGCCGTCATGCAGGTCAACCGCCGTAATCTCAGTACGCGGAATCATGCAATCCCGCACCTTGACCGTTCTTAACTGCACTGCATTACTAAAAATGGCCGTATCTACCTGTGGCTCTTCCATCGTATCTTCCGAAGGGCCGGAATCATTACTGTTCACATAGCGGCCAAGTCCCGGGTGATAAACAAAAGTGTTTTCCGGACTATAAGGCAACTGCATTGCTTTGGTTACAGTCCAGTACGACAGCCGGGTCATCAGCGCGGTAAGCGGAAAGAGCAAGAAATAAAATATTCGGAAGGGAATCGAAAAAATACTTAAATAATAGTCCGGATTAACCAGGAAAACCAGCTTGGGAAGAAATTCGACGGCTAACAGGTAAACAATAAATAATATCAGGATCTGGAGTAGCAATACCAGCCAGACTTGATGTAAAGACGGTGGCAGCGCAGCAGTAAGAACCGGATAGACAGTCTGTACCGCAAACCAGGTATAAACGACCATCGCCAGCACGTTTCCAACCATAGTGGTACCAATGAAGCCGGAAGGGTTTTTAATAAACCGGGATAAGATACGCCCCGAATAAACGCCTTGTCTGCCCAGAAACTCAATATGCAGTTTGTTGGCAGCCATAAAAGCGATATCGAGACTCGAAAACCAGGCTGCAAAGAGTAGCGGCAGTATAATGCCTAGTAGGTGGGCAGCACTCATCGTGTTTTTCGGGATTTAGGGGCAGATTTAGGGATAGGTACCCTTTTATCCGAATGAGCTGTTTTTCCGGAATGCATTTTTTCTCCCTCGTCCTGACGGTTTCTCCGGATACGGTAGTACAGAAAAAGTACCAGGGTCAGCATAAATAACCAGTAACTCTGCATCAGTCCGTCGGCAAAGGATTGATTATTCGTAATCACAATCAATTGGTGCACTCCGATGATCAGGAAAGCTACTGACAGGGAAAGTAATATCGTATCGATGAGCTTCATCTATTGTTCTAAGGGTAGGATGCCAGTCGGTTGACGGATGTGATACCGGCTAAAATCCTGTTCCGCATCCAGCCCGGTCCCCTTCAAAACCGACTCCGGCGTTTTAATGGTGACAAATTTATCAGTGTATATCTTCTTAGTATCCGGCTTCCAGTTCAGCTCTTCCGTGTTCAGGGTTTCGTTCTTCTCCAGATTGTGCACAATTACATTTCCCTGCACGTAATAAATGTTATTAGCATACCTGATCCCCTTGTTCGCTTTAAGGGTAGACGTTTTTACTCCTTTTTCATCATAAAACTCAATGAAAACACCCTTCGGAAAAGTCCGGTCGCCATTCTCCAGTTCGAGTTGCAGAGGGGCCTTTAAGTGAATCCGCACTTTGGCCGAATCGCTGAAGAGCATATCCAGGTTATTCACCTCCGATAAAGGACCTTTATACAGTACCATCTTTTTGGCCTCCTTTTCTTCGCCGCAGGCCACAAGCAAGGCCATCAGAAGCCCGGTCAGGATGAATAAACGAAGGGAGACAAAAGTCGGTGTTCTGGTGGGCATAAAGGGTAAATAGTATGCAAAGGTAACAGGATTAAGGCAGTTTCGTTCACCCAGTCTAGGGCTTTCTGCCGAATAAAGATTATAGCGTGATTCCTTTCGCAGAAACCCTGCCAGGGATAAAGTAAAACCAGTATAACAGGAGAGAAAAGCTATTGCCGGTTGCAAATCTGCGTTATAGAGGCAATTAGGTAGATCCAGGAGAATTTCCAGCTTGTTGGTGTCAGATTTAATCTTTCCAACAACACAGAAAAAAGCCTAAAATAAGAAAGACGAACCTTTTTAAAGGTTCGTCTTTCTTATTGGGTGTACGACAAAT
>JAUJNL010000132.1 GCA_030448185.1 Cytophagales bacterium | reverse complement strand
GGCGTACTTTGCGAAAGTCCTGATGATGCACTGGCCCGTATCCGTTCTGGAACGGGCCATTTTGCTGGCTACTGATGTCATTTCCAAAGGAAAAGCGCAGCTTTTCAGGCTGCGCTTTCTCAAGGTTGCCATTCAAGGTAATCATCTATTCCGCTTTTCCGCCATCTAATGGGTTATGGGGCTGATTTAAGGGAGTTTCCGGGCTCCAGCCGGTATTTTCATCCTGGGGTGCCGGGGGTATCCGATCTTCGGCCGTGCGCACAGCCCCACCACCCGGATAGCCTGATGCTTCGTCTCCCGTTTGGCCGATATTTTCGGGTTTCTCGCGGCGGTCCGTGGCCAGGGCGCCGGAGACTTCGTCGAAATCATTAGTAGTGCCGGAAACAACATCCGCAGGCAATTCGTGCTCCACGTAGTCATTCTGCACCGGCATCCCTTCCGCCGTACCCGGACGGTCGAAATCGCCTCCGGCATCGCCGGTACCGGGTCCGCTACCTGCCCCACTCAGGGTTTTGCCCTCAATCTTTTCCGGATGTCCGCCGAACTGATCCATAGCGGCTGCTCCTTTTTCCAGGTTCAGCAGGTCTTCCTTCGGGAAATCCCTCAGGCTTTTGCCGGCAATGGACTGGTCCTGGTTTTGAGGGTTGTTCCCTTTACTGGCTTGCTTATCAGCTGACTGATTCTCGTCTTTTGATTCCATAATTGGTTTTGTTTAAAGATCATGTTGCGGCTCCGGTTGCTTTTTTAGCTCACCGCAGCCGTTCCCATTCATTCTTTTACGGATATTGGTAGCCTGCTTGTTGCCTGCCGGTAATTAAATTCATTTTTGCCGATAATTGTACCCTCAGACTAAACCCTGAATCGCCCTATCAGGTATAAGAAACGAACCACTTCCACACCATGCTCAACAATAGTATCCTTTTGTCGATCCTGACACTAGCTATAGCTGCCTCTGCCTGCACCACGCAGATGGCTTCCGAAAAAGTAACCACGCCCCCTGCCCTGCCCGAAACCACGGAAACAGCCTCCGCCGGAACGGAAGAACCGGCTGCCCCAACGGCTACTCCTAAACCGCCAGCCGAACCAGCCGGTTACCGGAAGCAGCTCATCAGTGAGCAGTATACTTTTGACATTGCCCTCCAGGGAGAAGGCATTATGAAATCCCTTCAGATTGCCGTGAAAAGTGATGGCAAAAACATTATGCAAGTAAAAGATTCGGTAGATGGTGAAATCACTAAATCACTGAATACGGATCTGAATGGGAATGGCAAACCGGAAGTACTGGTATTCCTGCAGAGTTCGGGCAGCGGCGGGTATGGTCTGTTGTATGGCTATGAAATTGACGGGAAAGAGGAAAAAAAGCTCAGTCTTCCACCTTTGAAAGGAGAACTGGCCCAAGGCTACATGGGTCAGGACGAATTCCGGGTAGAGGGTAACCGCTTGCTGCGGACGTTTCCTTTGTATAAAGATACCGATGTCAATGCCAATCCTACCGGCGGCAAACGGACCATTGAATACCGCCTGACGAAAAAGCCGGACTGGGAAGTTGCCGGGCATAGTGAGGGCAAATAAGGGCCATACCAGTCACAAGCGGGTTTTATTTAGAGGAATATTTTATCTTTTTGTAAAAACTTTCCCGGTAGGTTCCGGATACCGGAATCAACTCCTTTTGAATCTTGATCCGGTCTCTTTCCACTGATTCGATCTTGTCCAAGGAAACTAGAAAGGATTTGTGCACCCGGCAAAACTGATGGTTAGGGAGTTGCCCTTCCAACTCCTTAAAAGTCTCCAGGGTCATGATCTTTCTAGTGTTCAAGTGAAGTCGCCGGTAGTCCCGCATGCCTTCGATAAACAGAATCTCTTCCAGTAAAACTTTCTCAAGCCGGTATTCTGTTTTAATAAAGAGAAATGAGGGGTATACGCTGTTACTGCTGCTTATACTCAACTTATCCTGCACCCGGATTACTGCTTGCAGGAATCGTTCGAAAGTAAAGGGCTTTAGCAGATAATCGGTTACTTGTAACTCAAATCCTTTAAGGGCGTAGTGATCAAAGGCAGTAGTCAGAATTACCTCCGGTCTCTGGAGTAAACATTCCAGCAGTTGGATTCCGGAGAACTCATCCATTTGAATGTCGAGAAATATCAGGTCGATTTTTTCCGTCCTCAGAAATTCTATTGCCTCCAGCGCATTGTCAAAAGTTTGACATACCCGCAGAAACGGCACTTTCCGGGCAAACTCCTTCACGCGGATCATTGCCAGCGGCTCATCTTCAATGATGATGCAATTGAGTATCATCTAAGGGTATGGTTAAATGGGCGTTAAAGGTATCTTCCGTTTTATATATGTGCAACATGTGTTTTTTTTGATATAATAAATCGAGGCGTTGTCTGATCAGCTCATTGCCCAATCCGCTATGAGCCTGCCCATTGCGTTTATTTTTATCAAAAACATTTACACAGGTAAACTGAACTTCCTGTTCGCTTATGGCAATACCAATTGTAATTGCCTCTCCTATCTTCTTATTGGTGGCATGCTTAAAAGCGTTTTCGATGAAGGGAATGAAGATCATGGGCGCAACAGTAACCTGATCAGCGCTGCCGGTGACCGTCAGGTTTACAAAGTGCTCATTCAATGTTCTGATCTTTTGCAGCGCGATGTATTTCCGGATGTATTCCAATTCTTTCCCTAGCGGGATTCGTTCCGACTGGGTTTCATATAGCATAAACCGCAACAGGTCCGATAGATGATTTAGGTAGGCTGAAGCCGCTCTGGCATCTTTTTCAATAAGTACATCAATATTGTTTAAGGTATTAAACAAAAAATGAGGATTGATCTGGGTTTTAAGCAAGGCCAGTTCCGTTTGCAGATTTTTCTTAACAAGCGCCTCTTTCACCCTGATTTCGGCATACCAAGTGATGAACCCTCGAAGCAATGCCCCTAAAACACCATTTACGGCGGCAAAAAAGGTAAATCCTAGCATCAGGCTAATGGATACACTTGGTTCCGGAACAATGGAGATAATACGGTAAATGTAAAAGGAAATTAACGAAGTGGTGAGCATGGCAACCACGGTACATACTAATAGTGCCAGTAGAGCAAATACCCGGATTTTGCCTTTAGCGAGATAGCCGGGAACCAGCAACCAATAAAAGCTATAAAAACTGAGTACCCCGGTCGCGGAACCAATCAGCAGAATAGCCAGGAAGTTCTGGTTGAGGAGTGCGCTGATTCCATGGGTAGCCTGGTTGATAAAATAAAGAAAAGCAAAAAGAGAAAGATACATCAGCCAATATGCTGCATGCAGTAAAACAACAATTGGCTTTTTCATACTGTGGTAACGTTAGAAATTTTGATCAATAGTCACTGTAGCTTTATTGCCGGAAAGCTTTGCAGCACGTAGCCGGATTCCTGGCCTTTATCGGGCAGATCGGGGCGAGGCAAAGAAATAGTCAGCCAACTTTTCCATTTCCGGCAGGTTGATATTCACTCCACTCATATTGGCGGTGATGGCCAGGATCAGGTCCTGTTCCGGATACAGCATCAGGAAGGTCCGGCCGCCATCAATGGTACCGCCGTGGTGAATAATTTTTCTCCCCTTGCTGTCGGTCCCGATCCGCCAGCCGATGCCGTACCCGGTATTGGTACCATTGGTCAGTACTGCGGGGTAAAAAGCAGGGCAACCGTCTGTCCCTTCAGTATGGTGTTATTTAACAAGCCCTGCCCCAGATGTACCAGATCGCTGGGCGTAGACAGAAAGCCGCCACCGGCCCATTTGTAACTGTTTTCCACCTGAGCGGCATTCACCAATTGTGCCTGCCGGTGCTCATAAAACCGCGTCCGGTTGGCAATGATGCTGTCGCTATAATCGGCTAAGGTATGAGACATGCCCAGCGGCTCAAAAATGGTTAACCGCATGTACGTCAGAAACTCCGTTTGACCCGCAGCCTCAATCACCGCACTGACCAGACTATACCCATACGTAGAATATCCGTAGGCCGTACCCGGTTTAAATAAAAGACTATCCCGGTCAAATATCGTTAAGCTCTCCCCGACGCTTTTATACCTCCTGATACAGTTCAAAGGATCATCTTCGCGGTAATGGCGTATTCCGGCGGTATGCCCGGCCAGTTGCCGGGTAGTAAACGGATACTTCTTTCCCGGAAAGGCGGGTACATACCGCCCAACGGGGGCGTCCAGGTCGAGCTTGCCTTCTTCATGCAGCCGCCAACGGCCAGTGACGTAAGCGATTTGGAAACCGATCCCATCCGGAACTTGGTATGCAAGGTAACGGGAACTTTGTGTTCCACGTCGGCGTATCCGAACCCCTGTGCCCATACGATCTTCTGTCGGTTGCCCACGCAAATTGACACGCCGGGAATATCCTGCTTCACCCGCAGGGAATCAATGAATTTTTCCGCTTGTACAATTGATTTTTGATACGCCTTGTCCCGGAGGGTTTCTTTACCGGCCTTTCCTTGCCCCCAGCTACTCCCGAAGGTGAGCAGACAAACAATGGATACTATTTTTTTCATGTTGGAAGGTGGTGGGTTTATTACTGGTTTAAAAATGGCTCGATTTATTTTCAATCCGAAAACAATTCTGCAAGCGGGAGATTTATGCCTGCCAAAGGTGGTTTTAGCCCCTCAACCGGGTAAACCTGGCAGATTTGCTATATTTGGCGAAAGCCTCATTCATGCTGTTGCCGGAGAATCAGCGAGATCAGTTGTGGAAATTACTGCAAGGGTACTTACACAGATACCCTGAACCGCCTATCTATTTGTATTTCAGGGGTACTGACGGTCAGCAATCCGGTTTACCGCTGGAGTTTCCCAATGGAGATTTTCGCCAACCCCGCTTGCTGGTGACGGAAGAAGCGGCTGTAAAAGCGCAGCAGCTCCCAGAACCGCATAAAACCGTATTTCTGAAGGAATACCTCAAGAACCGTCACTTTTCGCTTAATATCGCCTGTCAGAAGTACTTTGGCCCCTTGCTGCGTCCTTCCCGGGCAACGCATGTATACAACCCTTATCAGGAACTGCGGTTTAAGCGGGAAGCCGCAGAAAAACTCTTTCCCGCTTTGAATGAGCACGTTTATTACGACGAATACCTTAAAATCGACACATTGGCTGCACTGGCAGAACGGCTGGCCGCGACTCAGCCCTCAGTGGTACAGGAACCGGATATTTCTTATACGACCACCTCCCGGTTCCCCACCAATCAGATTCTCTACGGTCCTTCGGGGACGGGTAAAACGTACCAAACGGTTGCCTATGCAGTGGCTATAATCGAGGGCAAACCACTCGAAGAGATCAGTCAGGAGAACCGGGCCGCCCTTATGCGGCGGTATGAGAAGTACAAAGAGAATGAACAGATTGAGTTTATTACGTTCCATCAGAGTTACGCCTACGAAGATTTTGTGCAGGGACTCCGGCCCGACGTACATTCCGGAGCCGAAGGATTACGGTTCCGGCTGTCCGACGGAGTATTTAAGCGGCTGGCCGACCGGGCCAAGGCCAATTATCAGGCCTATCAGCAAACCATTGCCCGGCCCAAACTGGCTTTTGAGTCACTGCTGGATGGCCTGTTGACCGAACGAATGAACCGCGAAACGGAGGAAGTAGAAATTCCCCTGGTTAGCCCGGGCGGACAGTTTAAGTCGCTGGTGATCTACGAAGCGGGAGACACCTACCTGAAGTACAAGCGCCGCACCCTGCGCAATACCGTCCGCGACGAAGAACGGATGCTGTACCTGCACAAACTGAAGGATAAATACGAAGGCCGCGAAATCCGGGAGGCGATCAACAAATCCTACTACGAAGCGGTGGACGAAGCGCTGCGCCAGTACGAACGGAGTCTGCGGGTCACGCAGGAAGGCGGACAACTGCGTAATTACGTGCTGATCATTGATGAAATCAACCGGGCCAATATTTCACGGGTATTTGGTGAGCTGATTACCTTGCTGGAAGAAGACAAGCGGCTGGGCCGCGAAAACGAACTGGTTACGACCCTGCCTTCCGGGGAAACGTTTGCCGTGCCGCCGAATCTTTTTCTGGTCGGCACTATGAACACAGCCGATAATTCAGTGGCCCTGCTGGATGTAGCCCTGCGCCGCCGGTTTACCTTCGTGCCGGTTTACCCGGATTATTCCCTGATTCCGGAATTTGAACTGGTGCTGCGGCCCCTAAATGAGAAGATCCGCGACCGGAAGGGAACCGATTACCTGATCGGCCATTCGTATTTTATCGGAAAAACACCCGCTGACCTGTCGGACATTTTCAATCAGAAAATCATTCCACTGCTCTACGAATATTTCCAGAACCGCCCCGAACCCGTACAGGAAATCTTGCTGGCCGCCGGGCTAGCGGTAAGGGAGGAAAACTTTCAGTGGAGAGTGGTTTGAGGGAATTGCTGCAAAAGGGAAATGAAGACATTAGTACAATGGGCCTTAGGAACCATCTTTTATCCTTTACTTGGCCAACCTCCGCAAAGCGGCGTAATAATTCCTGATCTCATCCTGATCTCAAAAAAGCGAATGAGGTTTTTTAAACAGATGTTGGCTGCTGCACTTCTTCTATACTGAATTTAACCTCTTTGTTAATGTAGCAAACCTACCCAGCGCCGCGGCTCCATGCTTTGGCTTCGCGGTGAAGCAGCCCGGTGATTGGTGTAGGTGATGTTATATGCCGGTCTTCTTAATTATTTAATCACATTATCAAGCCAATGAATTGTATTCAGCAGAAATTGAGCGTTCTGTGATGCACTAAGAGAATTCATTCCAAACTTTCCTTTTCCTTCTCGTTGCGCAGTAAACATGGCTGCTTCTCCAAGCACCACGACTCGTCCTTGCCCATAAGACATATAGGCCCCTTGTACTAAGTTCGCAGCAGGAAGAGTAGGTGTATTTTTGGTAAACTGCCAAGCGGTTTGGGGCATCAGGAGCTGGTACTCATCGCTAAGGATGACTACTGGACGAGCGGTTTGAGGCACTTGAAAGGCTTGGCCGGTAAAGGACTGCAGTGACGAAGTAGAAGTAGTTCTGCTAATAGTTAGCCTGCTCAAATAACTCTTGCAACTTGTCTGGTGTAATCACATTGACTTTAGGAAAGTCAACATTAGCTAACACATTAAAGTGATTGTCGTAGGTTATTATGTAGTCAGCATTCCCCGAAATGGCACAGTCTACGAATTTGTTGTCGTCTGGATCAAGGGTGATAAGCCGCCAGTGAAAATACACATCTATTTTATCAACAGAAGAAAGATTGGTCTATGTTTCGGTTAGGTTATGTGCAACTACCTGATTAGCTCTCTGCGCTATTATTTCCCGGTACTCAGTAAGGATTTCATTCGTAATCAGCAGTCAGCAGGGTTGCTTGCCCATTAAGAATTAGGTCAAACAGCCAGCGGGTATAAGACCTTCTGCCGATAGAGGTGAGCAGTACATTAGTATCCACTACAATCCGCATGGCTTACTTTGCCGGGTTGTAAGGGGTACGCATATGCTCTTTTGCCCACTGCTGCATGGTCTCATTCGTATATTCCCGTTCCTCCCATAAGCGATCCATTTCATCGCTGGCTTTTTTCGGCATAGTAACGGGCAATCAAGTTTTTTATATCCAGCAACTCCTGTTCACTGGGGTTACGGGAAAATATTTTGAGTAACTCCAATTGCAGGGGCGTAAGTTTAGTGGTTTCGCTATTCATAGATCAACCTTATTTTATACGTTTAAAACCAGATTCGAAATAATAAGGATTCAAATTACTAAATTAAATTCATTAGCCCCCTTAGCTTACCCTTACTCCTATCTCTCGCTACCTTCTCTAGTTGTCATTGTTACTTTACCTCTAACCTTAAGGAGCATGATTAATAACGACGTAATTGAGAGTTTTATCAGATGTCCGTATAAGGCATATTTAAAAACAATTGGTGAAACAGGGCTAAAAACGGATTTTGAAGAGCTAGAAGCTGAACTCTTAAAAGGTCGCAGTCTGTGGTGCTCCCGGAGCACTATAGCCGCGGTTCTACGGACAACAACCTTTTTGATTTTTCAGGTAAGTATAGGGTTAAAACGAACTGCTGGCCGGGGAAGTATGCATCTGGTCGGGCTCATCTCCCGGACAAGACTTCTGGTACTGGGATGGGCTCACGTTACAGTATTTTTTAAACACCCGGTTAAAGGTAGCCTTCGAATTAAAGCCGCACCCATAGCCGATATTTTCAATCTTCAGTTGGCGAAACTCAGGGCTGCGCAGTTTTTGCTTGGCTTCTTCAATCCGGAAAACATTTACATAATCGGGAAAGCTGTGCCCGAGCCACTCATTGACTACCCAAGAAAGATGATGCAGCGGAATATTGAGCGCATCGGCCACGCTTTTAATGGTAAGCTCCGGGTCGAGGTAGGGTTTATGCTGCCGGAAATAACCCTCCAGCCGGGAGGCATACTCCCGGCAGGTATCGTCGGTAAGGCCCGGAGCGGCATGCTTTTCCTGTTTATCGGCATGATCGGCCTCTGCTGGTCCAACTTCTTCCTTCTCAGCATCATCTTCCATATAAGCCGCCTGTGCTGCCCCCATTGAAATGAACTGCAGGTACGCCATTGTTTTAATCCGGTTCCAGGTAATGGCAACCGCACTGATCAGGAATAAAACCGACATGGAGAAAAGAGCAAAAGGAGAAAGGCTCGAAAACAGGGAAATAATCCCCGGAATCCATTCCGGGTTAAGCAGAATATTGACTCCTCCGGTGCCAATGAGCAGTACTACCCCGATGAAAAAGGTACGGATAAACCCGCGGCTTTTACGGAGAAAGGCCACCTGCATTACCAGCAGGATGCTCAGAAAGAAAATCACTACCAGCTTAGAGTCTTCCGCCAGGTGGTAATTACCCATGCTGAAATACCATTCTGAGTAGGCCCGCAGGATAATCCAGGGGGAAAGAATAAAAATATTGAGAATGAACGCATCGAGCCGCCGGTCTTCTAATTCTACTTTCCCGGCAATAAGACTCAAGGTAAGCACAAACAGCAGTACTGCATAAGCGACCCCGATACAATTAAGCAGCATGGCGTACCAGTAGTAAACAGTAAAGCTGCCCGCCGGGCTTTTACTCCTACTCCGCAGCTCACTTACCTGCTGAGCATAGGTCTGCTTGGCCTGTTGCAGCTTATTGCGCTGCGCATCGTCCGGTAAGTCAGTCTGATGGTATTGCGTCACTTGCCGGGCAATATCCAGCCGCAACGCCGATAATGCTGCCGGGGCGCCACGTACTTCATAAGGCATAAGCGCCGTATCCGCACCAGGGTGTAAGTGGTCCGAAAATACCTCATAAATAGCAACCGTCACCAGAATCAGGAACAGGAAGGTCGGAAAATACCGGATCCGCCCGAAAAGATAAGTGATCAGCCGTACCGGAAGCTTTGACAGCAGAATGGCAGCCGCCACCGGTAACAGTACCAGGTGGAATAGGGTCTTGCCCGGGTCATTCAACACAAAAGACAAGCCGTAACTTAAACTGCTACTGTATATAATCTTTAAAATAACTTCAACCAATCCCAGCACCAGCAGAGACAAGGCGGTAAAGAAACCTACTTTGGTAAGCCTCATATCGTTGGGTCAATCAAATCCACAAAATTAATGTCCGGTCGTATTACGTAACATTCTGGCTTCCGGGTACCGGAAACGGGCCGGCCAACCGGGTAATTTATAGTCAGCTGCTACGCTTCTATCCGTAAGCAGATAGCCATTTTTCAAGACGGGTATCATTCATCTACCTCCGAATATATAAATTTATTACCTCCTCAGATTCAAGCAAGTAATGAACTGACCCTATATTTAATAGTAAATAATGAGGGAATTTGGGGAATATTTCGCTATTTTCCATGAAGAAAGCCTTTTCTTTTTATTTTTTTATTTATTTAATTACCTGCTAAAACATACACTTACAAAATCTGTATTTTAATTTGTTTCTAAATCATTACCCGCGTCTCCGTTTTTACATTTTACGTACCTATTCTTACCGTCCATGATTCAAATTGGTATTGCTGCCGACCACGGCGGATTCGAGTTAAAAGCAAAAGTGATCGAACAGCTCAAAGCCGCCGGGTATCAGCCTAAGGATTACGGCGCCTATCAGTTGGACCCAGCCGACGATTACCCCGATCTGGTTATTCCGCTAGCGAGGGCCATTTCCAGCGGCGAAGTAACCAAAGGTATTGCCATTTGCGGCAGCGGGGTAGGCGCCTCCATTGCCGCCAATAAGATTAGCGGAGTCAGGGCCGCACTGATCACCGAAGTATATTCGGCCCATCAGGGAGTGGAGCACGACGATATGAATCTGCTCTGTCTGGGTGGCCGGGTAATCGGCCCGGCACTGGTACAGGAGTTGGTACAAGCTTTCCTGCAAGCTTCCTACCGGGGAGAAGAGCGGTTCCAGCGGCGGCTGGATAAGGTGATTGCGCTGGAAAAGGAAAAATAATCCGGTAACTCAATTCAATGATTAGGGGACAATTCTTCCTGCTCTCCTATTTATAACCAGCCTCCTTAACCCTTTGTCCTACCCTAATGAAGACTCTCTTGCTCCTGCTCACCCTGTATTTTAGTTCATACCCGATCATTGCCCAATCGGTTAATCCCGGCAAAGTTACGGGTACGATTACTGACTCGACCAGCAGCAAACCGGTTCCGTATGCTACTGTTGCCCTGATGCAGGGAACTAAACTGCTCACGGGTACCACCACCGACGCAGCAGGCGCCTTTATATTGCCCGACCTGCCCCTGGGCAACTACACCCTTGCCCTATCATACGTGGGTTACCGCGCTAAAAGCCTGCCAATATCGCTTACCGCTGGCCAGTCCCTACTCAACTTAGGATCTGTTCAACTAACCCCCGAGAGCAAAACCCTGAATGCAGTTACGGTAGTAGGACAAAAAGCCCTGATTGAAGACAAAGGCGACCGGCTGATTTACAATGCTGAAAAGGATATTTCCAACGCCGGAGGTACGGCGGCCGATGTACTGCGCAAGGTGCCCACGCTGACCGTTGATCTTAACGGCAACGTGCAGATGCGCGGCAACGGCAATATCAAAGTACTCATTAACGGCAAGCCCTCAGCCATGATGGCCCGTAACCTCGCTGATGCCCTGCGGCAAATGCCCGCCAACACCATTAAATCCGTAGAAGTCATTACCAGTCCCGGTGCCCGGTATGATGCAGAAGGTTCCGCCGGGGTGATTAACATTATCACTAAAAAAGGACTCCAGGGCTTCAATGGCGCCGTAAATGCCACGGCTGGTAATTTTAACCGGGGCCTCGGCACCAACCTGACCCTAAAGAAAAAGAAAATCGGTTTGTCGCTGTCGGCCAACGGGTATCAGTACCGCAACCAGTGGGAAAACGAGTCAGTCCGTACTACGCTGTTCAATAATGAACCCATCAATATACTCTCCCAGCGGAGCAATGCCGATAACACTGGCACCGGCGGGTACGGCGAGATGAGTTTTGACTATGATCTGGACTCTACCAGCCGGATTAACCTCGCGATGAACGTTTGGGGCGGTGATTTCCCCAGCAACAGCACGGTACTGAACCAGGTTACGGACCTAGCCGGAACCGAATTGCAGGCTTTCCGCAACGACATCCGGTTCCGGAATCCCTACGGCAATGGCCAGCTTGACCTGGGCTATACCAAAACGCTTAAGAAGCCCGAACGGGAGTTTTCGCTGCTGGGACAATTCAGCCGCATGCCGGATAATTATTTCTACGACACTGACCGCTCCACCTTAGGGGAATTAATCTTCCGGCAGCACAGCACCAATTACAGCCGCAACAAAGAATACACCATCCAGACGGACTACACGCACCCGTTTACGGTAAAAGGCCGCAAAGACACGACCAGCCTCAAACTCGAAATCGGCGCTAAAGGAATTCTGCGGGATATCGGCAGCGAGTACCGGGTGGAGGAATCAACCGATGGACGCAGGCCATTAGAACCAGATCCCTCCCAGTCCAATGATTTCAATTACACCCAGAAGGTGTACTCTGGGTATACGTCCCTGCGGATTGATACCAAGCGCAAATGGGGCCTCAACGCCGGAGCCAGGCTCGAACACACCCGGATTCAGGGCAACTTTGTAACCACCCAAACCCAATTAGCCAGCCAATACAATAACCTGATTCCGAGTATTACCTTATCGAAGGGTCTCAAAACGCATACGATCAAGGCCAGCTATACCCAACGGATTCAGCGGCCGCTGATCTGGTACCTCAACCCGTGGCGCAACGAAAGTGATCCCAAAAATATCACGACCGGCAACCCCTACCTGAACCCTGAAATAAACCACGCTACCGAACTGTCCCACAGCGTGAGCACTAAAAAAGGCCTTTCGGTAAACTCCTCGCTCTACTGGCGGTACACCGACAATGCTATTGAATACCTTTCGACTGTAGACTCAACCGGCGTGTCGCTCCACCGGCCGCAAAACATTGCCCTGCGTCAGTCCTACGGCCTGAACCTGAACCTGGCTGGTCAGCCCAATAAAAACTGGAACCTCAACGGCGGCAGTGACCTGCGCTACGTAGATCTTCGCAGTCCGGCACTGAATCAGCACAACAGTGGCCTTGTCTGGAACATTAACCTGAACAGTACCTATAAATTGCCTAAAAATTTCACCTTGCAGGCCAACGGCAGTTTCAGCTCCGGCTGGATCAGTCTGCAAGGCACAAATACCGGCTTTTACTGGTACGGGTTTTCCGTCAAACGGGAGTTTTGGGACAAGAAAGCGAGCCTGAACCTGGGTATTAACAACCCTTTCAACCGTGGTGGGCGAGAACGGCGCCGGCAAG
>JAUJNL010000131.1 GCA_030448185.1 Cytophagales bacterium | reverse complement strand
GCAGTTGGCTAAAAATCTATTCCAGATCCGGGATGATGCCAATGAGGGGCCAGTTTCGGGTATCGTAATTGATAAAACCAAGGAATGGTTAACGGCTATTCAACTGGAACGCAACTTTACCAAACGCGAAATCATTACGATGTACCTCAATACGGTGGAATTCGGTGGTAATGCCTTTGGGATCAAATCGGCGGCCCGTACCTTTTTCAAAAAACAGCCCTTTGAATTATCCGTTACCCAATCGGCTTTACTAATAGGTATGCTTAATAATCCGGCCTTGTTCAGCCCGGTGAAGTACCCGGAAAGAGCTTTGCGGAAGCGTAACTTTGTGCTGCAACGCATGGCCGAAAGCGGGTATATTTCTGCAACTAATTTACCGGAACTTGCTTCTTTGCCGCTGGACTTGCAGTATGAGCCTGAAAACCAGAACCGCGGTCTGGCAACGTATTTTCGCGGGTATCTGGAAGAAGAACTACATAATTGGGCACGAAAGAATAATTACGATCTATATACGGATGGGCTGCGCATCATTACCTCCATTGATTCCCGTCTGCAACGGCACGCTGAGGAAGTAGTATCGAACCAGATGAAACGCCAACAGGCTAAATTTAATGCCCACTGGCAGGGACGTACGCCCTGGGAAGCCCCAGCCTATATAGCCAGAGTAGCCGTACAGTCAGCACGTTTCCGGCAGTTGAAAGAAAAATTTGAGGGTAATGAAGACTCGGTCTGGGCAGTGCTGAAGAAGCCTGTTCCGATGCGGGTGTTTTCGTGGGAAGGAGAAAAAGACACAGTTCTTAGTCCGCTTGATTCCATCCGGTATTATAAAGGTTTTTTGCATACCGGCATGATGGTCATGGAACCCGAATCCGGACACGTAAAAGCGTGGGTAGGGGGAATTAACTATAAGCACTTTAAGTACGATCACGTAAAACAGGGAAGGCGGCAACCTGGTTCTACCTTTAAGCCCATCGTGTATGCAGCGGCTATTGATAATCTCGGGTATACTCCCTGCGACCGGGAGCTTGATTCCCCGGTAACCATTGGCAACTGGACGGCCCGTAACTATGACCGTTCGTATACCAATGCTCCCGTTACCCTGAGAGCTGCCTTGGGCCGTTCATTAAATACCGTTCCGGCCCGGCTTACGCAGCGCCTGGGAGTGTCTACCATTGTCAATTATGCCCGGAAAATGGGAATTGCCAGTCCTTTGAGATCCTATCCGGCCATATGCCTCGGTACGGAAGCGGTGACTTTATACGAATTGTTGGGGGCTTACGCAACCTTTGCCAACAGTGGCATCTGGACCAAACCTTTTTACCTGGTCCGTATTGAAGACCACAATGGCAACGTATTGCAGGAGTTTTCTCCCAAATCCCGGGAAGTGATGAACGCCGAACGGGCTTACCTGATGCTCCACCTGCTGCAGGGCGCCGTACAGGAGCAAGGCGGCTCGTCTCTGTCGCTGCTACGTTACAAGGCAGCAAAAGGCAATGACATTGCGGCTAAAACTGGCACTACGCAGAACTATGCAGATGGCTGGTTTATCGGTATCACCCAAGAACTGGCCGGGGCAGTCTGGTTCGGGGGAGATGATATGAACATTCATTACCAGGATAGCAACGGCACTGGTTCCCGTACGGCCCTGCCTATCTTCGGGGAGTTTATGGAAAAGGCCTACGCGGATAAAAAAACCGGACTGAGAAAAAGGCCATTCAAGCGGCCCCGTTCCCTATCCGTCACACTTGATTGTCAGCAGTATCTTGAGGCAATTAAACGAGTTGATTCAACGCAATACGTGCCACCAGTTGATTCTACCCTCAAAAATCAGGGGTTTGCGGAAGAGTTTTAGGTTTTCAGTTGCTGGATGTGAGTTTCCAGTGTTTAGTTTCGGGTTTCCAGATTCGGTTAGCTTATCTTATTACCGGTGTACGACAAATTGCAGGTGTTCATTCGCATTTAGCTACGCTGAGAATAGTTACAATGCGGATGGCGGAGTTCAGCATTTAAAATGCTGTTTTCGGGTTGTTCCGCATTGTAACTATTCTCAGCGTAGCTAAATGCGGAACAACCCGAAAACAACCCGAACAACCCGAACAACCTGAATTATTTCTGGTCTCTTCCGTTTAAATAAGCCAGCACTTCTTCCACCGAGGCCAGGTCGTCCTGCTGATGATATTTGGTGATACGGACCAGTTCGCCGTGGATCAAATCGCTGCGGGTGCCCCACGTACTTCCCTGCGAATGTACTACGGTCTCCTGCCAGGGAAGTGCTACACCCGGATGGCTATACAGAGTGAGTTCCGGAAATTCCCGCAAGGCAGCCGTTACGGCAGTCATGAAAGCCCTGACCTGATGGAAAGGCGGAGAAACAATATACAGCGTTTGGTAACCTTTTTCTTTGGCAAAACGAACCATTGCCTCGGCTTCGATCAGCGTATGCAAGATGGGCGAATCAATACCCGCAATGCCTTCAATCTGCTCATTACGAATGCCGGCCATTTGCAGTTTCTGCTGCCAAGCCTCAAATCCGGGAAAGCCACTTAAGGGACCAGTCTGTACAAACAGCACTCGCGGAGTTAACCTGGCCGAGAGTAATTGTACGGCGGCGGTTAAAACGGATTCCTGATTGTCTTCCGTCTGCCCGAATAGAAAAGCGGCATCAGGAATAAATGGGGGAGGCGTGTCGCAGAGAATGCGGATAATAAGTTCCGGAAGTTGAGGGCTTTGCATGCACCAAAAATAGGGAAGGATTTACAGACTTGGTATCGGGTATTGAGGTATTAGTCAGCTGTCATTGGTCATTGGGAAAAATCCAATACCCGATACCCTACTACCCAATACCAAGTCTGTTACTGAATCGCAAACCGGATGGGCAGGCTGTATCTTACCGGAACGGTACGGCCACTCTGTCGGCCCGGCTTCCAATCCGGCATTTTACTAATCACTCTTACGGCTTCCGCATCGCAGGCCGTATCAATTCCTTTCAATACTTCCACGTTCGTTACTTTGCCAGCCGGGCTGATCACGAAGCTTACGTAAACGATACCGTTCACGCCTGACTGCTGGGCGGATGCCGGAAATGGAGGTGTTTTTCAATGAATTTCAGCAGCGCCGCCTGTCCACCAGGAAACTCCGGCATTTCTTCTACTGAAATAAAAGGCTCATTACTACTGGTTGCATTCAGGTCAATCCCTTTGCCATCCCCATTGCCTGGGCCGGTCACTACGTCAGCCGGGGGCAGGTCTGCAGGTTCGCCATCCAGAGTAAGCGGACCTGAAATGGCGTTTTTCAGTTCGTCTTGCTTCGTAAAGTTTATCTTGCGGATTTACCAGATGATCCTGGGTTGCTACTAAGGGCACGTCCCTGACTGTTTTAAGGCTCCGTGGCCGCAGGGCTTGGTTTAGGCTTTTCAGGAATTACAAATACCTGAGTAATTATTGATTCCTGAGGCAGGTCAGGAAAAATTGGGGTTTCAATGAATACTGTCGGTAGTAAAGATTTGATGATATTATTAATTGCAATAGGAGTACCAAAAAGAGCCAGGGTAAGAAGTGGAGTGATGAGCAGGGCTTTTACCATATTATCATTGTAAGACTGGCGCAGCGCATAGGGCACCATAAGCTTTGTTACGGTTTTCAAAAGACAATATCGTCTAAGGTCATACCGATGGGGTTGACTTTTTCCATGGGAATAAAGAATTAAATGGGTGATAGATTGACCAGAAAAAGCAGCGCTGACTTTGATCGTAAGATGCAACCTGGATGAATATTCCATAAAACCTGTATAAAAATTCTGCTATTGCCGCCCCAAAAGAATAATCCGTATCAATGCGCATCTTTTCGCGGTAAATCCGAATTTCGTGGATTGCAACAAAACCCCTTATAAACTATGAACATTGCCCTGATTGCCGCATTGACCGAGAACCGGGTACTGGGAAAGCACAATCAATTGATCTGGCACCTGCCCAAAGACCTGAAGCATTTTAAACAGACCACTACCGGGCATCCGGTCGTGATGGGCCGCAAAACTTACGAATCATTCGGAAAGCCCCTACCCAACCGTACTAATATCATTGTAACCCGCAATCGGGAATATCACGCTGAAGGATGTATCGTACGTACTTCTCTGACACAGGCCATTGAGGAGGCCAGAAAATACGCGAAGGACATCGTTTTTTATTGCAATATGCGGTGAGATATATCGGCAAGCGCTGCCATTGGCCGACCTTATGTACCTGACTCACATCCACGCTACTTTGAAGGGGATGCCTTCTTTCCGGAATTTGAGAAAGACGAGAGGGAAGGTTGTTTCTACCGAAGGTGTTGCACCGGATGATAAGCATCAATACGCTTTTGATATTGTTACGTGGAAACGGGTAAAACCGGCCAGAACCCTGCATGGTACAGAAAAATGAAGGAAACGAAAGTTTCTGGCAGGACCCAGTCGTACTCATTGACAGCCTTCCGGCGCACCTAAAGGACCGTTGCCCAACTATTTGGCCTTTGTACACCCGTTCTTTTGCATGCCGGTAACTCTGGAAGGTGACTTATAGAGCTGGTTCCGGGAGTAAAATTGCATGTAATATAGAAGGGTTGTAAAGTTGATTTTCAGGATCTGAAAAGCTCAAATCTGCCTTGTAAATAAAAAGTATGTAATTAGGTATAACTTAAAATGAAAACCTGCCGTTTAGAGTTTGTGAAAGAACAGCTACTTTTGAGCCATCAATCACCAGTTATTCTTAACCAAATCTTTTCAGTAAACAATGACAAAATTTAAACTTTCCCTGTATGCCCTTGTTGCGTTTGCGGGCATGAATTTAGTGACCAGCTGCGGCGATGATACAGAAGATCCAATGGCCGAAATTCCTGCTGCAACCGGGACCGTACAAATTAAATTTTTGAATTACGCTGGCGCTGGCGATGTAACAATTGATGCGGCACCCGGCGAGGTGATTGCCGTGGCCGTAGAAGTGGTGAAATCTCAGGGAGGTAACCGTCCGCAGAAATTGCGTGTCTATGAAGCTTCGAGCAAGACAACGCGGGGTACACAACTTGATAAGGATATTGATCTGCGTAACACGGAGGAGGCTCAGGTTAAAAACTTTAACTATATGGTACCTAATAAAACTGGTACCACAGTTCACCTGAACTTCGAAGTAGATGAAAGTGCAAGTGCTTTCTCCAGAAAGTGGCTGACTATCAACATTAAGGGATCAGCGGGAGTAAGTTCCTACCCAAGTCTTACTTTAGGAGCCCAAGGAGTAGGAACAGGCCCTTCCCGGATTGCTTCTTCCACGGGTCAACTTTATACTGCTTGTAATGCCGCAGCAAACATCAATGATATCGACATTACCTACGCGGCGCTAGGTGCACTTGCTACGCCGACCCTTCTTTCAAATCCGGAAAGACAGGCAAGAGGTTTATCTACGGAAGCTAGAGACTGTGGAGCCAATGCGCCTAATAGCACCGCTGGCGGTCCTAATACCCTGTTTATTAAAGCTCCTTCGACCATTAGCTTCGCTAACTCTACTAGTACTGACCTTGGCGCTTTGACATTTACGAATGCGAGGCCATCCATTGACGTACAGAAAGATGATGTTATCGCTTTTAAAACCCAAGCTGGCAAGAACGGTCTGATCAGAGTGGAAAGTATCAATCCAGGCACTTCAGGATCAATTATCGTTTCAGTTAAAGTTCAGCGTTAATCTTAATCATACGCCTCTTATAGAAAAACCTCCGGCAACCCGGAGGTTTTTTGTTGTCTGAACCGGGATTCATATGATTAAAGGCTTACCGTGATTTTAGTATTCTAATCCTGCTAGTTAATTCTGAAAATCCTGATTCAGACACTAATCCTGGTAATCCCTTCATTATTTCTATCAGGGGCCGGACCTTGAATGTTTGCCGTAAAAAAGGTAAATTCATCGTGAATACCTACTGAAACAGAAGCTTTTATGAAAAATGTTGGTTCAGTTTCCTTGCATACTCAGTTCGCCGCATTACCTTATTTTGCCAGCTTTTTTCCAACCCTGCTCGTGATTAGCGGCAACCTTATGGGGGGATGGTACGCGGCCGGAAATGCCTTTTTTGCGCTGGTTATGCTGGTGCTGGCCGATTGGTTGCTGCCCAGCGATAGGGCGAAACCCTCCCAGGTACCTTCCCGGTTGCCTGACCTGATTCTGTTCTTAACTGTACTGGCACATACTGTCTGTATTTTTACGCTATTGTATGGGGTATATAACCATATTCTTACCGGAAAATTTATCTGGCTGGCCGCTGCTTCTACGGGTATCCATTCCGGTGTGTTAGGCATTACGGCGGCGCATGAACTGGTACACCGTAAAGAGAAATTTATGCAGCATCTGGGCATCTGGAATCTGTTCCTCACTGGGTATACGCATTTTTTCATTGAACACCGGCTAGGGCACCACTTCCGGATCGGGACCTGGGACGACCCGGCTACGGCCCGGTATAATGAAAGCTATTACCGCTTTCTAGTGCGTACGGTTCCGGGCCAGTGGCTGAGTGCCCTGGAGATTGAAGCAAAACGCCTGCGTAAAAAAGGACTTCAGCCGTATACCTGGCACAACTTTGTAGTAAGAGCCGGATTATGGCAAGCCGGATGGATTGTCGCTTTGGGATGGCTATTGGGTGCTCAGGCCGTGGGAGCCTATCTAGTACAAGCTATGGCCGCCATCCTGCTGCTTGAATTTGTCAATTACATTGAGCATTACGGTTTGGTCCGGAGCAAAGGCGAAAAAGTATCCATTCATCATTCCTGGCAGTCGGACAAAATCTCAAGCCGGTTTACGTTGTTTGAACTGTCGCGGCACGCCGACCACCACCTCAAAGCCTACAAGCCTTTTCACACCCTGGAATCTCACCCCGAAGGCATCATGCTGCCGAGTGGTTACTACGGTATGTTCTACCTGTGCCTAGTGCCGCCCCTATGGTTCCGGCTGATCAACCCAATCATCGACCGGCATCGGTCAGTGGGGGCAAACGAAGCGAATATTGTTTAACTTCGGCATAAGATCGAGCTGCTAAACGGCCTTGATATCCGCTGCGATTTGAAAAAAACTCTTTTAACCCTCATCATACTGCTCTACAGCCTGGCTTTATCAGCCCAGCGTAACGAGGGGATTGATAAATCTTACCACCGGAAACGGCTTAGACTAATTGAGGTAGGCGGCGGTGTAGGTTATGCAGCAACCTTAACCGGACTAAATTTTTTATGGTACCAAAGAGAGGACCGCACCGCTTTTCACTGGTTTAACGATGCCGGCGAATGGCAGCAAGTCGACAAAGCCGGGCATTTTTTTACGGCTTACCAAATTAGCCGGGCGGGCCGGGAGGCTTTCCGCTGGGCCGGGATCGGGGAGCGCAAGGCTGCATGGCTGGGTGGCCTGACGGGTATTCTTTTTCAAACGCCGATTGAGATTCTGGATGGATTTTCTGCGGCCTACGGAGCTTCCTGACTGACCTGGCATGTAATACGGCGGGTGCTGTCTTATTTACCGGACAACATTTGCTCTGGCAGGAGGAGCGGATTCACCCGAAGTTTTCCTTCTATCCAAATACCATAGCCTTTAAGGCCCAATATGCTGGGAAAAAATCTGCTGGAACAAAGCCTGAAGAACTATAACGGCCAGACCTACTGGGTATCATTAGATATAAAGCCCTGGCTTTCCAAAGAGAATAAATTTCCGGCCTGGCTGAACGTATCTTTCGGGTACGGGGCAGAAAATATGATCTATGCCCGAAAAGCGGATAATTTCCGGCAGGGATATGAGACGTACCGTCAATACTACCTCTTCGCTGACGTCAATTTTACCCAAATTCCCACCCGGAGCAAGTTGGTCAGAAGTCTGTTTTTTCTGCTGAATACGGTAAAAATACCGGCTCCGGCCCTGGAATTTAACCAGCGTAAAGGCGTAATGGTCAGGCCCTTATTCTTTTAGTCTGAACCATGATTCATCGGATTAAAAGATTACCATGATTATTATCTCCTGTTCAGTCGCTTTCCGCTGGTGAAAAGGGCATTTATGGTGTTCCTCTCACGTCAGTACCACTGGGGAAGCGGGGCCGAAGCCCTATGGTAGTTGTCACTCGCCAAAGGCAAGCAATTAATTAGACTGCCTGATACAGATATCCCCAATATTTATTCAGTAAGAAATAGAACCCTGTAAATCCTGGGAATTCTGATTCAAATAGCAATCATGGGGTGTACGACAAAATGCAGAGCGTTCATCCGCATTTAGCTTCGCTGAGAATAGTTGCAATGCGGATGTGTATAGCCGGGCATTTGAAATGCCCTTTTTCTCAGTTCCGCATTGCAAATGCGGAACAACACGAACAAAGTTTAATGGTTGATCTGCAATTTGTCGTACACCCCAATCATGGTAATCTTTTAATCCGATGAATCATGGTTCAGACTAACTTCCGCAGGGCGGCTTCGGCCTTGTCAAATTCAAAACCTGCCATTACAGCTTTCATTTGAGATGCAATTTCGTCGTTACTCAGGTTGCCGATACTGCCCTCGTGGGTGTGATGTACGGTTTGCATAGGTTGGTAAGTACCCTCCGCTATTTCCTTTCCCACCTGCCGGTAGGCCTCCCGGAAAGGAACTCCTTGCAATACCAGTTCGTTGACCCGTTCCACCGTAAACAGATGCTCATAGCGGGAATCTTCCAGAATGTTTGCTTTTACCTGAATATTTTCCAGCATAAAATGCGTGATGTCCAGACACTTCATGATTTCCTCAATGGCCGGGAACAGAATCTCCTTGGTCAACTGCATATCCCGGTGGTAGCCGGAAGGGAGGTTGGTTTGCAGCAGGGCAAATTCATTGGGCAGCGACTTCAGCCGGTTGGTACGGGCCCGGAGCAGTTCGGCTACATCCGGGTTTTTCTTATGGGGCATAATGCTGGAACCGGTAGTAAGTTCGTCGGGAAGCGTCAGGAAACCGAAGTTCTGGCTATTATACAGGCATACATCCATGGCAAGCCGCGCCAGCGTAGTGGCAATGGCTGCAATGGCCGTACAAACAGTCTGCTCGGTTTTGCCGCGGCTCATCTGGGCGTATACTACATTATAATGCGGCGCTTCGAAGCCCAGAAGCTTGGTAGTCAGGGTGCGGTTCAGCGGAAAGGAAGAGCCGTAGCCGGCACCGGAACCTAAAGGATTTTTATTGGAAATCTTATAAGCCGCCTGCAGCAATAGCAAATCATCCGCTAAGCTTTCGGCATAAGCCCCAAACCACAGCCCAAAAGAAGACGGCATAGCCACCTGCAAATGGGTATAGCCAGGCAATAGTATGTCTTTGTACTTGTTGCTCAGGCTAATCAGTAACGAAAATAACTTTTCGGTACTTTCGGCAATCTGCCGGATACGGTCCCGGCAATACAGTTTAATATCTACCAGTACTTGGTCGTTCCGTGAACGGCCACTATGAATTTTCTTTCCCGCCTCACCCAGTTTCCGCGTTAGCATCAATTCTACCTGCGAATGCACATCTTCCACACCTTCCTCAATTACGAAATTTCCTGCTCCAATTTCGGCAAAAATCTCCTTGAGTCCGGCTTCAAGTTGCTTGCCTTCCTCCTCGGTCAGCAGCCCGATGCTGGCAAGCATCCGGGTATGCGCCATAGAGCTCAGCACATCAAATGGAGCCAGTTGCAAGTCTAGTTCGCGGTCACGGCCTACGGTAAAGGCTTCAATTTTTTGGGAAACGGAGGTGTTTTCTTTCTGCCAGAGCTTCATGAGGTCAATTACTGAATGATCCTGCGAAAGTAGGTACTCCGTCCAAATAATCGAAGGAACAGTTTTAAAAACCTGTTCTTATTCTTCTGCTGGTAAAGAATGGGTTGAAGTCTTACCAGTTTATTGGTAAAGAAGTGGTTAGACTCACTATAATCCTGGCCATCATCCAGACAGTCGTTTCCTCCCCTGATTCTAACGCTTCAGATAGCCTTCCTCACGTTTCTTCGGAAGTTGCTAGACCGGGGGGCTGCCCATGCGTATTTTTGATTATCACTTTGAGACACAATAATCTACAAAAAATAAAATCATGAAAACAATTCGTATCTGGAATGAATTAGTGAGCAGAAACAGTCCACTGGCTTATGCAGGCCTGTTGTTTCTGGTGATGGGTTTACTGATGCCCGTACTCATGCTCATCGACGGCCGGCAGGTATTGGGGCTTGATCCTTGGGTGAAACCGATGAAGTTTGACCTGTCTACCGTGGTTTACCTCTGGACCTTAGGCTGGCTGTTCGATTACCTGCAGGACCGCTACCCACGTTCGGTAAAATGGATGACCTGGATGGTAATTGTATTTATGCTGCTGGAAATTGCCTGTGTTAAAATGCAGGCCGCCCGGGGCGTAAGCTCCCACTTCAATAATCAAACTTCTTTTGACGGAATGGTTTTCTCTTTTATGGGGATCGTTATTTTCCTGAATACCGCAGTAATGGTCTATGCTTGGGTGCTCTTTCTGCGGTTTTCGCCGGCAATAGCCCCTGCTTATCTGATGGGTATCCGGATCGGGTTTTTCGTTTTCCTGCTGGGGTGTCTGGCCGGGATAGTTATGGCGGCCCAAAACGGGCATAGTGTCGGCGTGACTGACGGGGGGCCAGGTTTACCCTTCCTGAACTGGAGCATGACCGGAGGTGATTTGCGTCCCATTCACTTTCTGGGATTACATGCATTACAGTTGTTTCCACTAGTGGGCTATTACTTTAGCCGATACCGGGTTCAGTCCGGCAAGTTATCCCCAGCCCTGTTGACAGTGTGCTTATGCCTGGGATACACTGTGCTTTCCCTCTGGCTCTTCCAACTGGCACTGGCCGGAAAGCCGCTGGTAGCCATCAAGGCTAAACAAAGTCAAGGAGCTGCGCTTTCTCCCATGGCTACAAAATAAGCTGGTAAACTAAGAAAGCCTGCTTCCGAGCAGGCTTTTGCTTGGTTGCTGATAAGAATATTATTTGAAGGTAACCCCTATAGAACGTTTGCCGCCCGAATATACCACTGCTTCGATGGCTTTATTCTGCTCTTTAGCATCATTAATGGCTCGTCTTACGTATTGTGCCATATCTTCTTCGATGCTGTTATTGACTAGGCCGCCAGTCAGGTAGGATTTCGCCTTTACCCCAGTGCTCACGTCCACGGCAGTTGTGTAATCACGTACTGGCTCACTCATGACGTATACTTCTACCCCTTCCATCTTTCTTACTTTTCCGAGTCCTTTGGTAGCCTCAGAGGCGTCATCTTTAAACTTGACGGCCACTACTTTCTTGCCGCCGTTGTAAACAATGGCATCAAAAGGCTTATTCTGCTTTTTGGATTCCTTGGTAGCCCGGGCTACAAACTGCGTCAGTTTCTCCGAAACGCCTTCATTGACTACGCCCCCAGTCATGAGTGAGGCGGCCTTAGCGCCGGTTTCCACGTCAAACTGCACTTCGTAAGCCCGTAAGGGTTCGCACATAGCATATACTTCAATGCCCTGGATTTTCTGAATCCGAGCCGTTCCGTTGTCGGATTGGGCAAATCCGGTTTGTAATGCAAATAGAATTGCAAGCGATACTACTACTACTTTTTTCATGGTAAGTGGTTAATTTTTTAAGTTGAATAGAGGTGATTGTGTGATAGATTTGTTTGTTTGATGTTACAAAAGTAGTACCCCAACCAGGGGTATCATTGTATAAAACCGACTAGTTGAAATGGTAGGGAATGCAGAACGAAACAGAAAGAAGAAGGGCAACAGCCAGTAGTGAGGATTTAGCCTCTTTTCTACTGACTGTTGCCCCTGTTGGACAGAAAATGTATTCCTTTACTTATTTGATTACGCCTAATTCGCGTCCTACTTCCGTAAAGGCAGCAATAGCTTTATCTAAGTGTTCTTTATTATGGGCTGCGGAGAGCTGCACCCGGATACGGGCCTTCTCTTTGGGGACCACGGGGTAATAGAAACCAATAACATAAATACCTTTTTGCAATAGCTTTTCCGCAAATTTCTGGGAAAGCGGCGCGTCATACAGCATAATGGGCACAATTGGGTGCTCTCCGGGTTTGATGTCGAATCCGGCGGCGGTCATCTGCTCCCGGAAATACTTGGTGTTCCATTCCAGCTTATCCCGCAGGGCAGTAGTTTCGGTAAGCATATCCAGTACGGCAATCGAGGCGCCTACAATGGCTGGGGCCAGTGCGTTGGAGAACAGATAAGGCCGTGAACGCTGCCGGAGCAGGTCAATCACTTCCTTAGGGCCGGAAGTGAAACCACCCATAGCGCCCCCTAAAGCTTTACCTAGCGTACCCGTAATAATATCTACCCGGCCCATTACCTTCCGGTGTTCATGTACACCCCGGCCGGTCTTGCCCATAAAGCCGGTTGAATGTGACTCATCACTAAGTACCAAGGCCTGGTATTGATCGGCCAGATCACAGATCTGATCTAATCGGGCAATAGTACCATCCATCGAAAATACGCCGTCCGTAACAATAATGCGGTGGCGGCATCCCTGGGTAGCCTTCAGTTTTTCTTCCAGGTCAGCCATATCATTATGCTTATACCGGTGACGTTGTGCTTTGCAGAGCCGTACGCCATCAATAATGGAAGCGTGATTCAGTTCATCGGAAATAATAGCGTCCTGCTCATTGAACAGTGGTTCAAATACGCCTCCATTGGCATCGAAAGCTGCTGCATACAGAATGGTGTCTTCCATTCCCAGAAATGCCGAAAGTTTCCGCTCCAGTTCCTTATGAATTTCCTGGGTCCCGCAAATGAACCGTACTGACGACATGCCATAGCCATACTGGTCAACGGTTTGCTTGGCGGCTTCAATCACCCGTGGATGTGATGCAAGCCCCAGGTAATTGTTGGCGCAAAAGTTGAGTACTCCCGGTGCTTCGGTGGTGTTTATTTCGGCTCCTTGGGGGGTAGTAATAAT
>JAUJNL010000130.1 GCA_030448185.1 Cytophagales bacterium | reverse complement strand
AATTCATCGCCGCTTTCGGAGTAGTACATGGAAGCATCGGTCAGCACCCCATCTACATCCGAGAGAAAAAGCTTAATAGATTTTATTTCTTTCAAAACTTTAAAATTAGTAAGACCTACGCAAAATTACCCCTAAAGGGGACTTTACATACTGTATTTTAAGCCCCTTCAGGGGGTTAGGGGTAAAAATTGCGTAAGTCCTGGTTGTACCAATCAGGACTCCTGCTCCACCGTAACACTGGTTTTTTTCTTTGTTTTGGTATTAGCCATTTCAGCCTCAATCATCATCTCAACTACCTGAGGCATTTGATTCTGAGCCACCCAGTTTAAATCCCTTTTTGCCTTATTAGGATTACCCAATCCCATAAAATGGTCAGTAGGGCGTAAGAAAGCCGGATCAGAGACGACGTGCTCTTTCCAGTCTAATCCAAACTTTTCGAATGAGATCCGCACAAAATCTTCTAATGCATAGCTCTTTCCGGTGGCAATTACATAATCGTCGGCTTTGTCTTGTTGCAGCATCCGGTGCATAGCATCTACATACTCCGATGCCCAGCCCCAATCGCGGCGGATATTGAGGTTACCAAGCTGGAGTTTCTCTTTACTTCCCTGCGCAATCCGGCAGGCAGCCGTTATAATTTTACGGGTCACAAAGCGTTCCGGACGCAAAGGAGACTCATGGTTGAAGAGCAATCCGGAACAGGCGTACAATTTATACGCCTCGCGGTAATTGGCTACTTCCCAGAAGGCAGCGGCCTTGGCCACTGCGTAAGGACTGCGGGGGCGGAAAGGAGTTTCTTCAGTAGCTCCTTCCTCGGTAGTACTCCCGAAACACTCTCCCGAACAGGCATTATAGAACCGGATCGGCAGATCGGTAAATCGAATGGCTTCCAGTAGATTAAGCGTACCTACTGAGATGCTTTCCAGTGTTTCAACGGGCTGTTCAAAAGAAAGCCCGACTGAGCTTTGTCCGGCCAGATTATATACTTCGTCCGGCTTTATTTTTCTCAGGATCTGGAATACGCTCCGGAAATCATTAATGGACATCGATTCGAAACGGATCTGCTCTTTAATTCCTAATTTTTGGAGGTTGCCGAATCCTGACATCTGCACGTCCCTGGAAGTACCATACACTTCATACCCCTTATTCAGAAGCAATTGGGCAAGGTAGGCGCCATCCTGACCTGAAATACCACATATTAATGCCTTTTTCATCATTTATTTTCCTTAAAGTAAAAGTTAAAACTCATCCAGCACGGTTTTCCGCTGCATGGGGTCCAGAATGGCAATGCGTTCGTCCTGATAAATCGAGTCGTTGCGGTAGTGGGTCGTAGAAATTTCTTCAAAAATAGCGCCCTTCTCCGACCGGAACCCGTGCCACGTATCCCGTTCCACCAACAGGGTATCGCCGGGTTTCAATTGCACCTTTTGCTCATCAAGGCTCACCTGTAAGTCGCCGTACAGCAACTGGAAGGTTTCTTCTTTCCGCAAGTGCTTGTGGACGGGATTGGACTGCCCGGGCAATACGACAATGAGTTTTTTGCAATATTCACGGTTTAATACATTCACGATCATGCATCCGGTACGCGGAAACTGATCCAATCCGAAGTGATGGGAAAGCTCAATTTCGTAATCCTTCCCCAGGATGATGCCGGCTTCGGTAAACATTCCCTTAGCCTGATGGATGATCTGCCGGATCTGCAGGTACAGGTCGGGCTGCGATTGTTCGGTCAAACCTTGCAGCGGTGCGTAATCCTGGCTGGCAATGAACCGGGCCCGGTAACGGCCAAATTCGCCCGAAGTCAGTTGTCCATCGGCACAGGGCATGGCAAAAAACACGTCCTTCGGCGTGATCTCCTGCCCTTTCTTAATCCCGTGCTTAGCAAATACGCCTCTTTTCAGTGATAACAGGGAATCCTTCTCTGACTGGGTAATTTCCTTCTCGTCGCTGCCGCAGATTATCTTTGCCTCCTGCGCAGCGGCTATCCATTTATCTACCTGCTCCGGATTCATGGAGTAGTTGTTCAGCTTGATGGTTTCGGTAGGCAGCCCTACGTGACGTTCGAGAATACGGGCTCCTTTGGCAACCGCAATTTTCACCACATCGGTATTATCCGGTCCCTCATGCCCGGAGTACCCGATGGTTACCTCCGGATAACGGCGGATCATCTTCTCAATAAAATTCAGGTGCAGCACTTCATTAGGACTAGGGTAAATACCTACGCAATGCAGAATGGCAAACTCCACCGGACGGTGGCTCAGGAAACTTACCAGATTGTCGATCTGCGACAGGGTCAATCCACCAGTAGAGGCAATCATGGGTTTGCCGGCCTTAACCATTTTATTGAGCAACGGCCAATCATCGGCGCTGCAACTAGCTACTTTAATGACCTCGATGCCGTGGTCCACGATCAGATCCACCGACTTCTCGTCGAAGGGCGTACAAATGGTTACCAGTCCGGCTTCCCGGGTAGCCTCTACCAGTTGCCGGAACTGGTCTTCAGTCAGTTCGGTGCTCAGGAACCGGCTGATGTGTTTGGCTTGGGTATTGTTGCGGTAGTCCGGGTGAATGAAGGTATCCAAGTGCCGGTACTGAAATTTCACTCCCGCATTGACCTGGTATTTGCGGCAAATCTTGCCCATTTCCCGGATGATGGCCAGCCCATGGTTGATGTCCCCCTGGTGGTTATTGGCCATTTCCAGAATAAATAAATCCTTAAATAGTGGGTGCATAGCTATTTTAAAATGTTAAATGCTAAGTTCTAAATGCTAAATGGTTAGGAAGTATAAGAATGGCATTGTTCTTCTATCTGCCAAAGATTATATGATACTGCTAATGAAAATTTGAAAATTTTTCATTTAACATTTACCATTCAAAATGTAACATTCCCTTCCGGGTTAATCATCCGTAGCAGTTCTTCGACGGACAGCATCCGGTCATCAATATAGTAATCAGCCGCTGGCTTGCCGAATTTCAGTTCGTGGTACCTTACGCCCCAGCGTTTTAACTGGTCCTCGGTGCAGGTTTTCCAGTCGATTCCGGTCTTGTAGCCCCGGGCCGTAAACAGGATAATAGTATGACCCCGGTCATACAACGTATTGATGGCCTCAATGGTATGGGGGTGGCACTCCGACAGGTTGTAGTCATTGTTGGGGCTCAGGCAAGCTACTACGCCATCAATATCAAAGCAAAAAGTCTTAGGCTCGGCGTGGCCATCCGACTGGGTCAGCAGGTAGCCACTAGCCTTACGGAGTTGTTCTTCGTGATCGATATCAAAGTTTTCCTGCATTACATACCCGAATATCGGTGGCCGGTCATGGAATTCTTCTCCAGAATGGTGCCCGAACGGGTGACGTCAATGGAGGCATTTTGTAAGTAGGTAGGTGGCAATTGTTGCCGCGGCTGGTTGTATGCCTCCGGGATATCAGTTTTAATGACGGGAGTAAGCAAGCCATCAGCCCCCGGAACCATATTTTGTAAGGTGTTTCCGGGCTCTCGGCCACCGACCGTACGGCATCCAGGGTTGGGTCACTTTCCAGTATTTCAATCATCCGGTCAATATCGGCGGGGTTCCGCACCGGATAGGTAGGCCGTAAATGCACGCAGATATCGGGCACATAGTTTTCGTGTTCCCGCAGCCAGTTCAACGCATGGGCAAATACTTCCAGATCCGTTGAATGATCCTGCGAGATCGCATCGGGCCGCAGGAAAGGCACCTCCGCGCCAAAACTGCGGGCAATGTCAGCGTAGTACGGACTATCGGTACTGACAATCGTGCGGGTAACCCGTTTGGCGGCCAGGGCATGTTCGATGGAATAAGCCAGCATGGGTTTTCCGCCGATGGAACGAATATTCTTATGCAGAATAGACTTGGAGCCCTGACGGGCTGGAATCAGGGCTAGTACAGCTGGTTTTGAAGGTTCAGACATAGCAGTGGTTCGTTCGGAACGCTATCCGGGTCGGTCATGATGAAATCCTGACTATCCAGTCCGGGAAGCTTTTTTGGGTACCATGACAATAGATTGCCACGCTCCCTCTATGCGTTTTCGTGAAAATACTCCCCTGGAACGCCCCGCAAACTTACTAAAATTGGTTGATTGGGTATTGGTCAGTAGTCATTGGTAAAAAGATCATTCAGGATAAAAACTAATGACTAATGACTAATGACTATTTTACCGTTGGTCCGAAACGGGCTGTATAAACGCCTTTCACCCGGTATTCCTCTATTTTTTGGAAATGCTTAGTAAAGTAACTGATGAAATAATCCCGGTGGTTTGCCTGATCCCCTTTATCCGGACTATCGTGTAAATCTCCGGCTACGACCACCCAGAATGTCTGGCCTTGTACAGATGGTGCAAAACTAGCGTGAAAGCTGCGATTAGCATGTTCTTCTGTTTCGGGTAGCCGTGGCGTTTGTACCGGCCAGTTCAGGCCGGATACGTGGTTATAGAAAAAGAAAGCGGAAGCCGTCTCGTTGACGAATATTTTTTCTCCCGGTTTCCGGTGCCGGCGCAGGTAGCTTACTACCGCCTTTACTTCACGCCGCTTCCAGCCGCCGAATTGCTCTTCGTGCAGCAGGCCGTTAGCGGCGGTAATACCGGCAGGCGCAATGACTAAAATGAGAACTAGCCCGGCGGCTACCACTCCCAACTTCGGACGCAGATATCCTGCAATCCGTTCTACCCCGGCAGCAATCAGGAAGAAGAAATTAGGTACCAGAAAAAGCAGGAAGCGTTCCGTAAACGGATATTTCTGCAAACCGGAAGCCAGCAGCGCCAATACTACCGGCAGGACCAGCATCCAAAAGAAATGACGCTGCGTCCTGAAAATATACATCACCCCGGCAAGCAGGCTAATCAGGCCGAGGAAAGAAAACGTAATGCGGTGAGAAACCCATTCATTAAGAAAGGTCCAGTTCAGGTTCAGGGGGGCATCAAACAGGGTAAAGAAAGTAACGCCGAACCATTTCAGATCACCCACCGACCGGACCGGCAGGGGCATAAACGCCTCCAGCCACATCGTACGCAGGGCATTGTCCTGCAAGCTGTTTCTATTAATAATGAGTACCAGGTTCAGCAGAAAGCTAAGGCCCCAGACTGCATAAACGGGAGTAAAACGGAACACGCTTTGCCATTCCCGCCGCCACGCCAACGTAAGCAGGTGCACCAGTGCAATACTAAAAAGAATAAAAATGATCGGGTAGGAAAACCAGACCATTACTGCCCCAGCCAGGGCATACCCGGCCAAGGGGACGAGACGGGTTTCGGTTTTATACCGGGCATATAACAGGTAGGCCAGTACCGTAGTCAGCAATTCGGTGCTGTACTGCTTGAATTCGGACGAATAATACACCAGGGGATACGCCAATGCGAATAAGGCAAGGCCAGCAATAATGCCAGTTTCGCCGAGATCATACTTCCGGAGCATCACAAGAAAACCGGCCAGGGCTGCCAACCCGCACAGTAGCGGAAATAACCGGAAGGCAAATTCATGGTTGCCCAGCAATAACTGGTTGGTTTTGGTCACCCACAGAAAGAAAAGTGGGGCATGTTGACTGGCATCCAAGGGTTGGGTAAGCTGGCCATAGTCCCGGTACAGAAAATTGTTCGCCAGGTACGCCTCATCGGTGTACAGGGACCGGTTACTCAGGTAATGAAATAATCGCAGAAAAGCACCCACGAACAGAATGAGGGCAACCAGGGGTTTGAAATAGGTATTAACCGGTGTTTGCTTAACTTGAGCTGGTGTAAAGGACGAGGCAGTAGCCATGCGAAAATGATTGCAGGTGGTGGCAAAAGTAAGCTTTTTTGGCGTTTGGCAGGCCCCGGACATTTCTAGCCGGGAGAATTATTTGGGCAGAAAGCATACCAGCCTTTAACTTTACCAGGAATTCAGACTTAGCTCGACTTTCGCATTTTGCTGTAATGCAACTAGTGAAGACAGTTGAAATTAGATTGATTTTTTAAATCATTTCTGAACATCATGTCCCAAACGTGATATTCAAAAATTAAGAATACCCTTATTTGCTTCAAATACAGCATTTTTTCTACTTCTCAAAAAATCCAAAAGAGACAAATCAAAAGAGCACTAGCTAGTAGACAGCTAAAGTGGTAAGGCCATGATGGCCCTGCCCCCTTGAGGCAGCCAGGTGACGAATGTAACTGCGCCCCGGGTTGGGTTCCACTGCAACTGGGCTATTTGCGCTATCTGTTCACCGGTAAGTTGGCGCCACTCACGGGTAGTCAGATCAACTTGCCAGAGGGCAGGATAACCGGCCCAATCATTAATAAACAGCAGCTTACTGGTGCTTAGAGCCACCACTTCCTGGAAGTGACCCATAAATTCACCGGCTAGTTGCTGGTCAGTACCCTCGGTGTTTACCTGGAAGAGTTGGGATTTACCGGCCGATTGCGCCAGTACCCATAGCTTTTCTCCGTTTACTGAATAAGCAAAATGGGCAATAGTTGCTTTCTCAAGGGCCAGTTGCCAGATCCGCTTCCGGGTGCCATCCAAGGAGACCTGTGTAAGCTTACGACCTTCCTGCCAGCTTTGACTGTGGTAAGCCAGCCACTGGCCATCGGGAGACCAGCGTAGCGTACGCACGTAGGGTACCGTAGTGATCGTTCGGGCAGCTTGGGTATTGGTTTGGTACAAACTAAGGGCAGTACCTTCATTGCGTAAGAAAGCAATCTGCTCCCCGGAGGGCGACCAGGCGGGTAAGCTACCATCGCTTTGCATAGGCTTAGTTTTTTGCTCGGTTACATTGTACGCCCAAAGGGAGCGGGTTATACTGCCCGTACTAGACATATATTCAAGGGCGATTTGACTATAATCGGGGGCCGCGGCGTAGCGCTGAAAATAATACGTACTTGCTCCTTGTTTAAAGAAATCGGCTTTCAGGACCAATTGAGGAGGGGTAAGCCCATTAGCTACGGTTGCTACGACCTGAGCGATACTTGTTCTACTGCTATCATTGTCGTTTGGTAAGTAGCCCACTACTTTGTAGTAGAGCAACGGGCCACCGGGCAGGTGATCCACTGTAAAGTGGGTAGTCTCCCCATCCAGGGTGCTGATTAACTTAAAGTCAGTTGTGTCCCCTACGGCTTGGAATATCTCCACCCGCGCCAGATCAGCAATTTCCGACCTGCCTTGCATGTTTACTAACTGTAGCCAGTTAGCAGAAGGCCGCCAGGTTAACCTTACTCCGCCCTCGAAAGGCTCGGCCTTCACGTTCATGTCGGTAGGCAATATGTCTATTACCGGGGAATTTTCTTCGTCTTTTCCGCACCCGAGCAGAGAAAGACTCATCAGCAGGAGAAGGTATACTTTTTTCATGACAGCAATCAGTTAGGTAGTAAACCTAAGACACCTTTTTTCCCCGAAAGGATGCAAACACTTGTTATAAATTTATACTACCTCCATTCCAAAAAGAAAGGGTACCATTGGTGAGAGCCTATTGAAACCTTTACCTTTTTACCATTACCCAATTGATCCGTAACAGAAAAAGGTGGTTTATTGGAGTGAACGGCCTTAGTACCTGATTACTGGACATTGATTAGTAACTTAGACACTGATTAGAAACTCTTTCGCGTTTAAGATGCGATTGGTACCGCGTTTTAAACGCGAAACAGAGGCAGGACGTGAATTGAGAAAATGTTCAGTAATTAATCTCAACACTTTTGCCTGACTACTTACCCGCTGGCGCACAGGCTACAAAGTACATTTTCCAGATGCCAACTGATTACATTCCCGTCAATGACCATCTATTTCTCTCCCAGATCCGGGAAAATGACGAAGCGGCGCTGATTAAGTACCTGAATAATGAAACCATTCACCGCAATACCCTTCGCATCCCTTATCCCTACCGGTCTGAACATGCCCACGATTTCATGGAATATGTACTGGCCATGAAGGAAGAACACGGCCGGCTGACGGAGTGGGCCATCCGGAACCGGAAAGGTGAGTTAATCGGCGGGATCGGATTTAGCCGGATCTACGGTAAATATTCGCATAAAGATGAAGTGGGTTACTGGCTCGGCGAACCCTACCGGGGCCAGGGAATCATGACGGAGGTAGTAGCGAAAGTCTGCGAAATTGGCTTCCGTGATTTTAAACTTTTCCGGATCGAAGCTCCGGTTTTTCCGCATAATGCCGCCTCCGGCCGCGTACTGGAAAAAAATGGGTTTGTAGCCGAAGGAGTGCTGCGGCATTACTTTCTGAAGCACGCACGGCCCGTAGATGTGAAAATGTACGCGAAGATCAGGGAATAATATTCGATATTATTCAAAAAAAGCCACTCCCTTCCCGATCTGCTGCTGGTATTGCTGGTGGAGTTGCCGGGCCGTTTCCAGTCCCTGGTCGCCATCACACAGCATACATACCGTGCCGCCGCTGCCGCCTCCGGTAATCCGGGCCCCATATACGCCTCCAGCCCTATTTTCTTGCACCAGCTGCACAATGCTATCCGTTTGTTCGCTGCCTAGTCCGCAGGCCGCATAGCTCCGGTGTGACTGAAACATCCATTCGCCCAACTGTCGCAGGCTCCGTTCCCGATTTACTGAATCTTCTACGGTAGGCAAATGCTGAAGCAGCAGGGAAAAATACTGGATGCGGGTATTTTCGTAGATGGGATGGGCCGTGCATTGAAAAATTTCATATATCCGCTCGGGTATTACTTCCGTAACCGGATCAATGGTCGTCTGATAGCGGCTCAGGAAGTGGGCGCCCCTCATCTGCTTGGGCAACAACTTGGCAAAGGAGCCCTCAAACTCCGAAGGTTCAATATTGGCCAGATAGCCATTAAAAAGTAGTTGCTCCCGGTCGCCGGTCTGGCGGACGTACGTAAGCTCTCCCGGTGCAGTTCCATTGTGCTGGGCAATAATAGAATAGCCCATGAAAGCTGCCGTACGGACATCTCCGTAGGAAGCGCCGCCCACGGCATGCCGTACTCCGCTGTCAATTCCCACGAAACGAACCCCGGCTGGAATGGGAAAGGGCGAAGCAATATGGTCTGGCTGACAGAGAATGGGTAACAGTTTTTCCCTTTCGCCGAAAAAAGAAGCCAGCTGGTCCATGAGCCCGCAGGGGCTCCTACCACCAGGTTCTCTGCCTTCTGCGTCAATACGGGTAATTGGGTTCCGGTAAAGTTTACTCCATACGCTTTAGCCAGGGCTTTCATAGTGGCCACTTCCAGGGCTGCCGAAGAAGAAACACCTTTTCCAATGGGCACTTGCGAATCGACTAGTATATCGGCTCCGGTAAAGGAAATGTCTTTTTCCGGTGCAGCACCAGAATGCATCCCACTACGTAAGCCGCCCAACTGCCGCCATTCAGGGTTCTCAACTTTTCCCGCATGGATATAGTCAACTACTCCGTCCTTAAGCATGTCGGTATAGGACACCGAAAACAAAGGCTGCTTTTCATCTGGATCATTCGTTTGCACACGAAGAAGCCCATCCTGCCGGAGTGAAAGCGTAACCGTAGTCTGCTCCCGGATGGGCATTTTGCAGCACCAAAGAACCGGAATAGTCGGCAATGCCGCCCATCACGTCCATGCGACCGGGAGCCGATGCCGAAAACCGGGGACCAGGATTACTGGGAAAAAAGTGGGTCAAGGTTTAGGAAGTAAATGAAGTGTTTCTTATGAAATATAATCTACGAAGTAATAATCCCGGAGGGATCGAATATTGGTAGAAATCGTTCATCTTCCCTATTCCGTCCTGTAGGGACGAAATATCAAAATATTACTCTATTGCTTTAAATAGATACTTTTCCTCGAAATCTACCCCAAATAATCTCAGAAATTATTTATATTCATCCAAAAATGGTTTTGTACGATGATGCTCTTCCTGGTTCTGAATATAATCAATGACTGAGTTTATTTGTGATTTACCATAGGAAAATGCACCGTATCCTTCCTGCCATTCGAATGTTCCCTCAACAAATTTCTTTTCGTTGATCCACCTTGATGAATCTCCTTTCAATTGCTGTATTAATTCGGAAAGGGATTGGACTGGTCGCATTCCAATCAGCAGATGAACGTGATCTGGCATTCCATTAATTGCCAATACCTTATGTTTATGATTCTGTACAATGCCCGTTAAGTACTTATACAATTCATCCTTCCACTCCGGCCGGATCAGACTTATGCGGTTTTGAACCGCAAAAACAACCTGAATATGGATTTGGGCGTAAGTGTTTGCCATAGACCAACATTACGTCCCTATGGGACAAAGGAGTTGACAATACTATTTCTACCAATATTCTGTCCCTCCGGGACTCTTCTATTACCTTTTATTTAAATAGTTGAGGGGTGGTGATAAATAAAAAGGTATACAATAAGCTAATGTAAGTAGATCACTAGAATTAGTTTGTACTATTTTTTGTCATTCCCAGAGGGAATCTTCTCCGATTAAAACGGTGATTGGCCTACATCGAGAAGATTCCCTCCGGGAATGACGGTTAGGAGAATTGTCTAAAGTAATTGTAAAGAACTACTTAAGGCCTTTTAGCGGATTTGCAATGCGCACACCAAGTGAGCCCGGATTGGTAATCCGATTTAGGACCTCTCTCTCAACTATACAATTAGGAAGTCCTTATTAACTTTCTTTTTTTTGCCTCAAAGATTATTCTCAGGAGACGCTTACTTTCTTTGGCATTGCCCCAAAAAAAAGCGGCAAAGACATTAGTCTTTGAGCGAGCCGGTGCGAAAGAAAAAATCTAGGCAAAAAAACGCTTCCTCCCCAGTACCTCCCCGCACCCTGCTCCATGCCGGGCCTTTCCCCGCATGGAATTGTTTGTTTTTATTTTTCACACTCACTTATAAGTAAATGAACAATGTACAATTGAAACGGGTGTACGACAAATTGCAGATCAACCATTAAACTTTGTTCGTGTTGTTCCGCATTTGCAATGCGGAACTGAGAAAAAGGGCATTTCAAATGCCCGGCTATACACCTCCGCATTGCAACTATTCTCAGCGAAGCTAAATGCGGATGAACGCTCTGCATTTTGTCGTACACCCATTGAAACTGGAGAATGGGTGAGTCGATGAACCCAAAACATTTACCTGGAGACCATTTTATAATTCATTCAGTCCAGGTACTTATCCTTATTCTATTCAGAGAAAGAAGCGGGGAGACGGTGCAGCAACAGGGTGGCCCGTTCTGGCTTTAAGCGAAGGCCGGAGGATCGCGGGCTAGGCCTTTTGGAGGGTAGAACGGGCTTTAGCTTCGCTGAGCTTCGGTTGTTGCTGCGGCCCGGTTAGCTGCGCTGATCCTTTCAGGATTAGTTTCACCCAACTACGTTTCTTTTGTTATTCGTCTTTCCTGGTAGCTGGCTCAAAACTTTCGTTTTGTCCTCTTTTGGGCAAGCAAAATAAAAGTAAGCGCCTAGTTACAGAAATGTTTATTGTTAACAATGAAATTAATTACCCTATAAAAACCCAAAATGGCTGAGATTTAACTGTCTCGGAATCTGCGTATCTTCATTTCCGCATAATACAATTCACTCAAACCTATAAAGTATGAAAAAGTACTAGCATTGCTCCTGATCATGCTTTCAGGAGTACCACATGGCGCAGACACCAAAAATCAATTATCCGCAAACCAAAAAAAAAACTGACCAGGTAGACGACTATTTCGGTACCAAGATAGCCGACCCCTACCGCTGGCTGGAAAACGACACTTCCTCTGAAACCAAGGCATGGGTTGAAGCCCAGAACAAAGTTACTTTCAACTACCTGCACCAGATTCCCTCCGGAGCCAGGTAAAGGAGCGACTGGAGGAGCTTTGGAATACCCTAAATATTCCGCTCCGTTTAAGGAAGGTGAATACTACTTCTTTAGTAAAAATGACGGTTTGCAGAATCAAAGCGTCTGGTATTCGCAGCAAGGGTTATCTGCCCAACCGGAAGTTTTTATCGACCCTAATAAGCTATCCGCCGATGGCACCGTAGCCATTTCGGGTTTGTCTCCCTTCCCAGGACCACCGCTACATAGCCGTCCGGACTGCGGCCAGTGGTTCTGACTGGAATCAGATTCAGGTTATGGAAATTGCTACTAAGAAGTTACTGTCCGATAAGATTGAATGGGTTAAGTTCTCAGGGCAGCCTGGCAGGGAGACGGCTTCTATTACAGCCGCTACGACGAACCGACCAAGGGAACGGAGCTTTCCAAACAGAATCAGTTTCAGAAGGTATATTTCCATAAACTGGGCACCACTCAATCGCAGGATGTGCTGATATACGAGGATAAGGCGCATCCGCTGCGGTATTTCGGTGCTGATGTCACGGAAGATGGCCGTTTTCTATTCATCTATATTTCGGAAGGAACCCGCGGCACCGAAATTAGGTGAAAGATCTCAAATCCGGCCAGTCAGCCTTTTCCCCTGCTGGCTAAGGGCTTTGAAAATGAATACAGTGTGGTTGACAACGTAGGAGACAAGTTGTTGATGCGTACTAACCTGAATGCGCCCAATTACCGGCTGGTACTGGTAGACCCGAAAAATCCGGACCCCAGTCAATGGAAAGATGTAATTGCCGAAAAGCGGAGCTATTGGAATCGGTGAGCAAAGCCGGGGCAAAATTATTCGCCTCTTACCTGAAAGATGCCAGCACCCGTGTTTACCAATATAGTTACGAAGGAAAACCCGAACGGGAGATCAAACTACCGGCTATCGGTACGGCTTCGGGATTTGAGGGTATAAAGACGATAGAGAACTGTTTTATACTTTTACTTCCTTCACGTATCCGTCTACGGTATATCGGTACGAAATAGCTACCGGCAAGACCGAATTGTTCCGGAAGTCGGAAGTAAAATTCAATACGGACGCGTACGAGACGAAACAGGTTTTCTACCCCAGCAAGGACGGCACTAAGGTTCCCGCGTTCATCGTGCATAAAAAGGGCCTGAAGCTGGATGGTACCAACCCTACGTATTTGTATGCGTACGGCGGATTTAATGTCAACATGACGCCAAGCTTCAGCATTGCCCGGATGGTGTGGCTGGAGCAGGGCGGCATTTTTGCGATGCCCAACTTACGGGGCGGCGGGGAGTACGGCGAAAACTGGCACCAGGCGGGTATGTTTGAAAAGAAACAGAATGTATTTAATGATTTTATTGCCGCGGCCGAATACCTGATTGCCAACAAGTATACTTCCACGGAGCGTTTAGCCCTGGCAGGCGGATCTAATGGGGGACTACTGGTTGGAGCCGTGATGACGCAGCGCCCTGAGTTGTTTCAGGTGGCCCTGCCGGGCCGTAGGCGTGCTGGATATGCTGCGTTACCATACCTTCACCATTGGCTGGGGTTGGGCCGTTGAATACGGTTCTAGCGAGAAAAAAGAGCAGTTTGATTACCTGATCAAATATTCGCCCCTGCATAATCTTAAAGAGGGAGTAAAATATCCAAGCACGCTTATTACCACGGCCGACCACGATGACCGGGTAGTGCGGCCCACTCGTTTAAGTTTGCGGCCGCTTTGCAGGAAAAGCATAAGGGTACCAATCCAGTACTGATTCGGATTGAAACCAAAGCGGGGCATGGGGGCAGCAAACCTACTTCCAAGCAGATCGAGGAGGTGGCTGACATCTACTCATTTGCCTGGCATAATATGAACTTTAGACCAAGCTTTGGGGGCAAAATTACGGAAAGCAATAAGGCTGCTTCCGGGAATTGAATCAAGAAAGGAGTTCTCCGAACTCCTTTTTAGCTTACTAGTTTACTGTAACCGGCAATAAGCTGCCATCTATTGCGTTTATTCTCGGTACTGTATACTCCTGCAATATTGTGAGTATCCACGCTTGAAGCGGCAGTTGTGGGTATTTATTTGTTACCAGTAATCAAACAGAAACACATTGGAAGAGTTTTTTGCTGAACGCACTAACAAATACTACCTTTTCTCAAGTATGAGCTTGGTAGTGGTAGGCATACTGCTGTTTGGTCTTGCATGGGATGGACAAACAATAAGCAGTGGGTTACTTACTGCATCAGCATGGATAGTATTAAGTGTCTATCCGAAAACCTAAAAAGGATCGGCAAGAGTACAATTTTCCAAACAATATGGGCACAAGCCAAGTGGAGAAAGGCTAAGTAATTATCCACTTTCTTTTCCCAGCGGATTAGAATGCGTCTAAAGCGGTTCATCCAACTATGGGTTCTTTCGCAGACCCATCTTCTGGCTCTGTAACCGGGCGTTTTGAGTTCTTTGTTCTTCTCCTCGGGCTTTGATGTGATCCTGATAGAAAAATAAAAGGATAACCGAACGAATGTCTGCATAATCATACCCTTTGTCGGCACAAAAGTGCTGTGGGTTTTTCTTCATCCGGCAAAGGGGGTAAGAAGGGCATACTATCCAGCAAAGGTTCTACTTGTTTTTTATCGTGTACATTGGCTCCCGTTACGGTTAGGGCAATGGGTAAGCCATGGCTTCGGTGATAATATGTCTTTTCGTGCCGCCTTTTCCTCGATCCGTGGGATTAGCTCCGACGGATTCTCCCCCTAGTGGCGCTTTACTGGAAGCCGAATCGATACTTTGCCACTCCCAGTCTAACTGGCCTTCCACCTGGTTCTGCATCAACCCTAAGTGCCATAACTCTTCGAATACTCCTGCCTTGACCCTCTCCTGATAGCGGTCATGAGCGGTAGAAGCCGCACCAAGTTGACTAGGAAGAGCCTTCCACTGAATGCCCGTTCTTAACACGTAGAACATGGCATTGAATAGTTGTTGGGCATCCCCTCTGGGGCGGCCTCCTTTGGGTTTGGGTTTTTCGACGGGCAGTAGTGGTTCCGTCGCTAACCATAGTTCTTGGGTTGGTAAATATGCTTTGTTTATGCTACTTTCGGGTTCCGAACGCTTCATGGAGAGATATTTTGTTGGAGTCGTGTCTTGCAAAATTACTGCTCTCTGAGGTTTTCGGATAGGTACTAAGCATAAATGGATTGAATGCCTTTTACTTCTTCTGGCACATGTCACAAGGCAATCGAAATATCGAAGGCGGAGCTTTTGGAGGAGTAACAGCAACTTTGTTGTAATAGCCGTCTTACAGAGCCTCATGCTGATTTTCATTTAAAGGGAAAAGAAGTGATTAAAGAATACTGGTAACACCACCTACGCCAATCACCACAGGCCGCTCCACCGCAGATCTGACGCATGAGGCCACGGCGCTGGGTAGGTTCGTTCCGTTATGGGCAGTAAATGAAGAATATAAAGGTAAGAGATTGAAAAAAGTAGGAATTAAGCTAGTAGTTGTGGCTCAAATATTATCACTGACTTTAGGAAGTTGTGGTAGTGAAAAGAAGGCAGAAAAATCACCTGATCCATCCACTCAAGCAAGCAATGTAATTAACTACGGAGTAGTCAAGCCATATCCTCATGATACCACTGCCTTTACCGAAGGATTGCTTTTTTATGAGGGCAAACTCTATGAAAGTACAGGTTCACCTGAAGAACTGGGACAAACCCGCTCTTTGGTAGGAGAGGTAGACTTAAACACGGGTCAAATTACTAAGAAGCTTGAACTGGACCGGAATAAGTACTTTGGTGAAGGCATTGTATTTCTAAATGATAAGCTTTATTGGCTTACTTACAAGAGCAAAATAGCCTTTATCTATAATGCTAGTGCATTAAGTATGAGTTATCTGACAGTTTTATTTTTCACCAATTCATTGAATATCAAAAACTTAAAAGTTGCGAGATCTATCATTTAACTCGTTCTTGCTGCACTAGGACCTTCAAGCAAGTAGGTACTTTCCCGATTCCAAGTCAAGAAGGCTGGGGCTTGACTACTGATGGAACGTATCTGATTATGAGTGATGGTACCCAAAAGCTTACTTTTCTTGATACTACTACTTATAAACCAATTAAAACCTTGCAAGTCTATGACCAGAACGGAGGAGTCCTGCAACTTAACGAATTAGAATTCATCAATGGCTTTTTGTATGCCAATATTTATATGACTCCATTGATTATCAAAATAGATCCTAAAACCGGGCAGGTCGTGGGCAAACTAGATTTGACTTCGCTGGCTACTGACGCAAAGTCTCGTTATCCGAAAGCCTTAGAAATGAATGGTATTGCTTTTGATAAAAGCACCAATCATATCTTTATTACCGGCAAATTGTGGCCAACCATATATCGAATTCAAATTGACCACTAGAAAATGAAGTATTAACTACTACCCCTAACACCATCTAAGCCTTCCACCGACCCTGCCTCATCGCATAGCCTCACCGCAATCGGCACGGTGTGCGATCATGTTTGTTTCGTTGAGCGTTAGTAAAAAGAAAAAGCATGACGTGGAGTTAAGTAGATTGAATGGTATTTGTCAACAGCTTTACCTCTTATATTTTCAAAAAGAGACTTGAGTATTCACTAACCACTTTTACATCTATGAAAACATTTTTCAACCTCTTTATACCAGCCGTCTTTATCGTGATACTTCCTTATCGAATCTGGGAGAATCTACAGCAGCTTCATTCAGATAGGACAACAATAATACTGCAGTCAATATGTTTAGTATTGGGTATTGTCATTATTATTTACCGACTGGTTAATCTTAAGAAGAATTGGAGTAGATAAAACACCATTGTCTAACACCAAACACAAACGACTAGCGGCCCACCACAGCGCAGAAGTCCAGTTTGCGGGCATAGTTGCGAGTATGTTTGCTTCTCGTTAGGCCCAATGCAGAAAAGAACAACTCAGCAGGAATTTCTGACCAGCAAAAGACGTTTTTTTAGTACATTAACTGAGTGAAAATAAAAAAAAGTAGGGCTTGATTTTGTCATCGAAAAGTTGATCCACTCAATTGAGAATGTTGTTACAGAAATTTCCATCCTGACAAAAAACGGCCTGAAAACAGCCAGCCGCTTTTATCAGACTTGCACTGGCCGCAAAATATATAAACCTATTTAGTTAGAAGTGCATTAATATGAAAAGTAAAAAAGTTGAGTTGGACGTAGACTTTATCGGTGGACAAAAAACTTGACCCAAGAAGAGGAAAAGGCACTTAGTAGTTATTTCAAGCAACGGAAACTGAATACTCAGAAAGCCCCAATCAAAAAAGAAAACAGCACCATAAAGCAAATCAAACCGACTGCGTAACAGAAAGCACTTGCGTCCAGCACCAGTATGAATCGATTAATGGTCCTATCGACTGTGATGCTCTACTGCAGAGGTACGCTGTCATATACTTTGTTCCACCGCCACTTTCGAAAAATATCCTTCCTCATTTAACCGTAGTATCCAGCATTTTTACTAAATCAGCCGGTTCCATGAAGCCTACCTGGCGGGAGACTAGTTCAAACTTCCGGTTGAGGACCACTACTGTCGGGTAGGAGAGAGTACCGTTAGTCCGGGCCAGGAAAAAGGCCAGTTGGTGATTGCCGGTGGTAGTACCCGTCGGTTGATAGGTATACGTCCGGCCCGCCAAGGTAATGGGTTCTTTGCTTTCGGCATCCAGCCTGACGGCATAAAAATGCCGGTTTAACTGATTGATTACTGATGGGTGGGTATAGGTTTTCCTTTCCTGCAGGCGGCAATATTGACACCAATTCGTACCTACACTGATAAAAATGGGTCTGGGATGAACGCGCATGCTATCAGTTAGCTGACTGAAAGTAAGCCAGCGGATACTGCTTCCTGGTGGCAATGCCGTAGGTACTGTTAAGCCCGGCAGACCAGGGGTTACCAAGAGACAAAAGAGGGCTGCTGGCAATAGTATTCTTAGGTGATACACGGATAAAGTCGGGTGAAACGATTTTGAATGCAATTAACAGGTGTAAGAATGCCGGTTCGTAACGGTAAGCCTGGCGGTAAGTCGCGGCAAAAGGCTGCTTTAAAGACCAGAATCGTTGAGTTGAACAATAAAATCACCAATTCGTTATTCAGATCACCGATGCCAATAATGGTTCGCCGATCTGAATATCAAAATCACCAAATTGAATAGTAAAATCATCGAATTGAATATCCATATCGCCGATATTGATAACGAAATCGCCGAATTTATTATCCATATCGCCGATCTGAAGGAATAAAATCGCCGAATTCATTATCGAGATCACCGATCTAAACAACGAAATCGCCGATTTCAATAGTAATATCACTGATGTTACTGTTCAAGATCCAGTGATCCCGAACCTGAATGGTTTGGATATATTATTTCGTCCCTTAGAGGTAAATAGAAGGGGGATTGAATGGCATTGAATGCTTATTACCCATGGTATCCTTCAGGAGGGTCTTTGCGTAGCATGTTAGTAGATTGTATACCGCAAGCCCACAAATGCCCGGATGCCCTGGTTGGCGGCGTACACGTAGTTTGGGTCAAAGGTTAAGGCGTAGGGGTTATTAGCCGTAGGTACTACCTGGCCGTAGGTAAGGGCATAAGGGTTATCGGGAGTAGCTATTACTTGTCCGTTGCCGTCAAATTTGACCGGTTTGTCGAAAAACGTTACCTGTTTATCAAATGGATCAAACGGACGGGTAATGGAATTGGCCGGAGGACGGAAATTCAGCATGTTCTTGATACCGCCATATACTTCAAAATGACTGGCGAACTTCTTACTTACCTGAATATTCTGGATGCTGAACCAGGGAGAATACTCGGGCCGGGGATCAAGCGGACCCAGCAAAGGAAGCTTCATGGGGCCATATACAGTACCCGTGTAATCCAATGAGATACCCACGCCGGGAACGGTATAGGATACGGAGAAAGTACCCGAAAACTTTTCAGTCAGCAATTGCGGGAGCTTTTCCCGTTCTCCATTCCCGTTTTTCTCCACGCTATACACATCCATCAGGGTGATTCCGGCAATGATTTTCAGGGGAAAGCTGAATGTCCAGTCGGTATTGAGGGTAAGACCTTTGGAAATAGCGTAGCCCTTCAGGTTATCGAAAATAATCTTATTAGGGTCAGTGATGTAGTCCGCAATAATGCGGTTGGTGAAATAGGTGTAAAAAGCACTGGCATCGACGGCCAGGATGCTCCCGCCAATGTAGAAAAACTTCTGGACGTTCAGGTTGCCGTTGTAGCTGCGTTCCGGTTTCAGTTCTTCCGTGAAAAGGACCTGCCGGGCGCCAGTCAGGGCCGCGTGGTCTTCCGTGAACACATTGGCCACGCGGTACCCATTTCCGAAACTGAGCCGGAATACATTGTTTTTGTTGGGCATAAATTTATAATTGAACCGCGGCGTGAGAATGCTGCCGTGCACCGAATTATAATCATAGCGAAGCCCGAGCAATACCTTGTGCTTTTCGTGCAGGCTGATTTCATCCTGCATGAATACACCCGGTAACATCGTGCGGGAAGGAGCATTGGCATCCCGCAGGGAATCAGCCGACCGGGTAGCCGGCGTATTGTCGTCGTACCAGGTATAGCGGAAAGCCAGTCCGGTCAGCAGGCTGTGGCCTTTGATTGTTTTGTCCCAGGTGAGCTGGCCAAACCCGATCCGCTGATCGGCCATGAAAGGCGTAGTACCATAGTAAGAGTTCTGCTGGTGCATATTGGCCGAAAAACTAAAAACTACTTTCTCCCGGTTAATGGGCAGTTGATAGGAGCCAATCACTTCAAACCGGTTGGTATAAATGGATTCTCCGTACAGGCTGTCGGTGCCCCGCCACTCCCGGCCCCAGTCCATTTGTCCGCCCCAGCGGTCTTCGTACACGTAGCGTCCGGCCAGTGAGCCAATCCAATTATTCTTCCGGGTGAAATTCCATTTATTGAACAGGGAAGTACGTTTGCTAAGGGTGACATCCGTAAACCCATCCCCGTTTTGGTCCGTGGGAAAGGAATAGTTAAAGTGATTCATCCCAAAAAGACCCACCCCTTTCCCCGCTTTTACCTTTACGCTGGCATCAGCATTGAGTTCCCCGTAGGTAGTGCCGAATACATCGGCCGAAACTAGTGGCGCTTTATCCGGACTTTTAGTAATGACGTTTACTAAGCCGCCTACTGCCTCTGAACCGTACAAAGTGGAGGCTGGGCCTTTCACAATTTCAATGCGTTCGACCAGACTATTGGGAATTCCGTTGAGGCCGTACACCGTGGATAAACCACTGACAATAGGCATGCCGTCAATCAGGATCATCGTGTAAGGGCCTTCGAGTCCGTTGATGTGGATGTCTCCCGTATTGCAGATGTTGCAGTTGAGTTGCGGTCTTACCCCATTGACAATTTGCAGCGCCTCAAACAGGGCAGGAGTAGGGTTCTTCCGGAAAAAGGTGGGCTTGAAAATTTCTACCGGCACGGGGCTTTCCAGGCGGCTCACTTCTTTCATCGTACCGGTCACCACTACTTCACCTAGTGCTGAGGCGGTTTCTTCCAGTTCCGCATTGACGCGGCTGGTCTGTTCCGCACGAACCGTTACCGATTGGGAAACCTTCTGGTAGCCGATGCTGGAAACCTCAAGCCGGTAGTTCCCCGCCGGAACATTTTTGATCAAGTAATACCCCGCCGCGTTGGAGGCTGCCCCCAGCGAAGTGCCTGCCAGACCAACATTAGCAAATTCTACGAATTTCCCGGATGAACTTATTTTACCCTCAATGGTTCCGCTTCCGGTCTGGGCCATGATTAGGCGGCAAGGTCCTAGGATTAGAATCAGTAGGAGCAGGAATAATTGTCTCATGAAGTATTATATGGTTTAGCAAGAGTTATTTTTCTGCTAATATAAATAAAATTTTAGACTAATCTAAAAAATAAATATATGAATGCACAGATCATAATGCACCTGGCACTATTTGCTTGGTAAACACACTACTAATGAGCAGGAAAAGCGTGGAATGCCTTCAAAAAAGAAAGCAATATTATAAAGGATAATGGTACGAATAACTGCCAGCAACTTACCCTGCAAAAACGCGGCGGACTCGGTTTGAAATCATCAGATAGGGAATTGCCGGCAGGCACATCAGTACACTACGGTAAAAGTTTCCGGTTATTTCCCTGCCCGCCTGTAACAGATACAGGCTTCCCAGTGAATGATATAGCAGGTTAAATGTAAGAAAAGCCAAGACCCACCATTTCGTGTACGCTTTTCGTTTCAGAAACAAAAACAGGGCCCAGTTGGACAGGAAAACCAGTACCAGATTGTAATAATGGCAGTGTAATTTATGCCGTACAGCTTACTCATTCCAATGGGGCCGGACATCTGCTTGGAAAACGAAACCTCTCCGCTAAAGGCCCGGATACTAAACAAGTTCTCATCGAGCCAATCGCCGGTAAGCCGACTTAAGGCATATAAAAAGTTAATGAAAATATATACGCCGGTTAGACTGGGTGTACGACAAATTGCAGATCAACCATTAAACTTTGTTGGTGTTGTTCCGCAT
>JAUJNL010000129.1 GCA_030448185.1 Cytophagales bacterium | reverse complement strand
GGATTTTACTGAATAAAACTAAGTAAGGCCAGGGTTTAAACCCTGGCCTTACTTAGTTTTACCCGGATACGGCTACTTTCAAAATCCGGTGGGCGTCTTTCTCATCGTACTCCTTGAACCAGGCATTGGCAGGCTGTACGGAAAGCACTGGCGCATATTTGCAGCGGTCCGTGCATTCGGTCTTAATAATCTCAACGGAATCTTTTAGGTCGGCATGTTTGATTAAGTCCTTTAGTTCTTTACACATGTCTTTGCCGCCTCGTTTTCCGCATTTGCTGCCTACGCAGATGTATATGGCCTTTTCGGGCTGATGAAATTTGCTCATGAGTTGTTAAAATTTACCCCGCAATTTACTTCTTTCTCGCCTGAAAATAGGCAGCTATCTGCTCAACTGTGAAGGCGTTAAAGGTCATATCCTTGGTTAGCCCCCCTTTGCGGGCCATGTGAACGCCATATTGCATATCGTGGTAGCCTTCAATGGCGTGGGCATCCGGATTGATACTGATCATTACCCCTTTATTTAATGCGTAGGGCAACCACCGCCAGTCGATATCCAGCCGCCAAGGGTTGGCATTGATTTCAATCACTACTTCATTAGCGGCGCAGGCGTCAATTACCTTCCGGTGATTAATCGGATAGCCTTCCCGGCGGAGCAGCAAACGTCCGGTGGGGTGGCCGAGAATGGTGGTATAGGGATTTTCAATAGCCTTAATCAGCCTCTGCGTGGCTTTGGCCTCGTCCATCTTTAAATTGGCGTGCACGGAAGCCACAATAAAATCAAAAGTGGCTAGCACGTCGTCTTCGTAATCCAGCAAACCATCATTGAGAATGTCGGACTCAATTCCCTTAAATATCCGGAACGGGGCCAGCTGCTTATTCAATTCATCAATTTCTGCGTGCTGTTTCCGGATGCGTTCTTCGTGCAGCCCATTGGCATAGAAGGCAGATTTGGAATGGTCAGTGATCCCCACGTATTGATACCCCATTTCTTTGCAGGAAAAGGCCATCTCGGTCAGGGTATTTTTGCCATCGCTGTAGGTGGTGTGGTTATGCAAAATACCTTTCAAATCACTGAATTCCACAATATCCTTCAGCTTACCCGACTGCGCCAGGTCAAATTCAAACAAGCCCTCCCGTAATTCCGGAATAATGTAGGGCAGGTTGGCTTCCGTATAAATAGCTTCTTCTGATGGCTGAGGCTGGGTAAGGGCCACTTGCAACAGGCTTTTTCCCGAATCATTTACGTAGGACAAATGCTCAGCCGTAGCCGAAAACAAAAAAGCCTGATTGACAAACCGGGTTGGTTTCACCATTTGTACTTCAACTAGCAACTCGCTGCCTTCCAGACTGCCGCGCCAGGCAAAAGGAGCCGTTTTTTTCTCGTCCTTCCGGAGTCCCCGCACTCCATCGAGGAGCTGGTGCACGGGCAGTGGGGTTTCCGCCGCCGCTGCCACCTGTATGCAGTCAATTACTTCCACTTTGCGGGCCATTTGCCCCGTAAGCTGTACCTGGTAGCCTGCTTCCGCTAGTGGTTTGGTCACCAGGGCCGCTACCATCTCGGCTTCGGCATAATGCAGTTTACCGGAAGCGGACTGCTGAAACAGCAAGGATTGCTTAATATTCTCCTGCGTTTTTTCGCCAAACCCTTTTAATTTGGCAATCTGGTCTTCTTCGCAAGCCTGCAACAGGGCATCGGTGCTTTCGATCCCAAGTTCTTTCCAGATGGTTCTTACCTTTTTAGGACCGATGCCTTTGAGATTGAGAATATCAATTACTCCTTCCGGGGTTTGGGCAATCAGGTTTTCCAGTTCGGGAAAAGTACCCTCGGCATTGAGCTGCCCAATTTTTTCGGCAATGCTTTTACCTACTCCCTGAATAGCCGCCAACTGGGCGGCAGAAAGCGTCGAAAAGCTTTCATTCACTTTTTCCAGGGCAAACACCGCATTCTGGTAGGAGCGGATCTTGAACTGATTTTCGTCGTGCAGCTCCAGCAACTGGGTAGCCAGACGAAGCTGACGGATGATTTCGTCGTTTTCCAAAGGTTGAAAGTTAAGGCGTAGTGGACTTAAAATTAAGGGAAAAAGCGCGATATTGTTTGGCCCGTCGGTCAGGCTCTGCCCCAAATATACCTTTCGCCAACTTCTGGACTCATTTTCTCTTTATGTAACTATCCTAAAAATTCTTATCCGTTTTTACCCATTTACCCCGAAAACTTATGGTCAATCATTTGTTACCTTCCTGCTGGAAAACGATTATTCAGGTATGGCTGTTGCTGCTACTTCAATCAGCCTATTCCCAAACGGACACTACCCAAACGGGCCGTTTCTTCAAATCTTTTGACGGAACGAATATTTATCGAAAACTCAGTAAACATTGTAAAATACTGATAATCATAGAGATAATGAATTTTACCAGGCGCCCTCCGGCGAGTGACGACTACCCTCCGGCCCGTTTTATGGGAAGACGCAACTTATCCAGTAGGTTGTATTGCCTCTTTCCCGCAGGCGAGACGCCTGCTCCATAGTCGTCACTTCGCCAGAGGGGCAAGCGACTGCCCTTATAGGAATACTACTCAACTATTTATCTCTCTTTACTGAGTTTCAGAATATTTACAGAAGTTCAGGGCGCGGCCAACCAATTGTATTGGTACATGGATTTGTAGTGAATAGTGCTACCAAACCATGCCGTTGTACCAGGACCTGTTGCAGGCAGGCTACCAGGTAATTACGCTTAACCTGCGCGGAAATGGAAAATCAGACCGGCCGCACGAGTTGAGCGCCTACGAAAACGATGCGGAGGCAAAGGATGTGATCAGCCTCGGTTCCTTAATTCGGCTAAATAATAGCCTGCTAAGTAACCCTTACCCCTCATTGATGCGTTAAGTACGGAAACCATATGATTAATTCATTTATGAGAAGGTCCGTATTTACTTTTATGACAATAAGTTTGCTTCTGACCGCATTCTTACCATTGTCAACTGTATTTGCCCAAACGAATGCTGCCCGGCAAGATTCAGTCAGCCTCGATTCAACGGGTAAATCCAAGCAGGAAACCCAGATGGTGCAAGGCAACCGGGAAGTAGCCATCAGCCCGGAGGAAGCCCGTGAACAAACTAAATTATCACGTCAACAAAATAAAACAGCTCGTCAGCAGACTAAAGCAGTCCGTGAGGAGACTAAAACTGCCCGTATCCAGGCCCGCGCTGATAAGCGTGCTGCCCGTGAGGCCCGGAAAGCAGAAAAAAACAGTACCCGGGCCGCCAAAGCTGCCAAAAAGCAGGCAAGAGCCGAACGGAAAGCGGAAAAAGCTGAACGAAAGGCAGAAAAAGCTGGTCGCAAGGCTGATGATGCCATTCAAGATTATCAAAAACAATAAAATCTCCCTGAATCGCTACCCATCACGGCAATGGTAGGTTTGGTACGCTAAACTTACCATTGCCGTGATGCTATGCATATCTGAACAAAGATGGTCGAGGATCTCTGGTACAAAAACGCTGTTATTTACAGTCTGGATGTAGATACCTTTCTTGATGCTAACGGCGATGGTATTGGCGACCTGGAAGGATTAACGAGGCAACTGGATTACCTACATTCTTTAGGAGTAGATGCGCTCTGGCTGGCTCCTTTCCAACCTTCTCCTAATAAAGACAATGGATATGATGTGTCGGATTACTACGGCGTAGACCCTCGGTTCGGTTCCAGCGGCGATTTCGTGGAATTGATCAATCAGGCCCACAAGCGGGGGATGCGGGTAATTATTGACCTGGTGGTTAATCACACCTCTAATCAGCACCGGTGGTTTCAGGAAGCCCGGAAAAGTCAGGATTCACCATACCATAATTGGTACGTATGGTCCAAGGACCGGCCTGCTAACTGGAACGAAGGAATGGTCTTTCCGGGGGTGCAAAAAGCAACCTGGACCTACGATAAACAAGCTAAAAAATATTTCTTTCACCGTTTTTTCGACTTTCAGCCTGATCTTAACTCTAACCACCCGGAGGTAAGGGCTGAAGTGAGGCGTATTATCGGATACTGGTTGCAACTGGGCGTGGCCGGTTTCCGGCTGGATGCCGTACCGTTCATTATCGAAACACCGGAATCTGGTAGTGATAAGCCCAAGCAAAACTTTGAATTGCTGGCGGAGATGCGGCAATTTCTGCAGTGGCGTAAAGGCGACGCCATCATGCTCGGCGAAGCCAATGTATTACCCGGCGAAAACCGGAAATATTTTGCGGAAGGCAACGGTATTCATATGATGTTTAACTTTTTTGTCAATCAGCACCTGTTTTATGCCTTGGCTACCGCCGAAGTGAAGCCGCTGATCAAGGCTCTGGAGGCCACCAAAGAAATACCCGTAACGGCTCAGTGGGCGCATTTTCTGCGGAATCACGATGAGCTGGATTTAGGCCGGCTTACCGATACGCAACGGGCTAAGGTATTTGAACGGTTTGGGCCCGAAAAACGCATGCAGTTGTATGACCGCGGGATCCGGCGGCGGCTGACTCCCATGCTGGGTAACCGCCAGCAGGAAGAAATGGCTAATAGTCTGTTGTTTTCCCTACCAGGAACCCCGGTATTGCGTTACGGCGATGAAATCGGTATGGGGGATAATCTGGACCTGAAAGAACGGGCAGCCGTACGCACTCCCATGCAATGGTCCAGTTCTAAGCACGGTGGTTTTTCGGAGGCCGGCCAAACGGTACACCCTCCCATCGAAGATCAGGAATATGGCTACCAAAAGGTAAATGTGGCGGCCCAGCGACGTGATCCCAATTCATTGCTGAACTGGACCGCCCGGATGATCCGCCTGCGGAAAGAGTGTCCCGAGATCGGCTACGGTGAATGGATGATCCTACCTGCGGATTCACCTAATGTACTAGCTTTGCGCTACGACTGGCGGGGTAATTCACTTATTACTATTCATAATTTCAGCGCCGAAGCGCAGTCTATCCGTATTAAACCTGGGGTAGCAGGGAGCCATACCTTATGTAACCTGCTGGTAGATGATGAGAGTAAGCAGGACAGTAAAGGCGTTCACAAAATAGATCTTGAGGGGTACGGTTACCGCTGGTACCGCGTCGGAGGAATGACCCATCTGTTGCACCGCACCAGGGAGTAGCCTAAAGGGTAATGCTAAATGTTAGATGCTAAAGGGTAAATGAAAAGAAGATAAATTCTTTATTGCCAATCATTTATCCCTACTTCATTACGCATTTATCATTACTGCCTATGGCAAAAAATAGCCAGAATGTCCGAAAAGGCGTTTCCCAGGTAAAGACCTATCTTTGCAGAAACCTAAACCTGAAAGGGTACGAAACTGTCTCCGTTCAAAAACTTATACTGCCGTTTTTTAACTACCCTCCTGCTTGCCTGTGTATTTCATTGTTATGAGTTGCAGGCACAGTACTTGGGAGGCCGTTATACCTTTGCCTTCCTGAATGCTTCGGCCAACGCACCACTGGCTGCCTCAGGTGGCGTCAATATTTCCCAAACATTTTCATCAGCCAACGTCCTGCTGAGTAATCCGGCGCTGCTGGGTACAGCCTCCAGTAAAAGGCTATCACTTAACTATTCGCCCCACTTTGCGCAGATCAGTCACGCTTCAGTAGCCTACGCGGATTCCTTATCCGCTAACAATTACTGGGGAGTCGGGTTGCAATACCTGAACTACGGACGCATGGAAGAAACGGACCCAACCGGAGCCGTTTTAGGCACTTTTACGGCCGCTGATTATGCCCTTGCCCTGAGCTATGCCCATATGCGGGAGCCTTATACCTTAGGCATCAGTATGAAGGTAGCCGGGTCTAACTTGGCTGAATACAGTGCCTACGGCGTATTATTTGATCTGGGAGGTGTATTTAAGCATCCCGCCCACGACTGGACGATTGGCATTGCCCTTAAGAATGCAGGATTTCTGCTGAAGAAATATACGCCCCAAACGCAGAACGCGCTGCCTTTTGATGTACAAATCGGTACTACTGTTAAACCAAAGTTTATGCCGCTGCGTTTTTCTGTCACGGCTCATCATCTGCATCGGTGGAATGTGGCGTATGATGATCCGGCTTTGCAGCGGACTATTGACCAGAATGGCAACGAATTAATCCAAAAGGTGCCTTTTGCGGACAATTTGGCACGGCATTTCGTTTTCGGCACGGAATTGTCTCTGGGTAAATCCTTCAGGGTGCTAATGGGTTACAATCACCTGCGGCGGCAGGAGCTACGGCTGGAAAACCGAGCTGCGGGGGCTGGCTTTTCTTTCGGAGCATCTTTAAGCGTAAGAGCTTTTGAAGTGGGTTATGCCCGTTCGTACTACTTTACCCCCAAAGGCGTTAGCTATCTAACCCTCAATGGGAATTTAGGGAGCCTATTGAAGAAGAAATAGGTTCTGTCTCAGCCCTCCCCGCAGGGAAGGGAATAAAATGGGTAGTAATGACGATAGATATGCAATCAGAGCGAGGGGCCATTATCATTTATAACTTTCAACTTATAAACTTTTAACTCATTCACTCCCTTTAATAAGGGATTCACAAAAAATGAAAGAAGACTTGCAATACTTAACTCCCCGGCAGATCGTAGAGGAGCTGGATAAATATATCGTTGGGCAGCACGACGCCAAACGGAATGTAGCCATTGCCCTGCGGAACCGCTGGCGGCGGATGAATGCGCCGGATGAGATGCAGCAGGATATCGTGCCCAATAATATTCTCATGATTGGTTCTACCGGGGTAGGTAAAACAGAAATTGCCCGGCGGCTGGCTAAAATCGCGGATGCGCCTTTTACCAAAGTAGAAGCCAGCAAGTTTACCGAGGTGGGGTATGTAGGCCGTGATGTCGAAAGCATGGTCCGTGACCTGGTCGAGCAATCGGTACACATGGTAAAAGCGGCCAAAAAAGAAGACGTAAAATCCCGCGCTACGCAGATTGTGGAGGATGTCATCCTGGATTCACTGATTCCGCCGATGAAGACGTCTTCTGTTTCTCCTGGATTTTTTACGGACAGCAATACCGAAGAAATGCCCAGTAGCGACCAGGAACTGAATGAACGTACGCGGGAACGGTTCCGGGAAAAGCTGCGGAACGGCGAACTGGAAAGCCGCAAGATTGAGATTAATATTCAGCAGACGGCTGGCGCCAATGTGGGCGTAGCCGGGCCAGGCATCGACGAAATGACGATGATGAATATCCAGGAGATGATCGGCGGTATGATGCCCAAAAAGACCAAGAAACGGAAAGTCAGCATTGCTGAAGCCCGCCGGATCTTGCTGGAAGAGGAATCTGCCAAGCTGATCGATATGGACGAGGTAAAGGAAGAGGCCATCCGCCGCGCCGAAAATATGGGAATTATTTTTATTGACGAGATTGACAAGATTGCTTCTCCCCGTTCAGCCGGTGGCAGCGGTGGCCCGGACGTAAGCCGGGAAGGCGTGCAGCGTGACCTGCTGCCCATTGTGGAAGGTAGTACCGTCAATACCAAGTACGGCGTAATCAATACGGACCACGTATTATTTATTGCCGCTGGTGCATTTCACGTCTCCAAGCCGTCTGACCTGATTCCGGAATTACAGGGACGTTTCCCGATCCGGGTAGAACTGCAGAGCCTGACGCAGGAAGACTTTTACCAGATTTTGAAAGAACCTAAAAATGCCCTTACCAAGCAATACGAAGCCCTGCTGCAGGCCGAAGAAGTTGAGTTGACTTTCCAGGACAATGCCCTGCGTAAGATTGCCGAAATCTCTTTCCATATTAATGCAGAGGTGGAAAACATTGGGGCCCGGCGTCTGCATACGGTAATGAGTCACCTGCTCAATGAGTTTCTGTTTGACGTACCTGATGTCATTGGCGCCAATGCCAAAATCAGCATCACCGCCGAAATGGTTGACGAACGGCTGTCTGGTCTGGTTAAAAACCGCGACCTGAGCCAGTATATCCTTTGATGTGCAAATTAGATAATGTGCTGATGTGCTAATAAGCAATTAGCGATAACTGATGGTTTCTGGGGAAAGTTAGTTTGAAACTTCACCCTAAATCCCTCTCCTTCAAAGAGGGACTTTAAAATATTCTGTAGTCTGACTTCCCTCTCAGCAGGATAGGGCTGCGGGATGAGATTCTTAAGGTTTTTACCGTATTGGTTTCCGTAAACCCGGAAGGTTTCCAAGGCCTTCCGGGTTTTTAATGAATGGGTTTTACCGCATTTTCCGAATTCTGCCACCCAAATTCCTAAATCCTTTAAACTTTACCCATTGAAGCAGGAAATCAGGCTGTTCTTTACGGCCCTTATGTTTTACACCCGGATTCCCTGCCCCAAGTGGGTAGACCATTCTGCCGAAAACCTGAACCGGGCCACCCGTTATTTCCCGCTGATGGGCTGGATCGTGGGCGGTGGAGCCGCTTTGGTATATTATGGCACCGCACAAATCCTCTCCCCGGCCATTTCCCTGCTGCTGTCGATGATTACGGGCATTCTCATTACAGGGGCTTTTCATGAGGATGGCTTTGCCGATGTGTGTGATGGCTTTGGCGGTGGCTGGACCAAAATGAAAATTCTGGAGATCATGAAGGATAGCCGCCTGGGAACTTATGGTGCGGCTGGCTTAGGGCTGATGCTGTCTCTCAAATTTGCTGCGCTTTACGAAATTACCCGATTAGATTTCCCGCGGTTTGTTTGGGTATTGCTAAGTGCCCACAGCCTGAGCCGCTTCGTAGCCGTTACGTTTATTCTAACCCTGCCCTATTCCCGGGAAAACGAAGACAGCAAAGCCAAGCCCGTGGCGAAAGGAATGCGTATGAGTGACTTCATAGTGGCGGCCTTGTGGGCACTGATACCCTTTTCGGTTCTCTGTTGGTGGGTGCATCCGTTGATGCTGCTGATGGTTTTACCGCTGCTGGTCGTGCGGTGGTATCTCGGCCGTTACTTCGTCAAATGGATTGGCGGCTACACCGGGGATTGTCTGGGCGCCGTGCAACAGGTTTCCGAAGTGGTTATTTACCTGTCTTTTCTCATCCTATGGAAATATATTTAGTCCGGCATACTCGGGTAGCCGTAGCACCGGGTATTTGTTACGGGCAATCAGACGTGGCATGTACTACTCAGTTTGAGGAGGAAGTGGGGCAAGTCAGGCAAAAACTCGGTAACCTGGCTGACTATCTGGTGTATTCAAGCCCGCTGAAACGCTGTACCTGCCTGGCGGAAAAGCTATCCGCGAATTTTGTGATGGATAATCGGCTCCTGGAACTGCACTTTGGGGATTGGGAAATGCAGGCGTGGAGTAGCCTGGAAGGGCCGCAATTAGGGCAATGGATGGCCGATTTTGTAAACGTACCTCCGCCAAACGGCGAATCGTACCGGGACTTGTATCAGCGCTGCGAGGAATTTTTGGGGGAAGTCTCCGGCAAACATCAAGATCAGAAACTGGTACTGGTCACGCATGGCGGCGTCATCCGGGCCATTGTGAGTTATCTGTTAGGGTTGCCGCTGGAAAATTCTTTCCGTTTAGCCTTTGACTATGGCTCTGTAAGCCTAGTGGATATGGGCAAGAGAAGCCATAAGGTGCACTTTCTGAATCGTTAACTCTTCTGGGGTATTACCCTTTTTCTGATTCCTTAAAACGGGTAGCGTGTTTGAGCACGATGTCCAACGTTTCATGCCTGCTTTGCAGCTCTACATGGTCGGTAAATACCTGTAGGTAAGAATCAGAGCTAATGGCTTGCAAGAAGGGTTTATAACGTTCAACCTGCATAATGCGGGCTAGTAAAAAAGCCGTTGTTTTCAATCCGAATATACCATATATGTCAGCAGCCGCGTTTTTTTGCTGGTACTTCGTCAGCGCCTCCCGTAACAAGGTTTTCCGATCTTTAGCCGATAGCTTTGTTAGGTAATCGTCCTGGGCCAGGATCATTTCTATGTGCGTGAAGGTGAATGAATAGGCTCCTTGTTCAATTTCGGATGCATCGGATGGTAAGCATTGCGGCCCCATCTGCCGATAGCGGTTTGCCAACACCGAACCAGATTCTGGTCTCCGTCTTAACTCATTAAAGCCGTTAAAGTTAGCTAACACCGCTACGGTGCCTCTTTGTAAGCTCGTGTGAGCCGACATAGTAGACAGCAATGGATAATCTAAGCACGTTTCAACCAAGCCCACCGTACTAATACGTTTTAGTACCGTATCCGGCACCTGGCAGATATCACGCTTTTCCTGTCCGGTTTTGAGGGAGGCCCAGGCTGGGGTTCCCGGCCGAACCGGGAAATCATACTGGTCCGTTGCTACTGGTAAAGTATAGGCTGAACAAGGTCTTACTTCCTCCTTTTCGCCCTTACAGGCCGGTAGGGTAATAAAGCCTATAAAAACTAAAACTTTGATAGTACAAATAATCGGATGCATTAGTGAAGATGGTTCTGAAACTAGGGTTAAGCTAACGGAGTTAGGGGTATGTCTTCCACTAAAGTAGTGATAACAACGCTGCTTGTCCATACATCATAGTGGGGTTGGGTTCTTAAACCCGACCCTGGCGTTTAAGAGTCAAGTTTGAGAACCTGACTCCACGATAGTGAAATATATAAACAAACTTAATTTACAGTGTACTAAGCAAGCAAGTCGAGAGTACGTTATTTGATAAAATACGCCTAGGCATTTTTAGGAATATGTGATGGAGGATTTATCGTAGCTTTCACGCCATTGAAATACACATTAATGGTGTGTTTATCAAAGCCTTTCACCAGAATGGTATCTATATCAAGGGGTGTGAGCTGTAAGTAAAAAGTCCGATGGTACTTTCTTAAGTCTGGCACATCCTCCCCTTGCAGGTAGCGGAACGTATAGATCCAGCCGGATTGCTGGTCATCCACGAAGAATCTGGTAAGGTACTCAGGCCCTACCGGACGAGAAGAGGTATTAATAATTTTCACTGAGTCCGGATGGTAGGGTTGGCCCGAGGTGCCCACTAGGTTGGTAAAGTTTTTATCCGTTATGGCAAAGAGTAAAAGATCCCGGCAACTGGTCACACCAAGCTCAACAGCAGACAAAAGCAACCAGTAAGCATAAAACTATTAAGCTTATTCATATTATGGGTAGTAGTCCATTTCTTTTAATTAAAACGAAAAAACACATTTCTGACCAGTGTTTAGATGCATTAAAAATGCAGCAAGGAAACAAACTTATCAAGCAGTGAATCCACTTTTTATTAAGCCGACCTTTTTTCACTATTCAGATAATACCAAAAACCAAAAGCCCCGGTTTACCGGGGCTTTTGGTTTTTCTAACTTTGCGTAGGATCAATAATTTGATTGACTAAGATAAGGCAAAAGCAGCGTACTTGCTTTACTATTTAACTCATTCACTTTTAACTTATGCACTCAATCACTCCTATTACCCTAGGGAATCTTTATTTTCATTGCGTTTCCGCTCATTTTCATCCAGGAAAATCTTACGCATCCGGATGGATTTGGGAGTTACTTCTACGTACTCGTCTTTCTGAATGTACTCCAGGGCTTCTTCCAGGGAAAACTGGATTTTGGGCGCGATCCGTACGTTAGTATCCGATCCGGAGGCCCGCATATTGGTCAGCTGCTTGCCCTTCTGGATGTTGACCACAATATCATTCTGACGGTTGTGTTCCCCGATTACCTGCCCTAAGTATACTTCCTCACCCGGATCAACGAAAAACTTACCGCGGTCCTGCAATTTATCAATGGCATAGGCC
>JAUJNL010000128.1 GCA_030448185.1 Cytophagales bacterium | reverse complement strand
AAAGAAAACCGCAAAGTATATGGCACCCTATATTTGTTTCGCATAAAAATCAAGCCTATTACCCCGTTATGTTGTTGGCTGCTCCAAGCACGATACAGGCGGTAATTAATACTGCTACTGCTACCAGCATTAGCCTGAAGGGACGTTCCGCTCCCTTCCATTCGCCGGCCCGGTACCCCCAGACGTTGCTGATGATCAGGGCAAAACCTAATAGAATCGGCCACCCGATCACGGGGCCCAGTTTACCCATTAATGCCGCCCCCTGTCCGTACACGCCTAAGGCCGCAAACCAGAATAGGCCGGTTACAATTGCCCACCGGTAGGCTTTACCGGCTCCGTCGGATTGGTACGTATGCCAGGAATTGTTTTTAAACAACAAGAATAAAGTATACAAAGCATTCATTACAAAAGCCCCGAAAAGGACGACGACCCAGGCGGCAAGGCTGGCATTACGGGGGAGTGCGCCCTGCGCTTCGGCGGCAGCGGCCACAGGCGTTGCATTGGCGAAACCTACATTGAGCAAAGCCGAGAGTATGCCGCTGGCTACGGCGATGAGTAACCCTTTTCGAAAATTGTTTTTCTCCCCGCCATTCAGCTGTGCGGTTGCCGGTGAGCTTTGAAGTTTATCCCTCCTTACGCCGGCAATGGCTGAAATTACTACGCCTAGCAGCAATAACACCACCCCGGTAATGATATAGGGTAGAGCAGGATTAGAACCGGCATCCTCCATTTGCATCAGCGGAATGATAGAACCCATGGAGGCGGCCAGTCCCATGACAATGCCGTAGGTAATGGACACGCCCACATAACTTACGCTTACCCCGAACATGATTCCGCCAATGCCCCACAGGAAACCAAACAGGGCGGCCAGGTAGAGCGCTTCCCGGGGTGTTGCCTGGATAGTGCCGGACAAATCGGGGATTACTACTAAAGACCAGGCCAGCGGAAAAAGGATCATGGCAATCAGCGCATATACTAACCACCAGGCTTCCCAGGCTAACGGTTCTATGTACTTCATGCCTAAGCCGAAAGAACCCTGGAAAAAGCTGGCAAAAAGGATGATGACAATGGGTAAAAGAAGACTGCTCATATTGTTGAAGCGGTAAGTAAACCGATTATTTTACCAGTGGGATCCAGACGGCCATCTGGCCAATGCCTCGGTTGTTCCAGGCGTAGTAGGGAATCAGCTGGATGGCCGTTTGCTGAGGCTCTGCTAATTCAATTTTCTTATAAAGCGCCTGGTTCCACTCAGTAGTATCCGGGTAGTTCCATGCTTTGCCCTGCAAGACGGTCACCCCGCCCAGCAACTCCTTTTTGTAAACCGGCGTAAAGGCCACGCTTTTAGGGATGGCAATGTTTTTGAGGCTCACCGTTTTATCTACATCCTGGGATTCCAGGCAATACACAATCGGGCCACGTTTAACGGCGGTTTTATTGTGGTTTTCTTTTACCATCGGATGGGCTTCCAGCAGTTCTACGGCCATCGGCAGGTGCAGCTCTACTACATCGCCTTTACGCCACTTGCGATCTACTGCGAAATAACTACCAGGGTTCACTGGCTCACTTACTGCTTTTCCGTTCACTTTTAGGGTAGCTCCCTTGGCCCATTGGGGAATGCGCAGCTTGAGTGAGTAGTTGGTTTTACTGGATTGGGTACAGGTGAGTGTCACCTCCCCTTCCCAGGGATAATTAGTAGTCTGGGTAAACTTGACTACCGTGCCGCCGGGCAGTTTGGTAGCTAAGGTATTGCTGCCATACAGGTTCACCCAGGCGGTTTTGTCATTAATACTATAAGCATAATTACTCATCTCCTGAATGGTTCTCACCGTACTGGTGGGACAGCAGATCCCACCTCTGGGCAGGTTCCACCGCTGGTAGGCATCGTTTGACTTCAGTTGGTGTTCTTTGCCGTGCCATTCTAAGGGATTAGTATAAAAGTAGCTTTTTCCCACAAATGGACTGAATTGTTACCTAAGGGTACTATTGCAATTACCTGGTGAGTAGGTAGAATTTAGTAAACTCAGACATCAGTCATCATAATTATTGTTGTTTTTTTAAAACTATTTTTAGAATCTTCGTCTAGGTCCCCTTCGTTTCGTCTCACCAAGTAGACTGACCCAGGAAGAGCCGTCAATTACTCCCAGCTTTTTTCCGTTCAGTTTCGGATCCGGACCGGGTTCCTCGGTGAGTGTCGGAACACCCGTTACCTGCTATACGCCTCAAATAAGGAAATGGGATTTACGGCAGTAGGGTTGACTTTCGTAGCAGTTTTGTTATTCCTGGTTTGGAATACGGTTTCCGGTTACTGGCATCCTGGTGAAGGCATATGCTTACTTCAAAATGGAAATGATGCATGCGTCAGGTAGGAATCCGCACGCCGGTAAAAAAAGGTGTTTTACTTAATTTCCAGCCATTTAGGCCGGAGCAGGAAAAATAGTGCCGCCAGCGACACAGTGAAGAAAACGGCTAACAACCCAAATATGGCATTGTAACCACCGCTTTGCTGGGTGATTTCTCCCACTTTCTGCACCAGGAAGGCGCTAAAACCCGTTTCGGCGAAACCTACCAGTGCGGCTACCGTGGCTACCCGTCGGGCGGCTATATCCTGTTTAAATGCCTGTTGGTTAGCCTGCCAGGCCGCTAGCCCGAACACGTACGCACACAGTAAAACCAAGCCGGAGGTAACGGACGTAATTTGCGGCAAAAACAAAATAGACATCATCAGCAGGTAACTGCCCACAATGACTATTTTCCGGCTGCGCAGAATAGATACCCTTTTTTGCCAGCCACCATACCAGGCGCCGCTTACCCAAAGCCCCAGGTCCTGGGCAAAATAGATAATTGTTAATTTGTTGCCCAGCGTCTGGTCGTACGGCATTTGCCAGGCCTGGGTCAGGTACGAGGGCAACCATTGCGAGATAAAGTACCACCTGGGGATGATGCCTACACCGATGAGGGTAACCCCCCAGAAAGCCGGCGACCGGAATATATCCGCCAGGCTAACTCGTTCGGCAGTCACGGAAGCAGTTTCGGGGCGCGGGATCCGGGCCAGTGCAAAGCCCGCCGTTCGGGATGCCGGAAAATCAGTAACCAGGGTACGAGCCACAGCAGGCCCAGCAAACCGGTGGCAAAAAAGCTGTAACGCCAGTTATAGTACGTCGAGAAAAAAATAACGAGTTTGGGGCCGCCAGCGTAGCCAGCACAGCGCCGCTGTTGAAAAATACCCGCCGCCAGGCTGCGTTCGTTAGCCGGAAAAATACGGGCAATCAGCAAGAGGCAAATGGGAAAATTAACGGCTTCGAACACCCCCAACAGGTAGCGTAGCCACAGAACGTCGGAATAGGAAGTAGCCAGCCCTATCAACATGGTGCTGATCGTCCAGCCGGTGACCATCAAGGGAAAAAACAGGCGGATATTGCGCACCCGTCCAGCAGAATCCCAATAAACAAGTGGGAAAAGGCGTATGAGTACACAAACGCCGCCAGCAGTTTACCGCGACCGGCATTGTCCAGCCCGAATTCAGCACTGATGGGTTCAATCGCCACGCTTAGGTCTGGCGGTCAAAATAGTTGATGAAGGTGGCTAGGAACAAGGTACCCAGCACCCACCAGCGCCAGGTGCGTTCGTACCAGTTACGGGGCGGAGGGGTGAGGGCTTTTTTCCGGCGTTTGCGTGGGATGAATCATGGCGGGGATCAGGTTACTTGCTTTAGGCAGATGGGTAATGGAAGACTTTCATTAGCTTGATCAGTTCCCCTTTTACGTTTTTCATGTGCTCCTTCATGGCTTGTTCGGCTTCCTCGGATTTTTCTCTAAAATAGCCTGGACAAATCTTTCATGTTCCGCTACCGTTTTTTCAATCCGTCCTTCCAAGGCCAGCATCCCCACTTTCAGGCGGTGCCACTGGATATTCATATTCTTGATAATGTTCTCTCCCTTTTGGTTTTTAGCCATTTTGAATACCAACCCGTGAAGTTTGCGGTCAATGGCCAACCAGTTTTTGAGTCGAAGGGCTTCGCTTTCCTCGTTCTGCGGTTTTTCGGCGGTAAAAGCTTTCATTTCAGCCATGATTTTCCGGAGTTCCTTAAATTCCGGCTCCTCTCCGCGCAAAGCAGCCCATTTGGCTACGGCTCCCTCTAAATATATTTTTATATCAAAAATCTCTCGATTTCTTTAATCGTGAGAATGTAGACTTTTTTCCGGCCATTTTTGGTTACGATTAATCCTTTCTCTTCCAGTTTCTTAATGGCCTCCCGGATTGGGGTCCGCTAATACTCAGCCTTTCAGAAAGCGCCATTTCGGTGATTACCTCTCCCCATCTGCATCGTGAGAATGAGGTGTTCAATGGTCTCGTACGCTTCTTCCCAAGCTTTTTTTGTTACTTTGCCCTGTTTTTTCAGTTATTGTTTTGTTCATTGTCTAGTCAATTTAGTGTATACACTTTTTAACGATTGGGCATTACCCACATTTCCGGGAAAAACAATGTACAACATCCCCGGATGTTTACTGCCTTTGCCCAACTTCCATATGGGTACACCCGGTTCAATTTGTCCTACTACCACCTTCAGTCAGGTGAAGTCCTTTCCGGGCGACGTCCAGGAAGTAATCCCGCCCTTGTCGATAAAATCTGGTGTCACAGTTAACCGGTTCACCAGGGTTGACAGAAAGTCTGAGATGATTTCCCCGCCTTGCGGCGGCAATCTGTTGCGTAAGGGCAGCCGCTTTTTCGGCTCCGTATGCCCGGGTATTGGTCAAAATGAAAAAGATATCGTGATGAGCAACTGTTTCGGCTCCGGTTTCCCGGGCCTTGGGCAACGTTAGTATGGCCGGAACAGGATGGGATAAGCCGGCATGTTCCATCAGGTGGCTCACTAGTGCTAGGGTTTGTTTTTGGAAGCAATTGTATACAAATATCTGATAATCTAAAATACAATAAATGTTTTATTTTTACTAGTACCCTGATGGCTACCAATGAAAAAATAGCGGGTATGCAGAGTGGTTAAAAATTTATTTTCGTTATAGTATTGCAAATGCGTAATAATTGTATACAATTGTAAGCATAAATGTACTTATAATGCAACTTACAACGGACGAATTACGACACTTGCAGGATATGGCCTACCAGATTCGTCGTTTATCACTGGAGATGATTACTTACAGCCAGTGGGGACACATCGGGGGGGCGTTTTCGATGGCCGAACTACTGGCTGTGCTCTACGGCAAAGACATGAAACTCGACCCCAAGCAACCCTTACTGGAAAGCCGCGACCGGTTGATCCTTTCTAAAGCCCACGGATCGCCGGCCCTGTATGCCGTGCTGGCCCTTAAGGGGTTTATGCCCGTGGAGAAAATTTACCAATACTGTGAGATTGGCGGTCTGGAAGGACATACGCACATAGAAAGCGCCCCCGGCATTGAAGCGACCGGTGGCCCGCTGGGCATGGGACTCTCGGTGGCCGTGGGCATGGCCATGGGCCTGCGCCGGAAAGAAAATCCCCGCTCCCGGGTGTTCTGTATCCTCGGCGATGGGGAGTGTAACGAAGGCAACGTGTGGGAGGCAGCTATGTCGGCGGCGCATTACCATTTAGACAACCTGATTGCGATAGTAGATTATAATAAAGCCATGGCCAAAGGATTTGTCTGGGACCTGATGGGCATTGAGCCTTTCGCCGACAAATGGAAAGCCTTCGGCTGGAACGTGCTGGAAATTGACGGGCACGATTTACAAGCGGTTGCCTCGGCGCTGCACACGGCCCGGTGGGTCAAAGCCAACGGGTCACCCGTCGTGATCATTGCCCATACCGTAAAAGGAAAAGGAATCGAACAGGCTGAGTTTAATTACAAATGGCATACCCACGCTCCGGACCCGGAAACGGCCGATGCCATGCTCCGGGAAGTAGCCCGCAATTACGGCTATCCGGAAGAAGGATACAGTAAACTAGAAAAAGCAATAGAAAAAGAAACGTTTTATGGCGGAGAATAAAACATCTACCCCGGAATTGCGCGATGCGTTCGGCAAAACCCTCCTTGAATTGGGGCAGGAAAACAATAAAATTGTATTCCTCGATGCAGATTTACACACTTCTACGAAAGCCACCGGGTTCAAACAAACCTTCCCGGACCGGTTTGTGCAAGTAGGCATTGCCGAGCAAAATTTGTTTGGCATTGCGGCCGGTCTGGCTTTTGAAGGCTTTATTCCCTTCCCTTCCACCTTTGCCGCTTTTGCTTCCCGCCGGGCGCTGGATCAAATTGCCATCTCCATCTGCTTCCCTAAGATCAACGTCAAAATTCCTGGCTCCTACTGCGGTATTCCCACCAGTCGGGCGGGTGGTTCGCATAATTGCATTGAGGATCTGGCGGTGATGCGGGCCTTGCCCAATATGAAAGTGGCCGACCCGGGCAGCAATGAAGACCTGCGCCAGATCATGCGAACGGCCGTGGCCACACCTGGTCCCGTCTACTTCCGGGTAACCCGTTACGCCGTGCCCGAATTATTCGGTCCCGGCCACCAGTTCGAATGGGGCAAGGGCGTGGTGCTCCGTCCGGGGAGTGATGTTACACTGTTCGGAACCGGCGTGATGACGCACTTTTGCCTGGAGGCAGCCGGGATACTAGCCGAGCAAGCTATCCAAGCGGAAGTCGTGCACCTGGCTTCGGTAAAACCCATTGACAGTGAACTTATTGTGCAGTCTGCCCAAAAAACCGGTTGCGCCGTTACGGCCGAAAATGCCACCATTTACGGTGGTTTAGGTGATGCCGTGTCCCAGGTACTTGCCGAAGCGCACCCCGTACCCGTGTACCGGATTGGGGTCCGCGACCAGTTTGTGGAAAGCGGTGGCATTGAGGAACTCTTTGCTTTGCACCAAATGACGCCCCAGGATATTGCCAAAGCCGCCCTTGAAGTGATCCGCAAAAAAGCCAGGAGCGAGCAGGAAGCGATTTGAGGCGTGCGGGTTGGGCGCTGCTACAGCCAGCCAATGCTTTTATCAGAATAATAAAGGATTAACGCACAGACCAGACCGGGTTTGCTACCCGGTAGTTTTTGTGTGCGCTTTCAAAAATGTAACTTTTCCAATAAAAAACTTCATTGCAAGCGTGAAGCTTCCGGTAACAGAATAAGGAAGGCTACTCGGGTGCGGCAATCTACCTATAAGAATTATGGTGGGTCTTGCCACCGGGAGGACGGGAACGGGGCGCGGGGACTGCCCCTGATCGGATTGCCCTGGATGCCGGGTGATAAGGGTAGAATATTGACAACCGACAACATACGCTACAACTAAGCATATGCCTATTGTAAAGATTTGCCTCTTTCTGATTACCGGAGTTTTGTTACTGTTTTTCGATGTCTTTTCGAGGAGCGTAACCCGCCAACCGTTGTCTTTATTGACAAAAGAAAAGGTTAATTATAAGACAATTGATCTTACCAAACCGGAGAAGAGTGCCTGTGAAAAAGTCCGGGTTGTTCACGGCGGCCGTTTTACGGAAAGAGGATGGAAAGCATTGGATCACAACGACCGGATCAGAATCCAATTAATTGACTCATTTGGTGCCAATGCATCCGGGGCTGTCGAACTCGATGTATACAATTTCAATCCTAAAGTTCAAGCCACGGCCACAAAACAACACTTTTTCAGCCTGTATGGCCTGCAAAATCCGGATAGCGATACATTTAAAATCGAGGGGCCACATCCTTATTTTAACCTGAGGGTAGGCAAAAATAAATACGCGGACGGCTACGGCATTAAGGTTTTGTGGTCGCCAAAAGGCAAGGAATCGCGCCAGGAGGTCGGGCCGCTGGCCGTGCAGCCCAATCCTCCCGGCTGGCTGACCAATCAGCTATACACCTGGCGGGTGGAATGGAACGCCGATAGCATTCGCTATTTTCTGAACGGGAAACTGTATTTCGGTCCGGTCTTTTTCGGACAACGCATCAAACCCATGGATTACATTATGATAGGCGCTGACCGCGACAGCGATGTATTCAAAGAATCTAAGTCGCTGACCGGCTGTTTTTACCAACGGGTACGCATCTATCAATAATTCCGCATTATACTTTCCTTAACAACCCTTCGGAGTAGCTTTTTGGGATTCCACATCAATGACAAGATGAATCACCGCATTAACCCTATTACGATGACAACACTTTTAAACAACGCCAGGTTTTTGACAGGGCCCGATGTATGTAAGCGAATGAAAGCTTTTCTACATGCAGTTTTTGTTTGTCAGGTACCCCTGATTTTCCTCATTGGCTGCTGGCAGCTACCCGCATCCGCTCAGGGTACGTCTCCAACTACCAACCAAAATCAGATCTCGGGTAAGGTTATAACCAAAGACGGAGAACCCTTACCAGGAGTGAGCATATTGGTAGAAGGCACCAGACAAGGTACCGTTACGGCAGCTGACGGCACATACGCTCTACCTGCTTCTCCGGAAGTGAAGGCTCTCTTATTCTCATTTGTGGGATACGTTACCCAAAAAGTACCGGTTAACAATAGGAGCACCATCAATGTAACCTTGGAAGAAGAAATAAACTATATGCAGGAAGTAGTAGTGGTTGGGTATGGTACGCAAAAGAAAAGCGATCTGACTGGTTCGGTTTCCTCTGTTAAAGCATCCGAGATCAATGCATTTCCCATCACAAACCCCGTCCAGGGTCTGCAGGGCCGGTCAACGGGCGTACAAGTAATGCAAAATTCAGGACAACCGGGAGGCAACATATCTGTGCGTATCCGGGGCGGAAATTCCCTGCGTGGCAATAATGAACCTCTATACGTAGTAGATGGATTTCCTTTATCAGGGAGCCCGGCCACGCTGATTCCCAATGATATTGAGTCAATAGAAATTTTAAAAGATGCCTCCGCTACTGCAATATACGGATCGAGAGGGGCCAATGGAGTGGTCATCATAACGACGAAGAAAGGCAAAGCCGGAGCAAACCGGGTAGATCTTGATAGCTATTATGGTTTACAGACAGTAGTCAGGCAATTGGATTTATTGAATGCCCGTGAGTTCGCCGAAATTGCCAATGAACGGGCTGCAAATGACGGACTGAAACCTTATTTTACCCAAGAAGAGGTAGATGCATTTGGAGAAGGAACCAATTGGCAGGATGAACTTTTCCGGACAGCACCTATCCAGAATCATTCGTTAACTTTTTCGGGTGGGACCGACAAGATACAATATTCCGTTTCCGGAAATTACTTAGATCAAAAAGGAATTATCCTTGGTTCGGGCTACTCCAAAGGCACGGTCAGAGCCAACCTTACCAGTAAAGTCAGTGATAAATTCAGCTTTAACTTCAGCTCCATTCTGAGCAGGTCTAATCAAAACCGGTTAAATAGTGACAACTCGTCCAGGGGAGGTGGTGTACTTTCATCAGTATTTGTCAGTCCCCCAACAATTGCCCCCTATGATGCAAATGGGAATTACAGCGACGTAGTACCCTACGCCTTTAGTCCAAATAATCTATCTAATGCACTTTCTTTGGCAAAAGAAAGAAAAGAAAATAACTTAACTGATTATATTCTTGCTAACACTTCCGTTACGTATGAACCCATAGCCGGATTATCACTGCGGATATCCGGAGGTATCGAAAATTTTAGCCGGCAAAATGATTTTTATTCCACCCGTAAAATCCGCACATCCCCCAATGGGTCAGCGTCCATATCTACCTCCAGGCAAACCAATATCTTAAATGAAAATATCGTTACTTACAACCGCAGTATCAATCAATCGCATACCCTTACTTTCACGGGTGGGCTTACCTATCAATCCGAAATTTCAAGAACATTTGGTTCTTCGGCGTCAGGATTTGCTACGGATGTTTTAGAAAACAATGCTTTACAATCAGGCACTAACCCTGGCATTCCTTCTTCAGGTTTATCAGAGTATAAGTTGCTATCCTCTTTGGGACGTGTCAACTATTCGTTTAAAAACCGCTATTTAGTTACTGCCAGTATGCGGATGGATGGATCTTCGCGTTTTGGAAGAAACAACAAATGGGGATATTTCCCTTCCGTTGCCTTCGCCTGGAGAGTTATTGAAGAAGATTTTCTTAAAAATGTGAGTTGGCTATCGGACTTAAAACTGCGGGCTTCCTGGGGAAAAACGGGCAGCACAGCAATCAGTCCTTACCAAACGCTTAATACCCTGGAGTCTTCGCTTACTATCTTTAACGGAGACATCGCTACCGGCTTTGCTCCCGGAACCAGTTTGGCCAATCCTGACTTAAAATGGGAAACTACGGCTCAAACTAATATAGGAGTGGATATTGGTCTATTTAATAATCGGCTGACCTTAACGTCGGATTATTATGTAAAAAATACCACTGATCTGCTGGCGGTGGTAACCCTGCCACCGGCTACCGGTTACACCAACACCACGCAGAATATCGGACACATCCGTAATTCCGGAGTCGAATTAGGTATCGGTAGTGTTATCCTGAATAGTGATGTTAAGTGGGATGTAAATGCTAACCTGTCAATTAACCGGAATAAAGCCATTCAATTGGCCGGAGGCAATGATGTATTCGGCGCTGGTTTAGGTATACCCATTGGGGTATCGGTTAATTTAGTTCGGGAAGGGCTGCCAGTAGGCGTTTTTTATGGTTATAAGGAAGATGGTCTTAATGAAAAAGGCGAAATTAAATTTAAAGATATTGATGGGAATGGTGTACTAACTACTGATGACCGTACTGTTATTGGAAATCCTAATCCGGACCTGATATATGGCTTGAATTCAACGACTTCCTACAAGAATTTTGAGTTAACTGTATTTTTACAGGGAGTACAGGGAGCAGATATATTTAATTATAATTCTTCTGCTTTAGCCAATAGTTTCGCCTTTGGAGAGAATCAGATTAAAGCTGTTTACAATAACCACTGGTCTGTTCAGAATCCCGATCCAAACGCCAAATATCCTAGAATAAGCGGCAATACAAAATTCAGAGAGTCTGACCGATATATTGAAGACGGCTCTTATCTGCGCTTGAAAAACGTTCAATTGGCTTATAATCTGCCAACTGCTAATCTTGGTTTAAAATGGGTACGTAATCTGCAGGTTTATTCCAGTGTGCAGAACCTGCTCACCTTTACCAGATATTCCTGGTATGATCCGGAAGTCAATACGTTTGGGGGAAGAACCTCTATTTCAATGGGTATTGACAAAACGGCTTATCCTACGGCCAGAACCGTCACATTTGGCGTGAGAATAGGACTATAATTGATACACAGAAATAAATTTATAATTGAAATAGTATGAAAAAGTTAATTTATATACTGGCATTGCTGTTCATAAGTGGCTGCCAGGATTTATTGGAAGAAGTACCGAAAGATCGGCTTTCCAAGGAGAATTTTTATAAATCAAAAGCAGATCTCGTTACTGGTATAAATGCTATTTATGCCCAAATGCGCAACTCGGATTTATACGGTATATGGTATCCGGCTTTTATGCTGGGATTAAGTGATTATGCCGTTTCCCGGGGTAGTCAGGCTCCTATCAGTGAGTATGCAGGTCTGGATGGAACCAATATCTCGCGTACCTATGATATGTGGCGATCCCTTTACCGGTCCATTAACTCGTCCAATATTATTTTAAAAGCTGCCCCGGGCATTAACATGCCGGATACGGAGCGGAATGCCTTGTCAGGTGAGGCACAGTTCCTGAGGGCTTTAAATTATTACAATTTAGTCCGTTTATTCGGTGGCGTGCCCATCCGCACTACCCCTACGGAAGATCTTTCTAATTTAGGAGGCAAACGCGCCAGTGTAGATGAAGTGTATGGGCTTATTATAGAGGATCTTCAGTTTGCCGAATTACATTTGCCCGGTACCACTTCTCAAGCAGGCAGACCCACCATGTGGGCCGCTAAAACACTGCTGGCCGAGGTTTATCTGACGCGGGAGAATTGGACCGGAGCACGGGACAAGGCACTGGAAGTTATAAACTCCGGAAACTATTCTTTAGTGGAGGTAAAAACGCCGGATGACTTTCTTAAAATATTCGGCCCCGATGTGATCACCTCCCCGGAAGAGATATTCTACATTAAATTCGCCCGGATAGCCGGGCAAGGGTGGCCGTGGGTCATGTACCCGCATGCGAACGATACGTATTATGCAGTTGGTGGGTTTAGAGCCAACTATGCTAAACCTGAGTTTCCTTTAATCAAAAACTGGAGTAATGCGGACTTACGCAAAGAGTATACTTTATATTCAACGTACACGAACCGGTCAAATAAGGTAGTCAGCCTGCCTGCGGCTGAACCGATTGGTTTCCGAAAATACCGGGATGGCGAATCTAATGCGTATGGCAACGATTTACCTATTCTGCGCTATGCGGATGCCCTTTTAATATACGCCGAGGCGGCCAGTCAGGCCGCAGGTGGTCCCACCGAGGAAGCGGTTCGCTATTTAAACATGGTGCATCGTCGTGCGTATGGCTATCCGCCAATGGCTCCATCACCGGTAGATTTCTCCCGTGCCGGCTATACGGCCCAGTCCTTCCGGGATTTGGTGTTCAACGAACGGGCTTACGAATTTATGGTGGAGTTTAAACGCTGGCACGACCTGAAACGCATGGGAACCGAAAAATTAAAAAGTATTATAAAAGCCGCGACGAACAAAGACGTGGCCGATGCCCATCTCCTATTCCCTATTCCCCGGCAGGAAATCGACAACAACCCCGACATAAATCCCGAAGACCAAAATCCGGGGTATTGATATTTATTACATCAATAGCCTGGTTTCCAAAAAGCCTGATTTTGACCAGTTAATCAAGATAAGTCCTAAACAACAGAAACAGAATAAGCTTAGAACTTTTAACAATTTTTTATGAGAATGGGCATATACAGAAATAAAAAAATAAAAAGTCTCCTTAATCTGTTTTTTATACTATTTATACTATTGGCATTAGGAGCATGCACGCGAAAAGGATCGCAAGCTTCAAAGCTTACAACCAAAGCAACAGGTGCACCTAATATATTACTCATCTTTGCGGATGATATGGGCTATTCTGATATTGGGTGCTATGGAGGGGAAGTCAGAACGCCTAATATTGATGAACTTGCAAAGCAGGGGGTAAAATTCTCACAATTTTATAATGCCGGACGCTGTTGTCCTTCCCGGGCTTCTTTATTAACCGGGCTATACTCTCACCAGGCTGGCATTGGGCACATGGATGCTGATTTTGGCGATCCTTCTTATCAAGGTTACCTCAACAAAAAGAGCCTTACGCTAGCAGAGGCTCTAAAACCTGCCGGCTACTTATCCTATATGGTAGGAAAATGGCATGTAGGCACCGAAC
>JAUJNL010000003.1 GCA_030448185.1 Cytophagales bacterium | reverse complement strand
CCAATGAAGATCAGTCGGGGGGCACTAAAGGAAGCAATGCAGTGTGATGATTCAGACTGGCAAGCCAGTAAAACAGAAAGCGGCATTGATCGTTGCCGCTTTCTGTTTTATTGACTTATCTGGTAATGGATATATCGAATAATTTCTGATCGGTTAAATAAAATGGCTTATATTCATTATCCCGGTAAAACCGGCGAACAGCGTCTTCCAGCGGAGCCATCAGAAACGCTTTTTCGCTATGCAAAGCAGCGGATACGTGAACCCGTTTACTGGATTTCGATACTTGAGTATAATACCAGTCTTCGAGCCAGTTTGGGTCTACACCGGCTTCCAAGCCAACCATCTGGACGAACTGCGCCCAGTTAGCCTGTCCCTTATTAGCTAAGTGCCATATTCCGGTTTCCCCATCAATGAGTAGATCCAGGCAAGCATGGGCCAGATCAGGCAGATAAGTTGGTGAAACCGTCACATGAGCAGGTGCTTCTACTGATTGAAACTTCATTAACCTGATCAAGGCCTGCTGAGCAAAATCTTGCTTATCCCACGGTCCAAACAGCGGACCAGTCCTGACAATCAAGGCCAAAGGCAGTAGGCTCTTTACTTTTTGTTCGGCAAGTGCATTAATTTTTCCAATCGCAGTCTGCGCAGAAAAAGCATCACTTTCCAGGTAAGGCTGACCCTTGCGGCCATCAAAGACTTGATCACTGGAAAATGTTAAGAACCGGATTCCACTTCGGGAACTGACTTCAGCTAATACAGATGCTTCCATGTCACCGTTGCGGGAGTACAGCTCGGACTCTTTTTTATGCATTATTGGATCATAAAGCCCTGCTGTATGAATAATAGCCCAAGGCCGTTGTTCCTCAATTAACTGCGATACTTTACTGAAGTTAGTAATATCGAGCTCCTGGTGACTAAGAACCTGGTAGGCAATACCTCGTTGCATACATATTTTGCCCAGTGCCTGCCCCAACTGACTATTTCCATGGGTAATTAATACCGTTCTGCCTCCATTAGGCAAATGTGAATCCGCACAGATATAATTAGGAAAACAAGAGCCTGCAATCCAGCGATCATTGCGTTGCCACCATCCTAAGCCCTCCAGCACCGGATGAGAAGCCTGTCCCGTCTGAATAATTTCTTTTACCAGTTTTGCCAGCGCAGTAGGCCGGGGCTCAGGACTACGCAGGTCGAAAAGCCCGGGCTCGTAGTAGCCGGTAGACTGACGTAACAAAGTATTCCAGTCGTAGGAACCGATAGCTGCCCAGGCAGTAATGGCTTGTAAATCTACTCCTTCCTGCTGCAGTTTACGCGCACTTTGCCAAACCTGGTGAAACCAACGGATATGGTCTTCACGGGTACAGCCCAGATTAACCTCGGTAATAGCGATGGGTAGTTTATATCTTTCCCATACCTGTTTTAACAAATTATCAGTTCCTGCAACCTGAACATCGGGAATACGGATGGCTTCTACATCTACATAGGCATGCCTGCCATTGCCACCGTGCGTATGCGGCGAATATAACTCAAGCTTTTCGTCCAGGTATCGTTCGCTGGTCAGATAGTGATTAATGCCAATGATATCGGGAGGGCAGGGGTTTTCCCAGAAAAAGGAAAGCTCCTTTTCAGTGAGACCTTCCCAGATGAGATACCCCCACAGCCAGTGTTGGGGAGTGACCCGACCACAGAGCAAATCGAAAGTCAGCCAGCGCCGTTCATTTTCAAATTCCTCTTGGTAATGCAGCATGGGCGTACTATGGGTCTGTCCTAAGTCCTCGGTTTGTACAAGTTTGGCATCCGGATTAATTTTTCTAATTTCCTGCATGGCAAGTACCGTACCTTTGCACTCATGCACCAGCATTTTCAAAAAAGAAAGGCCTTTTGTCTCGTGTGGATACCAATACCCATATAAACCGCAAAACCTGGCCGTAGTAAGGGGTTCATTAACGGGGGTGTACCTGTCCACCCAGGGATATCGTTCGGCTACCAGGCGGGCATACCTACCCAGCCCAAGGGCAAATTCCTCCCGTTCAATCGTAGCATACCGGGGGCCGCTGCCGTGATGAACCAGACCGACAATGGGCCTGATCTTTAACTCCTGCAATCGCGTCAGCCGTTCGTCCGACCACCGCCAATCGGCTTCATCTAAACTAAGAGGAGCTACCCGTTCCCACAGGACCGGGTAGCGGATGGTAGCTATTCCTGTTGCGGCAATCAGGTCGAGGTCTGAAATCCGGTGGGTATGCCCATTACGGACCAACTGGTCAAAATAATGCTCACCCACCCGATTAACAGTACACTCAATTCCGCCCCAAATATCAACCTGCTGAGTAAAGTTTTTTGTGTTTTCCATTCGTATGGGTAATAGCCTCCTGCACTGAAGTTCTAAGCGCCAATTTTTTGTACAGCGTTAACGCCTGAGCTACCACTTGATCCATATTATAGTAGCGGTAGGTACCAAGACGGCCCACAAAATGCACTTGTGGTGTTTCTTCAGCCAGTGCCTGATACTTGCGGTATAATTCTGCATTCTCAGGCTTAGGCACAGGGTAATAAGGATCACTGTCCCAGCAAGGGAATTCATAAGTAATACTAGTCTTCTGATGTTGCTGGCCGGTCAGGTGTTTGTATTCAGTGATCCGGGTATAATTGTGGTCATTCGGGAAATTAACTACGCCTACGGATTGCAACCATTCCTGGTCAACGGTTTCGTGCTTGAACCGCAGGGAACGGTAAGGTAGCTTGCCGTAGCAGAATCCGAAATATTCGTCAATGGGACCGGTAAAAATGAGTTCCTTATAAGGAATCGTTCCCTGTACATCCTTATAGTCCGTATTGACCATTATATGGATATTTTTGTTAGTGAGCATGTTCTCAAACATCCGGGTATACCCATGTAAAGGCATGGCCTGGTACGTATCCGTAAAGTAACGGTCGTCCTGGTTGGTCCGGACCGGGATCCGGGAAGTAACCATTTTGTCCAGTTCGGAAGGGTCCATACCCCATTGTTTACGGGTGTATCCCCGGAAGAACTTCTCATATAGGTCACGGCCAACCTGGCTGACTACTACGTCTTCTGACGTACGGATCGTTGATACGGGTTCACCAATCCTGGCGAAATATTCAACTAATTCTTCCGAAGTAAAATTATACCCATACAGCTTATTTACAGTATCCAAATTAATTGGAATAGGTAGGAGCTTGTTATCCACACTGGCCAGCACGCGGTGTTCGTAAGGCCTCCAGCGGGTAAACTTTGAGAGATAATTAAATACGTCCGGGGAGTTGGTATGGAAGATATGTGGTCCATATTTATGGATCAGAATACCATCCTCATTAAAATAATCGTATGCGTTACCGCCAATATGATTACGTTTATCAATTAGTAATACTTTTTTTCCGCCCTCGCTGGTGAGTCTTTCGGCAAGCACGCTTCCAGCAAAGCCGGCTCCGACAATTACGAAGTCATACATAGTGGTTATAATAGTTTAATAATCAAATACTCCTTTTTTAATCTATCTTTTTGGGCCCCGTCTTATAATTCAGGAATTTTTCTCAATAATCTGTTCGCAGATCAGGTGGGCCATCCGGTTCTGGGTTATATCCCAGGAGTTCTGCATTAGGAAATGATCAACCTCCGTCATCCATTGCTGGTCATCACCTTGCGTAAGCGCTTTTTGAGCGGCTTCCACAAAACTTTCTGCATCACCGGCTATCTGTACCAGTCCCTTTTCTCCGTAAGGTCGTACTACATCACGGATAGGCGTAGAGACTACGGGTTTACCGGCAGCTAAGTACTCCGGCGTTTTGGTCGGACTGATATACCTGGTAGATTCGTTCATGGCAAAAAGCAACAAGGCTACATCCCAGCCACTCAAGTACTGTGGCAGCTGTTCATAGGACTTCATGCCCAGGTAGTGAATGTTGGAATTTTGAGGCAAGCTGGCCGGGTCAATTTTAACCACCGGACCCAGCAGGATAAAATGCCAGTCGGGACGCATATCGGCTATTGCCGACAATAAAGGAATATCAAGCCTTTCGTCTAGTACTCCATAGAATCCTAATCGTGGATGAGGAATATTTTGTTGATCTTCTGGTTCAGGTAATGGTTTACGGCCCTTGGCAAAATGCTCACGTTCAATGCTGCTAGGGAAAGCAAAAACCCGCTGATGCCGGTCACGCTTGGCTTCATAGAGGCTTTGTCCCCCGGTAAAGACCAGATCAGCCCGCTGCAGAAGCTCCGCTTCTCTTTCAATTAATTCCAGCGGCGCATTCTTAAAAGCGGAAAGTTCATCCATGCAGTCATACACGGTCACGGTGGGCGTTAGCTCTCGGGTAAAGCCTAAGGCGATCGGAGTATAATACCAGGCAATAAAATTTTCGATGCCGTGGCCGGTTAGTAGTGAGTTGACCAAGCCGCTGAGCAAATGATTGTAAAATTCTCCCGCCAGATGTTCAGGTATGTGCGGTGTCACCACCGTAACTCCCTGCTCTGATTGGCGGATTTTGAGATAAGGAGATGATTCTTGTTTGTCCCAGATAGCTTCCTCAATAAAAAAGACTCTGATATCTTTAGCAAAACGGGTCATCAGGTGCTGAGGACGCTGAAAAACGAAGTCCCAGCGCAAATGCGAAAAGCAAACCAAGTCAGGGCGCTTACCTGGCATCTGTGCGAAGGATAATTGAGGGCTGCTGTACTGAGTGGAGTTAGTCACAGATTCTACTGTTGTTGTGATCATTTGAGTGACTGCTGTAGGGGCAGTTTCGTTTGCTCCGTTGGGAGCCAAGTCATTGAGCCTGAGTTCCATGTGGTTTATTGATCTATCAAATGTTAAGTAATTCTCAAACAGGAAGATAACGGGATAAGACAAATTGATATCAATGCCTTACCTGCTCTGCAACCAGAAAAACAGAATAAATACAGTACAAAGCGGCCAGTTCGTTATAGGATATTACGCACAGAGGGTAATAAACCTGATATTAAAACAATCCTTGCGGGAATAAACGGCCGAATGGATTACCTATAGGGTACTTTGCGTATTTCGTGTATCTCGTCAACGAAAAATGAATGGACGCAACCCAAACCGTTCTTATATACGAAGATGGCTGTGGGAGGTTGCAGGAGGTTTTCCTAAGGAGGAAAGAGAAAGTGTAACCCAAAAAAAATGATGGCTGCCGTTAAGGAAGTATGTTTTTGGTGTTTTTAGTTTACTGTAAAACTTATTCACCGTAGTTTCGCAACGAAAATTCACCGCAACATAATATAAAATTCCTATAAGGAACTGAAAATAAGCAGGATGTAAAAATGCCGGTGGCAAACCAAATATAAAGTTTCCTATGTACTTTTTTGGGAGAAATCTGTAATGAATTCCATTGTTTCTCCTCTAATATTGGGCTTGTAAACACATTCTTCAGAGCCGTATCAAATAAAAAAATATTTACGGTTTAATGAATTAGGTACGTTAATTGTGACTATTTTAAAGATATACTTTTTGTTTATATGTCAAATTTCATGTTTGCTACTGGGATTGAAAACAGCTACCCAACCATTATGCTGCCCAATGGCAAAATCAAACGTGTAGATGAACTAGAAAAAGCCCGTCATTATGATTTGTGGCGTGAAGATTTCCGGCTGGTAAAAGAATCAGGTATACGGGTATTACGATACGGACCTCCTTATTATGCTGTCCACCAAGCCCCAGGAGTGTATGATTGGAGCTTTACGGATGTGACATTTGGTGCATTGAAAGAAATGGGAATTACACCCATTGTTGATCTGTGCCACTTTGGTGTACCTGATTGGATCGGCAGCTTTCAAAATCCTGATTTCCCAGTCTACTTTGCTCAATATGCCCGGGCTTTTGCCAAGCGGTTTCCGTACCTGCGCCATTATACTCCGATCAATGAAATGTTCATTGCGGCCATGTTCTCAGCTCAGTACGGTTGGTGGAACGAACGACTGACCAGTGAACGGAGCTTTGTAACGGCCCTGAAAAACCTGAGCAAGGCTAACTTGATGGCGATGCAGGCGATTCTGGAAGTACAACCCAAAGCCATTTTTATCCAGGCTGAGTCTTGCGAATACTTCCATGCGGAGGATCCAAGCTGCCAGGAAAAAGCCGATTTTCTGAATCACAAGCGGTTTTTAGCTATGGATTTGACTACTGGTTATCCAATGGAGCAATCAGTGATCAATTATCTGATGGATAACGGACTGACTAAAGAAGAATATACTTGGTTTCGAAACAATACCTGCAAGGGAAAACTGGTGTTAGGCACGGATTATTACGTGACCAATGAGCACATGGTGCATCCTAATGATCTAACCTCAGCTTCCGGTGACCTGTTTGGCTATTACGTAATTGCCCGCCAGTACTATCAGCGTTATCGTCTGCCGATGATGCACACCGAAACCAATATGAAGGAGCCGATGTCAGTAGAATGGCTCAATAAGCAATGGGCTAACCTGTACCGGCTGAAAATGGATAATATTCCAGTGATCGGTTTTACCTGGTATAGTTTGATTGACCAAGTAGACTGGGATACCGCGCTGCGGGAGGATAACGGACGGGTTAACGCATTAGGCATGTACGACATGAATCGTAATATTCGTCCTTTAGGGATTGCCTATCAGAAATTGATCCAGCAATGGACTCCCGTACTGGAAGCCAACTGGACCAAAAATCAGCACCGGTTAAAACCTAAAAAAGGATCTTTACAGATTGAGATGGTCTAAACATTAGTATAAACTTATCCAATAACAAAAAGCCGACTGAAGTGAAAATTTTTCACTTCAGTCGGCTTTTTGTTATATAACCAACGTTAGGCAGTTATTGAATGAATCAGGGGAGAAGTGTGCGCTTAGGTAGTTCAAATGAAATACCCGGCTCTCTTTTTCTTCGCCTTGCCTTTTGTGGTTATGATAAACAGGATAAAAAAGCCCTATAGAACAATTGTGTATTCAACTACTCAAGATCCTGGAAAAGATTTTGGAATTTACGGTTAAAAAATATCCCTTATCCCGTTGATAAAGTAATATTACATGTTGCTAAATTTATATATTATTGCCTTTCGGAAGGAAAAGTATCTGTACTAACCTTTGTAATAGATAACTCTCTTCGCTGATTAATCAAACGCCTACATCCATACCAATCACTGAATCGATGAATGATTTCCAAATTAAAAAAGCGGCCAAAGTCTACGACGTAGCCATTGTTGGTTCGGGAGCAGGCGGCGGCATGGCCGCTTATACACTCTCCAAAGCCGGAGCCAACGTGGTCCTGCTGGAGGCTGGCGGCTACTATGATCCCAAAGATCCCAAATATATTACCCAATTGAAATGGCCCTATGAGTCACCCCGCCGCGGAGCGGGTACCACTCGTCCTTTCGGGGATTTTGATGCTGCCTGGGGGGGCTGGGAAATTGAAGGGGAACCCTATACAAGCAAGCCTGGTACGGAATTCCACTGGTTCCGTTCGCGAATGTTGGGCGGCCGTACTAATCACTGGGGTCGCATATCCCTTCGGTTCGGCCCCGACGATTTTAAGCGGAAATCCCTGACTGGAATCGGTGAAGACTGGCCAATTGGTTACGATGATGTGTCGCCTTATTATGACCGGGTAGACAAACTGATCGGAGTGTTTGGTTCCAAAGAGAATATCCGCAACGAACCGGATGGTATTTTCTTGCCGCCACCCAGGCCACGCCTGCACGAATTAATGCTTAAAAAAGCAGCTAAAGGCTTAAATATTCCCGTAATTCCTTCCCGGCTTTCCATTCTTACCAAGCCCATTAACGAAGAGCGGGGACAATGTTTCTATTGTGCGCAATGCGGACGGGCCTGTCAGGTCTACGCAGACTTCTCTTCATCCTCAGTACTGGTAATCCCCGCCCTGAAAACGGGTAAAGTGACCCTGATCAATAATGCCATGGTTCGCGAGGTGACGACCGACCAGAATACGGGCAAAGCCTCCGGCGTTTCCTACGTGGATACGGTGAGCATGAAAGAGATGAGTGTGCAGGCTAAAGTGGTCGTGTTGGCCGCCAGCGCCTGCGAATCGGCCCGTCTATTGCTTAATTCTAAGTCACAACGTTTCCCTAATGGGCTGGCCAACTCCAGCAATGTAATTGGAAAATACCTGAATGACTCAACCGGTGCTTCCCGGGGAGCATTCGTACCTGCCCTGATGGACCGGAAGCGGTACAATGAAGACGGGGTAGGAGGGATGCACGTATTTACGCCCTGGTGGCTGGACAATTCTAAACTTGACTTCCCGCGGGGATATCATATTGAGTATTGGGGTGGCATGGGAATGCCCGCCTACGGTTTTGGCTGGGGTATTGAAGGTTTGAATGGTAAAATTCCGGGACGTGACGGCAAGCCCAAACCTGCTGGCGGCTACGGTGCCAGCCTGAAAGACGATTTCCGGCGGTTCTACGGCGCTTACGTGGGAATGGCAGGCCGCGGGGAACCGGTGCCGTTGGAAAGCAACTACTGCGAGATTGACCCGAATACGGTGGATAAATACGGCATTCCGGTGCTGCGCTTCCACTACAAATGGTCAGATTACGAAGTCAAGCAGGCCAAGCACATGCAGGATACCTTCGAAGAAATCATTCATTCCATGGGTGGAATTGCTTTAGGTAATAAGCCTACAGCTGAAAATAACTATGGTCTGGAAGCTCCGGGTAAGATTATCCACGAAGTAGGCACCGTGCGGATGGGCAGTGATCCCAAAACGTCGGCATTGAATAAATTCCAACAGGCCCACGATGTAAAGAACCTGTTTGTGGTGGATGCCGGTGCATTTCCATCGCAGGGCGATAAAAACGTAACCTGGACCATTCTTGCCTGCTCCATGCGGACATCTGAATACATCACTGATCAGGTAAAACAGAATAATCTTTAAGAAAAGTTGATGAGTGTATGAGTTGAAAATAGGCCGCAAGGAATTGCGGCTACCGGACTGCAGACATTGGAGATCCTTATCGACTCATATACTCATCCACTCATGAACTCATTAACTCAAATTTCATGAAACGCAGGGAAACCCTTAAAACCATAACGCTCAGTTCGCTGGGCTTAGCCGGACTAAATCCTCAGGTAGCGGAAGCCGATAAGCTGATGCTTCCCGATGAGCCCGTAAAAGTGCCGGGTGGCCGGCAAAAGTTCGAAGCCATCCGTGATGCTAAACTTAAGCTTGACAAGTTTTTCACACCGCACGAACTCCAAACGGTAACCATTCTTGCCGATATTATTATTCCGGCAGACAGCAAATCAGGTAGCGCTTCTCAGGCAGGCGTGCCCGCTTTTATTGAATTTATGATGAAAGACCAACCTCGCATGCAAACGCCGATGCGGGGCGGTCTCCGTTGGCTCGACAATCAGTGCACCAAGCGATATGGTAAGCCTTTTGCACTGTGTCCTAAAACGCAACAGATTGAAATGGTCGATATGATTGCCTATCCGGAGCAGGCCAAGCCGGAAGTGAGTCAGGGCGTGGCCTTTTTCAATATGATGCGTGGTTTTGTGGCAACGGGCTTTTTTACCAGCAAAATGGGTATTGAGGACATCGGTTACAAGGGAAATACGCCCAACAATTGGGAGGGCGTCCCCGAAGACGTACTCAAGCAGTATGGTCTGAGCTACGACGGGTAGAGTCAGAAGACGGAAGTAAGAATTAAGAAGTGCTTTTTCTTCCGTCTTCCCGCTAACTAAAGAGCCCCACAATATCATCCTGAGTGAGCTTCTTAATGAAGCCTGCTTCCGTGCTGATCAGGTCGCGGGCAATGTCTTTTTTCTTTTCCTGGAGCGTCAGGATCTTTTCCTCCACCGTGTCCTTACAGATCATTTTGTAGGCGAATACCTTCTGCGTCTGGCCGATGCGGTGGGTGCGGTCAATGGCCTGCTGCTCTACGGCCGGGTTCCACCAAGGGTCAATCAGGTAGACGTAGTCGGCACTGGTCAGGTTCAGGCCCACGCCACCCGCTTTCAAGCTCATCAAAAACACCCGGCACTGTTCGTTTTCCTGGAATTGCTGTACCCGTTCCATGCGGTCGGTGGTGGAGCCGTCCAAGTATTGGTAGGGAATGTGCATCGCTTCCAGTTTGAGCCGTACCAGGTCCAGCATCTTTAGGAACTGCGAAAAAATCAGGATTTTGTGGTGCCCGGCGTTTTCGTCAATCTCCCGGACTAACTCTTCCAGCTTGGTTGAGTCTTGACCATAGTCGCCGTTGTCGCTGAGCAAAGCCGGAGAGTCGCAGATCTGGCGGAGTTTGAGCAGGCCTTCCAGGATCAGCATGCTGCTCTTGTCCTTACCTTCGATGGCCATTTTGTCCACGATTTTCTGCCGGTAACTTTCCCGGAAAGCTTCGTATACTTTGCGCTGGGCTTTGCTCATCTCGCACTTCAGCACGATTTCGGTTTTGTCGGGCAGGTCTTTGGCTACTTCCTCCTTGGTCGCTTGAGCATAAAGGGATAAATGATTTTTGCGCAGTTCCCCGGGCTTTGGCCTCGTCGCGGTGCTTGTCGATGGGCGTGGCGTACTCCGACCGGAATGTTTCCTGACTCCCCAGCAAACCGGGGTTCAGAAATTCCATCTGTGAGTAGAAGGTCAAAAAGGTATTGTTTTCTACCGGAGTACCCGTCATTACCAGCCGGTTACGGGTCTTGAGCAGCTTCACTGCTTTGGTAACTTGCGAATTTCAGGATTTTTGATGGCCTGCGATTCGTCCAGCACTACGTAGTGAAACTCGTACTGCCGGAGTTTTCGATGTCGCTGCGGACCACAACATGCCCGTGGTCAGAACCGGGCCAAACTCATCGAACATATTCAGTTCCACTTGCGGGTAGCGCCGCGAGGTACAGGTGAATCCGGAGGTCAGACAGAACTTTTCGGCCTCGGCTTGCCAGTTGTAGAGCAAGGTAACCGGCAGTACAACCAGACTGGTGGCTGCGGGAAGCCGGTTTTTCTGCTCCTGCAAAAAAGTGAGAATCTGGAGGGTTTTGCCTAGCTCCCATGTCATCGGCGAGACAGCCGCCCCAGCCGAATTCATCGAGGAAGTGCAGCCACTTGAAACCTTCTTTCTGGTAGTCGCGGAGCTGGGCCCGGACGTTGGCGGGTACGGGCACATTTCCCTGAAGTTGAGCAGTTTCTGCCGTTTCTCAAACAGTTCCTGCTGCACAGCGGCGTTGTCAATCTCATTGTACAGCTCATCCACCACCGAAAAGTGCCGTTTAGAAACCTTCAGCGAGTCGCCGTCTGCCCGACCCGGAAAAGTCCCGCGTATTTTTCAATCATTCTTCCGGTAAAACCCCGGATCGTGCCATCACCCAGCAGTACAGGCTGTTCCTTTTCCAGCAGCGCTTTGCGCACCCGGCCAGGTCCACAAACTGGTCGCCGAAGCTGATTTCCACTTTCATATCAAACCGGTCAATGCCCGAACTGGTCCAGATTTGCATGCCGGGCCGGTTGGGATTATAGCGGAGGTTTTTTCAGGGAGTTATACCCGAATACTTCCACGCCTTCGGTTTCAGTCTTTCAAAAGCCTTAAAGACCAACCCCCTTCAATACATCTTTAAAGGAAATGGCAAAAATGCCCTTTGCTTTGGCCGGTAAACTCGGGTGCAGCGGATTGAATTAACCCGCAGGCTTCGGCTTCCGAGTCCGTATCCCGTTGCCAGCGGGTAATCTGCCCGTCCGTTTCGGTAAAGCGGTACCGGCGTTCATCAGGTTGACATTCAACCAGTTCGCCTTCAACCTCGTAGCCATAAGCAGGGTACAGGAGCAAATTTGCCTTCGTCTTCTTTCAGGTAGACCGCTTTTCGACAAAAGTCATGTCGGCCTGGCGAATCGGGTGATTAAGTTTAATGTCAATGTCGCAATGTTGAGCCAGGGGCATTACAAATCCGGACAAAAACGGGCAGGCTTTCTTTTTTCACCTTTACGGCCTCATGTTCGTTGAAGTACCCGAACAGATTAGCTTCTTTTTCCCGGCGATTTTATAGAAAATGCCTCCGTAGGAAATAACCCAATAACTGCGGTAACCGCACTTTTTGAAAGGAATTTTTTCTCCGTTGATATTGACAAACATCTCGACTGAAACAGATTCTTTTTGTCTTCTTTCACGTCGAAATACGGGTGCAGCCGGACCGGGGGAAACCTGGCTGGGAAAAGTAATTTCGGGAGTATAGTGATACAGCGTATCCGACTGCGGATAAACTGGCTTTCCCGCCAGCAGCCGGAACAGTTCCTCCATCAATACCCTCTCATAATGCCGAAGGGCAGCCTGGCCTTCCTCGGATAAATTGCTACCCGAAAGTTCGAAATAATACCCGTATTGGAGCAAAAAGCCTTGTTGCTGCAGGTATTTCACCATTGCCTCTGAAGTCAGCAGGGTACTCAGGCGAATCAGGCGGCTGTCTTCTTCGGAAATAGGGGGAACAGCATCGGGCTGCAAACTGGTCAGTGGCTTGATATGGGTGAATTTTTCCGTTTTGGCGTTGTGTTTCGCCGCCACCGGCATCAGCTTGAGGCCGGGGAAATGGCCGGGTTTATGAAAGGTCACCGTGTAGAGAATCTTTGGCTCGGCCGCTTCCTGAATCAGCACGGGCTTTTTCAATTCCATCTTTACGGGGAGTAAACAGGTTCTGCTGCACCGAATTCCAGTCGGCATACTGGCTTAGCTTATGAATGGAAGGGTCCTTTTTAATCAGTTCCATCTTCCCGGTATCGGTATTGAGCTTAAGTCGAACTTCCCCTTGAGGTCGTCGTCCAGACTGAAGCCATACTCGGCCAGCAATTGTGCTTTCTCGGCGGTCCAATCCTTCATCATCTCAAAGGCATTGGGGCCGTAGACTTCCCGAAGTTTGAGCAGGACGGCAGTTTTGTGCAGGCACAGCGGAAAATGGGTTTCGGCGTTGCACGAACAGGAGGTATGAATCTGGTCCTTCTCTTTCTGCGTCAGCCGGACGGTATATGGTATTTTCTTAAAAGTGATCTCACATTCAGCATAGCCATCCAGGGCTTTATGGATAAAGTACCCTTTCCCATAACTTCTGCGCCTGCACGGCTTTCCATTCATCGGGGGTGACATTGTTTTTCAGGTAGCTGTCAGCCAGTTTGGGCAAATAGGCGGTACTATCCAGCATGGAGAATAGTACCGGAGCCGTTTGCGCTTTATGTTCCTTCAAGTGCTTATCAATCACCAATACAGCGGCTACTTCGTGCTTGCAGATGCCGCCCCAATCATAGGGACAATTGCAGAAGAGGTAACCGCCTGGGTATTGAATCCATTGACTTCCACCCGGTATTTACGAGCTTCCGATTCACTTGCACCTTAGCATCGCTTGACCCAGACCCTGTAAATCTATTTTCTCCAGCTGATACCGTCCAGCGTTATAAATTTTACGGCCCGTCCCAGACTATTCGGCATGGCCATGCCATTCAGGTAATTCTCCAGGTTTTTGTTCAGCTAAAATACCCATTCAACGTAGGATTAAGTGGCTGATTCCGACCCGCAAAGATAAGCAAACTTGAGAAATGGCGAAGAATTAGTACAAATAGGGCAGATGAAACACGGGCTTATCTGTTAATTTTGCCTTATATAAACCCTGCCCACCTTGGCCCACGATTACGATAAGATCCTGAAGGAAAACATCGTCTCACTGCTGCTGCCTCCTGAGTGAGAAGTATTTAGGCATTAAGATTAAGCAGCGGAGTGAGGAGTTAAAAAGATAAATTGCAGACTACCATTGAAAAGGAACCCGACTTATCCGGGGTGGTGGAAACGGATACGGTGAGAAGTTTATTCTTCAGCTAGAGTTTCAGAGTGTAGACGAAGAGGGAATGATTTACCGGATGCAGGAATATTACGGCTTACTGCGAAGAAAATACAGTTTTTCCTGTGAAACAATTCGTAATTTATCTGGGGAAGAAAGCATCTAAAATGCCGACCAAATTAGCGCCGGAAGAAGTATTCACCGGCTTTATCCTAACGAGTGTAAGGGATTATTCCTATCAGACATTGCTGGCTTCCGAGGTACCCGAAGAACTTATTCTCACCATCCTTTCTGATTTCGCGGGCGAAAAGCCGGTAGAAGTTATCAGAAGGATTTTAAGCAAGCTGCAAGAACTTAGCCGGGAGGAAATCGTGTTACGCAAATACATCCGGCAGTTGTCCGTATTAGCCCGGTTGCGTAACTTAACCAAAGAAACCCAAAGACAAATACAGGATATGGCACTTACTTATAACATTACCGAAGACTATCTCTATCAGCAAGGTGTAGAGAAAGGTATTGAGAAAGGCGTGGAAAAGGGAGAGAAAGCCAAGGAAAAGAGACTGATTATTAAAATGCTCAAAGACAAAACGCTAAGCCTGGAAAAGATAGCTGAGCTTGCTGAAGTTCCCGTGGAGTACGTAAAACAAATTGCCGAAGAACTGAATCAATAGTTTCGGGTTTTGGATTGTTGGTTTCCAGTTGATTGTGGACCCAACGAAAAACACATCGTCCCTGACTAATACTTCATAACAACCAGAAAACAGCAACTCAAAACCAGAAACTAAATACTTACCAGCGTATCACCACCCCAGCCGACGCATAATTGAACCAGGTAAAGTTGTATACCTCGTCATTGTCCGCGCCACCTTCCAGTACCCGGTAACCCGCTTTGGCCGAAATTATATCATTGAGTTTATAGGTAAATCCACCGAATATATCTTCGGCCCGGCCTTGTTTGCCCACCAGTGCATCGCCTTCTAGCAGGAAGCCAGCCCTTTGCGTGAAGTTCCAGTTCAGGTAGAAATTAATTAGCGGCACCACGCCGAAGTTACTTTTGGGTCGAACTGGTTTCTCCGTTTTCCAATTCAATGGAGGCATCCCGGATCTTGCCCGTCAAACCGGCTCCAAACCGGAAATTGTCCTTACGGAAGAAATCGTAGCGGTAGGTAGGCGGTAAGAGTTGAATTTATAGTGCGCATTCAGTGCCCGTCCGGCCGTAAAATTAGTGCCGTTGAATTGGATGTCTTGCCCCGGAATGGAGGCCTGCGAATTAGTTTTGAGTGGTGCAAACAACACACTTACCGTATGGCGGTCAGCAAACGTATAACCGGCCCGGATACGGTAAAACCAGTTGGCGCTATTCGTGAAATTATCATCCGCCGCATTGAAAGTGGTACCACCCTTGCCCGGCACCCTGATCTCGTTATATGGGCCAGCAAATACGACTCCGGATTCCAGATCCAGCAAGCCTTGGCTGCCGCCGGAAACAGGACCAAGCGGAAAGAACAAATAGTAAAACAACTTTGTAATTCATACTTATAAACTTGTATGGTTTGAAATGGTTTATATCTATATTACGGCTGCCCAGAGTGATTGTTTACTGAAAATGCTTACTTGTGAAGTCTCGGTAAAACTGTAATCAGACTATAGAAGTCCTGAACACAGAACCAGCGGACATTAGTAGTTAAAATTTTGAGGTAATTTTTGGGGCTGTTACAAGTGGCCTCTTTTTCTTTTTTGTAGAAACAACAGTAGCACTGCCTTAATCTTCGATCATGAAAAAATTCACTTACACGGATAAAAAAGACACCTGTTCCGGTTTTGGAGCCGGTTTTGCTGGAGTTGGGCCGGAAAAACCCAAATGTCGTGGCTTTGTGTGCGGATCTGATGGGTTCCCTGAAGATGGATGCCTTTGCCAAAGAATTTCCCGAACGTTTCTTCCAGGTAGGGATTGCCGAAGCCAATATGATGAGCATGGCCGCCGGGCTTGCCATTGGTGGAAAAATTCCTTTCACCGGAACGTTTGCCAACTTCTACCGGCCGGGTATACGACCAGATTCGTCAGTCGATTGCCTACTCGCATAAGAACGTCAAAATATGCGCTTCTCATGCCGCTTGACCCTGGGAGAAGACGGAGCTACCCACCAGATTCTGGAAGACTTGGGCATGATGAAAATGATGCCCGAGATGACTGTAATCAATCCTACGACTATAACCAGACTAAGGCTGCTACCCTTGCCATTGCGGATTACGAAGGACCCGTGTACCTGCGGTTTGGCCGTCCGGTCATTCCGGTATATGCCTGCCGATGAACCTTTTATCATTGGCAAAGCCCTTATGCTGAATAAAGGTGCTGACGTGAGCATTTTTGCCACGGGCCACTTGGTATGGAAGGCTATTGAGGCAGGTGAAATTCTGGCGGAAAAAGGCATTGACGCAGAAATTATTAATATTCATACGATTAAGCCTTTGGATACCGAAGCCATTCTGCAGTCGGTGAAAAAGACGGGTTGTGCCGTATCGGCCGAGGAACACCAGCTCAATGGCGGTCTGGGTGACAGCGTGGCGCAGGTGTTGTGCCGCAACTACCCGGCTCCCTGGAAATGGTGGGTGTAGATAATACCTTCGGGGAAAGCGGTACGCCGGAAGATCTGATGGAAAAATACGGACTTACGGCCCCGGAGCTATTGTGCAGGCCGCCGAAAAAGCCGTGAGTCGTCGTCAGGCGCTGGTAGAAAGATAAGACTCGTATGCTGGTGGGTTGATGTGCCAATCAGATGTAATTGATTCAAGGATAGCGCGAGCCTCTTGGCTCGTGCTTTTTATTTGGCTCAATTTGGGTTTCAAGTGGAAGAGTTAAATTAGCATAAAAAAGGTAAAAAGAGAGATATGCTGATTCGTTTGCAAGCAATAGTAGATGATCGGCTATGTTATGAGCAAGTACGGGAGTTGCGGTGGCAGGAAGGGGTGGTATGTCCTCACTGCGGGAGTAGTCTTTATCGTCGTCACGGTCATCATAACTCAAGCGAACATCGCTATCGGTACTCTTGCAAGGGATGTGACAAGTACTACGACGACTTGACGGGAACCGTGTTTGAAGGCCACCACCAGCCATTGAAAGTATGGGTCCTGTGTTTGTATTTGATGGGATTGAATTTGTCCAACAGGCAGATTGCCCAGGAACTAGGTCTTTCAGAGAGTGATGTTCATCAAATGACTACGCATCTAAGAGAGGGCGTAGTGAAAAAAAAGCAGCCCATTGAGTTAACTGGGGTAGTGGAAGTTGATGAGTTGTATGTGGTGGCCGGCCACAAGGGACAGCCCAAGAAGGTGCAGCAAAAAGGCCGCAAAGCGCGGCGCAGGCGCTTGAAAAGGCAAAAGAGGCAGAGGCACTAAGGAGAGTGAAAAACCGCCTGTACTGGGCCTAATTCAACGCGAGGGACTGGTGAAAGTAGAGTTGCTCGACAATGTGAAGCGCAAGACGATTGAACCGGTAATTACTCAAACAGTCAAACCAGGTAGTAGGGTCAATACTGATGAGTACCAGATTTATGATTGGCTCAAGGACCACTATGAGCACAAGAAAGTCAATCATGGCAAGGGAGAATACGCCCGAGACGAAGACCAAGACGCCAAGTGTGAAGTCCACGTCAACTCCATTGAAGGCTTCTGGTCCCGGTTGCGTTCCTGGCTGAGGCCACACCGTGGCATCTCTCAAGAAAAAACTACCCTTGTATTTAGGATTCTTTGAGTTCGTTCATAACGTGAGAAAAAGGGTAAAGCACTGCTTCACTCCTTAATTCATCTGTTACTCCAGCCTGACTTTAACAACAACTTGATTCCCTAATAGAGCCTTTATTTTTTATTTAGTGGCGTCTGGCCTGATTTCCGGCTGTAAGCCGATTCCTTCTAAAGACAAGCCAAGAGACCCGCGCTATCCCAAGCTTTTTTCGTTCTGCTGTTAAACCTTGCAGCAAAATATTCATCTAAGATCGGTATACGCCAATTTATGCCGGTCAAAAACCTGCCAGTACCTGAGCCGAACGTCTTGGAAGATCACGAACTCTTAGCCAGATTCGGGCATCCTGATACCCGGAATTACGCCTTCAACCAACTGGTCCGCAAGTACCAGCAAAAAATATATTGGCACATCCGGAAGATGGTAATCGATCATGACGACGCCAATGATCTCACTCAGGAAACTTTCATCAAGGTTTGGAATCACCTGGATGGTTTTCAGGGCAATTCGCAGCTTTTTACCTGGATTTACCGCATTGCTACCAATGAGTGCCTCAATTTCCTTAACAAAAAGAAGCGTCGTTTTTTTCTGCCTATCGGGGATATAAGCCATGAACTAACGGCTAAACTGGAAACGGATGACTTGCTGAGCGGCGACGAGATACAGCTCAAGTTGCAGAAAGCGTTGGTGAAACTGCCCGACAAGCAGCGACTGGTGTTTAACATGAAATACTTCGATGAACTTAAGTACGAAGAGATTAGTGAGATACTGGGAACGTCAGTCGGCGCCCTGAAGGCTTCTTATCACCTGGCCGTAAAAAAAATTGAAGGTTTTTTGAACGACAGTTAAACTTAACAGTAAATTTTTTATCCAACCCTGAAACAATCAGCCTACAACCGATATGCACGCAAAGAAAAGAATTTCGCTGGATGATCTGGAGAAAAAACCGGTGTTTACGGTGCCTGAAGGGTACTTTGATCAACTGCCCGCCCAGATCAGCCGTCGTATACAGCCAGCGGGTAAATGGAGGCTCATCACGCTTCCCGCCTGGCTCCGGTACAGTACGGGAGTGGCCGTAATGGCATTGGTTGCCCTATTGGGATACTGGTTTTATCCATCCTCCCAGGCTGACCCCGCCCAGGTAATGGCAGAAGTGCCCGAAAAGTAAAACATTGAATACTTGCATACCCAAGCTGACATTAGCTATCAGGAATGGATAGAGACCGCCTCCCGGGCCAATGTGCAGGTCAATCAGGCGTGGCTTGACCCGCAGGATGAGGAAACATTACTCGAAGAGATAGACCCGTTGGTGCTCGAAGACGCACTATAGAAGATGGGCTGATTATATACTAACTGCATTTTTTTACATCCGGAATTCGCATTCCGACATCCGGAATTCCTTTACATAGTCAATTGAACATCGAGACATATTCTTTATCATGAGATATTTACCCATTATTATTTTTTGTGTTCTGTTTCAAACAGTGACATTTGGTCAGCGAGGCCAGGGGCGTGAGAATATTGAAGCAGCCAGAATAGGATTAATCACTAAGCGGCTGGAGCTTTCCGCTGATCAGTCGGCTAAGTTCTGGCCGATTTACAATGAGTACGACGAAAAAAAAACGGCCCTTCGTAAGGCGCTCCGTCAGTTAAAAACATCTTATGCGCCGGCAGCGGCTACGAATGATGAGATAAGGAATGATCTGGATGAAATGCTAAACCTGCGACAAAAAGAGGTGGACCTCGAAAAAGACTATGTGAAAAGGTTGATGAAAGTGATCACGCCCCGGCAGGTTGCCGAATTATACAAAGCCGAGCAGGAGTTTAACCGGATGTTGCTCGACCGGCTGGAGGAACGACGGGCTAACCGTCAGGCCCGAAAACCATAATTCGATTAGCAAAAAACCGCTTTTGATCCCGCCGGCCCTCATCGTCCGGCGGGTTTATTTTTGGGTATGGATTCGTATTTTTAAGTTTGATACCGTATATAACCTGCCGGTCAGATGATCAGCGCATCTCTTGGCTGACAGGTTCATTTAACTATCTCATCCTATGATTTCAGCCTGTACGCATCATTGCCGGGTGTTGATTTTGCTGTTGTTAACCATCAGTGCCATTAAACTGCCCGCTCAAAAAATAAAGGGGGTTACCGCCAAACACGGTATGGTAGTTTCAGCGCATCCCGAAGCTTCCCGGATCGGAGTGGAAATTTTGAAGAAAGGAGGCAATGCCATAGATGCAGCCATTGCCGTACAGTTTGCCCTAGCGGTTACGTATCCGGTGGCAGGTAACATTGGCGGCGGCGGATTTATGGTATACCGGTCCGCTGCGGGCAGCACAGCTGCCCTTGATTTCCGGGAGAAGGCTCCGGCGGCGGCCCAGGAAAAGATGTACCAGGATTCACTAGGAAACGTAATACCGGGTCTTAGCCTCAATGGGCACCTGGCCGCTGGGGTGCCTGGTACGGTAGATGGCATGGTAGAAGCGCATAAACGGTTCGGTACCTTGCCCTGGCGTGATCTGGTGCAGCCTTCCGTAGAAATGGCCCATAATGGGGTAGTACTGACCGAGAAGGAAGCCCCGGGGCCTTAATGAATCTAAGGAAGAGTTTGAAAAATTCAATACGCATTCCCCTTATCTGGTGCGGGAAAACTCCTGGCAGCCTGGTGATATTCTCAAACACCCCGAATTGGCCGCTACTCTCGAACGCATTCGCGATCTGGGCCGGGAAGGGTTTTACAGCGGACCCACTGCCGATATGATTGTACGCGAAATGAAAACTGCCAATGGGATTATTAATTATGAAGACCTGCAACAGTATCATTCGGCGTGGCGTGACCCGGTAGTGGGAAATTACCGGGGCTATAAAATTATATCCATGCCGCCGCCATCCAGCGGGGGAGTGGCTTTGTTGCAACTCCTAAAGATGATTGAGAACTTCAATCTGTCGCAGTCCGGCTGGAATACACCCCGTACGGTTCACCTGATGACCGAGGCCGAACGCCGGGTATATGCCGACCGGGCTACGCACCTGGGCGACCCTGATTATTACAAGGTTCCGCTTAAGAATCTGTTAAGAGACCACTACCTGTCGCAGCGGATGCAGACTATTGATACCGTACGGGCTACGCCCTCAGAAGCCGTTAAGGCCGGTGAATTTGCGCTGCATGAAAGCGACCAGACTACCCATTTTTCAGTCGTGGACCGCTTTGGCAACGCAGTGTCTATTACCACTACCCTGAACGGGAATTACGGTTCGAAGGTAGTGGTTAAAGCTACCGGTTTTCTGCTTAATAATGAGATGGATGATTTTAGTATTAAACCGGGAGTACCTAATATGTTTGGATTGGTGGGAGGAGTAGCCAATGCCATTGCTCCCGGCAAACGGATGCTTTCGTCAATGACGCCGACTATCGTAGAAAAAGGAGGTAAACTATTCATGGTAGTAGGCACCCCGGGAGGTTCTACCATTATCACCTCCGTTTTCCAGACTATTCTCAATGTAGTAGAACACGGCATGAGCATGCAGGAAGCTGTCAATGCCAAGCGTTTCCATTCGCAGTGGCTGCCTGACCAGATTACTGCCGAAAAGGGAGCTTTTCGGAGGCTACGCAGAAAGCATTGGAAGCCAAGGGGCACAAACTACAGTTTATTTCTGGCATTGGCCGGGTAGACGCCATTCTGATCCGCAAGAAGCGTAAACTCGAAGGCGGTGCCGATCCTCGTGGCGACGATACGGCAGTAGGGTATTAAGTAGGAGGCAGGAAGTATGAGGTCAGAAGTAGAATGATACGTAACTGACAATGTTCCGGTTCCTGAAATGTCATTACTTATTCTTATTTGACTTAAGTAGTTCTTTACACTTACTTTAAACTATTCTCCTAACTCTCATTCTATGTTTGTAGGAGTAAGACAAAAGTACTAGTTCGAGCAGCAAGAGAGAGCCAGTGTTCGGTCAAAGGTTGGTAAAAACCGATGGGCATGCGTAAGGCCCCCTTTCGGTTTAAGCTGGCCAACCCTGGTTTAAGCTGGCCAACCCAGGCCTCCCTGGATCGTACGCTAGAACAGCTCGAAAAGGAGATGGCCCAACTAGAAGAGAAACTCGCCCGGCAGCACCAGCCCGCACTACTCACCCAACTACGCTCCATTCCCGGGATTGGTCAGAAAGATGCTCTTGCTCATCACCGGGCGCTGCTCCGGCTTGGAATCAGCTAAACAACTGGCAGCTTTTGTGGGGCTGGCTCCGCGCCTGTTTGAATCGGACAGTTGGGTGAAGCACAGCCGTAAACTAGGCCGCAGTAAACTAGGCCGCAGTCGCATCGGCCAGTTACGCTACTTGTGTAGCGGGAGTGCGATCAAAACCACACCCTGCCCACAACTCTATGAGCGACTCCTCTTAAAAAGGCAAGCCTAACAGGGTCGCCTTGGTGGCCCTGGCCCATAAACTCCTTCGACAAGCCTTTGCTACTCATAATCCCCCTTTTAATGAAAAAACCTTCCCCTTGCTTCTTAACACAGTTCATTCCCGCAGGGAATGACATAAAACGGGTACGTACTGCTTTCTGTTCCCTCCCAGTAGGAGTTAAACTGAACGTATGGTAGTTTTTAAGGAATATTTTCCATTTCTTGGATACAGAAATATTCCTGTCATGCAGCCAGCTACCACCCAAATCACTCCGGTACCAGACCCATACCGCATTACGACCCTACAGATTAAAGAACCTCCCACTACGTTTAGCGGAATCCTGCAACATTTAGGGCCGGGACTGGTGCTTTCTGCCGCCGTGGTGGGCTCCGGCGAACTGATTGCCACTACCGCATTGGGAGCCAAAGCGGGTTTTATTACCTTCTGGGTCATTATTGTAAGCTGTCTGGTGAAAGTAGTGCTGCAACTCGAATTCGGGAAGCACGTGATCCATTCCGGAGAATCTACCATGCTGTCATTGAATGGGTTGCCCGGACCAAAATTTGGCCAGGCTAACTGGTCAATCTGGTTGTGGTTATTTATTCAGCTTTTCAAATTATTGCAACTGGGAGGAATCGTAGGAGGAGTTGCTATTACACTCTCAATGGCGGTTCCTCAAATCAATGCGTCCTGGTGGGCGGTGATTGCCACCCTGATCACTTCTTTCCTGATTTACAAAGGATACTACCGCATCGTTGAAAGGGGCTCCATCCTGATGCTGGCCGTATTTTCTTTGACTACCCTGGCCTGCGTATTCTTCCTGCAATATACTTCCTATGCGATCCGATGGGATGATGTGCAGAGTGGCTTGCAATTCAGGTTGCCGCCCGGAACGGTGGGGGTAGCCATTGCAGCCTTTGGCATTACGGGGGTAGGAGGGGATGAGATTATGTACTATAACTATTGGTGCCTCGAAAAGGGCTACGCTGCATTTACGGGTCCCCGGCAGGATAACCCTGAGTGGCAACGCCGCGCCAAAGGCTGGATTCGGGTGATGTACGTGGATACCCTGTTGGCTATGGTAATTTATACCTTGGTCACCGCCGCATTTTACCTGCTGGGAGCCGCGGTTCTCCATCGGCAGGGCGCCGTTCCCGAAGGCTACCAAATGGTGGAGACGCTTTCGCAGATGTATACCAAAACCCTCGGGCCTTGGGCCGAATGGGTCTTTCTGGTCGGGGCATTGGCGGTATTGTACTCTACGCTATTTACGGCAGCCGCCAGCTGGACGCGAATATTTTCGGATGCGTTCGGACAGATCGGCTTATTCAATTTTTATGATTTACCCCTGCGCAAAAAGGTAATGGGGCTGATGGCTTGGACGTTTCCAGCTGTATGGTGCGTGCTGTTCCTGTTTATTCGTTTGCCCGTACTCATGGTGCTGATTGGCGGCTTTGTCACGTCTATCCTCCTGTTGCTGGTAGTGTATGCAGCAGTATATTTTCGCTTTAATCGGCTTCCCGGCAGTTTGCGGCCGGGCTTCGGGTACGATGTTGTGTTCTGGATCAGTTCCGTTTCTATTGTGTTGCTGGGCATTTATGGGATTATGCAGGTATTTTAAACAGGACCTTCCTTCCCCGGATTTCCGGGGAAGGATCCATACTAGTAAGGTCTGGTAAGTGCTATTAAGTTGACCGTTCGTTTATAAAGAAACAGACAATTCGTGGTTGTATTTGTTGCGGTATTCAATGGGCGACAAGCCGGTAATGCGTTTAAAAGTAATCCGGAAAGCTTTGGGGTCAGTGTAGCCAACATTATACATCACTTCATTCACATTCTCGCGGGAGGTCTCCAGACTCATTTTGGCGGCTTCCACCTTTACCCGTTGCATGTATTCTACCACCGAATTGGAAGTGGCTTTTTTAAACCGGCGTTCCAGGTTTCTGCGGCTCAGCGCCAGCATGGAGGCTAATTGGTCAACCGTTATTTTTTCCTGGAAATGAGTCTCAATGAATTCCTGGGCTTTCTTTATCGATTCATCTTCGTGTTCTTTCTGACCCTTAAACATAATAAAGGGAGACTGACTGCGGCGTTCAATATCAATCTGAAATGCCTTTGACATAAAAATGGCAATGTCTCTTCCGGCATATTTTTCAATCAGGTATAAAATAAGGTTCAGGTAGGAGAATGCCCCGCCGCTTGAATAGATCCCTTGTTCGTCGGTGATGATTTTATCTTCCACCAGATTCACCTCCGGAAACATTTTCCGGAAGTCGCTGGCGGCCATCCAGTGCGTAGCGCATTTCCGGCCGGTAATCAATCCGGTAGAAGCCAACAGGAACGCCCCTACGCAAAGACTGGCCACTTCGGCTCCGCCTTTGTACTGCTTGATGATCCAGGGTACAAAATCCTCATTATCCTCCAATACCTTTACCATATCACCATCCAGTGCGGGTATAATGATCAGGTCGGTTTTGCGGACATCTTTTACCAAAGTATCCGCGTAGATGGTGTATTTTCCGCCCGCTACTGGCGTTTCTTCAGCAAGCCCTACCAACTGCACTTTACCTAAAGCCGGCTTCCCAATACTTTTTAAGAACTTATTCACTTCCGTGAACACCTGACGCGGCCCTTCAATACTGCCTAAAACAGCTCCCTTCGGAATCAGAATTGATATGTGTTTCATAGCCCAAAAGTAAAGTAAAATAATGTCGCAATCAACCCGCTAGATTGCCGCATTTACACATGCTGTATGTCGCTTAACGGCAGTAGGTTTGTAATCAGCAAGCAGCGTGAGCACCAGTCCATCCGGTAATTTCAGATCTATTATTTATGGAAGCAAGACACTCAATAACCGAACCTCTCTTAGCAGAACGCAATGAGCAGCCCTATGTAGTGAATCACCTAAGAAGTAGAATTCTTGGTGAATTAGAAAGTACAACTGGCGAATTACTCCGGGTTCTTGCTGCTTTCAGTCAGGATGCCATCAATACCGTTCCATTTGCGGGCAGCTGGACCGCAGCCCAGGTAGCTGATCATATTGCTAAATCCGATGCGGGTGTACTTAAAGCGTTATACGGGGAGGTAAAACCTACCGAAAGGCCGCCGGATGCCGGACTTGAAGGGTTAAAAGCGACTTTTCTCAATTTCAGTACGAAGTTGAGTTCCCCGGAATTTATTTTACCTACGCAGGCAACTTACGATAAGGACACACTTTTGCATGCCTTAGCAAACAACCGGGCCCGGATAAGCGAAGCAGTTGAGGTAACCGATCTGTCAGAAACGTGTTTAGGGATACCGGCATTAGGTGAAATTACCCGGTTCGAGCTGATTCATTTTGTCATTTACCATACGCAAAGGCACATTCACCAGCTGCGGAACATTGCTAAAGCAGTTACCACCAACCATCACCAATTATTTGTCAAACATAAAACACTAATCGCCATGAAAACGGAAACAATCAAAAAAACAATCGACATCAGCGCCCCCCGGGGAAAAGTTTGGGACGTATTGCTCCAGGACAAGTTTACCCGCATCTGGTACGCGGAGTTCAGCGAAGGTACGTACGCCGAAACGGACTGGCAGGTAGGCAGCAAAGCGGTGTTTAAAGATCACACGGAAAGCGGCATGGTAGGCAAAGTGATCACCAATCAACCCAATGAACTGCTATCAGTGGAGTATCAGGGCCTTGTTGCCGACGGTAAGGAAGACTACCAGAGTGCGGAGGCGCAGCAGGTAAAAGGAGGCCGTGAAACGTACCGGTTAGCCGAAAAAAACGGCGTTACGCAGCTGTCCATTGAGGGCGATATGTCTGAGGCGTATTTTGAAAGCATGTCCTTAGCCTGGAATAGAGCCCTGCAGAAAATAAAAGAGTTATCGGAAACGGCGTGAAAACGCCATTAATGAGTGTGATGTTTATATCGTATTGCCTGTGGAAGAAAGTCGAAGGGATGGGAGTCGAATTTAAGGAGAACCGGGAAGCGTATTCTCACGCAGGCCAAGTAGTATTAAGTGCCCCCAATGCATAATTTGAGTAGCGGCAGTATTTTTTTAAGCAAACATTCCTGGCTGTAGGGTTAGCTTTTTACTCTACAGCCAGGAATGTTTGCGGTTTAGCCAGCTATGGCGCAATAACTTTTTATAGGTTAGAAAATACTTTTTAGATTAAGTAAGAAAAGGGAGGAGAGATTGGATTCTGATGAGGAAGAGTTGATAAAATGGGGATGGATCGAGGGAGATTTATGGGAGGAGTGCAAAAAGAGTGGAATCTATTTACTTAGTGCAATCTAGATTGCCAGAGGAGACGTATATTTTTCTCATAGAACTTCCTCAATTTATCGAACTATTTAAGATCAAATCGGATGATAGTGTCTCATCAGCCTTACTAAAGAGTAGGTTTAACCGCTATGCCACTCGTTATAATCAAACAATTGGACATGGGGAGAGTTGCGGATTTCCCTAAACTACCAGTTAGAAACGCTCAAAAAGCAAATGGAACGGCTGCCATCAGAATCGGATGGAAATGAATGAGAGCTTCCTATCTTGAGTGGGAGTTAGAAGGGTACTGCACCAGATACGAAAGATGATGATCGTGCAGGAGTTTAATTAAGGGCATTAATTTGCCGGAAGCGGGCTTATATTCCCGCTGGTGCCCATTTTCCGCCCACTTACTAGACAAGGCTTCCAGGAGAGGGATTACCTCCGGATGCTGGAGCAATTCAGCTTTAGCCACTGAAATAATTGGATTCATAGGGGCGTATTCAATGTTTCTATAGGTTATACCATGAAATTTATAGTAAAGTTAGCATAGGATTAGAAAAGGAATGCGCAGGAAGGTACATGCCGGTAGAGAGAAAGGTAACGCGTGCCTGCTCATGGCTTAGCGGGTAATTCAATAAAAAAGGTCGTGCCTTTATTTTCCTCACTTTCTAGCCAGATCGTTCCCTGGTGCTGGGCTACAATCTGGTGGGCAATGTAGAGTCCTAATCCCGTAGTAGACTCTCCTTGCGTTCCTTCCCGGCCAGCATTGGTGAACTGCTCAAACAAATGCGCTTGCAGTGCTTGAGGTATGCCCATCCCATAATCCTTTACTTCGAGGCACAGGGTGCCAGCTTGCTGGCGTATGTAGACCTGAATCTTGCCCTTGGCATAAGAAAACTTAAGCGCGTTGGAAAGCAAATTATCCAGCAGGCGGGCGAATTTGAGGCGGTGGATTGAAGCCACTACGGGAACCGGAGCAAAGTCCCATTCTAAGTCTACTTCTTTCTCGCGGGCTCGAATGCGCCAGGGCGCAAGCACTGATTCAATAAATGCTTGCATTGGGGTATCTTCCTTAGGCAGGGGGCCGGTAGCCGATTCAAGTTCGCCAATTAAGAGCAGATCTTCCAGGATGCCAAAAGTTTTATCACACAAGGCCGAGATCAGGTTAAGAAAGGTAAGACTTTCTCCCTTTCGTTCAGAGTCTCTTGTCTCTACCCGCTCATTACTCTTGAGCAGCAAGCCAGTTAACCCTTTGATGTTCTGCAAGGGTCCTTTCAGGTCATGGGCCACTAGGTGCACGATTCTCTGCTGGGCTTCATAGAGCTTATGTAGCTTTTGCTCCAGGCGTATTCGTTCATCAATATTCTCCAGGATCGTATAGCCTAAGGTCTGCTCATTGTCTTCAAAGAGGATGGAAGTAACCCGGCAATGGAAGGAGGAACCATCTCTTCTAATCAGGCACGTATCCAGACTAAAGGAGGGGATCTTCTCGGTCCATAGCTTTTGTTGCAATAGCTGCCAGTCGGCTTTATGGTCAGGATGGCAGTATTCCAGAATTTTAGTGCTAATGATCTCCTCCTTAGTAGCATAGCCCAGCAGAGTGACTAGTGCCTGATTGACTTGCAAGATCTCAAGGTCGGACCCAATAATTTTATTGCCTAGTTGGGACCCTTCAAAAACGGTTTGGAACCGAAGCTGGCTAGCCTCTTGCTGCGCCTGGAGATGGAGCTGTTCCTGCAACCATTCGGTATGGAAGTCCCCTGTTTGTGTTTGGGCCAATAAGCGGCTATTCTCCGCTCGTAGCACCTGGTTTTCTCGTTCCAGTTGCTCAAGCCGTATGAGCGGGTTTTCTACATTTTCTCCTTTAGACTCACTATTAATCATTAAGTATAGACTTACGTAAAGGGTATGTGCTATGGTAGCAGGCTACTAGACAATTGCAAGATAAGTACATCAAGGCTAATAAGCTATTTTAGGAATAAACTAGCTTTCAAAGAATAGACTACGGGGTTACAACAGAGATAGGTATCAATATAGTAGCTGCTGCACCGATGGGAATGTAACAAGCCAGAAAATCACTAAAAAGGAACTTTATTCACTACCCTTTTGAGATAGGCTACCTAATACCCAGGTGACACGTAGACAGAAGGATTGCCAATTTATGTCTTTTATGCCCCCTCCCGCAAAAGTATTTCGAGTGGAAATATACCACCAAACAGAAGGGCTTATTGCCGTATTCCCCTTTGCTACGATGGAAGAATGTCAGCAGCTATTTGAGCAGTTACTCAAACAAGAGCCAGACTCTGCTTATCATATTCATATACGGGATTATAAAGAAGAGATTATAGAATTCTGGCCAAAAAAGTTGGATAGCTAGATACATTCTTGTTGGATGAGGAAAATTATATAAAGTAAGCCCTTCTACTTATTAACCTTCCTGAGTTTCGGCCCCTGGTAAAAAGTCTTCGGTTTCGTCGGGCTGGATTTTAAGGACGTGGGCCAGTACCAGCAGCACCAGGGTACGGGACGCCAGGTTGCGGGGAATGTTGGCCGCAGTAGTAAACTGGGAAACCGTGATTTTACCGTGCTGAGCCAGGTATTGCATCAGTAACCTCTCTTTATCGCCGTAGCCGAAGCGGACATTGCGGCCTTTGCGTTCCCCTTTCAGTACCTCTTTTACTTCCCGGCTGGCCTGCACGCTTTTGTCTGCAATCCGCACGTAAGCCCGGCCCGTATGATTGGTAAAGTCTTCAATCACAAAATGTGGTTTATTGTCACTGGGCAGAATAGAAAACACCAGCACCTCCCGTTCGTCGGTGACGGCTACTTTCTGCAGCGAATAACTGATTTCGGGATAACAATATTTGGCAATAGCCCGGGTCAGGGTATATTCTTCCTCGTCGGGAAACTTTACGCCGGGAACCGACTTGTCATCGCCCACCCCTACCAGCAGCAGGCCGCCCTCCGTATTGGCAAAAGCCACTACTTCCCGCACAATTTTTTCCGGATGGGCTGCCTTCAGCTTGAATTCCAGGTGCGTACCCTCGCCCTGTCTTACCAGGGCCTTAAGCGCCTTTAAATCCAAGGGTGGGATCATTGGAAAACCAGATGCCAAGGGTTTGAGGGATTTGAATATTCCGGTCATACAGCACGATCAGACCAAGTGTCAAAAAAATTTGTTCTAACAATTGAACCTCACCCTAAACGAAGTTCGCCTTTTTGGGCAAATCCCTTCCACAAATCCTTCCCGCAGGCTGGTCCGAAAACTCTCGTTTTCGTCCCCTGCCAAAGAGGGACTTTAAGAATCGAGTATCCGGCTCCCTTCTCAGTAGGAGAAGGGCTGGGGATGAGGTTTTATAACTCTGATAATCCGGTACGCCCGGGCTTAGTTCTTCTGACTGGCCCGGAACAGCTTCTGTTTTTCTTCCTTAGTCAGGCTTTCGTATCCGGATCTTGAAATTTTATCCAGTATGGCATCAATCTCATCCTGATTGGGAACGCCGTAAGATGAACTGGTCACGCTGCCATTTCTGACGGTGGTCCGGTGCGTAACTTTGATTTTAGGTTTGGGTTTGGCAATGTCTTTGATCCACTCGGCGATGGCCGTCAGCGGTTTGCCCAGGTCATTGCCTTTCTTAAGCTGCGTAATAAAAATAAATCCGACCAGGGCTCCGGCCAGGTGGGCCAGGTTGCCGCCGCCGTTAGCGCCGATGGTGCCGATAAACGAAGACACGACAAAAAAGGCCGCAATGTATTTAATCCGGACGGGCCCCAGCAGCAACAGGAAGAAAGTGTAGTTCGGCATCAGGGTAGCCGCTCCCACTACTACGGCATACACCGCACCCGAAGCCCCGATTAATCCATAAACCGGTTGTCGTAACTGGTAATACGGAATCAGATTATACATAATCAGGTACAATATACCCCCAAAGAGGCCACCCAAGATGTATAAGTTTATCAATCGCCGGTTACCCAGGTATTCCTCCACCAGTTTGCCAAACCAGTAGAGAAAAAGCATATTAAAAATGATGTGCAGAAAATCTTTGTCATCGTGCACGAAGAAGTAGGTAAACAGCGTCCAGGGCTTCCGGATAAATTCCGTGATGGGAGCGGCAGAAACAATTGGTGATAAATGGAATCGTAAATACCCGGTGAGCCTGAAATGTGCAAAATCACTTTCAGGACAACCAATACCAGAAATACGGCTACATTTATGAGTATAATTTGAATAAGCCCGTTGTTAGGCTTACGAAAAGCATTCTTGAAGTCGTCTAAAAACCCGTTCATTCGGCTAATAAAATTTATCGCGGTGAATCCCCCAATATTTAATCAATATAAAACCAAATAGCATACCGCCTAAGTGGGCAAAGTGAGCAACATTGTCACCCGGAGCTTGCTGTAATCCTCCAAATAACTCATATAATCCATATAGAATAACCAAGTATTTTGCTTTGATTGGGAACAGAAAGTACAAAAATATTTCCGTATTAGGAAAAAGCAAGCCAAACGCCAACAGTATCCCAAAGATTGCTCCTGATGCACCTACAGTTAGTATTCGCAGTCCTGTTGGGTATGGTAACCTCCCTAAGTAGTAGTCTGATACGAATTCTTTGCTTTCTTGGATATATTGTCCATTAGTCGGATCTTCATCAAATCGGTCCAGGAAGTCAACAGCCTCGTTATACAAGCCTTTCGCGTGATTATTGAGAAAACGGTTAAACGCCTCAGGGGTGGGATTTTCGCGGTAGGCGTAAGCATCATTCTGTAATTGGGATAATTCATAGTAGGCAATACCATTATGTAGCAGACCTGCGCCGATTCCTGTGATTAAATAAAAGATTAAAAACCGCTTAGGTCCCCAGACCCGCTCCAGCATGGGGCCAAAGAAAAACAATCCCAGCATATTGCTGAAAATATGTCTCACTCCACCGTGAAGGAACATATAAGTTACGGGCTGGAAGATTTTAAAATACTGAGACTGGAAGGGATATAGGGCAAAAGTATCCGTGAGAAAAGGGATTTGCGTTTGCAAAACATAAATGAGCACATTGAGCAGCAGCAGCGTTCTTACCGTTGGGGTAATATCCAATCGCATGTTGTAAGTGGCGAAAAGTGTTAAACAGTCAAATATAAGGATAAAAAAGCAGTAAGCCGGCTGCGGAATGGCTAATGAAAAACGGATTTGTTAAGCGGCTTTATTCCCGGATTAACTCCCTTTTATACCCTATAAAAGCAACTACTTGACTGCGCCATGCAGAAACCGGACTTCTCTTTATTTTGCGAATAAACTTTCAATCTTTTCCAGATTCAGCATCACCAGAGTAGGCGTGCCGTCCGGCGAATAATTAGGATTGGAAGCGGCAAATAACTGGTCAATGAGCATGGTCATTTCGGGCAGCGTAAAGCTTCATTCCTGGTTTCAGGGCAGACCGCCGGGCCAGTGACCGGGCAATGTTCTCTTTTTTGCCCAGATTCAGCTCCGACTGGTGCCACTTAAACTGTTCGATCAGCCCTTCCAACAGTGATTTTTCGTCACCCAGCGAGGCCTCCGACGGTATACCCCGGACCTGTACGGTATGCTTACCGGTCACGTCAAATGCGAAGCCCAGGTTCTGTATCTCGTCGGCCATCTCCATGAGCAGTTGAAAATCAGCCGCATTTAGTTCCACCGTCTGCGGGAAGAGTGTTTGCTGGGCCGTGCCATTGTGCTTTTGGAGGCCGACAAATATTTTTCGTACAAAATCCGTTCGTGGGCGGCGCACTGGTCTACAATCATCATTCCGCTCTTTACCTGGGTAACCACGTAGCGGCCCTGCAACTGAAAAGTAGCAGGTTCGCCTTCCGGACGCAGTTGCCGCGAAAGGGCTTTACCGGGAGGCAAGTGATTCACCCCGCTCTGGAAAGTCAATTCGGCAGGCGTAGGACTGGGCTCGGGTTGTACCTGTTCCTTCGGAAACTGCTTCTGAAAATCTTCGTACAGTGCGGCCCCAGTCACGCCGGGGACGAGGTCCGGTTTTATCAAATACAGGACTTGCCGGTACCGCACTTGCCCGGCATAACCGGTTTGACTGGATGCGGAGGGTGGTTTGCCGGAAGTTGCGGATTTGAGCTAAAGGGAAAGGTATTAAAATTGATATTGGTATCGAAGTCAAGCGAAGGAGCAATATTATGCACACTCAGGGCCTTGCGTACGGCGGCGTGCACTACTGCATAAACGCTGCGTTCATCGTCAAATTTAATCTCCGTCTTGGTCGGATGTACATTGATATCAATATGGGCCGGATCAATTTCAATAAAAAGGGCGTAGAATGGAAAGCTCTCTTCCGGAAGGATTCCTTCAAAGGCCGACATCACCGCATGGTGCAGGTAGGAATGCCGTACAAAACGGTTGTTTACGAAGAAAAACTGTTCGCCCCGCGTCTTCTTCGAAAATTCAGGCTTGCCAATGTAGCCGATTACTTTTACCAGGGTTGTTTCCTCTTCGCAAGGGATAACTGCTCACGATAGGCCTTCCCAAACAACCCTACAATGCGGTGGCTTAGTTTGCGGCGGGCAGGTTATAGGTTTCCAGGTCATTCTGGTACAGCGACAGATTTACTTCCGGATGGGCCAGGGCTACGCGCTGAAATTCGTCGAGAATATGCCGCATCTCTACGGCGTTGGAACGCAGAAAATTGCGTCGCGCCGGCACGTTATAGAATAAATTTTTTACGCAGAAATTAGTGCCCGGCAGGCAGGCAATGCTTTCCTGGGTCTTGAACTCGGAGCCCTCGATCCTAATTAGTGTGCCCAGTTCGTCGGCGGCGCGGCGGGTCCGCACCTCTACCTGGGCTACGGCGGCAATGGAAGCCAGTGCTTCGCCCCGGAATCCCAGCGTACGAATCGAAAAAAGGTCTTCGGGCGGCGGATCTTGGAAGTAGCGTGGCGTTCAAAGCACATCCGGGCATCGGTGCCCGACATGCCTATTCCGTCATCAACGACCTGTACCAGTGATTTCCCTGCCTCTCGTACGATCAACTGGACTGACTTCGCCTGGGCATCAATGGCGTTTTCCAGGAGCTCTTTTACTACGGAAGCCGGACGCTGTACTACTTCACCAGCGGCAATCTGATTAGCAATGGAATCGGGCAGTAACTGAATGATGTCATTCATGCCCGCAATTTACCCTTTTCTTAAGTTGGCTGACTCAAATTATCCCGAAAGTTGCGTGACATTTAATCCTGGATGAATGGTGCCGGTTACCATCCGGTCAGCTATTTGACTTTGAATGATTATAGAAAAAACAGCCTTTTTAGACTCCTATGCCCTTTTCAGACACCTGTGGTACGCTTATTTGTATACCAGTTGCCGGGATAAATCATTGATTAGTAGGATAGGAAAATTGGCCGTCAGGCTGGTAACTTTTTTGGGAAGTTTTTGATTATGCTGGTAAAGGGCGTATTGACCAAGCCAATTAAATAATTTAAAATTGTACCAGTAAAAGCCTGAAAAACCCAAAACCAAAAGCTTTTATTACATTAGTATGCCCTTTTGCCCTTAAATAACTTCTATTTGAATCAGATCTTTCACTTAAATTGGTGTTAAAGAGCAACCACGACATGCTAAACAAACTTTTTTCTGGTCCTTCTATGCTGCCCTTTATTATTTTTTTATCCGGTGCTTCCGACAGTAAGCATTCCGGTAATCCCAAAATGACTTTTAGTGCCCGGCAGAACCAGTGGGTAGACAGCGTGTTTAACAGTCTTTCTCCCGACGACCGGATCGGGCAATTGTTTATGGTGGCGGCTTATTCGGATGGGGGTGCCGCCCAGCAGCGCCAGGTGGAAGAACTCATTACGCAGTACCATATTGGGGGTCTTATTTTCTTCCAGGGTGGCCCGGTAAGACAGGCCCAGCTTACCAACCGGTTTCAGGCTATTTCCCAGGTGCCGCTGCTGATCGGGATGGATGCCGAGTGGGGGCTGGGCATGCGCCTGGATAGCACCATGAATTTCCCGCACCAAATGACCCTCGGAGCCCATTGGGAATCCGAGTCCGTTTATCGCATGGGCGTTGAGGTAGCCCGTCAGAGCAAGCGGCTGGGTGTGCACCTGAACTTTGCCCCGGTAGTAGATATCAACAGCAACTCGGCTAACCCCGTTATCGGTACCCGTTCCTTTGGTGAAGACAAAGAAAATGTAGCGATTAAAGCCGCTGCTTACATGCGAGGTATGCAGAATAACGGAATTATGGCCAATGCCAAGCATTTTCCCGGGCACGGGGATTCCGGATCTGATTCGCACCTGACGCTGCCCTCCATTGGGCATAACAAGGACCGCCTGCACGATACTGAATTATACCCCCTTCCGGAAGTTGTTTGCCGATAGCTTGCATAGTGTCATGGTGGCACATTTGGCCGTTCCGGCGTTTGAGAAAAACAAAAATCTGCCTTCTACCTTATCCAAAGCCATTGTGACGGATCTGCTCAAAGGGCAGATGGGATTTAAAGGCTTGGTATTTACCGATGCCCTGAATATGAAAGGGTGACCAAGCTCTACAAGCCCGGCGAAATTGAAGTGATGGCATTGCAGGCGGGTAATGATGTCCTTCTTTTCCCTAAGCGACCCGCCGCATCCGGAAAGCCATTAAAAGCCAGCAGCTCAAGCAGGCCGACATTGACGAAAAAGTGAAGAAGATACTGTCGGCTAAATTTCAGGCTGGTTTGTATGCCCGCAAAATGGTAGAAACCTCCATGCTGGTCGAAGACCTGAACAATCCCCGGGCACAGGCATTGAACTACGAACTGTATGAACAGTCGGTTACCGTAGTAAATAATGACAAAAATATTGTTCCCTTCCGTCACCTGGACACGTTATCTTTCGCTTCCGTTACCATTGGTCTGCCCGAGGGCAATCCTTTCCAGGAAACCCTCGATAAGTACGCTACTTTCCAGCATTTTTATATTGCTGACAAAGATACTTCCGAAGCTGCATTTAACGCCTTGGTTGACAAACTACGTCAATTCAAGGTAGTGGTAGTCAGCCTGCATGACTTGAATAACGCTGCTTCCAAAGCTTTCGGAATCCGGCAATCATCCAGAACACTGATTGAGAGACTGCGTACCAAAACCAATGTAGTGTTGGCTGTCTTCGGCAGTGCCTATAGCCTGAAGTACTTTGATCAGGTTGACCATCTGCTTTGTACCTACGAAGACAATGAAATCACCCAGCGGCTGGTGCCGCAGGTATTATTCGGGGCCTTGCCAGCCTCAGGCCGGCTGCCGGTATCAGCCAATAATAAGCTGAAAGCGGGCCGGGGAATTACTACTTATTCTTTAAAGCGCCTGGGCTATTCGCTGCCCGAAAGAGTAGGACTGAATTCGGAGACGCTGCAGACGATAGATAAAATTGTAGATGGTTGCATCAAAGAAAAAGTAATGCCCGGCTGCCAGGTGCTGGTAGCCAAGAATGGAGTGGTTGTGTATGAAAAAGCGTATGGGTTTATGACCTATGAAACACTGTACCCGGTTACTCCCCATACGCAGTACGACATTGCCTCCGTTACCAAAGTAGCCGCTACCCTGCAGGCCATTATGTTCCTGCATGAAAGAGGCCTGCTGGATGTAAACCGCAAGGCCTCTGAGTATCTGCCCGAATTTAAGGGCACTAATAAAGAAAATATGCTGGTGCGGGATATTCTGATGCACCAGGCGGGATTGGTTGCCTTCCAGGATCACTGGTCAAGAACAAGGACGCGGGGTAGTCTCAATCCGGCTTATTACAGCAATGTGCAGGATGCCCAGCATCCGTTGATTGTAGGAACCGGCTTGTACGGCGTTGCTTCCCTGAAAGACTCATTGTGGCGCTGGACCATTAACTCCCGTTTGCTTAAAAAACCGGCCAATCAGGAAAAGCATAATTTCGAGTACAGCGATTTGAGTTTCTATATCCTGAAAGAATTGGCCGAACGGCTGCTTAACCAGCCGATTGAACAATTTCTAACCCAGAACTTCTACGAGTCGCTGGGCGCCGACGAGTTAGGCTTTAATCCGCTGTGCCGGTTTCAGGAAAACTGCATTGCCCCCACCGAAAAGGATAATTATTTCCGCCATTCACTGATCAGAGGTACGGTGCATGATCAGGGGGCCGCCCTTATGGGTGGCGTATCGGGCCATGCCGGGCTGTTTGGAACTGCCAACGACCTGGCCATACTCATGCAGATGAACCTGCAGAAAGGGTACTACGGCGGAAGGCGGTATTTTATGGAAAATACGCTGCCTACGTTTATCAAATCGTATAATAAAGGTAACCGGCGGGGCCTGGGCTGGGACCGTCCCCGTCCGGAGGGCGGTGGCCACGTATCTGATTTTGCCTCCCGCAATACATTTGGGCATACCGGCTTCACCGGCACTTGTACCTGGGTGGATCCCGACGAACAGATTGTATATGTATTTCTCTCCAACCGGGTCTATCCCGATCCGGGCAATACCAAGCTGGCCAGTTATCAGGTACGGCGCAAGATTCACGATGTAATTTATAAGTCTATAATCAACTACCAGGCACTGAATGCCAGTATCAAGCAGTAGGAGAAATGTTCGATGTTAGTGGAAGAAGGAAGAGACGTGATTTATCGCGTCTGCTGGTAAGAAGTAAGAGAATGTTGAACCAATAATATCATTGCCCCCTATTTATCCCGGGGAACAGAAGTAAGAATATAGGAGGTAGGAGAAAAAATCTTAGGCCGGGGCTTCCTGGCCTTTTTCTTTTAGGCAATATAAAATGAACCGGGCGTTTTAGTCATGTAATGGGATATTTCCTTATGTCACATCATTTGGTAAAGGCTTGTTTACCAAAGAGGTACTGCGTTCCTCCTTCTATTTCCTACATGCTGCATTCTATCTTCGGTCAGCTCACTTCTGTATTTCTCCGGATAAATTCCAGTATTATTTTTTCGTTAAGCTACCCTTCTTCAAACTCTTATACCGTTTATCCGGTTTAGCTGTGCAAGTACCTTTTTGTAAATAGTTTTACAAAACGTACCTTCAACCTGTAGTACTGCCAGCTTATGAAATGATCCCTGATGGTTTTATTGAAAAAGTCACCCACGGAATAAATCAGGGCGAATTCCATCTGACCAACTATTGAAAATTAAATCTATCCAGATGAAAATAGGAATTGTCTGTTACCCAACATTTGGTGGTAGCGGCGTAGTAGCCACGGAACTTGGCAAAGCTCTTGCCAAAGAAGGGCATCAGATTCATTTTATTACCTACTCTCAACCGGCCCGGTTAGATTTCTTCAGCGAAAACCTGTTTTATCACGAAGTCTCATTCCCTTCTTATCCTCTTTTCCAGAACCAGCCTTACGAACTGGCCTTGGCCAGCAAAATGGTGAATGTGGTGAAGTACGAAAAGTTAGACCTGTTACACGTTCATTATGCCATTCCGCACGCTTCGGCAGCGTATATGGCCAAACAGATCCTGCTTACTCATGGCATTCATATTCCGGTGATCACCACGCTGCACGGCACCGATATTACTTTAGTGGGTAAAGATGCCTCCTATGAACCAGTAGTTACGTTCAGCATTAATCAGTCAGATGGGGTCACGGCCGTTTCGGAAGATCTGCGTAGGGATACTTACGCTCAATTTGATATTAGGAAGGAAATCGAAGTGATCCCTAACTTTATTGATCTTGAACGGTTCCGGAGGCAGCGAAAAGAACATTTTCGCAAGGCAATCGCCCCTAATGATGAAAAACTAATTGTGCATACCTCTAATTTCCGTAAGGTAAAGCGGGTGGAGGATGTTGTCTACATATTTAATGAAGTACGCAAATCAGTTCCCAGTAAATTGCTGCTGGTGGGCGATGGGCCAGAGAGAGTGAAAATAGAAAAGTTGTGCCGGCAACTGGATACTTGTGATGATGTACGGTTTCTGGGGAAACAGGACGCAGTAGAGGAAGTGCTTTCCGTGGGGGATTTATTTCTGATGCCTTCCGAAAAAGAGAGCTTTGGGTTGGCTGCCCTGGAGGCTATGGCGTGTGAAGTACCAGTAATCTCTACCAATGCCGGTGGCTTGCCCGAACTGGTGGAACACGGTAAATCAGGTTTTATCAGTGCCGTTGGTGATATAGCTGATATGGTAAAGCACGCATTATACATCCTGAGGGATGAGAATCTGCCTATATTCAAGCAGAATGCGCTGAATCGGGCCAAGGAGTTTGATGTTGCAACTATTTTGCCTAAGTATGAGGCGTTTTATCGAATTTTATCGAAAGATCGTCTCTTACAGCCATGAGCAACAGTTAATCCGGGCGGAACAGGGCCTGTAATAGTACTTTTTTTAGAAATTGGTTTCATCTAAATTCGCATAAAAATCCACCATCAACCATACCTGTTATGGAACAAACACATCCATCTGCTATTCGGCCTAAACACAGCGGTCAGAAAGTGCTTTTTCAGAACCCGATTCTGGAAAAACTGACCCGTACCCATATTGCCATTCCGATTTCCATGTATATAATCTTTTCCATCGGATTGCTCTACTATGCCTTCACGCAGGCGGCCTTGCCAGCTTACCTGATTGGGATACTATTTCTGACCGGATTGCTGGTATTTACGCTGGCAGAGTATTTGGTACATCGCTATGTGTTCCATCTGCGGCCTGATACTCCGGCTAAAGCTAAGTTTCAGTATGCCGTGCATGGCGTGCATCACGAGTATCCTAAAGACAAAAGCCGGTTGGCCATGCCTCCCATTCTGAGTGCGTTGATTGCGCTGGGACTGCTTGCCCTGACGCAATGGGCCATGGGTGAGTACGCTTACGCCTTCCTGCCGGGCTTTGTGATGGGGTATGCCGGTTATCTGTTTGTGCACTATATCACCCATGCCTACGCACCGCCTAAGAACGTATTTAAGGTGCTATGGGTGCACCATAGCATTCACCACTACAAGTCACAGGATAAAGCTTTCGGGGTGTCATCGCCCCTGTGGGATTATGTGTTCGGTACAATGCCTTGAGCAGCGTTAATGAATGCACAAGGTTAAAAGTTTTAGTTAATTAGCGGGCATACTTCAGCCCAAAGATGATTCCTTTAAAGCCTTCACTGCTGCTCTTTCAGCATAGAAAACACAAAGCCGGCTAGCCGGCTTTGTGTTTTCTATTAACTTATTTATTCTTAAAACCCATAAACTCCCACTAACTTCCTGCGCCTCCACCGGAAGGTTTCAACCCTTTGATTTTGTCATAATCCAGCTCCTCACCCAGCTTATTGTCTTCATTGGATCGGAAATAGGGTTGAGACACTTGAAATGAACCTTCATACTGCTGGTGTTGATTGGTAGTGGCATCACTATAAGCCGGATGATTCAGGGTAGCATCCGGATTCTGGTAGGAAGGATCAGAGGTGTCTACGTCGGCAGTGCTGCCCCAATAGGGCTGAATACCGAAGTGGCGGTACAATTCCCGTACTTTGGTGCGGTCACGGGCATCCTCCGCAGTCATAGCGGGAGCTTCGTCCACCAGCTGTTTATCTACGTTGATCTGGTAATTTTGCGAATGAGGAAGCAACTGGATAGCCTGCCAGGGAATTACCCGGGTCGTGTCTCCCATACCTAATAAGCCGCCAAAACCGATCACCAGCATTTCCACCCGTCCGGTCTGCGGGTCAATCATCAATTCCTTAACGCTACCCATGGGCTCACCCAACTTGTCAGTGATGTTGCCGGTGGTCATATCTTTAGAAGAAACTAATCCAACAAAAGTCATAAAATTTATTTTTAGTATACAGATATATGTGTATACGGTGAATTCAGGGATGAGTTCAAATCAGGCATGACTGTTACCAACGATCTTACTGCCTATTTTAGCCTTCTCGATGTGCATAATAGCCTGTCTGCTCGCTACAATAACCTTCACGATTACTATAATTACAGATACAATAGTCATTTTAACGCTTCGTTATGACATAATGGCGTTTTGTTCGTCCATAATAGAACCTTGTGCGGATATAATGGCAGGTTAGGTGATTATTTTAATAGGTTGGATGGCTATCATAAGCAGTAAGACAGCTATAATAAAGTTGCTGACCGCATTTTGGTTTTCACTACCGCAAAAGCCCCCTAAAGCAGATAAGCGTACCAGCGGCTAGCCCGATTAGCCAACCAATGGTACGCTTGTCATAAAAAAAGCTGACGTGAAAGGTACTTGCTTGCGTTGGCTTAACCCTTTGGAAGCCAACAACCCGAAACTAGAAAACCAGCAACTGCACCTCTACCCCCTACTTCCGGTACCGCCGCTTGGAATTCAGATCCTCATCGTCGTCATCATCATCGCCGAAGGAGCCGGGACCGGGAAATATGCTGCCCAGTAAGTCTTTAAATTGCAAGCCGGCGGTAAGCTGGTTTTTACTCAGCATCGAATACTCGGCTAAGCCATGCAGGGCAAATTCCATCAAAAACAGTTTCGTGTCATCATCCTGCCGGGCGTGGTATTCTTGGACCAGTTCCTTCAGGCCTTTTACCTTTTGTAAACTCGTCCGGAAGTCATTGTTGGACATATCATTGAGCAGGTCCACCGTATTGCCATCGCCGAACCAGCCGGTAATTACTTTATAAGGATTTTTGTCCTTGTTCTGCTTTTTCAGCTTTTCCGGATCAGGAAAGTAGTTAAGGAACTGTGAACGGATGGCTTTGCCAATCAGGTTCTGGGCCACAATGGCCGGTCCTTCCTGTTCGCCTTCGTAGACCAGTTCCACCTTACCCGTAATGGCCGGAACCACGCCCCACAGGTCGCCTACCCGCACGGAAGTCTGCTTTTCGCTGTTGATCAAGGTCCGGCGTTCGGCGGCACTAAGCAGATTTTCGTAGGCCGAAATGGTCAGACGAGCCGAAACACCACTTTTCGCATCCACGTATTCACTGGTACGGGCTTCAATCGCTACCTGTTCGATCAGATCGGCCATCAGTTCGTTTACCTGCACTTTTTGCGATTGGCCTTCTTTTACCACCGCTTCCTGACGGGTGATTTTCTTTCCGATCTCAATATTTTTGGGATAGTGGGTAATGATCTTACTGTCAATCCGGTCTTTGAGCGGCGTCACAATGCTGCCCCGGTTGGTGTAATCTTCCGGGTTGGCCGTAAATACAAACTGAATATCCAGCGGCAGTCGTACCTTAAACCCACGGATCTGAATATCGCCTTCCTGCAAGATGTTGAATAAAGCTACCTGAATTCGGGCCTGTAAATCAGGCAATTCGTTGATAACGAAGATGCAGCGGTGCGAACGGGGAATCAGGCCAAAATGAATCACCCTTTCGTCGGAATAAGGCAGTTTCAGGGTAGCGGCTTTAATGGGGTCGGCATCGCCGATAAGATCAGCTACGGATACATCGGGGGTTGCCAGTTTTTCAGCGTACCGCTCCGAACGGTGCAGCCAGCTTACGGGTGTCTGGTCGCCTTTTTCGGCAATCAAGTCTACCGAGAAACGGGAAAGCGGTTGTAAAGGGTCATCGTTTAGCTCGGAGCCGGTTACCACCGGTATGTATTCATCCAACAGGTTTACCATCATCCGGGCCAGACGGGTTTTGGCTTGTCCGCGTAAACCCAGCAGGTTAATATGGTGCATCGAAAGAATGGCTCTTTCCAGATCGGGAATAACGGTCTCTTCGTAGCCCCAGATGCCCGGAAATACTTCTTCTTTCTTCTTTAATCTCCCAATCAGATTATCCCTTAGTTCCTGCTTGATCGAACGTGGTTTATAACCGGCTGCTTTCAGTTCACCGAGGGTCTTGATCTTTAATAATTCTTTACTTGGAATGGTTTGATAAGTCATAATTGGCTATTTCGAATGTCGGATATATGAAGTAAGAGGTAAGAAGTGGGAAGTAAGATCGTAAAAAATGATAATTGATGTTATCTACTTACTACTTCTGACTTCCTACCTCTTACTTCGTGATTAAAACGTTTTCCGGCGGTTACGCTGGTAATCTTCAAAAATATAATTGCCTAATCCTTTGAGGCTGCTGTAGTAGGCCCGGCCCTGGTTCACTTCCGTAAACTCCCTGACAAACTGCTGCAAATAAGAATCGGAAGCAATCATAAAGGTAGTGATGGGAATTTTCAGGCGGCGGCACTGGGCAGCCAATGTCAGCGTTTTGTTCAGAATTTTCCGGTCGAGGCCAAAGCTGTTTTTATAATACCGGATTCCTTCCTTCAGACAAGTCGGTTTGCCGTCAGTAATCATAAAAATCTGTTTGTTCTTATTCTTCCGGCGGCGCAGCAGGTCCATGGCTAGTTCCAGTCCGGCTACGGTGTTGGTATGGTAAGGTCCCACTTCCAGGTAGGGTAAATCCTTGATCTGAATCTGCCAGGCGTCATTTCCGAATACGATAATGTCCAGCGTGTCCTTGGGGTACTTGGTCGTAATCAGTTCGGCCAGGGCCATAGCTACTTTCTTTGCCGGCGTGATGCGGTCTTCCCCGTACAGAATCATAGAGTGCGAAATATCAATCATCAGCACGGTTGACGTTTGCGCCTTGAACTCCTTCTCTACAATCTCCAGATCATCTTCCATCAGCATAAAATCACTGATGCCGTGGTTGATCTGGGCATTCCGAATGGACTCAGTCATGGAAATCTGCTCTAGCGTATCGCCAAACTGGAAATCACGGCGGTCGGTGCTCAGCTCGTCGCCCTGTCCGGCATAATTGGAATGATGGTTGCCAGATTGGGTTTTCTTCAGTTTGCCGAAGATTTCTTCCAGGGCACTCTGCCGGATGGTACGTTCGCTTTTGGCGGTAATGCTTAACCGGCCGCCGGGAGTTTCTTCGGAAATGTACCCTTTATCTTTCAGGTCCTGGATAAAATCGCCCATGCCGTACTCATCGGTGGTAATACCATACTGTCGGTCCAGACTGTTGAGCCATTCCAGGGCTTCCTGCACGTCACCCGACGTAATGGTGAGCAACTGCATGAAGGTATTAAGTAAGTTTTCAAATGCACTTTTTTCGCCTTCCGGCGGCGGTGTATATTCGGAGAACCGGTATCCTAACATAGTTGGGTGGTTTGAAGAAAGGTGCATAAAAATGGCCTTTCCGTTAAAAGAAATGTATGCGAAAGCCGCTACTGTAATTTAGACAATTCTCTGCAAATCCAACGAAACGGTACGGGCAAAAGTATGCTTGCTTAACAAACCAAATAAGTCCATCGAAAGTTTTCAATTCTCAGATTTATCCCGAGGAATAATGCAAAGCTTACGCAGGGTAAAAGCAGGCTGGCCGTTTAACTTTTCCCAACACCTAACATAATCTAACTAACTCATCTGCTTATTTCCCCAGGGCCTTGTCCGGAGGCAAATCTTTCCCGGACCATATTTTACGCGAAGTCCAGTCCTCGTCGGGGGCGGTCCAGAAAACATCAGTTGCCGGAAGACCCAGGGGCAGAAAGCCAACCGAGCACAGATACAGGCTTCCCGTAGAAATATAGGTTTCTCCCAGGTTGGGTTGGTGACCGGCCAAGCCGATTTGCAGCCAACCATTGGAGTCAAAAGTTCCGGGTACTTCCATAGTCTTCCGGATTACGGCGGTAAGGGCACTGCGTACCTGGCCTGGTGCAATTCCTTCCGGTAGTTTGCCCATGAGACTGATTTGGGCCAGCAACTGGAAGGCGCCGCAGCGGTACGCCAACGACCGGCCTACTGCCGGAAAGGTGCCATCAGGTCCGATCAACCGTTCCTGAATGGCGGCGTACCGCTGGGCTCTGGTCAGCGTCAGATTATACACATCCTCCCCGGCTTTGCCTTTTTCTTTCAGTACCCGCAGCACATCCAGCATCATGGGCTGAATCACGTAACTATTGTAGTAATCAAAATGGAAATCGGGTCCGTCGCCGTACATCCCATCACCTTTGTACCAGTCGAGGTGTTTTTTAAGGGCGAAGTCTACCCGCATTTCGTCCCACGGCTCTCCCAATTGCAGGAAGGCCGCTTCGATCATCGCACTGAACAGCAGCCAATTGGAATAATGCGGTTTGATCACCCGGGTAGCCCGGAGGGCTGTAATCAGGTTTTGGCGGTCTTTGGTTCCCAGGTTACCCCATAACTGCTTAGGTGCCCTAACCAGCGCATGCGCCAAAAATGCTGCATCGACAAGGGGTTGTCCGTTGCCGCCCTCCGAAAAATTCAGGTAGTCTTTGGATTTCGGATTTACGGCATTGGCAATGGAGCGCAGCGACAAGTCGAGGTATTGCTGCCGTCGCTTTCCTTCTTCGGAGGCATCGCTGCCTAGTTCCAGCCAGGGAGCCATACCGGCCATTAATCGGCCAATTGCCTCCAGGTGCGTAACGCCTCGCTGGTCTCTTTTGGATTCTACCGGCATGGTAGCTTTGAGTTTTTCCTGGCTCAGGGCCGTTAAAACGGGGTCGGCTATTTTGGTCAGGTGATTAACCCATAAGACCCGGTCACCGGTATCCTTGGATTGGGCCCGGGCAGAAACCGTAAAAGCAGCGGAAACAACCGGCAAAGTGCTCAGTGCGGACAAACGGCGGAAAAAGTCCCGGCGGATCATAAGGCGAAGGGTTTATGGCGCAAATAAATAGACCAGGGAGCAGGCTGCCAAACTTACTTCATTTTACTGCTTGTTTTACACTGACTTCAGGGCAGGTAAGTACTGATTTTGTTTCATTTCCAAGGAATAGTCATTAAGGGCCTTGGGTAATTTTGAGAGCGGGAATCAGGCTAACCTAAACCTCCTTTTTTACGAATAAAGCGTAACTTGTTATTAAGATAATGTTATTAAATTGTTGGATTAATGTTACGTGTACAAGGCGGCAACCCGGTACGGAGCTATTTTTATGGAATCCTGGTTACGGTAATAATTTTGCTGGCGACCTCTGCAAATATCAGGGCACAATCAGTCTGGGCCGGAGCTACGCTGCGCGGACAATTGTCAAAAACCTTCACGGCTGAACTCGAACAACAGTTCCGGTTTGATCAGGGAGGTACTACTTTTAATAGTACCTATACGGAAGCCGCATTGCGCATCAGGCCTGCAGAATACTTTATTTTGCGGGGCGCTTACCGTTACATCTATGTGCCGGGCAACTGCAAGGAGGGCAATCCTAACCGGCAAAGGTGGATTGCCGATGCTATCAACACTATTGGCAGTGATAAGACTACGCTGGTATTCACGCACCGGCTGCGTTTTCAGAAAACCTGGGAAATAAACGGCGGGAATCAGGCAAAGCAGCACTTTTTGCGCAGCCGGGCTGGCCTGTCTTACAACCTAAGTGCAGCCTGCCAGCCTTACCTGGAACATGAGTTATTCTTCTGGTTCGACCGGCAGAACCGATTTGAAACGCAACGGTTTACGGCCGGCCTAAACCTTCAGCTTACTAGTCAATGGGGAGTTAATTCGTTTCTCCGGCTGGAGGGCATCCCCAATGATCCTTTACGCAAAAGAGCTTTTATCATTGGATTAATGGGCGTGTATGAGTTTAGGTTAGACGCAGCGGCTGAAGATGGAAAGAAGCCAGCCTCTTCGGATAAACATAATGACTGACTCACACAACAAACCCCACGCCTTCGCAGAAGAGCAGGGGAGGAAGACCAGGTTTTTCAAGCTTTCTTTTTGCCGTTTATGATTTACTAGATGCGTCCTTAACTTGAACCATACTTACTCAATGGGAATTTTCCGGTGAGTAAATATAGGCTGGCATCGAATACTATCTTTGGCCATAGGATAAGAATTAATTTGATTGCTTACGCATCAATCCTATTATTTCTGAAAAAATTAATATATATTGGCGGCAAATTCTTACCAGTACTTTTGTACAAAGGAGTTACTGCCAGTCTTACTATTAAAGAGTCATCATTTTTTAAAGCTTTTTAATTGTCGCTGCTTAAATGAGCCAACACTACGCTGCCAGCACTGATTTTCAGCTTTGGAGTGATTTTAAGGAAGGAAGCAAAGAGGCATATACTTGTATTTATGAAAAGTATGCCGCGGTGCTGTATAACTATGGATATAAAATAGCGCAGGACCGTGAACTGGTAGAAGACTGCATTCAAGATTTATTTATCCATTTAATTACGCACCGCGAAAACCTCTCTCATACTGACTCGATCAAGTACTATTTGTATAAAGCCCTGCGTCGTGAGATTATCGGCAAGTTAAGGGACCGTCTGAAGCATCCGGCTGATGAGCTTTCCATTCCATTTGAATACGAGGTGGTTTTTTCGCACGAATTTTTACTTATCGAGAATCAGGTTTCCAAAGAACGTCATGAAAATCTGCTGAAAGCACTAAATGAACTGCCTCCCCGGCAGAAGGAAGCTATTTTCCTCCGGTTTTACGACGGTTTAGGGTACGAAGAACTCGCTTCGGTTATGGGGATTGATGGGCGGTCGGCGTATAAAATTATTTATAAGGCGATAGCTTCTCTCCAGAAAAAAATGGTCTACGAAACCGGATTAATCAGTTTGCTGATTCCTCTGTTGAACCTTTGAAAAACTAATATCCGAAGATTTTTTTGTGTTTTTATTGCCATTGAGGATTGTCATTTTAGGCAGTCCTTCATCACTTACTGAAAATTTTTACGGGCTTTTTTCCGGAATAGGGTCAGGCAGAATAGTCCCTTGTCTGCAGTGATTTATACTTCACCAGTTTCTTTCTACGCATACGCTTCTTGGGCTTATAGTGCAAAAGTTTGGCTGTTACCAGGCGAATTAAAATAAAATACAAAATTTTTTCAATTCGGAGGGATAAAAACGGCACTACCTCCATTTTGTGTTTAGAAGCCAATTTGTACCAGTAAATGAAAAACTTTGACTATTCTTCTTTTACAGTCCTGGATTTCGTGCTGGATGACTACTTCAAACAATGGGTGCAGCACCCCGACGCAGAATCAGAAGTGTTCTGGCGGGAGTGGATGGCCTTGTATCCGCATCAGCAGTCCACTATAGAAGAAGCCCGGCAAACGGTACTGAATCTGAAATTTCGGGAAGATCAGCTTCCAGTGGAAAGTTTTCAGAGAATCAGGGAGCATCTGGATGCCGTATTTGATGAGCAAGAGCATAAAACCCAGCCGTTGGTTGAGACGCAGCCATCTGAGCAAAAGGTGCTCAAACTGCAGCGCCCAGCGTGGGGAAATTGGTATCGGGCCGCGGCCATGATTTCGGGCATTCTGGTGTGTGGCGTAATCCTCTGGATGACCGTGTACCGCAACCGGACCACCCGTATTGCTACCGGTTTTGGCAAAACCCAGTTAATAACCCTTCCTGATGGATCTCAGGTCAGTCTGAACGCCAATTCTACGCTGACCTATCAGCCCGGCTGGGAGCAAGAACCGGTACGCGAAGTTTGGCTGGAAGGCGAGGCCTTTTTTAAAGTAGTGAAGAAAAACCGCAATGGACGCATTCCTTTTGTGGTGCATACCGGACAGTTAAATGTAAGGGTACTCGGCACCGAGTTTAACGTCAGCAACCGCCGTGAACAGACTACCGTGGTGCTGAACAGCGGCAGCGTAAAACTGGAAGCCGGTTCTCCGGATACCAGGAAAGATGTACTGATGAAGCCCGGAGACCTGGTACAGTTTTCGGAAAAAGACCAATCCTTTACCCGAAAAGCGGTTAACCCCGAAAAGTTTTCTTCCTGGACCCAGAACCAGTTGATTTTTGATAATACTCCGCTGAAGGAAATAGCGCAGATCCTGGAAGATACCTACGGGATGAAAGTACACTTTGCCGACCCTGATCTGGCAAACCGCACGTTCACGGCTACCATTCCGGTCAATAAACCTGAGGTTCTGTTAACTGCACTATCAGAATCTCTGAATCTGCGGGTCTCGCGTAATGGCAATGAAGTAACCCTTGGACGCAACCCTTAATTTAAAACTTGCATTCTCCTATAAATGAATCTTTTAGCTCTTACCATTTACCAATGTCGCATATGAAAAGCAAACCACATCCTTTGACGAAACTATTGCTGATCGCAATGGTTTGCTGGGCTTACCCTAGTGTATTTGCCCAGGAGTTAGCGCTTATCAAGAATATGCAAGAAAGACCTTCAGAAGCGAAGACGGAAAGTATGAAGCCGCTGAAGAAGGTATTGCAGGAACTGGAGGCGCGCTATCACGTATACTTTGCCTTTGACCCCCTACTTGTTGACCAAAAATGGGTAAATGTGGACAGCAGAATGGATAGTCAGCTAGAAAAAACGCTGGATGCCCTGCTTACACCCTTGAAATTGCAGTATAAGAAAATTGATCAGGGCGTATATGTGATTCAGTATGTAACTGGTGAAGAAAATTCCACTAGTAATCCGGCTGACCAGGGAAACGACCAGTCAAACCTGAGAGATATGGGGGGCTTGCGATCTATTCAGTTAGATCCCGGCGTAATGTCCCGGCTTATCTCCATGCGTCCCGCCGAATTTGCTGTAAGAGGTCGCGTAACGGACGAGAAGGGGGGAGGATTACCCGGGGTGAGTGTAGTAATTAAAGGAACTACTACGGGTACTACTACCGATGCCGAAGGCAATTATAGTATCACAGCCCCCGATGGTAATGCTACGCTGGTATTCTCTTTTATTGGTTATAACTCGAAGGAGGTTGCAGTCAACAACCAATCCACTGTGGATGTTTCCCTGGCGCCGGACGTACAAGCCCTGAGCGAAGTAGTAGTCATCGGTTATGGAACCCAGGAACGCACCGACGTGACGGGATCCGTAGCTTCCGTAAGCGCGGCCGACCTGCGGAGGGCGCCGGTAGCCACCGTAAACGAAGCGATTCAGGGGCGTGTACCAGGCGTAACCATTTCTTCTTCCGGTCAGCCAGGCCAAGCTTCCAATATTAATATCCGGGGAATTGGCAGCCTGAATGCGGGCAGTGGTCCGCTATACGTAATAGATGGAGTCTGGACGGAGAACCTACGGGACTTTAATCCGGCCGATATTGAATCTATACAAGTATTGAAGGATGCCGCTACTACTGCTATCTACGGTTCCCGGGGCGCTAACGGCGTAGTGATTATTACCACCCGTCATGGTAAATCAGGAGTCCCAACTATTAACGTTAATGCTTATGCCGGTGTGCAGAACGTAGTTAAAAAATGGGACTTGACCAATGCGCAGGAGTTTGCCACAATTAATAATCTGGCCTACGATAATGCGGGTCGTCCTCGTATGCCCGGCGCGGATGCTCAGGTTAATCCCCAGCTTTACCCTAACATTACCAATGTAAATACCGACTGGCAGGATGCATTACTGAAGCAGGGCTCCGTGCAGGAATACACGATGGACTTTTCCGGCGGCGGTGAAAACTCCAATTTTTTGATCTCCGGGGGCTATTTTAACCAGCAGGGAGCCATTGTAGGGCCAAAATTTGAACGTTACAGCCTGCGCCTTAATTCCGGCCTGACCAAGGGCCGCGTGAAAGTGACCCAGAATGCAACCTTTACCCGCTCTGACCAGCGGTACGTCAACGGATTGCCCTTTGTTGATATTGCCCGGATGCTCCCTACCATTCCAATATACGATCCAAATGAATCAACGGGTAGCGGCTACGGGTATGGTAGCGATGTTAACTACACGTTTGGTACCAATCCACTCGCCTTGCAGGAAATGCAGCGGGCCACTACCCTTACCAACCGGTTCTTAGGCAATATCGTGGGGGATGTTACCCTCTTTGATTTCCTTACTTACCGGCTGAATCTGGGCGTGGACTACCAGAATAACAATGACGCCCTATCCCGGAAATTCGGACGGTGGAGCTTTAACCAGCCCATTGATCCGGCCTATATTAACGAAGGCCGCCGTAATGCTACCTTCCTGCTGGTTGAAAATACCCTTAACTTCAACCGTACCTTTGGCCGCCACGGAGTAAGCGCCGTAGCGGGGTATACCGAGCAGCGCAACCGCTTCGACTACACATTTGCCGGAAGCCGGGGTTACGGCCAAGGTCCTAATTACGTCTTTGTCCTTAATGCCGGTTCTACTACTACGCCAACCGTGGGCGGAGCCATTAGCACTTGGACTAAACGTTCTTATTTGGGCAGGCTAACGTACGATTTTGACAACCGTTACCTGCTGACGGCTAGTGTCCGGACGGATGGCTCCTCCCGTTTTCCCAAAGAGAACCGCTGGGCTACCTTCGGGGCCGCCTCCGTGGGTTGGCGGATCAGTGAGGAAAGCTTTTTTGAGGATGTACCTTATATCAGTAATCTGAAGCTGCGGGCCAGTTACGGGGTAAATGGGAACGATGCATTGCCCGGTCCCACGTATCCGTATGTGGGAGGGCCGATTAGTCCAAACGAACGCATTCCTAATGCTAGCGGAGATTACCTCTACCAGGGCGTAATTAACCCTAATGCCAACTACATATCGGGAGCCGGCCAGAGTGTCATTCCGGGGTCTATTCAAACCCAACTAGAAAGCCGGGATATTAAATGGGAGTCCCGGTATACGACTAACGTGGGATTGGACCTGGGTTTGTTAGAAGACCGTATTTCGCTATCGGCTGATTACTACGTTTCTACTACCCGTGATGCGCTGGTGAATCCCGAACTACCTCGCTTCCTAGGAAATTACGGCAGTGATCCCTTCATCAACTTGGGTAAGCTGGAAAACCGGGGCTTTGAGTTCGTTCTGTCCTACCAAGAAAATCGCAAAGCCTTTACCTACGGCGCAACCGCCAACCTGACTACGATTAAAAACAAAGTGCTGGCCCTGGCTTCTCCTGGTCAGGTAATTGTAGGCGGTGGCTACGGAGACATCACCCGTACCGAAGTGGGCCATCCCGTAGGATCTTTCTACCTTCTACAGATGGATGGTATTTTCCAACAGCCGGAGGATGTAACAGGCTACACCTACACCAATCCCAACACGGGCGTAACCCAGCTCATTCAGCCTTACGCCAGTCCGGGAGATGTACGTTACCGGGACGTCAACAACGACGGTACAATTAATAACCAGGACCGTGCGTACGTAGGCAATCCCATTCCGGACTTTCAGTACGGCGTAAACCTAAACGCTGGTTACCGGGGTTTTGACCTGGCGGTATTTTTCCAGGGAGTAGCCGGCAACGAAGTGTTTAACGGACCGCGCTTCTGGCTGGACCGCCTGGATGACAATGGCAATTACCGCCGCGACCTGGATTACTGGACCGGAGCCGGTTCATCCAACAATACACCCCGTCCCTTGATCAGCGGTAGTCCGCGTCCTAACGATGCCGTAGCGGCGGCGCAGAACTCCCGTGGCAACAGTACCCGCTGGCTGGAGAATGGTTCTTACTTCCGGCTGAAAAACATTCAGTTAGGATATACCTTGCCAACCAGCTTAACCAACCGGCTAAAGGGATTAAGTAGGGTGCGGGTGTACGTGACGGGCCAGAACGTGTTTACCATTACTAAATATACCGGGCTGGACCCTGAAGTGGTAGGCGCGGGCGGAAATTCCTTATTTGCGCGAGGGGTAGACGATGGCAGCTTCCCAAACTTAAGAAGTTTTACTGGAGGTTTGCAGGTGAGTTTCTAAACATACATAAACTACTGGTTTCAAATCACGCCGTTTGGCAATGAAACCAGTAGTCCCTTGAAAAATAAAAAGTTTAAAACCGAAAATTCTATGAAAATCGATAAAATAATAATAGCAGCCTTCACTACTTGCCTCCTCATGGGCACAGCTTGTGAAAGGGATTTGCTGGAACAGGATAATCCTAATGCGCAGCCGGTGGAGCAGTTCTGGCGCACAGCGAATGACGCCGAAAGCGCCGTGATTGCCGCTTATGCCGCATTGCAACAGCCTGGCACCTACAGCCGCTGGATCTATTTTGCCTATGACCTTCAGTCAGATGAAGGCTATAGCGGAAGTCCGTGGACGGACCTGGCTAATTTCACCCGGTTTGTCATTAATAACTACAACTTCGAGCCTACAGCGACCATCTGGACGGATCACTATAGGGGCATTTATCGCACCAATCAGATTATAACGAACCTTCAGGATGGCAACACTACCCTGACTATAGACGATAAGCTAAGGAGGCGTCTTAGGGCCGAAGCCCATTTTTTGCGGGCCCTTTACTACTTTAACTTAGTATCCTTATATGGAAATGTACCGTTGGCTCTGGAACCTTCCAGTATTAATTACCGTCCGCCGCAAGGTACGGTTGAGCAGGTCTGGAATCAGATTATTACTGACCTGACTGCTGCTAAGCCCGACTTGCCAAAGTCTTATACTGAGGTAAATAATGCCTATAATGGTCGGGCTACGCAGGGTGCAGCAACGGCGCTACTTGGTAAAGTATACATGCAACTCCGGGACTGGCCTAAAGCTGAACAGCAATTCGGTGAGCTGGTTACCTCTGGCCGTTATAGTCTCGTGCCAAATTACCTGGACAATTTTACCATGACCAATGAGAATAACCCGGAGTCGGTATTTGAAGTCCAGTTTTCCGACGCCTTGCAGGGCGCCGGGCAGGATCAGCCGGGTGCTTCCGAAGGAAACAACCGGGCGCAGTTTTTTGGTCCGCGGCAGATTGGCTGGTCAGACGGGCAACCCAGAAGATGGTTGTTTAATGAATTTATGCTGGAGACCGATAGAAACGGTAATCCCGACCCTCGCCGGGATGTAACCCTTATTCATTCGGGTTTAACCGTATACGGTAAAACATATGCTGAGCGGGGATACGGTGATCCCAACGAACTTTTCTGGCATAAATACCAAAATGACCGGACGCGGAACTTTGAAAACAATCACTCCGGCATCAATATCCGGGTGATCCGCTACGCCGATGTGCTGCTCATGTATGCCGAAGCTCTGAATGAACTAGGGCGCACGGCCGAAGCTTATCCGCATATTAATGAGGTAAGGCGCCGCTCCAATATGCGCACACTGGAAGAAGCCGGTAAAAGTGGTATGACTCAGGATCAGATGCGTACTCAAATTATGCACGAACGCGTGGTAGAACTGGCAGGCGAAAGCGTACGCTGGAACGATTTGAAAAGATGGCGATTTCTTGATACCCAGGCAGGTATTGATGAGTTAAAGACGGATGATCCCAATCCAAATAAGATTCATGATCCCTACGATCCGGATTTCAATAACTTCGTTATTGGCAAATCTGCGCTGCTACCCTTGCCGCAAACGGATGTGGACATTGCCAAACTGAAGCAGAACGATAACTATTAATAATCCCCTAGGTACAGAACTTTCGTCAATGCCCGTCTGCTCTCCGCTAACCGGAGTGGGAGGGTTTCGGCGAAAGTTCTGTATTTAAAAGCAGCTTTCACTCGGATAGTTGCCCATACAGCCACCATCGGTTACCAACTTTCCTACTAATGAAACCACTCATCTGCCTTCGGAAAAGATTTTTTCTTTGCCTGCTGCTGTCCGCAGCCTGCACTACGACAGGTTTGTTCGGGCAGTCGGGCAACAAAGCCACTTTCGCCAATCCATTGCTGGAAGCTGGCCCTGATCCCTGGGTCTATAAACACACCGATGGGTACTATTATTTTATGGTTACCAAGGGAGATCGGCTGGACCTGGGAAGATCAAAAACACTTTCGGGTATTGGCGGCAGTCCCGAGAAAACAATCTGGCGTAAACCCGAATCAGGCCCCAACAGCAAGGCGATATGGGCACCTGAGATCCATCACCTGGATGGCAAGTGGTACATTTATTATACGGCTACGGATGCCAAAAATGACGGTGACCACAACCGGTACGTATTCGTACTGGAGAACGCTTCCCCTGACCCGATGACCGGCGCCTGGACGGATAAGGGAAAAGTCAATACCAAATACACCGGCCTGGACGGGTCCGTATTTGAGCATAAGGGCAAGCGGTATTTTATGTATTCCGCTTACGTAGGGCCTCAAAGCCGGCTTTTTATCGTCCCAATGACCAATCCCTGGACCCTGGAGGCACCGGAAGTGGAAATTGCCCGGCCTACCTACCCCTGGGAGAAGTTCCGGAACCGGGAGATCCTGGACGGACCCGAATTTCTGAAAGGAAAAAAGGACAAAATATTTATTGTATACTCGGCCACTGCCTGCTGGGATGACAATTAGTCCCTCGGGATGCGTACGGCTGCCGAAAACAGCGATGTGCTGAACCCTGCTTCGTGGACCAAATCTCCCCAACCCGTATTCAGTAAAAGTGAAGACAACCGTGTGTATGGTGTTGGGCATAACGGATTTACTACCTCGCCGGATGGCAAAGAAGACTGGATCGTGTACCACGCCAAGCGCAAGGCCGACGGTAAGTGTGAAGGACGCAGCACCCGGGCCCAGAAGTTTACCTGGAATATCGATGGAACGCCAAACTTCGGGAAGCCGGTAGCTACCGATGTATTGCTACCTAAGCCCTCAGGCGAATAAGCACCTGCGGTTTATCCTAAGTCTGCTGGTACAATTGTCCTGACTAATAAGAAGCCTACTGTTACTGCTGGTCATGCAAACTACTTGTACAACTATCCTTTGGTGCTGTCTGATGCTGGGTAGCCTGCTTTTTACCAACTGTAGGGAACGTTCGGAGCCTAAACAGACTATTAATCCTCCCGTAACAGAAGGTACTTTCAAAAATCCACTTCTGCCCGGTGGTCCTGATCCCTGGGTAATCCGGAAAGATGGATTCTATTACTACTGCCATACCGTCGGAAATAGTATTAAACTATGGAAAACGCCGCCATGAGTCAGTTGGCTACTGCATCGACTGCTACTGTCTGGACACCTCCCGCAACCGGACCTAGCTCCCGGAATATTTGGGCTCCTGAGCTCCATTATTTGGATGGGAAATGGTACCTCTATTACACGGCAGGAGCCAGCCAGGATTTAAGCACGCAGCGGACCTGGGTACTCGAAAATGCTTCCCCTGATCCAATGTCGGGTAGTTGGGTGGATAAAGGGCAAATATATAACCCTACCGAGAACTACTGGGCTATTGACGGAACGGTACTGCAACTACACGGCGCCAGTTACTTCCTGTGGTCGGGTCATGGTAATCAGTCCGATAATACCCAGCACATTTACATTTCCCGCATGAGTAATCCATGGACACTGACGGGGCCCCCATGCTGCTTTCCCGGCCCACTTACGAATGGGAGAAACACGGCGATCCGGACGTGAATGAAGGACCGGAGATACTAAAAAGAAATGGTAAAGTGTTCGTGATTTATTCCGCCAGTGGTTGCTGGACGGATGACTATGCTTTGGGTATGCTGACGATGAATGAAACTGGCAATCCCCTGGAAGCTGCCTCCTGGACAAAATCGGCCAGTCCGGTATTTACCAAATCTGCGGAAGGTGGTGTATTCGGGCCGGGCCATAATGGATTTTTTCAGTCGCCTGATGGGTCAGAAGACTGGATTATCTATCATGCTAATCCAAGATCGGATCAGGGATGTGGTGATCTGAGGTCACCGAGAATGCAAAAGTTTACCTGGAATGCCGACGGAACGCCTAATTTCGGCAAACCAGTTGCCATTTATACATTATTACCCAAGCCATCCGGAGAATAATCCGGTGAAATAAGCAATACAGCACGTTACGTTTGCCAAGTTATGCAACTAGCAAGCCGGTTACTGCTCATCAAAAAGGATTCTTACGTTTTTTAAGCGGCGTTTTTGAAAAATTCCCCAAAGAAAGATGGTGTATTTGCAGACTTACTCAGTATACGTTCTCGCTGCCAGTGACCCAAACAAAGCGTCAAATCATGGCCCTATTCGGGCAAAGCCATAAATATAATTTCTGCTACCTGATGCGCTTCCGGTTGCTAATAACTTTCCCTTATGATAGTTGTCTTTAGTCTGGGAGCCTTCTTTATATGAAGGCAGCCTAAATAAAACCTTTGATTCTATTAGAATAAGAATATTTAATTCCTTTATCTTCCTAATTAATTTCCAGACCAACATGAGAAAACCTCTGAAAAGCGTATGTCTATTGGCCCTGATGGCCGTACTGGCAGGAGCCTGTTCGCAAAAACCCACCGAAAACCAGGAGCAATCGGCTGACTCTACTCAAGCAGCCGGTAGCCAGGCCCAGGCCGGTGTTCAGAAAACTGTCTTTGGTAAAGTAGAGGATGGTGCCGAAGCCCAGCTTTACACCCTTACCAATAAAAATGGTATGACCGTAAAAATCACCAATTACGGCGCTATTGTTACGTCCATTCTTACCCCGGACAAGAACGGGAATATGGGAGACGTGGTGCTGGGTTTCGACAGCCTCGACGGATACCTGAAAGATAAAAGTACCTACCTGGGAGCCATTGTAGGCCGGTACGGTAATCGAATTGCCAAAGGCAAATTTACCCTGGATGGAAAAACCTATACGCTGGCAACCAACAATGCTCCCAACCATTTGCACGGCGGCAAGGTTGGCTTTGACAATGTACTATGGACTGCTGAAGAGGTACAAAGCAATGAAGGTCCGGCCGTAAAGCTTACCTATCTGAGCAAAGATGGAGAAGAGGGCTATCCGGGTAATCTGACATCCGTAGTCACCTACACCCTTACCGACGATAATGGATTGAAAATTGACTACCTGGCTACTACGGACAAGGCTACACCGATTAACCTGACCAACCACAGCTATTTTAACCTGGGAGCCGGCAAGGTAGAAAACAATTACGGACACATTGTTACCATCAATGCCGATAAGTACACACCAGTGAATAACACGTTGATCCCAACTGGTGAACTGAAAACAGTAAAGGGAACTCCAATGGATTTTACTACGCCGCATGCCATCGGGGAGCGTATCAAACAGGTCGAAGGGGGCGGCTACGACCATAACTACGTACTTAATAAGCAAGCCAACGAAATGTCGTTGGCCGCTACCGTGTACGAACCTACTACAGGCCGCTATATGGAAGTACAGACTACCCAGCCCGGCATTCAGTTTTACTCCGGCAACTTCCTGGATGGTTCTATGAAAGGTAAGAATGGCATTACTTATAACAAACACTACGCCTTTTGCCTGGAAACCCAGCACTTCCCGGACTCTCCCAACCAGAAAAATTTCCCGAGTTCCATCCTGAAACCAGGCGAAAAGTACCAGGAAAGCACCATCTACCGGTTCTCTACGAAAGACCAGGCACCTCAGTAAGGGACGATGTTCGGTTGACGATATTCGATGTTGGTGAAAGAAGTTAGAAGTCAGGAGATAGAAGTCAGAAGGAAAGAAGTAGTAACCACACCCCTAATCCTTAGCTTCACAGGACTACGTCCGGTACGTTCAGCTCCTGCCTCCGTACACTGATGGGGTCCTTTTAACAAGTAGGCAAGTTGGAGGTTTTTAATTATACATTCTCCTTTTGTAGTTCAACTCCCCTCCTAATCTTAGGAGGGGTAGGGGTGGTTGACGCTTTAACTTATTGATAGCCAAATAAAAATAAGTCCACTAAGTATCATACATAACGTCTCTACGCATTAATCCATCAACCGAACATCGTAAATCGAACATCACTATTCAAACATGGAAACAATGATCAGACAAATTAGCTTTTTTATACTGCTGGCCGGCCTGGGGCTAAGTGCCTGCCAGACCAAGCGTGCAAATAATACTACCGAAACATCTACTGCCAATCAGGATACCGCGGCAACGAAGGATAATCAAACGATGGCAGTGGCTCCGGCCCAACTGGTCATAGCCGGTGATTTTCCGGATCCGTCGGTGACTAAGATAGGAGATACCTACTGGGCTACCGCCACTTCATCGGAATGGGCCCCTCTTTTTCCATTGATGAAGTCAACGGACTTAACACACTGGGAAACGGTTGGGCACGTGTTTCCGGGAGCTATACCCGCATGGGCAGAGGCCAATTTCTGGGCACCTGAGATTTCGTACGAAAACGGCAAGGTATACATCTATTATACGGCTAAGAAAAAGGGCGGCAACCTGTGCGTAGGCGTGGCCAGTGCCGACAAGCCCGAAGGACCGTACAAAGATCATGGTGCATTGGTATGCCAGGAAGTAGGCTCTATTGACGGCTTTCCGATCCGGGACGAAAAGGGACAATTATATATGGTCTGGAAAGAAGATGGAAACAGCCGTAAATTGCCTACGCCTATCTGGGCACAGCGCCTCAATGAGGAAAGAACTGCCCTCGTCGGCGAGAAAACTGAGTTGTTCCGTAATGATCCTAAAACCTGGGAGGGAGGCTTGGTTGAAGGCCCTGCCATAATTCGCCGGGGAGAATATTTCTACATTTTCTACGCGGGTGATGCCTGTTGCGGCAGAGGGTGTACCTACGGAGCCGGGGTGGCAAGAGCTAAGAATCTGCTGGGGCCCTGGGAAAAATATGCCCGTAACCCAATTATCGTGAAGAACGAAGCCTGGAAGTGTCCCGGACACGGTACCGTAATTGCTGGGAATGAAGGTAAAGATTACTTTCTCTACCATGCGTATAGCACCGATGATTTTGTGTATACGGGCCGTCAGGGAATACTCTCCCCAATGACCTGGACTGCCGATGGCTGGCCTCAGTTCAACAATGCCGCTCCGTCTGCTACGACTCCAATTGATTCACTAAACCTTTCGGAGGAATTTTCAGCCAGTCGACTGTCTACTACTTGGCAGTGGCCGGTAGGGAAGGTACCCGTGTATCAAGTACAATCCGGCAAGCTAAATCTTACGGCCAAGCCTGATAAAATCGGGGCGGTACTGGCGCAGCGCACTAAGGAGGATAATTACGCAGTCACTGCCAGTATTAACTCAGCAACGCTGGGAAAAGGGGTACAGGCGGGTATAGCTGCTATCGGGGATGTTGATAATGCCCTGGGTATATCTGTCAGCGGCAAAAAAGTACTTTTCTGGACGGTAAAAGCCAATCAGCAGCAGACAGTAGCCGAGTCAGACTTTAGCGGGGGTAACGAAGTGCAGCTACGGCTCACCGCTAAGGATGGGCACCAGTTTACCGGAGCCTGGAGTACTAATGGCAGCACCTGGACTGAGCTGAAACCAGAAGGGGGATTCGCTGACGGTTCCTACCTGCCTCCCTGGGACCGGGGTATCCGGGTGGGACTGGTTGCCAAAGGAAGTCCAGCTAACAAGATTTCCTTTGACTGGATGCGGCTGACTAATCAGGCAGAGTAACACGAAAAGATTGACCGGAAAGGAATGAACCCGCAAGGGGACTTTTGAACCGAACTTGTCCCCTTATGCGGCTGGAAAGCGTGTAGCCGAAGGGGTAAGGGGATGACCGTAGTAACCTGGCTCCATCCAATCCGGCGAAGGTAAAAGAATTAGCCGCAAAATATGATACCTGGGCAGCCAAAGTAGGTGCTAAAGAGTGGATACCCATACCTTAAGCTAAGCTGCTAATCAGAACATATACATGCTGATGCAATGTTTAGGAGCTTACCCATTGATGTTCTCCAGCAAATCAGTGATTTTCTCCGCAGAGAGCGGTTTGACCAGGTACGCAGCAATGGGATAATTTTTAGCCCGTTCTATATCTTTCCGGTTATCGGAGGTAGTGACCAGTACCACCTGGATGTGACTGTTGACCTTGTACTTCTGAAACTCATCCAGAAAGTCGAACCCATCCATTACGGGCATGTTAATATCCAGTAAAATCAGATTACCCGTACAATCGTTTTTTACTGTATTGTCCGGATTCAGCCAATTTTTACGGAGAAAGTCAAGTGCCCGGCACCATTTTCGGCTACTATGACCTGATCGGTGATATTCATCTCGCTGATAAGCTCCTCATTCACATAATTAGTCACGGCATCATCGTCAACGAGTAAAATGCGTCTAAATTTATTCATCTTTCATGTAAGATTAGAATTGTCACGTAGGCTGTTAGGTACTTGGTATTGGGTATTTGGTATTGGATTATGGCTGAACGACCCTTTCTCCCGTTAATTGCTGGCCCTTATACCCAATACCAAGTACCCAATATCCAAACATCATTTACGGAAAAAGACCCGGAAGGTAGTACCTATTTCCTCTTCACTTTCCACTTCGATGCGTCCGCCGGTATTCTCTACAATTCTTTTTACAATGTACAAACCTATGCCTGAACCTTCTACGTGAGTATGCATGCGTTTAAAAAGCGTAAATAACTTTGACTTCTGCGTTGGGGTAAGCCCCAGCCCATTGTCCCGGACGGCCAGTACCACAAAGTCACCTTCTTCAGCAGACGTTACCTGCACTACCAATGGCCGTTCCGGAGAGCGGTATTTGATGGCATTGGTGATCAAATTGTAAAGCAAGCTTCGTAAGTTTTTTTTTCTCAATCGCTACCGATTCTACGTTCAGCTCAGTCTCAATAGTGCCCTCTGATTGGGCAAGCATTTGCGCAATATCGGTCTGCACATTTTCAAGTACTTCCCGGAAAGAGACCTGACTTACCTCTTCCGTTTCCTTCTGTATGGATACCACTTCAGTCAGGTCCCGGATGGTTCGGTTAAACTGGGAAATAGAATGGTTGATCATATCAAAAAGCGGCAGGTCACGGTCTTCGATTTTATCTTTCAGCCGGCGGTTGAGCAGCGAAAACAAGGACGACAGGTTGGCAATTGGGGCTTTCAGGTCGTGAGAAGCGGTGTACATGAAGTTGTCCAGGTCGGCATTAATACGAACCAGTTCTTTGTTCTTCTCCCTGAGGGTATCGAACAGCGATGCGTTATCAATAGCAACTGCCGCCTGCGAGGCGATGCCCTTGACAATTTCTTCGGCTTGGGCCGTAAATACACCAGCCCGGGAATGTCCAAAAAACAGACCGCCCAGCACTTTGCCCTCCCGGGAAATGACCGGAACGGCCAGGTAGCTTTTGACGGGCAGGTGTCCTTCGGGCATGCCTTGATAAGGCGTATTTTTTCCGTAGCGCACATCCCCGGTAATATCATCTGACCGCACGACGTCCTCTCCGTGGAAGGTAGGCGAAAAGATAGCAGTATTTCGTGGCATTGGAAACTTGGAAAAGGCTTCCCGGGGCACCCCGGAAATAGTGTAAAGGGTAAGAATTTCTCCTTTCTCGTTGGTCTGGTTATAAAAGAATGCACCAAATTCGGCGCCAGTGACCTCAGGAGCTACATCCGTTACACGCTGGACAATTTTCTGTAAATCCAGCTCCGCGGAAAGTGCCAGTCCAGCCTCGTTGAGCAAGGAAAGGGTACGGTTTTTAGCCTTTAATTCTTCTTCGGCCAGTTTCTGGTCGTGAATATCCGTGCAGGAGCCAAACCACTGAGTAATACGGCCATCACTGTCCCGCATGGGTACGCCCCTTCCCAGGTGCCAGCGGTAAGTCCCTGCTGTTTCGCGCCGGAGCCGGTACTCGACTTCGTAGAGTGCACCCGTTTTTACGGCATGAGACCATCTTTGCATACAGTTAGGGAAGTCATCAGGGTGTATAATCATCTGCCAGCCCCATTTTATCGATTCTTCCGGGGATAGTCCCGTAAAGTCGTACCAGTTCTGGTTGAAGTACGTCATGTTTCCGTCTGCATCTGCAGTCCAGATGATCTGCGGTACCGAGTCAGCCAGGAATTTGAACTGCTGCAAACTGCCTTCCAGTTCGGTGGCCCGCTGAAGTACCTTGGCTTCCAGGTCGCTGTTTAGCTCTATCAGCATTTCTTCCGTGCGGCTCAACTCTTCATTACGGTCTTTCAACTCCCTATTCAGCCGTACCATTTCCTGCTGAGCGGCCTTTTGCCCGGTAATATCATGCATCACCACCACGGCTCACAGTAGTTGGCCACTTTGGGAGAGAATCTGGTTGCCACTGGCCAGCAACGTTATTTTTTTGCCCTGCACCGGGGCAATAACCATTTCGATATTTCTGACCGTTTCGCCCCGGTAAGCCTTCAACAAAGGTATATTCTCTTTTTGCAGTAAAGTGACTCCGTCACTCTGGTAAAGGCTGTAGTATTCAGCCCACTGCTCAGGAGCGATGGGTCTTTCGGGCAAGCCGTGAAACCGGCGGGTAGCCGCATTAAAAAAGGACAAATTTCCGGCGGCATCGCAGGCTACAATCCCGTCGCTGATGTGTTCCAGGATGGATTGCAGGTATTGCTGCTCCCGGTAGAGTGCTTCTTCGGCCTGTTTGCGCGGCGTAATGTCCCGTGAGGTTAATTGCAATTCAACTACCTGCCCCGTTAGAGGGTCGCGAATAGAACGTCCGATACTTTCAAACCACCGGTATTCCCCGGATTTGGTACGGATGCGGTAAGTTACGTGCTGTACATCGGGCACTTCCAGCGAATTGGCGTGTCTTTCCTGGATATGCGCAATGTCTTCCGGGTGAAACAGTTCATACACCTGACGTCCGACAAGTTCTGTTTCCCTATAGCCCAGCAAGGACTGACAGGAAGGTGACACGTACGTAAATATACCTTCCGGCGTATGCGTGGAAATCATATCCGAAGCGTGGTCAGCCAGCAACCGGAATCTCCGTTCGCTCTCCCGCAGGTGCTCTTCCGCGGCCATGCGCAATTCAATCTGTTCGCGTAGTTCCTTGTTGACTGCCTGCAATTCCTCGTTTCTTTCCCGCAGGTCTTCGTCTGTATCCTGCAGGTGCTTCCATTGGTACTGACGGAAGAATTCTTCCAGTGCTATCGCCGTGGCGTGATACACCCCGACATCACTGGTGAACAGCGGCAGAAACTGCAGCAGTAACTGCCGGCAAAGGCTCCCGTAAGCGACCAACTCCCCAAGTCTGACAGCCCCGGCAGGTGGTTTCTGCCCCGGCATGGGCAATACTACCGCGTTAGCCATTGAACTGGCAGGCTGCGTCATAGTACTCAGCAAGTGCTGCAGTGCCTGCTTCAGATTACTATCCTCTGCCCCGGTAGCTGGTTCCTGGGTATATTGCCGGAGAAGGAAATCGTTTTCCCGTAAAAGCCTTTTATATTCACTGGTTAATTCATCCAGGTGTTTTGTCACTAAAAAGGAGGCAAATTTTCGTAAATGATCCATAGAAGGAGAGAAGCCTTACGTGATGGCTTCAACTGAGTAAGATAAACAGAAAATAAGTAGCGGTTTTATACGAATTCAGAGAAATACGTTTGCCCGGTTTGGTATTTCAGGCCACAGTACAGGCTTACCAGATCTAATTGAGCACGTAGGAAAACCAGTGATGGTTGCAATCACGTAAATAATTGTCTAATTTATTTGTATTATCATTCGTCCGTATCCCGTGCAATCACTGCTTGCTTACCTGAAGGCTGGTTCTTTTCTGCTGATGCTGGGGCTGCTATTTATCATAGCCTGCAACGGATGGGTGATGTATACGACGCAGGAATACATTTATAAGACGATTGAGAGCCTGCCGGAGCGGGAAGCCGGACTAGTGTTGGGAACCAGTAAAAGAGTAGCCAGCGGGCAGGAAAACCTTTTTTTTAAGAACCGGATTGAGGCCGCTGCGCACTTATACCACCGGAAGAAAGTCAAACACCTGATTTTAAGTGGTGATAATTCATCCCGTTACTATAATGAACCTGCTGATATGCGGGCCGCGCTGCTTAAAAAGGGAGTTCCCGAAGCAGCCATGACCCTTGATTTTGCCGGTCACCGGACCTTTGAATCGGTGCTCCGTTGCAAGAAATTGTACAATCAGGATAGTATCACGATTATTTCTCAGTCTTTTCATTCGGCCCGGGCTTTATTTATCAGTCGTCATTACCAGATTCCGGCCATTGCGTATGCCGCGGGAGATGTACCCGCCGCCTATAGTTTTAAAACCATGCTCCGGGAATATCTGGCCCGTCCTAAAGCCCTGCTTGATATCTATCTGCTGGATAAGGAAGAAGCTATCTTTGCAGAGGAGGCCGAGTCCGGTCTTTGATAAATCCAGTATTCGGTCTGCTAACCGGACCAGCCTATGGGTTTTACTCTTATAAAATACACTCTTATCTTACGTGTGTTGCCATTCAAAACGGGTAGCAGGACAGGTTCGTAAGACCCGTCCCTGGAAGGGTATTGCCGATGGGAGTCGGAGACTTATCCAGAAAGAATCTCGTAGAAATACCATTTTACCCGCGGGAACTCTCTCAGCGAAGCTAATCTACAGATAAATCCGTGAAACCCTTACAGGACAGGTCTGCAAGAATTGGAATTGTCCTACATCCGTTCAAAACAAAGCCGCAAAAGTTGGGTAGCAAAATAGATATATTTGTTTTAACCATACGCAACGTCACTTGAACTGTCTTTTACGCATTGCTGGGATTATACTAATGCTGTTGGGCTCCATTACAGGTAACCTGTCCGCTCAGACTACGTACCGCTTTTCCGGACGGGTAACGGATGCGGAGACCGGAGAAGGGATGCCTTTTGTAAACGTGTTCTTCAAAGGCACCACTACAGGCGCCACTACTGATTTTGAAGGAAATTACAAACTCACGGCCACTGCCATCAAAGATTCGCTTTCTGCTTCCTATATCGGTTACCAGGAGCGGAGTAAACCCGTAAATAAAGCACTTTCCGACCAGAGAATCGACTTTCAGCTAGCTGCCTCTTCCGTGTCACTGCGCGAAGTAACCATTTACGCCGGAGAAAATCCTGCTTATGATATCATGCGGAAGGTAATCCGGAACAAAGACCGCAATGACAAACGAACCCTTAAGTTTTACGAGTATGAGAGCTATAATAAGATTGAAGTGGACGCGGATAATCTTTCCGAGAAGTTCCGTAAGCTGAAAACGGTCCGGAAGATCCAGCAGGTAATTGATAGCGTGGAGGCGCTGGCCGGTGAAGATGGGAAACCCATACTGCCCATGTTTATTTCAGAATCTATTTCCAATTATTACTACCGCCGGGACCCGGAACGTAAACGGGAGCAGATCATCAAAACCAAGCTTACCGGCGTAGGGCTACAAGACGGCACCCTGGTATCTCAGTTGATCGGGTCTTCCTTTCAGGAATATAATTTTTATAAAAACTGGCTTAATATCCTCGAAAAAGACTTTGTAAGCCCAATGGCTGACGGCTGGAAAGGGTATTACGAGTATTTTCTGACGGATAGCCTCAATATCAACGACCACTTCTGTTACCGGATTGATTTTGAACCCCGCCGCATCCAGGATCTGGCTTTTACGGGTAGCCTCTGGATTGACAAAGCTACTTACGCACTGGTCCAGATCGATGCAACCGTAAATAAGGGGGCTAACCTCAATTTCGTCGACAAAATCAAGATTCAGCAGGAACTGGAGCCAACGGAGGCCAGCCCATGGTTACCCTCACGAACCCGGGTGTTAGTGGATATAGCCGAGGTTACTCATCATGCGGTGGGAATGCTGGCCAAATTTTACTCCTCCAACCTGGATTTTGTGGTCAACAAAGACCGCGGTCTTAAGTTTTACGAAGAAGGGCTGGCAATGGAAGAAACAGCTCAGATCAAAGATGATAAATTCTGGGAAGAACGCCGTCACGAGCCGCTTTCGAGTACCGAGCAGAATATTTACGTGATGATTGACTCCATTCGGAACATACCTACCATTAAAACCTACGTGGAACTAGCCAATATTGCCGTTAATGGGTATAAAAAAGTGGGGTCCATTGATGTGGGACCTTATATACTGGCCTATAATTTTAACAACATTGAAGGTCACCGGTTCCGGCTCGGATTCAAAACCAACGTTGACTTCAGCCGGAAATGGATTGTGAAGGCGCATGCCGCTTATGGTACCCGCGATACGCGACTCAAATACGGGGGTGAACTTGGGTACATCATTTCCCGTAAGCCGTGGAGCACAATGGGGGTGAAGCGGTACTACGATATCGAACAGGTGGGCCTGCTCACCGAAGATATCTGGGATAATACGCTTTTTATGAATTCCTCCCGGTTTGGAACCCTGCGTCGTCCGTTCGCCTATACCGAAAACTCCTTTTACATCCAGACTGATGTTGCCCGCGGAGTTATCCAGAAACTACGGTTGAAAAACTGGGAGTTCGATCCCTTGCATAATTTCTCCTTTTACGATCATCCCGGCGACTCTGATTCAACGGTGCGCAACCGTTTTACTGCCACGGAGGTAGTACTTGAATCGAGAATCACCAAAAATGAACTGTTTGTGGTGAATGACAACGTACGGTTAAGCATGGGCACTACCAAACCGGTTCTAACCCTGCAATATATACTGGGCCTTAAGGGCGTACTGAACAGTAATTTCAGCTACCATAAGTTTAATGTAAACCTGAGCCAAAGTATTAATCTGGGTACCTTAGGCCGTTCTTTTTACTCCATCAGTGCGGGTTTTACGCCTTCACAGGTGCCCTATCCCTTACTCAAGGCGCATCTGGGGAACGAAACCATATTTTATAATAATATAGCTTTTAACCTGATGAACCGTTTTGAGTTTGTCAGTGACCGTTATGCTTCTTTGCAATTTGACCACAGTTTTGAAGGCCTATTATTCAATCGGATTCCAGCGGTACGTAAGCTGAAATGGCGCCTGGTGGGTACGGCTAATATTCTCTACGGTGGTCTGAGCCAGCAGAATATTGAATTAATTCCTGACGAATTTGATGCCGGGGGTAATATCGTACGCCCTTTTGGTCCTCTGGGCCGCGTCCCTTATATAGAAGTAGGATATGGAATTGAAAACATTTTTAAATTCATCCGTATAGATGCTATACACCGGCTTACTTACCGCAATCGTCCGGACATCAGCACGTTTGGCGTGAAGGTTTCCACCCAGTTTAAATTGTAAAAGCTCCCGGACGACGTTTAATTGTTTACCACCTGTGACTTTGCCGTTGCAGGTGCTAGTTGAATCACCAGCAGCAGAATACAGACGGCTACTAATACGTGCCTGAGCTGGTAAATAATAATTCTCTCAGTTTTACTCCATTACGCTGGCATCCCTGTCGCGGCCCCTATATGCCGTGAAAGGTACTGCTGAGCCTAACTACTAACTGCTTTTGCCCATATGGACGCTTACGTGTCTCTTTTTAAGGACATTACTGAAATCATCGCCTGGTTGATGGTCCTATTTACTGGTTTGTCTCTTATCCGCAGCCATTACTGGTGGATTCGTATTTTTGACTTTCCCCGCAGCCAGATCATGCTCGTGACTGTCTTTATTCTGGGTACCTACCCAAACGTCCACGTAATGGACCACTGGATGGAGTATATGCTCCTTGGCTTTCTGGGGGTAGCGCTGATAGCCCAAATGATATTCATTTATCCCTTTACTGCAGTGGCTCGCATCCAGGCGCTTAAATGCGAAAAACCTGATCCGGAGAACTCCATTCGGATTATGCTCTCCAACATCCGGATGGAAAATCGTAAAACGGAACGCTTTCTGGAAATTGTCCGGCAGGCTAACCCTGACTTGCTCCTGGTCAATGAACCGAACCAGTGGTGGGCGGACCATTTGGCAGTACTCGATAAAAACTACCCGTATTCAGTAAAGCAGCCGCAGGAAAATACGTACGGAATGATGCTGTTTTCCCGGCTGGAACTGGTGCATAGTGAGAAACGATTCCTGGTGGAAGATCACCTGCCTTCTATTTATACGCAGATCAAATTGCGTTCGGGCGAGATCATTGAGTTTTATGGCGTCCATCCCGAACCGCCAGCCTTTATGAAGCACACCGACGAACGGGAAGCCGAATTGCTGATGGTGGGAAAAATGGCTAAGGCATCCCCCTTAGCCAGTATTGTGGCCGGGGACCTGAATGATGTCGGATGGTCGCACACCACCAATCTTTTTCAACGCATCAGCGGATTGCTGGACCCCCGCAAGGGAAGGGGATTTTACAACACGTACAGCGTATTCGTACCCATCTTCCGCTACCCGCTTGATCATGTCTTTTACGATCCCCGGTTCCGGCTGGCCCGGCTGGAGCGGTTACCTAAATATGGGTCCGACCATTTCCCGATATTAATTGAGCTGGTATACCAGCCCGAAGGCAAAGCGAAGCAGGATAGCCTGCACGCCGACAAAGGCGACAAACAGGAAGCCTCTGAACTCATCGCCAAAGGGATGGATGAAGACTGAAAGAATATCGGAAGGTGGATGGCGGATTTCGGAAGTAAGAGGTAAGAAGGAGGAAAAAGGAGTAGCAGTGGCAGCAGCAGCGGCAGGAAATAGGAGTGAGAAGACAGAAGTAAGAAGTAGAGACGTTATGCGTAATGTCTGAAGTGTAGTAAGAAATATCCATTAACTATTGCCTCCTATTTAACCGGGGAACAGAAGAGCATTCTGCGACTGCCAACTGCTGCTGCCACTGCTACTCCTTTTTCCTCCTTCTTACCTCCTACTGTTTTACCAATCGTAGGGTCAACTTCTGGTCTCCGGTATGAATCCATACTATATAATATCCGGCTGGAATAGGCCGGGCAATCAAACTGCATCTCACCGTAAGGGTCAACGGAGGGTTGGTTCCAGCGGTTGATCTCTCTGCCTGCCATATCAGTCAGGATGATTTTTTCAACCGGAGCCGGCGGCTGGGAAAACTTAATCCGGAAAACATCCGCAGCCGGGTTGGGAAAAAGAACCAACGCTGCCTGACTAATCGTACGTTGACCCGTATCCAGCACCGTTACTTCCGGGGAACGAGACCGGCAGCCGCTGTCATTGGTGACTTCTACCGCATACTTACCCGGCCGGAAAGCCGTGATCTGATTGCCTATATTCTGGTTTAAGGCAACCCCATCCAGATACCACTGGTACCGGGCCCCTCTGCTGGCAGTTAGGGTAAAACCAGAAACGGTAATAGTAGGGGTGGGGTAGGATGTAGCGTAATCACGGCATTGCCATTGAGCCGGGAAACCGGGCAACTCCGGGCATCAGTCAGGCTGATCAATCGATACGTACCCGCTTCAGAGACCCGGAAGCGGTAAGGCGAAGCCGTAATGCCCGTAATAGTCTTTAGAATCGTATCCCGGGCATAGGTCAGGTTCCAGGGCGGCGTACCGATTAGCGTAACGGTAAGGGTCGTATCTATTCCTTCGCAAATACTAGCTCCTCCACTAAGGACTGCCGTAGGAGGCGGAGCGGCGATCAGGGTAGCATTCACCGGCGTTCGGGCACTGGCGCAACCGGGTGATTTTACCTTGAGGTCATAAAAGTAGTACCACGAATTGGTAATGGTATTGCCAGTAAAGAATGCGCCACCTATAGAAAGTACGTGGGGAATTTGAAACGGGTAGCCACTTACGCCGGCATTGCTGCGGAAGATAGACGCCCCATTTTCGTAAGCAATACTGATCCGGTAGGAGCCAGGAGTTGGAATGGTTAAATTAAGTGGATAAACAGCCCCTTGGTCGTTGGGGTCATCGGCCAGCTGCCCGGATACATTGCCGGCTGGTACCGCAGGGTTACGGGTGGCAGCTACGTCCAGGGTAGTGCTGGTGATGGCGATTCCGGTAGGCGTTTCCACGGTAAAAGTAATCCGGCCGGGGTTTCCGATATACAACCGGGCACTTTCCAGCACCAGCGGAACCTGGGTGGTAATCAGCGGCTGCGGACCGAAATTGCCGCCGTAGGTACCGCCGCCAAAGGTATTTTTAGAGACTGGGCCAATGCTGCCATTCCAATCATTAAGGGCTACATAATACGTTTGAGCAGCGGGTTTTACGGCGGTGCGAGTCTGCTTACCCGTGGCAATCGGAGTCTGGCTGTCGGGTGAATCGTACCAGAACGGCGTACCATCTCCGGTAGCTTGCAACTGCACCGAATCACCCGCGCAGATGGTAGCCGAAGCGGCTGATGGGGGAGGGGTGCTGCTGACGAACCTCGTTTCCTGTACAGTATTATTGCCTGAGTCCTGGTCGTTAGTCAAGTTAGTGCGGATCGTGAAGGTAAGCTGGTCCCCCGCTGCTGCATTAAAATTTCCGGGCAGCGTTACTTTCCCTTCCCCGAAAGGCAGTAGGATGCCGGTAAAAATTCCTCTCAGTACACCTAGCTCCTGGCCTTGCCCATTACGGATCGTGACTGCGACGGGTATGGTAGTTTGCGTGGCAGAACCCAGGTTCCGGATCGTAACGGTAACATTCGGCACTGGTCCGGCGCACAGCGAAAGGTCCGGAGCGATCAGCGTAACGGCACCCACATCATTGGCCGGGCGGACAAAACGCAGCGTATACTCTTCAGTTTCACCCGGAGCACCACTCCCGCAAGGATTTACTTTTGAGGCATCCGTAGTAGCCGCAGTTACCACCCGGAGCCGGGTAGCATTACCAGCGGTTATGCCCATCGGAACGGTAATATTGGTTGTAAAGGTGGCATTGCCCGCCAACACTTCCGAAACAGCTAGTTGTTCGTTGGCATCCGTGAAAGTACCATTGCCATTCCAGTCGGCATATACTTTGGTGATACTGCTGCCCGCACTGCCGCAGGAACCTACAGTAATCGTTACCGGTACTATTTGTCCGGTAGCGGCTGTAGCCGAGAAGCGGGTGAAGTCAGTAAAGGTTTGGCATTCAGTAGCGGATGAGTTATTAATCTCCCCGAAGGTTACTTTCTCAATGCGGCTGCCCGTGCCGGGAAGGGAGGCTGGTGCGCAGTAGGGTTTGCCGCCAATTCCGCTTACTAAAAGAGAATAAGCCTGCGAAGCGTTTTGCAGGGTATTCTTGTGCGCAATCCGGATGGTATACACTTTACCGGGAATCGGGTTGGCAACCAATATTTGTTCGACATTGTCGCGGATATTGTCGCCGGTGGTAGCGGCGGCATCAGGTACTACCGGATTTAAGGTCCAGGGCAAAAAGGTGTTATTGGCTTCCCAAAGCCGGACGTCAAGATCATTAACCAGGCGGGGCGTACGGTTATTGAGGTTGGCAGTAGTAGCAGAAAGCACGGTTCCCGGTGGGTCGGTCCAGGAAATAGTGACCACCAGTGGACCTTTACCGGAAGCGGTTACCGGCAGGGTGTATGTTTCTCCTTGCGCGAGGCTCCTTTCAGCCAGTAAGTGCGTACTATCCGCGTTAGTGATTACTTTAGCGGCTTTTTCGGCGTTGAGCAGGCCCCAGCCATACTGGTAATCGGGTCCGGGACTGCTTCCGGCTTCATCAGCCGTGTGAATGGCCAATCCTTTGAGGGTGGCGGCCCGCATAAAAACGCCCTCCCGATGGTTGGCGTAATGTTCCTGCAACAGCAGCAGGGTACCCGTTACGTTGGGAGCCGCCATAGACGTGCCATTGAGGGTTACGTAGGTATCGTCGGAGTTACTGCCTGAAGAAGTAACAGCTATCCCGTTTGCTACGATATCCGGTTTAATCCGTCCGTCGTCGGTGGGTCCCCAACTGCTGAAAGACGAGATCCGGATGTCTTCGGCTTGATTGGACCCACCGGGAATGGGATCAACCGCCCCAACCGTCAGAATATTTTTGGCATTGCCATAGGTAGAAATAATGTCGTAGGTGTTATTCGAACTAACATTTTCCGAACGGGAAGCAATCAGTTCGTACCCGCCTCCGCTTTTGAGTCGCCAATAGGGCTGCCCTATTGCCGGACCGTTCGAATTCCGGTTATTACCCGACGATTTGACGGGCAGGTAATAGGGGGCATTAAAAGCAATTTCGTCCCATCTACGGGCATCATTGTTATAAAAACCAAAATGCCAGTCTTCCTTATCACTAACTGCCACGTCGCCCAGCCATTCCCATTGCGGGTCAGTTGCGGTGCCGGCCCGGCTTGCGTTTAAGCGCCAACCAGCCAGGGTTCCGTAAGAATGATTGGAAAGGAGCAAGCCGGAAGCGGCGGCAGCCATTTCCGACAAATCATTGCTGAAGTCATACGCTTGCAGATTGGTGGCATTATGGGCCATCCCTTTTGCCAGTGGATTTACTCCTTTAGCAATCAGCGTTCCGGCTACGTGGGTCGCGTGATTGGAACCAGTACCGGGATCTACTACGGCTCCGGCATCCCGCTGAATGAGCCTTCCGGTCAGTTCGCGGTGCGTAGCCCTTACCGGACCTCCGTCCCAGATACCCATTTTTCCCGACAGGGCCGCGCTGCTGCCACTCAGGTGTAAGCCTAAGGAGCCGCCAGCCCAGAGTCCATTGGTGCGGGTGGTAGCGGCTGCCCGAACGTTATTGTCCGTAGTATAATACACGGGTTGCCCGTTTTCATCAAGCCCCTCCAGACTCACTATTGTACCATCCGGCAATAGTTGCTTGACCGGCCAGCCTCGTTTCCGGGCTAGTTGCAAGGCTTTTTCCCGGTTGACAGCGTACTCTGTCTTCCATTGAGCAGCTTTTGCCCGTAAAGCACCCGTATTGGTGAGCCGTCCCGCGGGGGATTGCGCTAGTACCCGGCCAGATTCCAGAATAACGGTAAGAAGTATAAGTAATGATACGTATTTGCGATTCACTGGGAAAACAGAATGAGATAGATACATTGATGGGCAAACGAGGCAACGGACTGAGGTAATGGTAAATTTTGAATATTAAATGCTCAATGGAATGGATGTAAAATACTGATAAGGAGCGGTGATAAAACAAAGTAATCAACTTGCATAATTAAAAAACCGTCATTGCGAGGTACGAAGCAACTATTACCTACGGTGAGAACCCGAAGGCTCGTCGAAGACAATAGTTCTCAGCAAAGCTAATCGAGACGGGCATAACACAGGTAATCTTTCCGGTAGCTCCGAAACAGATTAGCTTCGCTGAGCTCTTCGAGGTTGCTTCACTCGTTCCTCGTTCGCAATGACGGTTTTTTTAAGACATTGGATATCAGAAAATATCTATGTTCTTTTCATTTAGCATGATTGATATTGACTTAGATATAATTTAGCATGTAGGCCGTTTAGCAGGGAAATGAACCACTCCAGGCTTCTATTCGTTCCTGCGTCTTCACTTTTTCGCCTTCCAGGGTGATTTTTATATGTTCGTAGTTGGTACCGCAGTTGGTATAGGAATAGAATAATTCATAACTATTCTCTGCCATTTTCCGGATGGCGATTCTTTGCTCATACGCGGTCAGGTCCAACGACTTCGATGGCCCGGCACCGGGACCAGGCATCCCGTAGGAAGCATCATTAATGATACGATTTTTGAGGAGAATCTCATACACACCCGCAGCTTCGGTAGGAGAGAGGCCTGAATGGCTGAACCGGTCTTGCATACGCCGGCAAAAGTCTTGCATCCCGTCGGCAGGAGCAGAAGTTCCGGTGGGGTACTGTCTGATGGGATCTTCCTGTGGTTTTAACTGGCAAGAAATGACCGGATTTTGCCAATTGTCTCCATTCCCTGATGCTGAGCTACTACGGGAGCAGGAGCTAACCGGTAATAAACTTGTAAGAATAAAGACCAGCCCTTTTATTGAAATAAACGGTTTCATTGTAAATGGTTTAACCTAAAGCTACCTTTTTTAAGGGTAAAGCAAAAGGGGTAAAAAGAGATTCCCCGGAAATTATGTTTCCTAAACGACTGCTTAAAGCGCCCAATGAAAGATTTGCTGTGCTGGTCTGCTTCTCCGTTCCGCTGGTGTAAAGACCATTTTCTACAACCTGAACATTGAATTCTGCGAATTCAATGTTCAGATCGGCGATTTCGTTATTCAGATCGGCGATTTCGTTATTCAGATCGGCGATTTCGTTATTCAGATCGGCGATTTCAACGTCCGAGAGGCAGTTTGGATCTACAGCAGACTGCACTGGTAACCCATACCGGTGAATAAAGAGAGGCATACTTGCCAATCAGGTGTCCATTGTTATATATCGAACTCTGACGTCGAAGGGTTTCAGCCTTCTATTTATCTTTCCATACCATCAGGTGAATACTTATGTAAGCAGGAGCAATAAAAAAAACCCTTGACCGATGCTGGCCAAGGGGTTTACCATAAGGATTATTGAAGTTAGTTAAAGATATACCGGAGCGAAATAAGAATTAGAAGGAGTACCGGACTCCAACCTGAGCCTGCCAGCGGGAACTATTGAAACCGGAGTCATCAATATTATAAATATTACCACTAGGTTTATTAAACTGGAAGTTAGGCCTGTTATCATTACCCAAGTTTACATATTGAATTAAGCGATAGTTATCATTGGTTAGAAAATATTGCCGTCCCCAATCTTTATTCAATAAGTTAGTGAAGTTGAATACATCCAGGCTAAGCTGTAAGGTATGCTTCGTGCCATTAGTTTCTAGGAAGAAGTCCTGGAGAAGTCTTAAATCTATTACGTTCGTGAATGGCAAACGGGAACCGTTACGTTCGGCATACTGACCCCGGCGGCTGTTTAGATATTCATCATTTGCAATAAACGTATTCAGGTCTAACCACTGCTGCTCAGGCGTTACAACCACAGCCCCGCTGCTATTGTTGATTGGGGTGAATCTGATCTCTCCCTGATCGAGAGCTTCTGAGTAAGTTGCATAATTACGCGGAACATACAGCAAATCAGAGTCTGTAAATCCTCCCTGGGGATCGTCATTAGACAGAGAACCTTGATAAATATAAGAGAAACGGTTTCCTGACTGGCCAGTGTAAAATAAGGATAGCGTAGTGGCAAAGTGTTTCAGATACTCTTTACGGTAAGAGATAGCCGCCACGATGCGGGAGCCTAAGTCAAAATCTGAATACGTTAAATCAAGGTCATTCTTACCGCGAACGTTTTCATTGAAGCGCCACTGAGAAGAGTTTTGGGAAGAGGTCCCTTCGTTAATCACCTTGGAACGCCCAAAAGTATAGGAAACATTAGCAGTAAATCCTTTCTCAAAACTCTTCTGCAGCTGAGCCGTCAGGTTATAACTATACCCTTTATTCGTATTAGTTCCGAGCAAAATATGACGGTAAGTAGAAGATATCGGCTTAGAACGATCATACCGCGGCCGATTATCTTGACCGGCTAAAGTGGCAGTTGGCTGAGGAACATTAAAATTGTAATAAGTGACATTATTCAATGTTTTGGTATAGATGCCCTCCAGTGTTCCAATCAAATTCCAGGGTAGCCGCTGATCAATTGCTAAAGTCGCTCTGGCAATTTGTGGGAATTTAAAATCAGGGGCGAAAACGTTAATATCACCGGATGGGACCGACGTAGTCGATCCTAATGCAGTTGCCTCTGGCTGGTTGTATGGATCAGGATTTAAAGGAATTTTAGGATTTAGCGCACTCGGAACAGCGCCAATTAGCAAGCCGTTGTTGTTATACGAAGCTCCCGGCCACACAAAAGGAACCCGGCTGGTGAAAATACCCACTCCGCCACGAAGCTGGGTGGAACGGTCACCTTTTACATCATAGTTGAACCCTAAACGAGGCGAAAGCATTACTTTGGCGGTAGGCATTTTACCTACTCTTGCGCCTTCCAGATCATAGCCAGCCGCCTCAATCTGAGGCACTACTACATTGTTAAAGTTTTCATCCGCAATCGGTTTGTTCAGGAAAAACGGAATATCAGCGCGGATGCCGCCAGTAAGTTTTAACCGGTCCGTTATATTGAATTCATCCTGGGCATAAAAACCTAGTTGCATAGCATCAAAATCAGCAGCAGCTTTAGAGCCATCTCCTGTTTTGTCATCTAGCAGGGAATAGCTGTATTCGAAATCAGTAGAATTACCTCCGGTAAGGAAGCTATTCAGGTTAGCAAAAGTATAGGCTCCGTAGTTATTGCCGATAAACAAGTTATATACGGAATAGAACTCGTTGTGCGTACCCAGAATGGTATGCCTTCCTTTGTACAGGCTCACATTATCAGTTAAGGTAAACGTAGTGGTTTTTAACTGGTTACCTGTTGAGAAAGGCTCTGTGCCAAAAATAATTCTTCCGGTACCGTCATTAATCGTAACTCTTGGAAAGTCTGCGCCGATGGCATCACGGTCATCCACTACCCTGGTGAAGCCCAGGATAAGGTCATTGGAAAGACTGCTTCCAAATGAACTCTTTAATTCCAAAGCGCTGGAATTGGTAGTACTGGGGAAAAACTCGCTATTGTTACCAAAATTGATGGTTGAGGTAGAAGACCGGGTACGTTTGTAAGCTTCGCCTTTGGTGTAACTATGCCGCAGCGTTAACTTATGTTGCTGGTTGATATTCCAATCCAAGCGAACAATACCCCGATTGGCTTTGGTTTCCTGCGGATTATTGAGGAAGGAGCCAGGATCGTATTGATAGGTATTTCTAACAAAGTTTACCAGGTTGTTAATATCATCCAATTTGGAAGCACTCTGGTAAGTATTAATGTCAAAAGGCTGAGGTGTTTTCTCGCGTTGAATTTCCAGGTTAACGAAAAAGAATAATTTGTTTTTAAGAATTGGGCCGCCTAGCCGAAAGCCAGTAGTGTATGCATTGAATTCTGACAGCTTTGTCCGTTCTATAGCTGGATTATCAGTAGGGGTTTTTCCGGCAAGGTCCTGATTGCGGTAAAATCCATACAGGGAACCAGAAAAGGTATTACTGCCGCTACGGGTAACCGCGTTGATACCCCCGCCGGCAAATCCGCCTAACCTTACATCGAAGGGAGCCAGTACAACCTGAAACTCTTCAATGGCATCAATACTGATAGGGGAAATGCTGTTGGCTTGACCGCCATTCGTACCGGTTTCTGATAAGCCAAATACATCGTTATTAACCGCACCGTCAATAAAAATAGAGTTAAAACGGTTATTGGCACCTGCCAATGAAATTCCTCCATTAGGTGTAACAACCGCCTGTGGAGTCAGTCTGGTAAAGTCAGTAAGATTTCTGCCAACGGTTGGTAACGCATTTATTTGTTCATTGGAAATATTAGTGGCTGCCCCAGTCCGGTCAGCGTTCATTATGTCGTCACGTTCAGCCGTAACAGTAACTTCTCCTAATTGTACATTACTTTCCTGCAAGCTAAGATCAAGGGTAAAATTCTGACCAAGTGACAGATTAATGCCGCCTCGTTTCTGTTCCTGAAACCCAATGAAGGTTACCGTAACTTCATAGGGACCGCCTACCCGTAGGTTTGGAAAATTGAATCGTCCATCTTCCCGAGTCCCAGTAGCGAACTGCGTACCGGAAGGCGTATGCACGGCTACCACTGTTGCTCCCGGAAGACCTTCGCCATCACCGCCGGTAATTCTGCCACTCATTGAAGCAGTAGTAACACCTTGCCCCATTACCTGCGTGGACAGGGCGGTCAGGAGTATTACAATAATCCAGTTTAGTAAACTTCTCTTTAACATAAAGGTTTGGTTTGAGATTGAGTATTTAAGTTGAATCATGGTATGGTTTAATTAAATTGCCCCCATTGTCGGAGGGGTAGTTTGAAAGCGTACGCCTTTAGCCGAAGGATGGCCGGAAAGGACCAAGACGATTGAATAAAAATCCATAATTGCTTTCCGGCAGAGGCGGGAATAGAAAGTAGAAGTATACTTATGCCGGAAACCAAAAAGCACTGTGCGGATTTACAGAGCATTACCTTCAACATTACATGCAAATCTATAATGATTACAGAGGTAACGGAGGCTCTAAATTATTAAATATTCGCTAACTGATAGGCCAAAATTTAAAGAAATGTTTACCCCAATTCGTTTGAATTCTGTAAAAGTATCCTATATAAAAGTAAGAGGGATCTTATAAAGTGCGGAAAAAGCAAAATATTATTCGGTAAACCTATGTTTGATGTCCATTCAGTGAAGCTTACTCAGTACAGTCACGGCGCTGGCTGCGGTTGCAAAATATCGCCGAAAGTTCTGGATAATATCCTAAAAACCCACCTGGCTAAAATTCACTACCCGGATTTGCTGGTGGGTAATGATACCCGTGATGATGCCGCCGTGCTGGATATGGGTAACGGGGAGGCTATTATCAGTACCACCGATTTCTTTATGCCCATCGTGGATGATGCCTTTGATTTTGGCCGCATTGCTTCGGCCAACGCCATCAGCGATGTATACGCTATGGGGGGTGAACCATTGATGGCAATTGCCATACTAGGCTTTCCCATTGATAAACTACCCCCGGAAGTAGCCCAGCAAATGCTGGAAGGCAGCCGGGCTGTATGCGCTGAGGCAGGTATTCCCTTAGCAGGCGGACATAGCATTGATAGTCCCGAACCTATTTTCGGACTTGCTGTAACCGGGAAAGTAAAGACGCAACATCTGAAACAGAACAGCACCGCCATACCCGAATGTCGCCTGTATTTAAGCAAGCCATTGGGGGTAGGTATCCTGACCACGGCCCAGAAGAAAGGTATTCTTCAACCCGAACACCAGAGCATTGCTCCGGAATCGATGGTCAAGCTTAACAAGTTAGGGGCTGTATTGGGAAAATTACCTTACGTGAAGGCCCTTACCGACGTAACTGGATTCGGTTTGCTGGGGCACCTTTCGGAGATGTGCGAGGGAAGCGGCCTGCAGGCGGTAGTGGAGTTTGACAGAGTACCCAGGATAGCTGTATTAGATGCCTACCTGGCCCAAAAATCCATTCCCGGTGGTACCCGTCGAAACTGGGATAGTTACGGGCATAAATAGGAATAGTTACGGAATATCAGCAAGCCATCCTCGCGGACCCCCAAACCAGTGGCGGTTTACTGATTGCCGTTCAGGTAGAATCGGCAGAAAAATTTGAATTATTGGCTAAGAAGCATGGATACGAACTTGAATCTTTCGGCCAATTGAGAGAGCCTTTAGCCGGGAAGCCTCTGATTGAAGTTGTCTGATAGCAGTAATATATACTTTAGATACCCCTTATTTTAAAATATTGTTACTGCTACTATTCTCTATCCTAAGCAGGCGAACTAATTTTGTTCTGGGGTCTGAAGATCATCCAAAGCAGCAGGCTGAGTGGCCAGGAAAAGCAAGGCCACCAACAAAGCCACTGCAAGGCCTGACTTACCGCGGCTTTCCGCATCCCGGTATACCCAGATGATACTCCAGATATATAACACCAGTCCAGCCAGTCCCAATAAGAGGGAGAATAGTCCAAATCCGTAAGCAAATCCTTCCAGTTCCATGATCGTTAATCAATTGCGGGTGAATGCTATAACTGCTTACGAAAAACAGCGGTAATGGTTGGTGAACGAGACAATTATGAAAAACGCGAAAGGTTTTAGGCAGCTAGTTGAGGGGGCATGGCGGCAAGTAGTGCTTCTGAAAAGCGTCATTGCGAGGAGGGACATACTATAGAAGTATAGCATGGGTCAGCTTTGTGCGTAAGACGAAGCAAACTTTAGTTCAGCATAGCTAATCTCGATTGAATCGACTACGTAGTCTTTTCAGTAGCTTCGAAGGAGACTGGATACAGTGGGCCATAGATTGCTTCGTTCCTCGCAATGACGTTAAAAAGCCTGTTTTATTTTTTCAGGTTATTATTCACAAAAGTCCGGTAGACTTGGCTGAAGTCGTCCTGATTGGTTACGCAGAAAGACAGGTCACGTAAGAGCCCGTCGTCAATGCTGTAAATCCACGCATGAACCGATAATTCCTGGCCTCGTTCCCAGGCACTTTGCACAGTAGTCTGGCAAACATTGGCCGCCTGTTCGATTACATTCAGTTCGCAGAGTTTATCCAGTTGTTTCTTCGGGTCTTCCATACTGGTCAGAGAAGATTCGTATTTTCCTTTACGTCCTGAATGTGACGGAACCAGTTGTCGATGAGGCCCAGTTTGCTGTTTTCGAAGGCTGCTTTTACGCCACCGCAGCCGTAATGTCCGCACACAATAATATGCTTTACTTTAAGTGTTTCCACGGCGAACTGAATCACGGAGAGACAGTTCAAATCGGTGTGGACGACTACATTAGCTACGGTGCGATGAACAAAATTTCTCCTGGTAACAGATCTACAATTTCGCTGGCTGGTACTCTGCTGTCGGCGCAGCCAATTCACAAATATTCGGGGGCTTGCTGTTTGGCTAGTTTCTGAAAAAATCACGGGTGTTTGATTTCTATTTGTTCGGCCCACTTCCAGTTGTTTGCAAAAAAAAGGTTGTTTAGGGTTCGCATATTTGGGAAAAGAGTTGGAATAAATGATGGTTCAATAATACTGCTGAATCACTTATTTGTGAAATTCTTGTTTAAAATCGAATTATTTAAATGTCGTTTTTTGTTTGTGGCGATTGGCCATCTGTTGGGCAATTACACTCACGGCTACCAATTGGAGGGCGTGGTAGAGCATAATGGGTAGCAGAATAATGCCGATGGCCTGCACCCCGGGAAACAGTACTTTAGCCATTACGGTGCCTTGCACCAATGATTTTTTGGAGCCGCAAAACAAGGATGTGATCCGGTCTTCCCGGCTGAAGTTCATGAGCCTGCCGATGAAATGAATGATACCGTAAACCAGGAAAAATAATCCAATCATCAGTAAACCGAGCCGGACAATGTCTAATAAGCCAACCCCTTTAAACATTTGCCGGGCAAATGATTCGCAGAAGGAAGTATAGACAATCATCAGGATAATGGCCTGGTCAAAATACCGCAGTTCCCTGCGGTACCGTTCGGCAAAAGCTCCCCACCTTGCATGCAATAGTATCCCCAGCAAGACCGGCGCCAATACTTGGAGCATGAGTTTGGCAATAACACTGCTCAGATCGTAGGTGCCCGCACTTCCGGAAAGAACAGGCCCATCCAGAGAGGCGTGATAAACACACCGACCAGACTGGAAATACTGGCATTGAAAATAGCAGCGGGTAGAGTTACCACCCGCAATCGATACCATTACTACTGATGAGGATACGGTAGAGGGCAACGCAGCCAGGTAAAAGGCTCCCAGCCAAAGCAGTTCGCTTTCTTTCGTGATGAAAAAAATACCGGCCGAGCAAAACGACTGCCGGAAACAAGACAAATGTAGCCAGTTGCACCACCAGGTGAAGCCGCCAGTTGCTTAGACCCGCTTGCAGTTTCTGCGGACTGAGTTTTAGTCCATAGAAAAAGAAAATTACGGAAACCCCATAATTAGCGAGATTCGAAAGGGAGAAGGGACCTTTTCCAATGCCCGGAGCGGGCCACAGCCAAGCCAGAAAAATCATCCCGATCAGGGCCAGCAGGAAATCGTCGAATCCAGCCAAGCCGCCAGTGCCCGTAGTTTGCCTACGGTCCAGGTATTACCCGAAATGGTAGATTCGGCCGGTATGGGGGTAGAAGAATGAGGGATATCGGGTTCTTTCACGAAGAAATGCTGCTTTAAAGATGTAGATTCAAAGCTAATACGGATTTTTCGGACAAAGCTTTACTCTATTCAGAAATGCGCAACGAAAAATCGCAGGATGAGAATTGGGTAATTTGGAAGAGCTGAGATTAGTGGTAAATTTCCTCCGCAGTTACTGCAAACCTTACCCTGGGTGTACGACAAATTGCAGATCAACCATTAAACTTTGTTCGTGTTGTTCCGCATTTAGCTTCGCTGAGAATAGTTGCAATGCGGAACTGAGAAAAGGGCATTTCAAATGCCCGGCTATACACATCCGCATTGCAACATTCTCAGCGAAGCTAAATGCGGATGAACGCTCTGCATTTTGTCGTACACCCCTTACCCTTATACCCTTATGCAACCCTTTAAATTTACACTCCTGTACCATGCCCTGTTTCTAGGCTTAGTGCTTGTATGTAGTATTGGCACTACTTCCCCGGCAACCTCCAACCCCTTAGCCATCAGCCAAATGGTAGCTGATTGGCAGCGGGCCAAAGAGTTTACTAAAGAATACCTGGATGCCATGCCGGAAGATGGCTTGAATTACAAACCTGCTGCTGATGTCCGGAGTTTTGCCGAGCAGATGCTGCACCTGGCGGGAGGCAATTTTATGATTGTTTCTAAAGCATCTGGCAAGGCTAACCCGTATGAGGGTAAGAACCTGGAGAAGATGGAAGAATACAAGAATAAGGCTGCCTTGACCAAGGTGGTGATGGAAAGCTATGATTACGTAATCAACACCCTGCAAGGCATGAAAGAGGCACAGTTTGGAGAGAAGGTTACTGTTTTTAACCACGAAATCACCCGGGAAGCAGGCTTCAACAAAGTATTTGAACACCAGACGCATCACCGCGGCCAGGCTACCATCTACCTTCGGATGAAAGGCGTGAAGCCACCCGCTGAAAAGCTATTCTAATCTTCTTACGGAATATTCTGAAAAGCGTAGCCCCAAAGCTGCGCTTACATTCTGCTTGATTACTTTCCTATAGAACTGAAAGAATCGCCGGCCTGGTTTTATAGGGCCTAGTCAGTACGAAACTTTTTCTATTGCCCCAAAAATGCTTTGATGTGATTACCCACTTGTTCGAGCAGAGTGTTTCGGGCTTCCTGACTGGCCCAGGCAATATGCGGGGTAATCAGCAAACGGTCCGGATGCTTGACCGAGAGCAAAGGATGACCAGGCTGCATGGGTTCGGTTTGTAATACATCGAGCCCGGCGGCAAATAGCTTTTCTTCGTCCAATGCCCTCTTTAAATCTTCCTCTTTTACAATTCCACCCCTTCCCACGTTAATCAGAATACCGGTTTGCTTCATCTGCCGCAGCTGCTCATACCCAATCAGTTCGCGGGTATGCTCATTCAATGGGGCGTGAATAGACACTACATCGGAAGTTTGCAACAACTCTTCCAAGTCAACCCGTTTGTATTCGGAAGGGTAGGCTTTGCCCGATGCTGAGTAATAGACTACTTCACTGCCAAAAGCGGTAGCAATCTTGGCAACTTCGCGGCCAATAGCGCCCAGACCGATAATACCCATTTGCTTGCCGGCCAGTTGCCAATATTCGTGGCCGAAATGGGTGAAAATTTCACTCCTGGTGTAGCCCCCCGATTTTACATACCGGTCAAAATAGTTTAACTGCTCCAGCAGGTACAGCAACATGGCAAAGGTATGCTGGGCAACACTTTGCGTTGAATAACCGACTGCGTTTTTAACGGGGATCCCTTTTTCTTTGGCCGCTTCCAGGTCAATATTATTGGTGCCGGTAGCTGCCACGCAGATCAGCCGGAGATTGGGGGCTGCCTGTATGGCGTTCCGGTCAATCACTACTTTATTGCTGATTACAATGTCGGCCTCCCGGATGCGTTCAATTACTTGTTCAGGCCGGGTAACCGGATAGGTAATAAGTTCTCCGAAAGAGCGGAGCGGATCTATGGAAGCAGAGCCCAGCGTACTGGTGTCCAGGAAAACAATGCGAGGCATAGATTATGTTTGGATGTGCGATGTTCGACGTATGTCGGAAGTAGGAGATAGGAAGTAGGATAAAATTTATCCGTGATAATGTGTGATCTCAGCTGTGAGAACCCCTTCTTACCTCTTTCTTCCTACTTCATACGCCGTGCATCGTCAAGGGCTCCGCAAATAATCCAGTTTTTTAGAACAAACCAACTAAATAGGCAACCAGTTTCCAAATAGCAAATACCAGCAGACCGGCCAAGGCAAGCACTAATACGCCTACAGCTATGATAAGTCCTTTGCCACTGCCCTGATGTTTGCCTTCCTGGTAGTGCCTCCGGAGTAGATTCAGATTTCGCTGGTTAGCCTTGTATCCAAAGTCGAACAGGTCACCCACTAAAGGAATGGCGCCTAGGGTACTATCCAGTAATATATTGCCGGCCATCATCAGCAGTACTTTACGGCTTACCCCATACCGGGCCATCGTCAGCAGCAGGGCTCCCGATATTCCAAAGGTTACCAGTTCCCCGAAACCAGGAATCAAGCCGATAATTGGGTCGAGTCCGAAACGGATATTGGTGCCAGGGATCTGGAAGGCGTTGTCCATAATCCGGCTGACTTGTTCCAGCCATTGCAGTTGAGGGATTGACTTTCCGGCGGATGTGGCCCCCGGAGAAGCAAGAGACGACTGAACCGGTGTTATATGAAGAATTGAATGCAGATGTTTTCATGTCTTTGGTTGTACTATAATCTACCTCTATTTACGGGTTTTGTTCCGGAAGGATTTACGTGATGGATTACTAAGCTCATCTTCTAGCTGGGTTAAGCAATAAAAAAAAGCCATCCGGTCAGGGATGGCTCCTCAAATATGATTTGAATAGTAGTTCTTAAACTATGACTTTAGGAAACCCGAAGTTACTTCATTCAGTGCTTTCAACTTGGCCTGGAAGTCGCCCTGGATCCTGGAACGGATCTGGGTTAAATTATCGAGTAATTCCTGAGTAGTATCCGGCAGGCTGGCTTCCAGAAACTCGCGGATCCGCTTGGCTAAGGTCGGTGATTTTCCGTTGGTGGAGATGGCAATTTTAAGGTCTCCCTTTTTCACCACCGAGCCTAAGTAAAAATCACAAAGGTCCGGAGTATCGGCTACATTAGCCAATACCTTCCGGACTTTTGCCTCAACCTTAATCTGTTCATTTAACGGGCGATCATTGGTAGCGGCAATGACAATATCCTTGCCATCCAGGTCTTCGGGAGCAAATGGCCGTTGGTAGAGCGTAACATTCGGGTAGGGCAAGGCTAACTCTTTGATTTCCTCCGAAATGGTTTTACTTACCAGGGTAATCTGAGTGGCCGGGCTGTTGCGCAGTACCGCGCTTAACTTCTCATGGCCCACGTTTCCCCCGCCCACAATAAGTAACTTCAGTTCTTCCAGCTTCAGGAAGACTGGAAACAAAAGATTTCCTTCTCTTTCATTTCTTTCGGTCGAAGCTTTCATAATTAATTGGGGCCAATGAATCGTTGAATTGGGTTCCGAAAAATTAGGCTAATGCCCAACAAAACTAAGCAGCTATTTCCACCCGGACTATCTCCGAAAGCTTTGCTGCCGGATGTTCCCGTACGACTTCGCCAATGACAATAATAGCTGGGGCCTTTATTTTGTCACGCTCAACCAGATTAGTAATGGTGTCAATTTCACCGATCACCATCCGTTCATTAGGCATCGTTCCGTTCTGAATAATGGCTACCGGTAGCTGGCCACGGCCAAATTGCTGATAAACAGCAGCGATTTGAGCTATTTTGTGAACGCCCATCAGTATAATAGCGGTGGCTTCGGACTGAGCGGCCAACTCAATATCTTTTGATACTTCTCCTTTGCGGGTAGTTCCCGTAAGCACCCAAAAGCTTTCACTCACCCCGCGCCGGGTCAAGGGAATGTGCTGTAACTCAGGCACGGCAATGGAGCTGGAAATACCCGGTACTAGTGAAACCTCGATTCCGTTGGCTTGAGCATACCCCATTTCTTCGTGACCCCGGCCAAACACAAACGGATCCCCGCCTTTCAGTCGAACCACGTGTCCATAGGTAAACGCCGAATGAACAATAAGTTCGTTGATCTGCTCCTGCAAAAGCTCATGCTGTCCGGCTCTTTTTCCCACGTAAATAGTGGGCACGTCTTCCGGCACGTAATCCAGCAGTTCTTTACTTACCAACGCATCATAGAGTACCACGTCAGCTTCCCGTAAGGCTTTAATCCCTTTCAGCGTAATCAGTTCAGGATCACCGGGGCCAGCTCCTACCAGGGTTAGTTTAGGATTAATCATTTCAGGCATGTTCCTGTTGTTGCATTTGGGTACGGATGGCAGACACCTGCTGATGGAAGGCAAGTGCTTCAGCCAGATAAGACGTGGCAAACGACTTGTCCGGCTCGTTCTGGTTAATCTGCAGTACCAGTGTTCTAAAATCTGTTGGCAGAGATACGACTCCGGTCTGCACAAAGTGCTTGTCAAAGTCATTGATAATGCCGTTCTGGGTATTGCAGGCAATATCCTGCGATAACAGAAACGCCTTGGCGGTATGAACAAAAACGCTGTAACTATTGTAGATTGAATCAGCGTAAGCGTTATTCTCCAAAGCTTCCTGCGCCCAGCTTATCTTTTCCTCGGCTTCAAACAACAGCGTAGCAATCAGATCTATTTGCACCCCGGCGCATTCACCTACTCCAATGGCCGTTGAGAACGGACCTTCCTGACCCCAGTCAATGAAATCCATTGGGGTCAGAGTATCGAGGCTGGCCAGGGGTTTCAGCAACTGGTAGAAATAATCTTTGCCCTGACGGTCGTAGTACTGATTAAAGTATTCGCCTTCCTGGCTGTTTTTCTCGTAATCATCAAAAATATACCGCAGTACATCGGGTCCGCGGCGACTAGGGACTTTAATAATTTTATCTCCTACCCGGCCTACCCCGTTGCCTTCAATACCGCCACCGAGCAGTACTTGCAGGGCGGGCAATACGGAACCGCCTTTTTTGGAAGAGCTGCCATGAAAACCAATCTGGGCCGCACCGTGCTGACCGCAGGCATTGATACAGCCACTGATCTTGATTTTGATGTCGGTGTTATAGATCAGGTCCGGATATTCTTCCTTCATGACTCGTTCCAGTTCCACCGAAATATGCGTACTATCCGAAATACCCAAGTTACAGGTGTCAGTACCAGGGCAGGCAGTGATATCAGCCGTGCTGTCAAAGCCAGGCTCTCCCAGGCCAATGGCATCCAGTTCGGTAAACAACGCAGGTAGGTATTCAGGACGGACATATTTTAGCAACAGTCCCTGATTGGCAGTTACCCGCATATCATTAGCTGCTGCGTACTTCTGCACGATAGGAGCTAGTTCCCGAGCCTTGTTTGATTTGATATCACCTAATTGTATTTTGAGCTGCACGGCAAACCAGCCTTTTTGTTTTTGCTCAAATACGTTGGTTTTCAGCCAAGCATCATATTTGGATGGGTTGGTAATTTCAATGGTGGGAATCTCACCCAGTATTGAAGGAACCGGATTGGGTAAAATATTGCGGTTGATCGGATAAGTTTTAGACTTCAGGGCAACGCGTTCAATTTCTACCATTCGCATAAATTCTTCCAGTCCTACATCTTCCAGCAAGAATTTCATCCGGGCCTTATGGCGGCGGTTTCGCTCTCCATAGCGGTCAAAAACCCGGATCACTGCTTCCGAGAAAGGAATTAACTGGTCTTCTTCCAGAAACTCATAGGCCAGATGTGCCAGATAAGGCTGCGCACCCAAACCTCCAGCCAGCATCACTTTAAATCCGCGTACTTCTGCTCCATTTTCTACCTTTACTTTAGGGATGAAACCAAGGTCGTGCATGAAGCTGAAGGCTGTATCATCATCACTGGAAGAGAAAGCAATCTTGAATTTCCGGCCCATGTCTTGGCAAATAGGGTTACGCAAGAAATATTGAAACATTTCATGGGCGTAGGGAGAAACGTCAAAAGGCTCCTTTGGGTCAATTCCGGCAGTAGGAGAAGCAGTAATATTCCGGACGGTGTTACCGCAAGCTTCACGGATCGTAAGTTCATCCTGAGCCAGTTTTGACCACAGCTCCGGGGTACGCTCCAGGCTCACAAAGTGTAACTGAATATCTTGCCGGGTAGTCAGGTGCAGATTACCCGTGGCGTACTCATCAGTTAGGTCAGCCAGACGTAGCAATTGCTTCACGGAAAGTTTACCAAAGGGTAGTTTAATCCGGACCATTTGTACCCCAGTTGCCGCTGGCCATATACACCGCGTACTAACCTCAGACTACGAAATTTCTCGTCAGTAATCTTTCCTTCCCGGTACATCCGGATCTTCTTATCCAAATCAAGAATATCTTTTTCGATAACTGGATTTTCGAGTTCTGTTCTGAAGCTTTGCATTTTAATTCTATATAGAGATAGTAGAGAATATGTCAAATATAAAAGCCCTTAAAAAAGCAGGCCCGGGTTATTAGTGCAATTTATACATTTGTCTTTCTCAACCAAGACTGAGAGATAAAAGTACCCAAAAATCGAGCTAATGCGATTAGAAATTAGCTTTAGATAACTTCTTTATTTAGTTTATTTAGCAATCCTTCTTCAAGACTACAGACGTAGGAGAATTAACACCAAGGTAGTTTTTTGATTTTTATAACGCCCTATACCCCTTAAAACGTTCAGCTAAAGTAAGGATTATTCCGGGAAAATCAATCTTTTTCTTAATAGTTGCCCACAATATCAGAATAATGAAGAAGCGTCTTTTTTAAGTTAAATATAACTCAGTAGTGCTACCATATTACTAGTTTCTATCTAATGAATATTCAATAAAAAAGGACGGCGAGATACGCCGTCCTTTTTTTATTGAATATTCGAAATTACTGAGCAGTAATCTTTACGTTAGAAACTTCCTTAAAGTCTACTCTCTCCAGACTTAGATTGTTCATTGGATTAGCTTCCAGGCCTGCAACATAGTTTTGCTTTAATTGCAATCCTTCATCGTAGAACAATACAATTACCGGACATTCAGTCATAATAATCTGGTCCATCAACTGATACATTTCGTACCGTTCAAATGGGTCATTCTCCAGTTGCGCTTTCTCGTACAGCTGATCAAAAGTTGCGTTCTTGAACCTGGTTTTATTAGGACCAACGGGAGCCGCATTTTTGCTGTAGAAAGTAGCCAGATAATTTTCAGCGTCGGGATAATCTCCAATCCAGGAAGCTCTCCAGAACTGCACTTTACCGCCATCAGCCATTTCCTGCAGTGTAGCCTGATTAGTAATTTCAATCTTGACATTTACCCCAACATTAGCCCACTGTTTCTGCAAATATTGCATTAATTCATTATGTAATGGATTGCAATACAGAGTAATCTCGGGGAATGCTTTACCTTTAGAATAACCCGCTTCTCTTAGAAGCTTCTGAGCCTTCTCAATGTTGAATTCATAGCCGCGAACTTTGGTACTGTCGAAAGAAGGCATCGCTACTGGAACCATACCAGATACTCCCGGAGCTCCCAGTTTATTCCGCAGGAACGAAACCAGTTCATCACGATTGATTGCATAGCTTAATGCCTGACGAACACGTTTGTCAAGGAAAGGATGTTTTTTGTCAGAATAAACGCTGGGATCTAGCTGGAAAGCGAGATATTCAGTATTCAGATAAGGTACTCTTTCTACCTGAAACTGAGCCGTAAATTCCTTCCGCAGTGATCCGTCACGGTTAAGGATCAGGTCACGTGAACCTTCTTCAATACCAGAAAGCATCTCTAGTTTACCTTGTTGAAACGTACGGAATGCCTGGTTTTTGTCAGGGATGAATGTTACCTGAATAGCATCCAAATACGGCAATGGCTTATCCGCGGCATCGCGGCGCCAGTAATTCTGGTTCTTTAACAGGGTCATACTTTCATTGGCTGACCACTGCTTTAACGTGAAAGGACCAGTTCCAATAGCAGCCTTGCGGCCAAAATCCTTACCATACTTCTCAACGGCTTCTTTAGGCACTACATAGGCATAAGGCATAGCCAGGATGTGCAGAAACGGAGGGAATGGCTTACGCAGATACACATTAAAAGAATAATCATCATTCTTTTTGAAGCAAGTATCAGAAATGCTTCCGTCAGTGTTAGCCAATATCTTATCATTGAAAATCCAGGCTCCGGGACTAGCCGTTTTTGGATCCAGAATGCGCTTGAAGCTGTATATAAAATCGTCAGCTGTTACTTCGCGACCTTTACCACCAGCAAAAGCCGGGTCATCATGGAAATTTACTCCTTTCCGGATATTGAAAGTGTACGTTTTGCCATCTTCGGAAATGTTCCAGGTTTCTACTAATGCAGGTACTACACTTAGCTCCTTATCCATTTCGTAAAGACCATTATACACCTGATTTACCGCCCAGGTATTGGCCTGGTCACGGGCAAAAGCGGGATCTAGAGAGGAAAGGCCCTCGGCTTGATTGTACCTGAAGATTTTTTTAGCTGCGCTGTTCTCATTTTCAGTTGTCTTTTTCCCGCAAGCAAACAGGAGTGAGAGCGCTGCCACTAAGTACGTAAATCGTTTTACCATCATTGTGACTGTGTTTTTCTTTGAATCTTTTAACCTTGTCAGATTTGGGTTTAAAGATTGAAGAAAAAACATGGGCAAAAAATTGAATGGGCCTGGATATCATACGCAGGTTAGCTTGGGTAACTTTCCGAACCCCTGTTTAGAAGGCTAAAAGGTGTATAGTATCTGATAATGAATGTCTTAGATGAATTTAAAACTATAACTACTGGCATCCGGGCAAAACCATTGTTCCTGCTTCTTAGGTAACAAGAAAAAGATTCCTCCTTGCTGTATGAGCTAAATTGCTGGCTAGAAAGAGCTGAGAAATAAAATTACCAGAAACAATACATTGTGGGTTACCTTTAAAAATAGGCTTTATTCTTCATCTTTAGAGGCTACTTACCAGTTATAGGAATCAATAAGTAGGTCAATTGTCTTATAATCACCAGCTTAATGGTAAGTGTAAGTTTATTGCTGAGCGGATAATTTTTTATATAGTATCAACTGCCTTCTAATCTGGTTGCAGAACTTATGGACAGTTCAGTATGGAGAGGAACGATATAACCGTATGTATAGGGTAAAGTTGAAAACTTATCATCCAGAAATAGTGGTCAATCCGAAATCAATTCATCAAACTTATTGGTTATTGACTTACGAATGATCAGCGGTTTGACTATTCAAGCTCCTTCTTCTTATCAAGAAGAATTATGGGAGGTGCAAAACTCTAATATCTAAATTGTTGAAAAACAAATACAACTACCTCTGTTTCTGGATTGACCGGGAAAAATGCTTCTAAAGAGTAAGCAAACTGATGGCATCTCCGAACAGGAACATGAAATAAAGCTTATATTTGTTGAGCATTAGCAAGTCCATCCAATTGACTCTGCATTTCTTATTGTTTCTTGACTAACAGTATGGGTAAAATCATTGCGATTGCCAATCAAAAAGGGGGTGTGGGTAAGACAACCACTACGATTAATCTGGCAGCCAGCCTTGCTGCTCTTGAGTATAAAACCTTAATTGTGGATGCTGATCCACAGGCTAACTCTACCTCCGGATTGGGGTTCAATCCGAAAGAAATAGAAAATAGTATTTATGAATGTATGGTAGGTGGCGTGAATGCCAAAGATATTATTATTCATTCTGATCTGGCTTATCTGGACTTACTGCCTTCTCACATTGACCTAGTCGGGGCCGAAGTGGAAATGATCAATCTCAAGAACCGGGAGGAGAAGATGAAAGAGGCATTGAGAGATATAAAAAATGATTACGATTTTATTGTTATTGACTGCTCTCCCTCTTTGGGCCTGATTACGATCAACAGTTTAACGGCGGCTGATTCAGTAATTATCCCGGTTCAGTGCGAGTATTTTGCTCTGGAAGGATTAGGCAAGCTGTTAAATACTATCAAAATTATACAGTCAAGGTTAAATCCTAATCTGGAGATTGAAGGCATCTTGCTGACTATGTACGATTTGCGGGTACGGCTTTCCAATCAGGTAGTGGATGAGGTCAATTCCCACTTTCAACAAATGGTTTTCAGTACCATTATTCCGCGCAATATTCGTCTGAGTGAATCTCCCAGTTTTGGCGTACCGGCTATTGCCCATGATGCCGACAGCAAAGGAGCAGTGAGTTATCTGAACTTGGCCCGCGAAATTTTGGTTAAAAATGGCCTGACTCAAGCCAGTTGACAGGAAACAGTACGTGCATTAACTTTCTTTAAAGAGGATCTGATGATAACGTACTACTAATCAGGTTACGTTATATTTAGGCGGGGAAACTTTGTCTTCTGCCTTAGAACATTTAACTTGAATACTTTAAATTTACATCTGGTTCGTCTGGTAAACCCTTCTGCAGAACCAAAAATTCTCACTGATTTTAGGAAAATATGATTACGAATAGCGGTAAAGCCACAAAGAAAAGAAATGCCTTGGGAAGAGGTTTGGGTGCTTTGTTGCAGGATTCGGAGGTAGTAAACGACAACCGGAGCGGTAATGAAAGCCAGTTGAATCTGGAGGTATTCAATACCATGTCGGAAATAGATGTGGACGCTATTGAAGTAAATCCTTTTCAGCCCCGGACTTATTTTGATGCCGAAGCACTCAAAGAACTAGCGGAGTCAATCCGGGTACAAGGTATCATTCAACCAATCACGGTACGGCAACTTGACCGCAACCATTATCAGCTCATATCCGGCGAACGGCGCTTACAGGCGTCCAAATTAGCCGGTTTACAGACTATTCCTGCTTACGTCCGGACGGCTAATGACCAGCAGATGCTGGAACTGGCATTAATTGAGAATATTCAGCGGGAAAATCTTAACTCCATTGAAATTGCCCTCAGCTACCAGCGTCTTATCACGGAATGCAGCCTTAAACAGGAAGAATTAGGAGATCGTGTGGGCAAAAACCGGACTACGGTTAATAATTATATCCGTCTCCTTAAATTACCACCGGACATTCAGGTAGCTCTGCGCGACAACCGGATTACTATGGGGCATGCCCGGGCATTGATCAATATTGATAATATCGAAACGAAGCTGGCTGTGTTCCGCAGAATAGTAGACGAGGATTTATCGGTGCGGCGGGTAGAAGAAATTGTTCGTGATCTGGCCAACAATGATGCTGTTCCGAATAAACGAAAAGATAAGCATTCCATGAAGTATGAATTCACCCAGCTTCAGTATAAACTGTCTTCTCACTTCGGTACCAAAGTGAATCTGAAGTGTGATGAAGGGAATAAGGGCGAGATCAAAATTCCCTTCACTTCGGAGGAAGACCTTAACCGCATTCTGGAGTTGCTTAACTTTGCATGATATTTGCGAATATAAGCTCCTAAAAGAATGGACCAAATGGAACTACGGAGATCTTTTGCCAAATGGGGCTTCCTGATTAGTTTTTTTACTCTTTTTAGCGCAACGCAGCTACAAGCCCAAACCGATACACTCGGTACAAGCAATGACTCTGTCAGAGTTACCAATGCCCCTGCTGATACACTTACCATTATCCCGCAGCGTCACTCTCCGCGCCGTGCCTTGATGTTGTCGGCCATAGTACCCGGCGCTGGTCAGGCCTACAATAAAAAGTACTGGAAAATACCCATTATTTATGCCGGAGCAGGGGTACTGGGATTTTTATCCAGTGGAATAATAAGAATTATATTAAGTGGCGACGCTTTTATTGCTCTGAATGGCCCTTCAGGCGCTTTTATTTTAGATAAAGAAGCACCTGAATACCAAGCGCTTTATAGCAGATCCAGGCAAGATCAACTTGACATAATGAGGCGTTATCGTGATTATAATCGACGCAATTTTGAATTTTGTATTATCCTCTCAGGCGTTCTGTACGCACTCAATATTGTCGATGCCAATGTGGATGCCCATTTGAAGAATTTTCAATTGGGAGACAATGATTTAAGTCTGGTTCCTAGCTCCTCTGCCAACCAGCCCGGCGTTGGGCTTTCCTGCGGCTCACACTCAAATAATCTGCTGTTTGTTGTTAGTTATTCGCAGTAGGGCGTAATTTGCGGGACTGTATTATTGTGTTCTTACCCGAATAACATTAAACTATGAATATTCTGCTGCTGGGCTACGGAAAGATGGGAAAAACCATCGAGCAGATCGCATTGGGCCGCGGTCACCAAATCATCAATAAGATTGATGTGAACAACCGTCATGAATTGGTGCAATTACAACCAGGTCAGGTAGATGTAGCTATCGAGTTCAGTCAGCCTGAAGCAGCGGTGGGTAATCTCTTTTTCTGCTTTGATCATCATATACCGGTAGTCTGCGGCACAACCGGGTGGCTGGAACGCCGTACGGAGATAGAAAACTACTGCATGCAGAAAGGGGGAGCATTCTTCTACGCTTCCAATTATAGTTTAGGAGTAAATCTTTTCTTCCATTTGAACAAAATCCTGGCCCGGCTCATGAACCGATATCCGGATTATGATATTTCTATGGAAGAAACCCACCACACTGAAAAGAAAGATGCACCCAGTGGTACTGCCCTCACATTAGCCGGTGATATTCTGAGTGAAATAGAACGGAAGACCAACTGGGTAAACAATTCTGCGAAGAATGCGTCCGAACTGGCTATTATTTCTCACCGGATAGCAAATGTACCTGGTACTCACGTCGTTAATTATAACTCTCCCGTAGATAGTATCGAGATTAAACACACAGCTCACAGTCGGGAAGGTTTTGCGGTGGGTGCCGTATTGGCTGCCCAATGGCTAACGGGAAAGCGAGGAGTTTTTGGTATGGAAGACATGATGGCTGGTTAATTAAATTACAGTGGGAGCCACATCCGTACTTCCTGCTTTTTCCCCGTACATTCTGCCTTTACTCTTATCTTCTGGCATGGAAAATAAACTGCAACTGACTCTGACTGAGCTTTCAAAAGGGTTACTTTACCCTAGTGAGTCAGATTATCCCTTCGAGTATTTTGAATGGGACCTTCCACCCGATACAATCTTGGATGAAAATACAGTTCGGAAAGCAACGAAGGCATCCCAAAACACGCCTGTATCCGTTAAGACGCTGGATGATTTTTTTAAAAATGTGACCGAAATAAAAGACTGGTACGGAGAGGAAGAAAAGGCTTCAGTGCAACAGTATATTGTACTGAAGCAAACAATAGAGAAAGAACTATCCGACCCGAGAGTGTACCGCTTAGGAGAAGTGGAGATAGATGCTTATATCACTGGCAAAAAGGCAGATGGAAAATGGGCCGGTCTAAAAACAAAAGTTGTTGAGACTTAAAAAAATAGGTATTAGGTATTAGTTTTACAATGGATGAGCTTTTTAACCAATGACCACACACTAATACCCAATACCTCAATACCAAATACCTTTTCTCCAATGACTATTGACTAATACCCAATAGGCCTTTTTTCTTTTCCTACTGACTATTGACCAATTAGAGATTAATTACTGCCGGCGATTTGTCCGGGGCTGCGCCGAACGGTCAGCTTCTGTTTGTGTCTGTCCGCTAGGGCTTTCTGCACCTCTATTGCGGGTTTCTTCTACACTTTGAGGATCCGCATTTTTCACAGTCGGTACCTTCTGTCCGGTAGCCGTTTGGTTACTGCCCTCAGCTGGAGTTGCATTTGTTTGTTTGCCGCTATTCATGCCTCCCGAACCTCCAGGCGTATTGCCATTGCTGACACTGGAGCCTGTATTGCTGGTGCTGGTCCGTCCATTAACAGAACTATATGCTTCAGAGGTATCCATTTTTTCGCTTACATTCGCATTTACCTCCGGCTGGGCTGCTTTTGTAGCCTTAGAGGCCCCCGTAACTGCGCTACCCGAAGGAGTAGAATCATTTCCTTCCGTTAGTTCATAATCTCCACTGCCCGTACCAATAGCCCGACGTGCTTCTCCCTTGTCACTTGAGCAGGATGCCATTAAAAGGGTAGTACTAATAGCCAATGCAGCAACTTTACTAAGAATATTTCTCCTGATTTTATTTTCAATGATCATAACTGTTTGAATTAGTATATAAGGTTATGTACGCAAGTATTGGGGGAGGGTTATGCCAGCGCAGATATTGGGAAGGTTCTGGTATCTCTGCAGAAATATCCTGCGTTCAAAGCGGTTACGCATTTATATGCGTCCAGGAAACTTTTGTGTTGTCATTTTCTTTCCATTAATGAGATAGTAAGTATATTAATTAGTAATTATTTCAGCTACTAGTGTATGATTTTGCACGTTCCCTTTCTTCCTGCAAGAGGTATGGCACTATTTCCCTTTATTCTGGTAAGAGATCCCAATGACCGCACTGACAAGGAGTTGCTTCATCACGAACGGATTCACCTGCGGCAGCAACTTGAGCTTTTAGTTCTCCCTTTTTATATCTGGTATCTTATGGAATACATCTGGTACCGGTTTAAAGGATTAAGGCATTATAGCGCTTATATGCGGATTAGTTTTGAACGAGAGGCCTATGCGAATGAACACGATCTGCTCTATTTAAAGCGAAGAAGATGGGGAGGTTTTCTTAAGTATCTGTGATTATGCTACTAAATAATTATAAAAGAAAACCAGCCGGCTAGAATTTCTAAATTCTAGCCGGCTGGTTTTCTTTTACTAAAAAGCAGATACTATTATAAAGGTAATAATTACATACCTGACTTAAAGACCTTTACATTAAATACAAACGCCTGCAGTTTTTTAATTTGTTCAGGACGTTTCATATCTTTTACATAATTCTTCCAGGACAGTGAAAGCGGGTCTGATAGGGAATCAGGGGAAACCTGCTCAATCATTCGCAGCAGATGTTTGGATTTGATGGCAAAGGCAGCTCCTTCAGCCGCTTCATTCTTGCCGCTGATAATACCCAATAAATTCCCCCGTTCATCGAGTAGCGGACCGCCACTATTGCCAGGGTTTACGGGAATCGAGATCCGGTAGGCTGAGGTATCACCGTCAAAACCGGTATGCGCACTGATTGAACCATCATTATACACCAGGTCATCGCCAGGGTAACCAAGCGTATAAACGGGTTCTGCCAGATCGGCTTCTTCGGTACGCAACGCGAAAGGTAATCGTTTAAGTGGCTGAAAAGCACTGTCCTCAATTTTGAGCAAGGCCAAATCCACGGAAGGGTCCCGGTAAATTACTTTTACCTTATAGCTTTGTGACGGGTAGGCAATACTTTCAATATAAACCGAGTCCGCTTCTTTTACTACGTGGTAATTAGTAACTACGTAGCCATTAGGCGAAATCATAAAGCCCGTGGCGCTGTACTGAGCAGGTTTGACAACCGGTTGGGTATTGGGTGCAGTCCCGGAGCGGCTTTGCTGAATCCGGAACTTATCAAACTCGCGTTTCAATTCCCGGTAATACGTTGTCTGCCGGTTGTCGAGAGAGCGTAGGTGCGTTAAGGTAGACAGTGTACTGATAGCTGTAATAATGGCAACGGAAGCCGCTACCGCTATTGTAGGCATGTATTTTTTCCACATTTGACGCAATCCGTACCGACTCACCTGCATGTGACGTGAAATGCCTTCTTCTTCCATCTGTTGATGGAAAACGTCCATCTGCTTTTTCAACTGGGTGCGTCGCCCCAGCAGTTGCATGCCCTCCAGCAGGAGCTGATGCTGACGGACTTCTTCAGCCAGTTGAGCATTGTGCCTGATGAGTTGTTCGAAAGCGATTTTTTCCGGAAGGGTCATCTCCCCGGAAAGAAACTTTTCAATCTGCTCATATGATTCTTGCGTCATCTCTTTATTGCCTTAAATGGCTTTATATCGGGTAAAGAAAATCTTTTTCAGTCTCAGCAGACACTTGTACTTCTGGTTTTTGGCATTGTCTGCATTGGTATAGCCCATTTTATCGGTAATCTGTTGCATACTATAGCCCCGGATAAAGAAGTCCTCCAATATAGTACGGCAGGGTTCGCCCAGATCAGCCATTGATTCCTGCATAGCTTTAAACTGATCGTCCCGTTCTTCGGATTCCCCTTCGTCTCTGGCAAAGGGAATGAATGTTTCAAAGTCTTCTATTTTACCGACGAACCGGCTTTTCTGTTTTTTCAGCCAGTTTTTTCAGCCAAAGCCGGCGGCAAACCGAGTAGATATAGGTTTTTATTTTGCATGAAAGAGCAAAATCCCCGTCTTTCAGATGTTCGTAGAGCACGATCATTGCTTCCCTGATAAACATCTTTCGCTTCCTGTTCCGTTCCGCTATTCTGTGTAATAAAATGCAGGATCATCGGAAAATAATTTTTATAGACAGCTCCCAACGCCTGCTCGCTCCCGCTGCGAAGGGCGGTGAAAGTTCCTCATCGTTCAGGTATACTACTTTGCTCATCTGCATAGCCGCTTTTTTATACCTCAAAGTTGCGTAAGTAACCCGATGAAAAAAATTTAATTTATTTGGGTTACCTTCTCTAAGTGGTGGTATATAGGTTGAATTTTAACCTTAAACTTAATTTCAGCTCGTTATGAAAAAGATGTTTTTTGCCTGTATGATCGCTTTGGGAACAATTGCATTCACCGCCTGCGAAAGCAAAACCACTAATACTGAGAATGACGAAAGCGTAGTAGACCGCGACACTATAGTAGAAACTGATACCACTGTAACAGAAACAGTAGTTGAGTCTGATACTACTACCCGTCAAGTTGGGGCTGGCGAAGGTGAAGATACCCTTAAGAAGTAAGTAATTACCTAATTGTACCTTCTAAACGGCAGTGTTCTCTGAATGCTGCCGTTTAATTTTTTCATTAACTTTCATAAAAGCAGGGTGTTTTAAGTTTGCTTTTGGTAACGGCCTTATACGGTTGATGCGGATAAACGATTAAAAACAATAATTTTTTTGTAAATCTAGGTTACCTTTCGGAAGAACATTCATTTCGATTTTACTTAAGAAAGATCCGCCTAAAAGCGGGTCTTTCTTTTCAACGGTTTCGCACATTGATTATGAGAAAATGCTCCTGATTCCATTTTTCCAATGGCTACTTGTTTATTGTTCTCCAAACAGTACATAATTGCCGTGTTGGTCTACAGGTTGGGGCGGGTTGGGTGAGCAAGGATTCTCAAAGTGAATTAAATGACAGGTCAAGAAAAGACCCATCGCGATCTTTGAAGATACTGGAAAGGCAGCTTCATTTGATCGGAGGCGGTATAAAGGAGGAGAACACGGTATTTTACTGCAAAAGGGCCTTCTTGCGCATCGGCTCGATGCCAGTCCAGTTTTGAGAAAACCATTCTTCTTCTTCCATCGATATTATTTTGGCAGAATTACGGGCATGGTTGCAGCGAGGGGGGCAAGAAGAAACAGGGAGTATTAGCAGTAGTCGATTCCAATCAGGGCGCAGGTAATTGTTTCGTTTCCATTTGACTCATCGGCTTCGGTTTTTTTCTTCTTCCAGCCGGGCATGGTTGCAGTTTTCCAATGGCTACTTGTTTATTGTTCTCCAAACAGTACATAATTGCCGTGTTGGTCTACAGGTTGGGCGGGTTGGGTGAGCAAGGGTGAATTAAATGACAGGTCATGGATCTTTGAAGATACTGGAAACAGCTTCATTTGATCGGAAGGGTAGGAGGAGAACAGGTATTTTACTGCAAAAGGGCCTTCTTGCGGGGCCAGCCAGTTTTTTTCTTCTTCCAGTGGCAGAATTACGGGCATGGTTGCAGCGAGGGGGGCAAGCAGGGTATTAGCAGTAGTCGTAATCAGGGCGCAGGTAATTGTTTCGTTTCCTGACTCATCGGCTTCGGTCTGCCATACGCCGGCAAAGGCAAACGGCAGGTTCCACTTCAGGGAAATTCTAAAAGGAACATAACTTTTCCGGGAGAGGCGCCGCCAGCAATAAAAGGCATCGGCCGGAATCAGGCACCGCTGGGTAAGTAGCAGGGAGGCCGGTTTGTCCGCGTTACTGATAACGGAGGCATTTATTACGGAAACGGGTCTGTTAGCCCGGCCCAGTTTATTCTTTTTCAAATCCATCCCCCACCTGATCAGCTCCAACCTATGAGAGGCCACATCCCGGATTGCAGGAATGAGATTCCCCGGAGATATATTATAGTTTAACTCGGGCATTTGTAGGACTTTAACCCCGTATCGCCGGATAATTTTGCCTTTGGGCAACGCAAAGGAATACCTTTCGAGCATAATTGTTTTCGATGGGAAGCAAAAGTTGCTGGCCCAGCACTGGCTCAAAGATACGGAAGAGCAAGTGGACGGAAAACTTATCTTAGATACTGGTGTAGCCGTTAACTACCATCTGGTTAATACTGCCTAATAACTTAATTCTTTAGCGGATGATTTTTTGAGTAAAGTATCCTGTTGCCGTTTACCCCCTTTTTTATTTTTACGTTTGCTCCGCCAGATCAGAAAACCAGTTACGGGCAGGCTGGCCGCAAACAGACTGGCTATTAATGCCAGTATACGGGTAGGCAAACCTCCGATACTACCCGTGTGGATCGGGTACACAATCCGGCGGATTTTCGTGCCCCGGCTGATAGATTCATACGGTTCCGCCTTTACCAACTTACCTGAGAACTGGTCAAAATATAGAGCGCTGACCACATTAGGCACTGCGGCAGAAAGGTCTTCCTTAGAAACAGAAATGGCTGCACTATCATTAGATGTCAGATTAACCCGGAGGTTGCCGGGAAAAGTAAACTGTTTGTTGGTTTCACTCACCAACTGCTGATAGAAGGAGTCGCCAGCCACCTGTCCGAAATCAACCGACTGCGGTTTGGTTTTATCCTGAGGTTTGCCATCTGCTACCCAGAAAATAGCATTATTAACCGGTTTGAATGCCCATACCAGTCCGGTAGAAGCCGTTACCAGCAGCAGCAGGGATGCATAAAATCCGCCTACGCTATGCAGGTCGTAGTTGACTTTGCGCCACTTGGCCGACCAGCGGATAGTCAACTTTTCCCGGATGAATGCCCAGTTTTTGGGAGTCCAGATGATAATTCCCGACAGGAGCAGAATAATGAAAATGACGCACGATATTCCAGTGATCGTTTTTCCCATTTCCCCGGCCAGCAGGTAACGGTGCAGTTTGAGGGTAGTGGTAAAGAAGCGTTTGTCATGCTCCAAGGTTCCCTGAATCTGCCCAGTATAAGGATTGATAAAAACAGAGGTTCGGGGATCTTCTACCCTAAAGCGGTAGTTTTTACGGGAATCCTGGTCTATTTCGAAACCGCCAATTTTACGGTCCGGATAGGCTTTCCGTACCTGCTCCATCAGTACATCCACGGGCAGAGGGTGATTGGTAATCTTGTCGGCAAAAAACTGGCGATGCATCACCGTCTCTTCAATTTCCTTTTCAAATACTGTGTGGAGTTATTCCAAATAGGTAGGGGTTCATTTTCTTAAGAAAGAATAAACTGTCAGCTACTGGTGCCAAGTAGCGCTCAATTAAATTCGAGGCGGCTTTTTATAGGATTTATTATTTATATTATATAATTTACACAATTACTTAACATATTTGGTGGAATTTTTTGCCTTCACTGCTTTTAGCTCAGTATGTCCAAACCTTCAGACTCCTATAGCCATCCTACCCGACCTGCGGAGGAGTCTCTGCTTTGGAAGCGATTTAAGGAGGGCGACCAGGAAGCTTTTTCCCAACTCTATAAGTTGTTTAATAACGCTTTATTTAAGTATGGAATGACCCTGGTGCGGGACCGGGAACGGGTAAAAGACGGCCTGCAGGAGTTATTCGTTGAGCTATGGAACCGGCGGGCCAATCTCTCTGATGTGCAGTCGGTTCGGTTTTATCTGCTGATTTCCCTGCGCCGGCTGCTTTTTAAAAAACAGGCATCGGCACCTAACCTGTTTGGCCTGGATAACCTGGACGACGAAACCGGGAGTTTTGCGGCGGAACGTTCACCCGAATCCGACTACATTCAGCGTCAGACCGATATGCTTCGCAATGATCAGGTATGGCGTGAAATTGAAAACCTGCCCCGGCGTCAGAAGGAAGCTATTTACCTGCGCTATTATCAGGGCTTAAGCTACGAAGAGGTAACGGCGATCATGGCTGTTGAGTATCAGGTGGTCCGCAACCTGATCTATAAAGCCATTAAAAATCTCCGGACCAAGCTAGCCGGCCACATAGAGCTTTTTATCCTGCTTGGCCTGTTAAATCTGATGGGCTTCTGATTCTCTGCTATTAGATAGAGGTTTTACCGGTACACGAAGATACATTCTACTTCTATTCGTCCGGATTTACTTCCGAAATGCGAACGTATTATGATCAAGGATACACTCTTAAGGCAAAGACGTGACTGTTCCCTGTAGTTTTTTTCGGAAAAAAGTAGTGATGGCGGTTACAAACGGAAAGACTTTCGCTCTCTATTAGTATAAATGAGAATCCGTCAGGAATTTATAGCATAATTTTTATCCAATGAATTACGAAAACTTTGGAGTTGAGGATCTGGTTCTGGATGAGGCCTTTCGTGACTGGGTGCAAAACGCATCTTCCCAAAAACATGCCTTCTGGGAAAAATGGTTGGCAGCCCATCCGGAAAAGGTAAGAGATGTAGAAGAAGCACGGCGGATTATCCTCAGTATTGATTTCCGGGATGAGTTATCCGCTCAGGAGCAACTGGACGTGTGGCGTAAGATTGAGTTATCCACTTTATATCGTAGCCAGCAAATTACTGGCAAACGCAATCTATTTAACGCAATCTGGCGGAATGGAAGTCTGGTATACCAGGTAGCCGCTGCCCTCACCCTATTGTTCGTTTGTGCCGCTTTATATGTTGCCTTTACAGGGACGCAGGAATATCGTACGGCTTATGGAGAGATTCAGAAGATAACACTGCCCGATGGCTCACAGGTAACCCTCAATGCCAACTCAAGTCTGCGGTACGACAAAGAATGGTCAGACAAAGAGAACCGTGAAGTATGGTTGGAAGGAGAGGCCTTTTTCTCAGTCACCAAACAGCATGCTACCCTTCCTTCCGGCAAGGTACCGGTAAAATTTACGGTGCATACTCAGGACCTGGAGGTACAGGTACTGGGAACGCGGTTTAATGTGCAGCACCGGGAAGAGGAAACAAAAGTTTCCCTCAATGAAGGAAAAGTAAAAGTACAGTTGCCAAAAAACAAAATGGGTGGCAAAGTTGCAGCAGAAAATAGTGAAATCACCCTTGTTCCCGGGCAGTTAGTAGCCTACTCAGCGGCTAAGAAACAATTTACCCGCAAACAAATTAACCCGGTAGTATATAGTGCCTGGACCAACCGGAAGTATATTTTTCAGAATACAACGCTTCGGGAAATAGTGACCATGCTGGAAAATAATTACGGGGTGCAAGTGACCGTGCAAGATCCGGCTCTGCTTGACCAGCGACTGACAGGTACCGTCTTGTCGGACAACCTGGGCACTATGTTAAGAGCATTATCGGCTACGGCTGACCTTGACGTTGAACAAAACCAGAAACAAATTATACTGCGCCGCAAAGAATAACAAATACTCACTTTTTCTTAACTCAATCCATTTATAAAGTATGAAAACTACTTTAAAGGCCTCCTTTTTGCTTGCTTTTTGCCTGTTGGGCAGCGGAGGATTTGCTCAGGAGCCGGAATTATCACCAGTTGCCCTGAATAGTACTCCCGAAAGTGTGATTCAGAAGGAGGCCCAAAAGCCCCTCACTGAAGTATTGAAACGATTGGAAAAAAAGTACGGAATCTTTTTCGTCTATAATACCAAGGCTTTGGAAGGCAAGCAGGTATTTGAGCCTGGCACTTATCCGGCTAACCCTGAAGAGTTGCTGCAGTCACTGTTAAACCAGGTAAATCTGCAGTTTGAGCGGCTTAATCAGGGTAACTACGCGATTAAAAAGAGAGTAAAAAAAGAAGTAACCCGGATAGACCGCCGTCAGACTTCATCAACTGATGAGACTCCTCTTACCGAAATTACCCCCCTGTCGCTGATTTCGGGTAATGCCATTAAACTGGCGCATATAGCCGAAGTTGCTGTCACTGGCGTTGTAAAAGCAGCCGATACCGGCGAAGGGCTGCCCGGAGTAAGTGTGACCGTAAAAGGAAGCACCACCGGAACCACTACCGATGCGGATGGTACTTTTAAACTGACCGTACCCGATGGAAATGCCACCCTGGTATTCAGTTTTATCGGCTATACGCCCGAAGAAGTGCCGGTTGGAAACCAGACTACCTTAAATATAACTCTGGCGCCAGACATTAAGGCGTTGAGTGAAGTAGTAGTTATTGGATACGGTACTGGGCAACGTAAAACCCTTTCCAGTTCGATTTCTACCGTAAAGGCTGCTGAAATACAAAATATTCCCAATGCCAACCTGGGAAGTTTGCTGCAAGGCCGTGCTCCTGGAGTGCAGGTAATTCAGAATAATGGTGCCCCAGGTGCAGGCGCTTCCATCAGAATCCGGGGAATTTCTTCGTTGCGGGCTGGCAACGATCCGCTGTACGTAGTCGATGAAGTGCCGATTCTGGGCAATTTGGCTGATATCAACCCCAACGATATTGAAAGCATTGATATTCTGAAAGATGCATCAGCTATAGCTATCTACGGAGCCCGGGCCGCAAATGGCGTCGTACTCATCACTACAAAGCGCGGAAAGGGGCGCACTAAAGTTACCTTAAATACAACCTATGGCATCCAGAACATTGCTAAAAAACTAGAGGTACTGGAAGCCCCGGAATTGTTACCGGTAATGACGGAAATTTATACAAATGCTGGGCTGGCTCTTGACCCTTTCTTTTTCAGATTGGATAGTGCTGTCAATGTAAACTGGACAGATGAAATTTTACGGAATAATGCGCCCATCCGTACGGTTGATTTATCCGTTAGCGGAAAGGAGGGTAAAGTCGGCTACCTGACTTCTATTAACTACTTTGGTCAGGAAGGAATTATCGAAAAATCAGGATTTAACCGCGTAACGGGCCGACTCAATCTAGATGTGGAAGTATCGAAAAAAATTAAAGTTTGGCAGTAATTTATCTATTGCTCATACCAAGCCTCAAAGTATTCCTGAAAATGGCAATACCAATGCGGGAGTCTATCTAAGTGCCTTAGTGAAAAATCCATTCACCCCTATCTACAACGCTTCAGGGCGGTACAATTTTGTGGAGGATTACTGGTGGATCAACAGCCAACCCGTTAGCTGCACTGTATGAAGTAGATAGAAACAACCGGAATAACCGGATTTTTGGGAACGTCTTTGCCGAATACAAATTTTTCCTGAGTTAACGTTCCGCACGAGTTGGGGTCTGGACTACCGTTCCGCACGCAACAATACATTCAACCGCTCTACGTCCAATCAGGACCGCGAGACGAGAGGCACGTTTACCAACTCGGATGATCGCCAATGGATCAATACCAATACCTTGACGTATCACAAAAAATTTGCTGATGTACATGATATTACAGCTCTAGTAGTGTATGAGCAACAGGAGTTTACCGATAATAATTCTTCTGCTAATGCTAGCCAGTTCCCTAGTGATAAAGTAACTACCCTGAATGCAGCAGCAAAGATTGATAATGTCAGTTCAGAACAGCAAGCTTACGGATTAGAGTCATTCATCGGAAGAATGCAGTACAGTTATAAAGATAAATACATTCTAACGGGTACTGTCCGCCGGGATGGTTCATCCAGGTTTGGCCTTAACAACCGGTATGGGGTTTTTCCGTCGGCTTCGGTAGCCTGGAATATAGGGGATGAATCATTTCTAAAAGGGCTTCCGTTCATCAACTTCCTAAAACTAAGAGGAAGCGCCGGACAAGTAGGCAATCAAGGCGGGTTGGGTAATTATACCGCACGTGGCCTCTATAATACAGGCAATGATTATGCGGGCTTACCAGGAATTCAGCCGGGGCAATTACCTAATTACAACCTGCAATGGGAGTCTACTACCCAATACAATGTCGGTGTTGACGTAGGCATTTTAGAGGAGCGCATTGTCTTCACTGCCGAAGCCTATCTGAAAAAAAAACGCAAGACCTGTTAATTGACCAGGCCGTGCCCCCAATCCGCAGGAACAGGTTCCGTAACGGTTAATCTGGGGAAAATGCAAAACAAAGGGTTGGAGTTTAACCTGACTACCCGTAATTTAGCGGGTGCCCTCAAATGGACGACTAATCTGAATGTGGCCTTTAACCGTAACAAAATATTATCGCTTTACGGCAGTGATGATGATCTGATTTTTGTATTCACAGAAACCCGCGTCTTTGGCACAGGTGTAGAGAGTGCTTTAAAGCCAGGTAACCCGGTAGGGGTTCTTTATGGCTATGTAGCGGATGGTATTTATGCCCGTGATGAAGACAACACAACCGGATTAAGAGCCTCGAGTGCAACCGGCCATTTATTTGGGGGGGGAGATGTGCGTTATGTAGACCAGGATGGCAATGGGGTTATTGAACCTCAAGATCGGGTAACCTATGGGCGTACGCAGCCGCTTCACACAGGCGGAATTACAAATACCTTTGCTTACAAAGGCTTATCCCTCGACATTTTCATGAACTGGTCGTACGGTAACCAGGTCTACAATGCCACCCGTCAGGCCCTAACCGCTATGAGCACTCCGGGGCGTAATTACCTGAGTAGCGTTCGCAACCGATGGAAGCAACAGGGAGATATAACGGATATACCCAGAGCCGTTTCAGGTGTTGGAGGTACCGCGAACTACAACTTTACCTCAACCCGCTTTCTGGAAGATGGATCGTACCTGCGTCTGAGCAATGTAACCCTAGGCTATGAATTACCCCAGACTCTAGTAGAACGCCTGAAGTTCCAGAACATCCGAGCATTTATCACCGCCAATAATTTAGCGCTGTTTACCAAATACAGCGGTATAGATCCGGATGTGCGCTCTTTCACTCGCGAGGGCCACTATGGCACTGACTTTGGTGCGTATCCCCGTGCCCGTACATTCACGGTTGGCCTCACGTTAGGTCTCTAAAAACAATCGCAAATAACTATAAGTAGAGATTCCTAAACTTTTTGAACAATGAAATCTATTCGATATCTTTTTTTATACCTTCTGTACTTTGGCCTGGTAACGTCCTGCAATGTATTAGAACAAGATCCTGTCAGCAACATTACCTTAGATAAGGCGTTTGAAAACGAAGCAGACGTAAGGGGGGCAGTTATAGGTGTTTACCATCAACTGGCTTTAGAATCTACGGGAGCACCGAACGAAATGCCGTTGCGGTATCTTTACAACGGAGAATACCGCTCGGACAGCTACATGTCTGTAACTTCAGGGTATAAGCCTGCCAAGGAAGGCAATTTTGACAATACCTGGCCCTGGGCTAACTGGCAGAATTACTATGCCTCGCTACAATATATTAATAACCTATTGTTTTACGGCAGCAAAATTACGGATGACAAATTCTCAACTCCTAAAGAGAAAGACAGGCTGTTTGGTGAAGCTTACTTTCTGCGGGCGTTTATTTATTTTAACTTGGTACGGGTATGGGAAAATGTAGTTTTGCGCACGGAGCCTATTAAAGATGCCAGCAGCGATTTTGAAGGTAAACAGGCAGATCCGGCAGATGTACTCAAGCAAATTGAAGCCGATTTGTTGCAGGCTGCTCAATTATTGCCTCCAGATTATCCGCAAAGTAACCGGGGCCGGGCTACACGTGGAGCAGCGCATGCACTCCTGGCAAAATACTACGTCTATATCAGTTCTCCCTACGCCCAGCAACGCCTGAAGGTGGGCCCCCCGCAATGGGAGAAAGCCGTTAATTATGCAGACTTAGTACTCAGCAACACATCATTATACTCACTGGTACCCGCTCAGAGTTACGAAACCATCTTTACGCAGAACGGAACTAGCGAATCCATTTTTGAATTGGTATACGATGCAACGATCGCAGGTCCCAATCCAACTAATGACTTGACGAATCTGTTTCTGCCCCGCAAAAATGATCCCCCGACTGGAGGAGCCTTCCAACTGATGCCAAGTGAAAAGCTGATTATGGCTTTCAAATCTATGAACGACAATGTACGGTTCAATGCAGCAATGGCTGAAGTACGGAGAACTGATGGTTGGGAAGCGGTTAATGTCGGCAGAACGGTTCCCGATTTAAGAAATCCATCGCCACCGGGGGGCACTAGACAGATCTATCCGAATCACTACGTTAAAAAGTACCCCGGCAATATCATAGCGAATGTCCGTTTCGGCGATAGCAACATTATCTTTCTGCGGTTAGCCGATGTGATTTTGTTAAAGGCAGAGGCTTTGTTTGAGTTAGGAAGAACAGGCGATGCACAAATAGCACTAAATGAGGTTACTCAACGGGCCGGTATTGGGGTCAGACCCATTTCAATAGATGAAATAATGCTACAACGTTGGCTAGAATTATGCTTTGAAGGTGACCGCTGGTACGATCTGAAGCGGAGACAGCTGCTTGAAAAAGAAACCGGAGAATTCGCTGCTTATCCAAAAGGTTATCTTTTCCCGATTGTAAATGGAGAACTGATCAACAACCCGAATGTGAAACAGAATCCGGGTTGGTAGTATAAAAACGGTTTCAAGTTCTCAGTTGGTAGTTTCCGGTTGCTAAAGCAGAAATTATTAATCCGGAACGGTAAACTGAAAACCCGAAACCTTTTAAGATTAGATTAAACGTGATTTTTTGAAGGATGTAGGACTTACCGTTGGTGTCGCCGTGACCGGTTGAACGCCAACGGTATTTAAGCAAAAAGAGGTTCCCGGGGAGAGATTTACGAAAAAATACTTCCTACTCTTTCGCGTCACAGACGCGATGCCAAGCGTGATGCGTTATAACTATCTCAGCGAAGCTAAACGCGCAACAGTTTCCCTAAATGTCTCCAAGAACCTTTTATCTTTAGTAATCAGCTATACTACAAGTTATTACGAACATCTAACAACCAATAACAAACAACGAGTAACCAACATCGAGCTATGCACCGGATCTGTATTGTTCTTTTACTGTTTGTTGCCTTCATGACTGATAGCAGGGCTCAGAACCCTGGTGCTAAACCCAATATTGTTTTCATTTTTGCCGACGATCTGGGGTACGGAGACCTGGGGTGCTATGGCAACAAGATGATTAAGACGCCAAACCTCGACCGGATGGCCGCCCAGGGCATGAAGTTTACCGACTTTTATTCGGCTTCTCCCGTTTGCAGCCCCTCAAGAGCTGCCCTGATGACCGGACGTTACCCGATCCGGATGGGCATTAACACCGTATTTTTCCCGGAAAGTCATACCGGCATCGATGCAAGTGAAGTAACTATCCCGGAAATGCTCAAGGGGCAGGGCTATACAACTGCTTGCGTGGGTAAGTGGCACCTGGGGCACCAACCAGAGTTCCTGCCAACCCGGCACGGCTTCGATTATTATTTCGGCATTCCGTACAGCAATGATATGGTGCCCACGCCGTATTTGCGCAACGGACAGGAAGTGGTCGCTAAAGTCAACCAGGACTCAACGACTATTCGCTATACCCAGGAAGCCTTAGGGTTTATCGAAAAAAATAAGAATGCTCCTTTTTTTCTGTACCTGCCGCATAGCATGCCCCACATTCCCATTTATGCCTCACCGGCCTTTAAGGACAAATCTAAAGGCGGTTTGTACGGCGATGTGGTCGAAGAACTGGATTGGAGTGTGGGCCAGGTACTCAAGAAGCTGAAAGAGCTGAAGCTGGAGGAAAACACACTGGTCGTATTCAGCAGCGACAACGGCCCCTGGCTGGTGAAAGGAGCCGATGCCGGTACCGCAGGAGTGCTTCGGGAAGAAAGCAAACTACTTTTGAGGGCGGTATGCGGGTGCCGGCTATTGCCTACTGGAAGGGTAAAATTAAAGCAAACTCCACTCACAGCCAGGTAGCCAATATGATGGACTGGTTTCCGACTTTTGCCAAACTCACCGGCGGAACCGTACCTACTGACCGGCCTATTGATGGTAAAGATATCACTGGCGTATTACTGGGCACCGGCAAACGGGATGGGGAAGAAATGTTTTATTATATGGATGGTAAGCATACAGGCATACCGTTCCGGTAACTGGAAGATTAAGCTGCCTTATGCTGGTAATAAGGGCAATAAAGGAATGAAAGCCGTTGATCCACACCCCCTGTTATTGGTTGACCTGAGCAAAGATCCTGGTGAAAAAACCAATCTGCACGAAAAGCATCCGGACAAAGTCGTCCAGATGCAGGATCGGATGAAGGAGTTTGAACAATCACTGGGTCAGCTACCAATGGCTAAGAAGGTAAGGTAAGACCTAGTGGCAGAGGCAGTGTTAGTAGTCATCTGCATAGCGGCTCATTCCTTGGGAACCACGGAGTTGAAAAGGCCCAACCTGGATAAGCTGATGGCCCATAGCACAATTTTCACGATACATATATTATGGGCAGCAACGAACCGGCTGTTTGTGCTCCCGTCTGCGAATAATCCTATGCTTGACCTTTTGCAAACCTATGAACCGATACCTTTCCATTTTACTGTCCTGTGTAGTAGCTGGTTTACTAACTGTCTGTACCAGTGCTTTTCCGGAAAAAGAACCCGCTGCCCCGGCTTCCCGACCCAACATCCTGGTGATTATGGCTGACGACTGGTCACTACATGCCGGAGCTTACGGAGATAAAGTGGTTTCCACGCCGGCCATTGACCAGTTGGCTAAAGAAGGCGTTTTGTTTGAGAAGGCTTTTTGTACGGCGCCTTCCTGTTCGCCTTCTAGGGCTTCGATGCTGACGGGCCGCTTTCCGCACCAGTTGAAAGAAGGCGCTAATCTTTGGGGAACCTTGCCAAGTAATTATTCTAATTATGCCCTCCTTTTGGAAAAGGCCGGGTATGCAATCGGCCTGCAAGGTAAAGGCTGGGGACCAGGTGACCACCAGGCGGGTGGCTATGAACATAACCCAGCCGGTCCCGCTTTTGAAAGTTTCGCAAAATTCGTGAATGACTTGCCGGCCCAAAAGCCGTTCTGCTTCTGGATTGGCAGCAGTGATCCGCACCGGCCCTATTCCCCAAATCTAAAAGCAACGGCGGAGTTAAACGAATCGGCACTTAAAGTACCTGCCTGGTTAGCAGATAATGCGCAGACGAAAGGTGATCTGCTGGACTACTATGCTGAAATAAAGCGGTTTGACCAGACCATTGCGGAGGCAGTGGCTCTGTTGCAGGGGAAAGGATTACTGGAAAATACCCTGATTATCGTGAGTGGCGACAACGGTATGCCTTTCCCCAGGGCTAAAGCCAACGTGTACGATGCTGGTTCCAATGTCCCGTTGATTGTCCGCTGGGGAGCCCAGTTGCCTAAGGGAAAACGGCTGACCGAACTGGTAAGTCTGGTAGACATGGCACCCACGATTTTACATGCGGCTGGAGTAGCCGTTCCTAAAGAAATGACCGGGAAAAGTCTGTTGCCCTTGCTGACCAAAGGGCAGTCAGATAAACGTTTTGAGGCCGTTTTTCTGGAACGGCAGCGTCACGCCAATATCCGTAAAGATAATCTGGGCTATCCCATCCGGGCGGTGCGCACCAAAGCGTATCTCTACATTCAGAACCTGGAGCCTGACCGCTGGCCGGCTGGTGACCCCGATGTATTCACCCCGCCGGGGCCCTTTGGGGACATTGATGGCGGCCCGTCCAAAATGTATCTGGTGCAGAACCAGGAGAAGCCCGAACTGAAGCAATTAGTTGCCTGGAGCCTCGAAAAACGGCCGGCAGAGGAATTATACGATCTTAGTAAAGATCCCCACCAGTTGCATAACGTGGCCTCCGATCCCAACTATGCGTCTGCCCTAAAACAGCTCCAGACCCAGCTAGGGCAGTGGCGACAACAAACCGAAGATCCGTACCTGACGGGTAACGGGCACCTGTTTGATCAGTACGAATATTACGGGATGAAAAAGTAGCAGACATCACTGATTACTGATGTGCTCATGTAGTGATCCAATATTAACCACTTAAGCCTCATACTCTAATGAACTACCCCATAAGCAGCGGATGGAAAGCATTTTTTACAGCAGGGTTTTTGACAACACTACTCCTGCAGGTGGCACTATCCCAGAACCGCCGTCCCAATATTATTCTGATTATGTCTGATGACCAAGGCTACGGCGATCTGGCTTGTCATGGCAATCCGTGGATTAAAACGCCCAACCTTGACCAACTCTACAGCCAGAGCCTTCGTCTGACCAATTACCATACCGGGACCACCTGTTCGCCCACCCGTGCCAGCCTTATGACCGGGCAGCACTTCAACCGGGTAGGCGTCTGGCATACGGTTATGGGCCGCTCCATCCTCCGCGAAGGGGAAACCACCCTGCCCGAGGTACTGAAGCAAAACGGTTACCAGACGGCTATTTTTGGCAAATGGCACCTGGGAGACAACTATCCATTTCGTCCGCAGGACCGGGGATTTAACGAAGTACTGATCCATGGTGGGGGAGGGGTAGGGCAAACGCCTGACTACTGGAACAATGACTATTTCGACGATACGTACTTTCATAACGGCAAGCCCCAAGCCTACAAGGGCTATTGTACGGATGTCTGGTTTTCCGAAGCCTTGAAGTTCATCGAAGGTCATCAGAAGGAACCTTTCTTCTGTTACCTGCCCACCAACGCAGCCCACCATCCCTTTCACGTGCCTGATAAGTACCGGGAAATGTACGCCGGGCAACCAGAGGTGTTCAACCCCAATTTCTACGGCATGATCACCAACCTGGATGATAACGTAGGACTTTTAATGCAGAAACTGCAGCAGTGGGGATTAGCCGAAAATACCATCCTGATTTTTACGACGGACAACGGCACCTCGCACGGAGCCGGGGCGCAGGTGGGTAAAGACGGTATGCTGGCCGGAAAAGGATTCAACGCCGGAATGAGGGGTGTAAAAAGTTCCCCTTACGATGGAGGCCACCGGACGCCGTTTTTCATTCGTTACCCAGCCGGTAAGCTTGGCGGAGGAAAAGACGTAACCTCGCTTACTTCCTGCATGGATGTAATGCCCACGCTTCTCGAATTGTGCGGCATCCAGCCCGGTGCAACTATTCGTTTCGATGGTACAAGTGTAGTGCCGCTGCTCCAGAATCCTTCCGTCAAGGGCCCGGCCCGTACTATTATTGTCGATACCCAACGGGAAGACTTTATGGAAAAATGGAAGCAATCCGCCGTGATGACGGACCGCTGGCGGCTGATCAATGGCAATGAATTGTATGATATGCCGCACGACCCGGGACAGACCCGGAATATTGCCCAGGACCTACCCGACACGGTGAAAGTGCTGCGGGAGCGTTGCGAGAAGTGGTGGCAGGACATCGCACATCGAAAAGATGAATACGTGCGGATTCATCTGGGTGGCAAGGAAAACCCGGTCACGCTGACTTGTCATGACGTTCACACCGATACGAAAGAAATGCCCGCCTGGCACCAGGAAATGGTTCGGAAAGGTGATATCGCCTCCATGGGCAAGTGGATGGTAGAGGTGGAAAAAGCCGGACAATATGAAATTACCCTGCGACGGTGGCCGCAGGAAGCGAAGTTGCCCAATTCAGGATCAGCGCCGGCTAGTGGGCCTATTCCGGGAGGGACTCCCTATCCGGCCGGAAAAGCATTTAACTGGAAGAAGGCTAATCTGAGCATAGCTACCGTTACACAGGAGAAGAACATTTCGCCAGCGGATGAGGTGACTACTTTTCGGGTACAATTACCCGAGGGAAAAACCAGTCTGCAAGCCTGGTTTACCGACGAGAAAGACGCGAAAACGGGGGCTTTTTACGTCTATGTCAAACGGATCACGACTGCTGGCAAGTAGGGGGTTTGGTGATCAAACCTCGTCCCCAACCCCTCTCCTCCAAAGAGGGACTTTGAAATACCGCAATTCCTACTCCTCTCCCTCAATGGGTCTACGAGTAGAACACAAGATGGAAAAATAAAAAAACAAAATTCCATGAGCGGAAAGGCCCGGCAGAACCGTAGCGAAGCGGAGTTCGCCTGTTTCGGCAAAAGCGGGGTGAGCGTGAGCCCATAGCGGGGAAGCGTTTTTATGCCTAGATGTTGAATTGGTTACTTTCTTTGTAGCAATGACAAAGAAAGTAACATGCCTCCTAAGAAGAATGTAAGGGTAAACACAAAAGTCAGTTGAGGGATGCAAGTTGTGTCCTAATCCTAACCCTCAATGGGAAGGAGCTGAGGTTTAAATACAAAATTTCTAGTTAACCCTGTTCGATTACTTAAATGAATAAATATAGTTTTCCGGTTCTCTGCCTGTTCCTGTTACTATCCCTGAATGTATCCGGACAGGGAGGTAAAAGCCCGTCGCTACCGTGGGGAATATCAGCTATTACCCTGGGTAAACCCGTAAGTACCCCTCCAACAATAGATACGCCCCTTAGTAAATGGAGTTCTTCACCGGTAATGGACCGTTTTTTTAAGGCAGGGGGCGAAACAGGCAAAAGCACACCTTCCCAATCCCGCATTGCCTGGGATAATAATGCGCTATATATACTGTTTATATGTCAGGAACCCAACCTAGCGTATCCAGCCCACCACCGTGACCTAAAACTGCAGGACAACATCGAGAACGCTTACCTGATTGATACCTATTTTCCCGACCGGGTTGACATGTTTTACCGCCCCGACTGGCAGGAAAACGTGTACTACCAGTTTTCAACCACGTTGCAGGGCGATTTTGGCGGCGTAGTCCGGGGAGATCTCACCAAAGTAAGCAACCTGGAAGCCGGCGGGGTAGTGCAAAAGGATAAAACCTCAAGGCCTATTACCCAGGGGTACGAGGTAACCGTTCGTAAGGAAACTGGAGCCTGGAAAGCGCTGTTCCGCATTCCCTGGCAAGTATTGGGAGGAAAGCCAACCGAACCTTTTGGCATCGGGCTCAACCGCACCCGCTGGCGGGACTCCGAAAGACTAAGTCCGGTAGCCCTGGATTTCGACGACAAACCGGCATTGGATCTTTTCATGGAGACTATATTCGGCAAAAGTCCCGCCGCCAGGGTTTCGAAAGCGATGTTAGTCCGCCTACCTTCCGGGGTGCTGCGCTGGGAATGGCCGGCTCAGTTAGTCTATCCATCCGTAGCCGAGAAAAAGGCCATCTGGGAAATGCAGCAGAGCCTGAAGCAGCCAACTACTGAGAGCAATCTTGCCAGCCGGATTGGTCTGACCCAGCGTTGGATTGACCTGCTGCTGCTGGAAGGCTTTAATTTCCGGAAGGAAGCCGGTACGCCCATGGCCGAAAGTTTGCTGCCTCACCTGTTTCGCCGGAACATAAATTCGATGCTGCGGAAGGGTCAGGTAAACGCTGCTTGTGATTCCCTGGATGCTTATCTGAGTAAACTGAATATGGCCTCCCGCAACTGGTACGCCGACGAATCGGCCGGTAATATCCGGGCAGATCAGTGGCATTCATTCAGGGTACAGGCCATTGAACCCCAGGGAAATCAGGTAGTGCTGCGAGGCGAAATTGAGAATAAGGGAGGTTATGCCTTGGCAATCAGTTTCCCTAACGAAGGAGGAATCCGGATGGTTGGCGGGAAAGGCGGTTTTTTCGCGCCAACGGGGTTAGAAAACCTCTCGGCTGAGAAAATTTCCAAAGGATATATGGTAAAAAGCAAGCAATACACGGTGCAGATTCGCGAAGGGGAGGGCTATACGGTCAGCGTACAAAAAGAAGGTCAGTCGGTCTTCAACTTGCGAACGAATAATCTCCGGTTCCGTTTTTCCCCGGAAGGGAAAATAGCGGCCGTTGATTTTAGCCATGCGTTGCGTAAAGATGAGGTGCTGTATGGCTTCGGAGAACGGTATGACGCGGCCAACCTAAACGGAAAGGCGCTGACCCTGTGGGGAATGGATGATTACCTGGGCATGATTGTCTGCCTGCGGAATCAAACGTATAAGCCCGTCCCGTTTTTCCATACTACCGCTGGCTACAGCTTGTTCTTTAATACATCCTACCGCATGCGGGTCGATCTGGGACAAACGCAGTCCGATCAATACCGCATTACGATGCACGGACCCATTTTCGACCTGTTTGTGTACGCTGAAGAGCCAGCAAAAGCAATCGAACAATACACCAACCTGACCGGTAAGCCCGTGCTGCCGCCCCGCTGGGCATTTGAGCCCTGGATGGGCGGAACGCATCTCCGCTGGCAAGCCAAAGGTGATCCCGGTACGGAAGTCATCCGGGTAGCAACCGAATTTGCTAAACTGGACATTCCGCACTCAGCTACCTACGCCGAAGGTTCTGCCTGCGATGACCCGAAAGTGCATACGGCCCTGGCCCCATTGGGAATCCGGGTATTTTCCTGGATGAACTCTTCCATTGCACTCAATCAGCAACAGAAACTGCTGGCGGATGTTCCAACCGACCAGCTACCGGCCCTGCGGTACCCGGGTGGTAAGGCTTTTATCTCCAAGCACCGGGAGTACGTAGATTTCAGCCATCCAAAGGCGGAAGAGGTAGTCCGCGGTTTCTGGAAAAGGCGGCTCGACCTGGGCATTGCCGGTATGATTGATTTTGGGGATGAAGTACCCGAGACCACCGTTTTCCACGATGGACGTACGGGCAGCGAAATGCACAACTTCTACGCCTACGACTACCACCGCCTGTTTGCGCAGGCTTTCAGTGAACGCCGGGCCGACGATTATATCCTGTTTGGCCGGGCCGGATCGGCGGGCAGTCAGCGCTGGATGGGACAGTTTGCCGGCGACCACCGGGCCAATTTTACGGGTCTGCGGGCGGCCATTTACGGTGCCTTAAATTTAGGTTCGTGCGGATTTTCTATCTGGGGCAGCGATACCGGCGGATTCTTTGGCTTGCCTAGTCCGCAACTCTATAACCGCTGGGTGCAGTTCAGCTGCTTTACCCCACTGATGCGTTTTCACGGTACCGAGCCCCGCGAACCCTGGGAATACGGTGAAGAGGCCGTCCGGAATTACCGGCAGTATGCCTGGGTACGCGAAAGCCTGCTCGATTATCTGTACAGCAGCGCCGTGGTTTCCCATCAAACCGGTTTGCCCATGATGCGAAGTATGGCTATTGCCTTCCCGAAACAGGCCCGTTTAGCCAATCAGGGAGAACAATATCTATTGGGTAATGATTTGCTGGTAGCTCCGGCCCATACCGACGAAGCAAAAGTAACCTTAGCTTTCCAGCCGGGAAATGGGTGAACCTATGGACCAACCAGACATACGCAAACCCAACTTCCCAGTCGGTTGCTGCCGATACAATTCCCGTTTACCTGAAAGCCGGAGCTATCCTGCCGGTACGTCTGGCCCCATCCCTGCAATGGGGCGAAAGCCTCACGGCTGGCAGCGTGGAGCCGTGATGGTAACCCCTCCGGATGAAGATACGCAGACCAAATGCTACCAATCCGAGGAAAGTTTCGCTACCATAGCTACTAAACCGACAGCTAAAAAGGGTTTTCTCTAACGGTGGAGAATAAACCAATCCATTACCTGATTGTGTACGGCGTACATGCAGTCAGTCAGGTAAAAGCCAACGGTGCGGTGTTAAATAAACTTACGGAGAAAGAACTGGATTACTTTGCCGCCGGGTTGGTATCAGGACGGGCAGCAGAGAGTGATTGTAAGGCTTCCCTACGGAATCAGGCAGTCCGTAGAGGTAGAATGGTAAGCCTGTCTATTGACCTGCTCTAAAGAGAGGGGCAATAGCATTTGGATAGTTCTTGGAAACATTTAGAATACTAAATATGTTTGTTCGGTGTAGTCTGAAGACTACGCCGTAGGCTCGCGCCAATCTTCAGATTGGCGGATAGTTTAGGTAGAGACATGGCTTTATGGAATTATATTTCAGTTGTTTACAAAATTTAAGGTCACCCAACTCGCCAATCTAAAGATTAACTTCGTTGCTACTGCGTGGTGGCACGTAAACCGAACGTAGTCTGAAGACTACGCCCAGCCAACAGTTGCCATAAAAGACAGAAAATTTCAATTACGAAAAGCTGCTTAACTTATACCTATGAATAATCATTTTTCTCCTCAATTGTCCCGGCGCACGGCCCTGAAACAACTCCTCGCCGGGAGTTTGGCCGTAGCGGCAACGCCATCCTGGCTGTACGCCGCGGAAGGTAATGCTTTCTTTAAACGACTGCAACTGGCCCCTGTGGGTGGTGGATTTGCAATGGATGGATACTGGGTTTGGTGTGGCTCCGTGATAAAGGGCGAAGACAACCGCTACCACATGTTCTCCTCCCGGTGGCCCAAACAACTGGCTTTTTCCCCGCACTGGCTCACTAATTCCGAAGTGGTCCGGGCATCTGCCGATAAACCCGAAGGGCCTTATAAATTTGAGGAAGTTATATTACCGGCCCGCGGAGAGGGTTTCTGGGACGGAAAAATGACGCATAACCCCACGATCCATAAGTATAAAGATACCTATTTGCTGTTCTATACTGGCACTACGTATGATGGAGACATTCCCTCCGAAAATAATGCGGAAAAGTGGGGTTCGGCTAAAGCCAAGCAGGCCCGGCAAAATCAACGGATCGGTATGGCAACCGCGAGTTCCATCAAAGGACCCTGGAAACGGTTGGATAAACCCGTGTTGGAGCCTCGTCCGGGCAAATGGGATGCCCTGATGACCACCAATGCCGCGCCTTGTGTACTAAAAGACGGCAGTATTTTGATGGTGTATAAATCAACCGGTAACCAGGCCGATTTACTTCGAATGGGCGTAGCCAAAGCCCCGCATTTTGAAAAACCCTTCGAACGACTTTCGGATGAGTCTATTTTTAATTTTGACAAAACCGGCGACCACGTAGAAGATGGCTATGTCTGGTGGGAAAATGGGCAGTATCATATGGTGATGAAGGATATGAAAGGGGGCATTAGCGGCGAGAAGCACGCGGGTATTCTGGCTACTGCCAAAGATGGCGTGCATTGGGAAATCGCCAAACCCGCGAAAGCCTATACCCGGAATATCCGGTGGACGGATGGAACAGCTACCGTGCAAGGCCACCTGGAAAGACCGCAGCTGCTGATCCAGAACGGCAAACCCACGCATATTTTCTTTGCAACCGGTGACGGGCCTGGCGGATTTGAAAAAATGACCCGGACCTGGAATATGGTTATTCCTTTAAAGTAAGTATATGAGTCACTGAGTGCATGAGTTAAAAGTATATGAAACAAACTACATTTCTACTGATATTCCTGTTGCTGGCCGCAAATAAATCACTGGTAAAGGCGCAAAACACCGCCTCCCGGCCCAACATTCTCTGGATTACCTGCGAAGACATGAGTGCCAACCTGCCTTCGTACGGGGACAATACCGTTGCCACTCCAACCCTTGATCGATTGGCCAAAGAAGGCGTACGGTATACCCGCATGTTTTCGGTAGCCGGCGTGTGCGCCCCGAGTCGTTCGGCCATTATTACCGGAATGTATTCCAATAGTATCGGCACCCAACACATGCGTACAGGTAGCGGCTATACTAAACGGTCAGATATTCCGAATTACGAAGCCGTTCCGCCATCCTACGTAAAATGCTTTCCCGAATACCTGAGAGCCAACGGCTACTACTGCACCAATAATGAGAAGACCGATTATCAGTTCGGCAATCCCTTTACGGCCTGGGATGAGAACAGCAACAAAGCCCACTGGCGGAATCGTCCGAAGGGCACGCCTTTCTTTTCGGTGTTTAACATTATGCGTACCCATGAGTCGCAGGTGTGGATGCACAAAGACAAGCCCCTGCGGGTGGACCCGGCCAAAGTAAAAGTACCACCTTACTATCCCGATACGGAAGTCATCAGAAGGGACATTGCCCGCTACTACGATAACATTATGGTCATGGACAGCATTGCTGGCAGTATCCTCCAGCAATTAGAAGAAGATGGCCTCTTGGAAAACACCATCGTCTTTTTCTTTAGTGACCACGGAGCGGGTCTTCCCTGGTACAAGCGGGAACTCTACGATAGAGGCCTGCACGTACCCCTGATTGTGCGTTTTCCCGGCAAAAAGGGCGCTGCTACCACCGATACGGAGCTGCACAGCTTCGTAGATTTTGCTCCTACCATGCTCTCTCTTACTGGCACTCCTATTCCCAAGCACCTGCAGGGACAAGCCTTTCTGGGGGAAAAAGCCGCTAAAACGCCCCGTACCTATATCTACGCAGCCCGTGATCGCATGGACGAACATTATGATATGGTGAGAGTGGTTCGTAATAAAAAGTATAAGTACGTTCGCAATTTTCAGCCTGATAAACCTTACTATCAGGACCTTGCTTACCGGAAGCAGATGGACTTGATGCAGGAAATTCTGCGACTCCGCGATGCCGGACAATTGCCGGAAATAACCAAGCGGTGGTTTGGGCCCAAGCCCGTCGAGGAACTCTATGACCTGTCAACAGACCCTTTTGAACTCACCAATCTGGCCGGAAAAAAAGAATTGGAACCCGTGCTGCAACAGCTTCGTAATGCCTTAAATAATTGGATGATCGAGGTAAATGAACGCGGTTTTACCCCCGAAACTGAGATGGTAAAACTAATGTGGTCCAACGGGGAGCAACCCGTAACGGCGAGTCCGGAAGTGACGACTGAACAGTCCGAGGCTGGAACAAGGGTAAAGTTAGCTTGTGCTACGGAGGGAGCTTCGGTGGGGTATCAACTTGGAGAAGACAAGAGATGGCTTCTGTACTGCCAACCAGTTACCATTCCAAAGGGCAAAACTTTGAAATTCAAGGGCATCCGGTATGGCTATAAGGAAAGTCCGGTAGGAGAGTGGAAGGATAAATAACTAATATTTAATTGATGAGAAGGCCCTTTTCATGGTCCAAGAGGAGCATCCGCGAATTAACCATTCATCTGATTCCGGCCAAATAAGCAGAAAAGCGAAAGATTGTAGGGCCACGACGTAAGACAACCGTTTCGGGATCAGAAGAATCACAAATACCTGCTGCCTGCAACCAAAAAAGAGTTCATCCCCGCAAGGACGAACTCTTTTCTATTCAACTGATACTGTGCAAAACGATCCCGGAGGGATAAAATGTGGGTAGGGCAGATCAATTGGTGACTACTACACCCATTAGTCGTTATCAATCATTGTCCTCATCACAATGGTCATCACAATCATGGTGGGGTTTATCGTGGTGATGATCACAATGGTCGTGGTGATGTCCGTGCTTGTGGTGCTGCTTTAAAGGATCGGTTGTGACGTAAGATTATGATTGTTTGGTCAGTGGATGCAGTAAGTACCGTTTTTTTGTGTTTGATTTGCGGGACTGTCATTGACCTCCAAAAGACTTGAAAAAACACATTCCCAATGCCCTTACCTGTGGCAATTTACTGTGTGGCTGCGCCGGAATCGCTGCCGTACTACTTCGCAATGAATTGGTGCTGGGTTCTTACCTGATAGGTTTGGCAGCCGTGTTAGATTTTCTGGATGGTTTCATTGCCCGGCTACTTAAAGCGTATTCTCCCATTGGCAAGGATCTGGATTCACTCGCTGATATGGTCACCTTCGGGGTATTGCCAGGAATAATTGTTTTTAAACTGCTTAGTAATTATCTGAATCTTGACCCAGCTACTGATCTGGGAACTGCCATACTATTGCCCCATGTAGCCTTTATTATCCCCGTGTTCTCAGCTCTGAGGTTAGCTAAGTTCAATATTGACACCCGGCAAACGGATTCCTTTATCGGAGTACCCACGCCAGCCAATACGCTATTGATTGCCTCCATCCCCCTGATTTTACAGCAACACCCCGAATGGTCCGCGTTTATTACAAAACCCGCTACGTTGATTACCCTCTCAGTAGTAATGTCGTTATTGTTGGTAGCTGAGTTGCCTTTGTTTGCCCAGAAGTTCAAAAGCTTTGCCTTCCGTCCCAATGCCATCCGCTACATTTTCCTGCTAATCTCGTTGCTGCTGCTGGTGCTGCTGCAAGCTACTGCCGTGCCGCTGATTATTATTCTGTACATTCTGCTTTCCGTGGCAAACCGGCTGCGCCGCACTTCGGTAAGCGATACGGTTTAGTAGTACAAAGCTGATTTTTTATTACCCTGACTTTTTGAAGCGCTTTTTAGTGGTTTTTGCCTCATCACGGCCTATTTAGTCTGATTGCAGGATATTTGAAGAGATGGATTTTCCGGAAGGCCAAATTTATACTTTTTGACTGTTGCCCTTTTCTGCTTATCATTTTTAAAAATAGCCCCCGGAAGGTACAGCCAACCCCGTGATAGATGTTTTACTTTTCAGACATTACCAGTACTAATTCCCAAGGCTCCCTATTGGGGCTTGGTGTTGATTGCACTGTCCGGTGTGCATCACGTTGCCGAACGCCGCAAATACCTGGAACTCGGGGCCAATGAGTTTATGGTAAAACCCGCTTCTGCCCCTGAAATCAAAGAGAAGATTGAATTCCTGCTATCCGGAACGAAGCAAACTCCCGAGCAGACTTTAGTATAAATAAAAACGAGTATCCTTATGCGCAGCTATGTATTTTTAATGGTTTTTCTGATTGGGTTGCTACTATCAGCTTGTAAAACAACAAACCCGCCCCGTAACTGGAGCCGTAACACCAAAAATCCCGGGCAGCATATCAGCTGGGGAGTAAAACCTCCCAAGAACCGGACGGTTTACCGATAAAACAAAAGGGTATACTAAGAGTGAGTTCTCCCTCCATTCACTCTTAGCTATCCTATTCCCAAAGGCAGCTATCCTGCCTTTTTTTATTGTATAGTAGCTTGACTACCCTTTCAATTGAGTACTAACTATTAGACCGGGGTGTTATGTGCGTACTGTCCGTAGTGGTACTGTCCGCTCCAGTTCCGCCTTGTTCGGCATCCTGTGACCCATCTTTACGTTCACTAGTAGGCAAATCGCCAGTTTCATCCTGCTTTTCCATATTAGGGTTTTCCCGGTTTTCTTCACCCGCGTTGTCCCCGGTTCGGGTATTATCTCCACAGGCCAAGGTGAAAAACAATAATCCGGCGAAAGCTATTTTGCTGATATTATTCCAGATAAGTTTCATTGTATTGATATTGATTTGTCATTTGCTTACGGCAAACCCATTTTTTCGTTTCAAAATCCGCTTACAACCCGGCTAGTCTTCCTTGCAAACCGCCGGTATGGACGGCAACAATACAAGTACCGGGTTTAAAAAAGTCCTTCCGGAGCAAATTTTCTATGCCATACAGCATTTTGCCCGTATATACCTGTTCGATCAGTACTTGGTTTTCCTGCTCAAATCTTCGGATGAATTGCAGGAGCTCAGGCGTTACTTTGGCGTACCCGCCAAAATGATAATTGGTCTGGATGTGCCAGTTATTGAATTGCTGGGGCCCCTGATTTGTTAGTCCAGCATATGCCTCTGACAGCTTCCTTACTTCCTGGTGCAGAAAATCGCCTCCTTTCAGGGACGAAAAACCAATAATCTGACCTTTGCCACCGGCACCTTGTACTAAGCCAGCCAAGGTGCCACCGGTTCCTACGGCGCAGCACAGATAATCCCAGCGTAATTGTGTATGTAGTTCAGCTACCAGTTCGGCTACACCTTTTACAGCCAATGCATTACTGCCACCCTCCGGTATCAGGTAAAAAGAGCCAAATTGTTCTTTCAGATCCTGTAAAAAAATAGCATTATCCTTCCGCCGGTACGCTTCGCGGTTCAGGTAGTGCAATTGCATGCCGCAGGATCGGGCAAATGTTAGGGTGGAGTTAAGCGGTAACACTTCCTCCCCCCGGATCAGACCAATTGTCCGGAATCCATAGGTACTGCCAGCCGCGGCCAATGCATAAATATGATTGGAATAAGCTCCGCCAAAAGTTAATAAGGTCTGTTGGCCCTGATTATTCGCGGCTACCAGATTATATTTCAGTTTTCTCCACTTATTCCCGGATATTTGTGGATGAATCCGATCCTCTCTTTTCAGATATACCTCTATCTGAGCCCGGTCTGCTGCCTCCCATCGGATTCGCTGCAGGGGAGTAGGAGGGAAGGACTGCAGCAGGTGTATCGGAAAAGGATTAACAGAAACAGACATGCACGAAGATATTGAACAGAATGATATGGAGCTGTCAGAAGACAGTGATTTGTACGAACATCACCGCATTGTGGTAGACAAAGGGCAATCATTGCTCCGCATTGACCGGTTCCTGATGGACCGGATTCAGAATGCTACCCGTAACAAAATGCAGCAGGCCATCGATGCGGAGTCAGTGAAGGTGAATGACAAGCCCGTAAAAGCTAGTTACAAAGTTAAGCCACAGGATGTAATTACTATTTCCCTGCCAGAACCACCGCGGGATACTGATGTGGTTCCGGAAAATATTCCTTTGAATATTGTGTATGAGGATGAGGAAGTACTGGTCCTTAACAAACCGGCGGGCATGGTCGTACACCCGGCCTACCAGAACTGGACGGGAACTTTAGTCAATGCCCTGGTGTATCATTTTCAACAATTGCCGACCAGCCAGAACGGGGAAGGCCGTCCGGGATTGGTGCACCGGCTGGATAAAGATACGTCTGGACTAATGGTAGTGGCCAAAACGGAACTGGCCATGGCTCACCTGGCCCGTCAATTTTTTGACCACAGTATCGAACGGACCTATTATGCGCTGGTGTGGGGTGAACCCAAGCAGGAGGCGGGAACGATTAATGCCAACCTGGGTCGTAGTTTCAAAGACCGCCGCGTAACGGCCGTATTTCCGGATGGCGATATTGGCCGTCATGCTGTTACGCATTATAAGGTGCTCAAATATTTGCGCTACGTGTCGCTGGTGCAATGCAATCTCGAAACGGGACGTACCCACCAGATCCGGGCTCATATGCAGTACCTGGGCCATCCGTTATTCAATGATGAAACCTACGGCGGCGACAAGATCCTGAAAGGCACCCCCTTTGCCAAGTACCGGCAGTTTGTCGAAAATTGTTTTAAAATCATTCCCCGGCAGGCGCTGCACGCCAAATCCCTCGGTTTTGTGCACCCCCGTACCAAGGAATGGCTGCAGTTTAGCAGCGAACTGCCTGAAGATTTTGCGGCTGTGCTGGAAAAGTGGGAGAAGTACGTGCAGATCTACGAGGAGGAATGAATTGTTGAATTGTTTTTAGTCTGAATAATCTCTTTTAATTACTTAACCATTTAGCAATTCCGCCGTTCTTTATTCTGTAATTTAATCCTTCTGTAATTCAACAATTCCTTACGGAACGAGTTGATTTTCAGGCAAAGTATTCCTAAATTCAATTTGCCACTACACTCCGTACCGCTATGCGAATATTTACCATTTTTCTGTTTTTACTCAACCTGCTGCCCCTTTCCGTTTTTGGGCAGTACATGCTGCTGGAGGATGCCCTGAACCTGGATAACGGTTGTATCCAACTTACCCCTGATACGCCTTATTCCCGGGGAATTGCTTACAATAAAACCAAGCTGGATCTGAGTAAGTACTTCGAAATTGAGTTCGATATTTACCTGGGTAACAAGGAGGAGGGCGCCGATGGAATCACCTTTGTCATGCATAATGACCACCGGGGCTTCCGGGCTATGGGCACCTGGGGGGAATGTATGGGCTATGGCCGCTGGCTCCGGGAGTATGCTACGGGCAACTTTATTTCTCCCTCCATTGCCATTGAATTTGACACTTATCATAACTACAACCAGAATGACCCGGAATGTGACCACGTAGCCTATCTGGAAAATGGCAGCAACTACCACACCAAGTACTGGAATAACAACAAGATGGATTTTGACCTGGAGGATAATAAACTCCATGATTTCCGTTTTCGCTGGAACCCCGAAAAACAAGACATCACCGTATCTCTGGACGGAAACATCGTCTATCAGGGCAAACGGAATTTAATTAAAGACGTATTTGAGGGCAATACAGAAGTTATCTGGGGATTTACCGCCTCTACGGGCCGGGCCAGCAACCAGCAATTCTTCTGCCTGAAACGGATCACCCATTACCGTGTTCCGCCCAAAAGCATTAAAAATGTAAAGCCCGTACTGCCTAACCTGCAAATCAAACCCACCGATGGGCTGACTCATAATAAAGCCGGCACGCATGACCAATCTGCTGAAACGGTACAGCTTACGGAGATTCCGATGGGCAATAAGCGGTAATTGCTTTCAGGAAGTAGCTGTAGTTTGAAGAGTAGATAATTTGAGTAGGCGCTCTACAGCTTAAATCGCCTGATTGACATAGTAGTTCTTATCCAACAAAAGATCTAACAAGAGCAGGTATTGATGATAGGTAAGATTAGACTATACCAGTTTATACACAAATACCTCTTCTTCCCGGCCCTTTACGTGCACCAATCCGATAGCCTGGCATCCTTCGGGCTGCTCCGGCAGGCATTCGAGTACTTCCTGCGAGACCAGCAGTTGGGAATCATAGTCCTTGTTGAGTTGCTCCAGCCGGGAAGCCAGAATCACGACATTACCCGTAATGGAGTACTGTTGCCGGATGTCCGAACCGATATTACCCGTAACCGCGTCTCCCACGTGAATGCCAATTCCGGTCCGGGTGGGCGGTAAAAGCCCCAGACTGACGGCGTTTTTAACGGATTCAATAATTTCTCCGCCGGCCTTTACTGCATTTTCACACGGATTGTCCAGCATCAGCGGAGCGCCGAAAGTGACCATACAGCCATCCCCCAGAAACTGATTAATAATGCCGTGGTGCCGGTTGATGATATCCACGATGATCTGGAAAAAAGCGTTCTGGTAGGCTACAATCTCTTCCGGCGATTTTTTTTCGGCAAAAGCGGTAAAGTTCCGGATATCTACGAACATGACGCAAACCCGCATGAGTTTACTCTCCAGGGCGCCATGTTGCTGCAACATCACTTCCACAATTTCCCGGGAAATCTGCTGCCCGAACAACGTAATAATCTCATTCTGACTTTCCAGGCCTGCAATGGAGGTACGGATGCTTTTTTGGATCTGCTGGGCTACGTAACCGGCAGCTACCCCGGCCATCGATAAAATAACCCCTTTGGCTATGTATAGAAAGGGCAGGTAGATAAAACTACCCGGCTGATGATCCGCTGACTGGGACAGAAAATACAAGCTCATGCCTACATACACTACCCCGACAGAAGTCCCGTATAGAAAGACAGCGCCGGATTAAGCCGCAGCGTAGAAAGAATGATAAAGAAAAAATACCAGCGCCATGGGAGAGAGCATCACGTCGACTGGTGCCCGGAACCCATCGGAAAGCAGAAATAATACGTAAGCTAGGGCCACCACTTCGGCGGTTGCGTTGCCGAATTTGGCAAACTCAGGATAGACAAGCCGCGGTTGAAACGGTAACGCATCAGACCGCCTACCATTAACTCATACAAGGTCATCAACGCCATGAATGAGATCAGAATCGCGGGAGTACGGGCATTATGAAAGGCAAGCTGTTCAGGGTTCAACCAGAGAATCACGGCCCCGGTAAAGAAAAACCCGAAAGCAAATAAGGCAGCCAGTACACCGGCCCGCTGCATCTCGCGGCGCATGGACTCGGCTCCGAACTGCTCCTGGAAAAACTGTGAATGCCTGGGCTATATCTCTGCATACCGCTAATTATTATAAGAAGATGTGCCAATTAGTTTATGTGCTAAGGTGCCGATACAATACATCTATTAAAAACCTGATAAAGCCGGTCTTATAATATACTTTTGCGAATTAGGCAAAGAACCCGCATTATTCAAAAGAAGATTCAGCCAAAGGCTTAAATAGGGGCTGTACGGGAAAATACCCTGCCGGATGCGCCGGTTTAGGTACTTTGCCGGAGCAATATTTATTCGTATGCCCCTTACTCCTTCCGTGCTGCGTCTCTATCGCCGTGAAATCGGGGCGACAGTCAGCTTAAGTTACCCAATAGTGATTGCCCAGGTTGGCAGCGTGCTTATGAACGTAGCAGCCAATATGATGGTAGGAAGACTCGGCAAAGCGTGGCCATTGCCTCGTGGGAATTGGTAATTCGATCTTTATCCTGATAGCCGTACTGGGTATGGGGTACCTGTCGGTAGTCACCGGGCCGCAGGTAGCTACGGCCCGGGGACGCAATGATATGGACGAATGCCGCAAACTGCTGCAAACCACCCTGCGGCTGGGGATCGGGATCGGGGTAGCACTAGCCGTTGTTATACTGGTACTGGCGGCGGCCTTGCGCGGTTTTCCGCCAAACGCCGGAAGTAACCACCCTGGCCCAGACGTACTTATCCATTACGGCGGTTTCTATTATTCCCATGATGCTGTTTATGGGATTGAAATACTATACCGATGGTCTTTCGTTTACGGGGTGGCGATGGTAATTACGCTTACGGGTCTTCTGCTGATATTTTCCTGAACTGGACCCTGATTTAGCGGCATTTGGGTCTGCCGCCCTGGGCGTGAAAGGGGCGGGCATTGCCGTACTGCTGACCCGGTTATATATGGCCGGTGCGATGTATTTTTACCTGCGTACCTCTCCCGTATTCGGTACCTACTGGCAAAGAGTATCCGGTTCCATTGCGCCCCTGATCAACCGGGTGATCCGGCTGGGCTTACCGGGAGGCTTTCAGCGTATTTCTTTGAAGTAGGGGCCTTTTCGGGCTCGGCGGTAATGGCAGGATGGATTGGCACAGCTTCCCTGGCGGCTCACGAAATAGCCATCAGCCTGGCCGCCCTGGCCTATATGGTGGCCTCGGGAAATGCCGCGGCTGGCTCCATCCGGGTTGGCGTAGCCGTTGGTCAGGGCAGCCGGCCGCCATTGTGCGGGCTGGCACTGCTGCGCTGCTGATTGCCGTTGCTTTTGCGACCATGACTTGCCTGTTATTTGTGCTGGCCAATGGCCCCCTGATTAGTCTTTACATTCAGAAAGATCAGGAGGTGATCGGCCTGGCTACTCCTTTACTGATCATTGCGGGTATTTTCCAGATTTCAGATGGGGTACAGGTAGCGGGACTGGGCATCTACGGGCCTTGTCGGACGTGAATGTCCCCACGATTGCTACCCTTTTTGCCTACTGGATCATTGTATTCCTTTGGGCTACTGGCTGGCTTTTTCCCTGGGCCTGGGCGTAAAGGGCATCTGGTATGGGCTGCTGGCGGACTCACGGCATCGGCTGCGCTGCTGACCATCCGGTTTTATACCCTTTCCTGAAGGTGCCTGGAACCGGGTACGCAAACGGCACCGGTACATTGACATGGGTACTGGGTATTGGTTTCAATTATTTATTAGTCAATAGTCATTGGGAAAAAGATCATTCAGGATAAACCTAATACCCATAAAACATTCACCCTTACTGGGCTTTATTATCTCCAAAATAGGGCTTGACCGCTGAACAATATTCGGTTCCCGCCTGTTTTTAAATTAGCTAAGTGTCCGAATCCAGTTGATTATCAAAACCAGTTTTTAATGATTCTTTTATAATCAGCATATCGGCACATCATCTAATTAGCACATCTACTTATATCCACTTAAACCAATTATCTTCATGAGCAGATTACGGGAATATTTCAATTTGGGGCCGGTATTGGGTTATTTTTTCCGCCGGAAAGACCCTAATAACCGTCCTAACTTCAATTTACGGATGATGCACGGTATTAATAAGATTTCAATCATTGTGTTTATACTCGGGATTCTTTTTGTGATTCTTAAGCGACTGTTTTAACCGGTCACCTAATTGACCCGACAGAATAACCGGGAAGAGAAAAAGCTACATGCAGGAAGCGGATTTTGGGCAGGCAAGCTAAAACCACTTTTCCTTTTTTTATTTTTTAAGTGATGTTACGCAAACCGGTCAAATCTTTGCGTTCTTCTTTGCGCCTTTGCGTGAAATTTTGAAAGAACTTGCGTAAAATCAGTTTTTAACTCATAACCCACATTACTTAACTCATCCGTTTTGGCCAGTATCCTCCAAATTAAAAACATGGTTTGCAACCGTTGTATCAAAACGGTAAGAAACGAACTGACCGGACTCGGGTTGCACCCGGAGGTAGTGGCGCTGGGGGAAGTTACGCTGACGGAAGAGGAAAATCAGGTAGACCGGGAAAAAGTAAGGCAAGTCCTGATGGCCCATGGCTTTGAGTTACTGGAGAATAAAAAAGCCTGGATTGTTGAAAAAGTCAAGAATACCATTATTGACTTGGTTCATTACCACGACGCTTCTCCCTACAACTTCTCGTACCTGATTGAAGAAAAAACCGGAATGGATTATGCTTATCTAAGTTCCCTGTTTTCGGTTACTGAGAGAATTACAATTGAAAAATACGTGATTCTTCAGCGCATCGAACGGGTGAAAGAACTGCTGGTGTACGACCAAATGAACCTGAGCGAAATTGCGTATGCGCTTGGCTACAGCAGTGTGCAGCATCTTTCCAACCAATTCAAAAAAGTTACCGGGCTGACCCCTTCCCACTTCAAGAAGCTGAAGGAAAACAAACGCCGGCCTTTGGACGCAATCTAAGTTTTCCGAAGGCTACCGTTCGTCTTTCTTTATCTGAATCATTCCCATACAAAAGTGGTACAAAGTAGCTATTTGGCATTTGTATCCCCGGTGAATTTCCGGCTTGCTTCTTTCCTGCCTATCTTTGGCATATTCTACTCCGCTATTTTTCCGGAAGTTTATGCTAAAAATTATCAGCAGTATTCTTGGTACACTCTTTCTTCTTCCCAGCCTTTTTGCGCAGTCTGCCTCCGTAGAAGGATTCATAGTAGATACAAGTGAACAAACACCCCTGGAGTTTTCTACCGTTTCGGTTCATCGTGCAACGGATAGCTCCCTGGTAAACGGCGTACTTTCGGATGCGAAAGGCAAATTTTTGGTAGCTAACCTGCCCGCCGGTAACTATTATCTGTCAATCCAGTTTCTTGGGTACCAGACCCGTAAAGTACCGGGGATAAACCTCGCCCGAAACCAGCAATTGAATGTGGGAGCTATTTCACTGGCTCCTAGTCAGACCTTGTTGCAGGAAATCCAGGTAACCGGTCAAAAAGCAACTGTATATCATCAGATTGATAAGCAAGTATATAAAGCCGGCCAATTTCAGTCTGCTACCGGTGGTACGGGAATCGATGTATTGAAAAATATGCCTTCCGTATCAGTTAATGCCCAGGGCGAGATCAGTATGCGGGGCGCTACCGGGTTTACCGTATATTTGAACGGCAAACCGGTAGTGACGGATGCCGCCCAGGTGCTAAGCCAACTGCCGGCCAATGCCATTGAAAATGTGGAAATTGTGACGGCTCCCTCCGCTAAGTACGACCCCGACGGACGGGCCGGTATCATCAATATTACCACTAAAACCGGGACTACCAATGGTTGGTCGGTCCTGGCCAATGCCCAATATGGGTTGCCCAGCGTCGAGGATTACGGCAATGCCGAGAAACCCGTACGTTATGGCGCCGACGCGACTCTTACGTACCGTCAGAATAAGTGGGATGTTTCAGTTGGGGGCAGCTATCTACGCAATGATCTGGCGGGCCGCCGGGTAGGTGAGGTAAGCACCACAATTGGCAATCGGTTCACCGCTTTTCCTTCCGTAGGAGAACGCAGCTTTGATAAATACAACTATTCGGTGCGGGCAGCGGTTTCTTATCAGGTCAATAAAAGCAATAGTATCAGCACGGGCTTTTACCGGGGGACCCGTACCGAATACCGCCTGGCTGATATCACCTATAACAATACGACCACCGACTTAACTACCGGCCAGACCATCGGACGCATTAATTATTTTAATTCCAACCTGGTCAGGAGACACGGCACTTTTACGATTGCCAACCTTGATTACACCCATGTATTCGCTAATAAGTCTACGTTGACTTTCTCGGGGCTGTACGAAAGTGATAAGCTATCGGGTTTTACCCGGAATCGGAACCTGACATCGCCGGAAAGGCCTGACACCCTACAATATACCGAAACTACCACGGACCGTCCTTTGCAGGGATACCGCTTTAAACTCGATTATGCCGCTACCGTCGCTGGTGGCAAACTGGAGGCTGGGTATCAATTCAGAACGCACCGGGATGATGGCAATTTCCGTTATCAGGAAAAAAACCGGGGCGAAAGCGAATTTACCCTTTTCCCCGAGTTCAGCGGAAATGTGGAATTGCAGAACCAGATTCAATCGGTGTATACGCAGTATTCCGGCAAGAAAAACAAGCTGGCCTATTCCGGTGGCCTGCGTTACGAATACGCCGTCCGTACCCTAACCATCCGGCAATCCCCTGAGTCTTACAAGCTCCGCTTAAGCAACCTTTTTCCGTCGGCCAACGTGCTCTACACCTTTACCGATGCCTGGAAGGCTAAAGCCGGGTATAGCCGCCGGGTACAGCGCACCAATAATTTTGAACTGAACCCGCTGCCGGAACGGGAACACTCCGAAACCCTGGAACAGGGCGACCCCAACTTATTACCGGAATTTATTGATCTGGAAGAACTGGGGCTGATTCACACCTTTAAAAGCGGCTCCGTGTTTTTTACGCTTTACCACCAGGGAATTAAAAATCCGGTAAACCGGGTAAACCAGGTCTATGCGGATACCGTTTTGAGCCGGATTTACACCAATGCGGGCCGGGCCCGGCGGATCGGCCTGGAAATGGGGCTCGATGTCACGCCGGCTAAGTGGTGGACCTTGT
>JAUJNL010000127.1 GCA_030448185.1 Cytophagales bacterium | reverse complement strand
ACTACGTCTTTCATTTAGATATCTCGTAATTTGACTTGAGTTGAGACGTGTGCAGTTCCGATGATGGTAAAATTGTGTATCAGCTTCATCTAATCATTTTGCCTTTTATCACTATTTTATTCAGCCCCAGTGCTTTTGCGTGTATTATTGATTAATGGGAAATTCGGAGATTGTGGAATTTCTGGAAGTGATGATTTTATTTTCTACGCATAACGAGAGAAATTGAGAGAGCAATACGGATGTTCAAAAGGACACGAGCAAAGCCCAATCCGCAAAGCTACCTCTGCAATCTGAAAATTGAGTTATGGCAAGCAGTGTTTTCGATATGATCGGGCCGGTAATGATCGGGCCTTCCAGTTCGCATACGGCGGGAGTAGTCCGGATTGCCCGGGTTGCCATCCGGATTTTGGGCAGTATACCCGAAGAAGCGACCCTTACGTTTTATAATTCCTTTGCCCGTACCTACGAAGGCCATGGTAGCGACCGGGCCATTATTGCTGGTTTGCTGGATTTTAAGCTCGATGATACCCGCATCCGCAATAGCTTCGATTACGCCAAAGAGCAAGGTTTACAATATAATTTCAAGTCGGTAGGCAATGCTTCTACGCTGCATCCGAATACCATTAAACTAACCCTGAAGTCCGGCGACCGGCAAATCGAAATAGTGGGAGAAAGCCGCGGGGGCGGCTTGATCAATATTGCTTCGGTTAATGGGTTCCGGGCCGACTTTTCGGCGCAGTTTCATACGCTTATAATCATGGCGGAAGACCGCCGGGGCAGCATTGCCTTCATTGCCGATGTGCTGGCCCACGATGATTGCAACATTGCTACCATGAACGTATCCCGCAAGGGTAAACATGACCGGGCCTGCCAGTTTATTGAAATGGATTCTGACATCCGGGCTATTACCCTGGAGTACCTGCGGAGTCTGCGCTGGGTACACGAAGTGATCTATATCGCACCGGAAGCCAGTTTATAAGGAGTACATGAGTTTATGCATTCAGCAATTAATAAGTGGTTGGCCTAACTGATTATTGTATTCGATAACCCCTAACCATTTTGACCAACGCATTGGCTCATAAGCTTATCCACTCATTTACTCACAGAACACACACTCACCTTTTATTACATACTAAAATGTTTAAATTTTCACTCAAAACCTTCATCCTGGCTATCGTACTGGCGGGGGCCGTGCCGGTAGTCTATGGACAAAACCAGGCCCAAAACGGCGATAATCTGTGGTCACTGCAAGAGTGCATTGATTATGCATTAGCTAATAATCTAACAGTGAAACGTAGCGAACTACAATTCAGCGCCGATAGGGCAATAGCTTTCCAATCCAAAGCAGCCCTTTTACCTACCGTCAATGCTTCTGGGAATTATGCATTCAACTCAGGCCGCTCATTAGACCCTACTGTACAGCAATTTGTTACAGAAAATGTACAAACAAGTAATATTAGCTTGAATGGGAGTTTATTGCTCTTCCAGGGGGGACAACAATTACGCACTATACAGCAGAGTCAAGCCACTGCTGAAGCTAGCCAGTATGATTTGCAGCAGTCGCGTTATACAGCTAGCCTGAATACAGCGCAAAACTACCTTCTAGTGCTTAATAATCAATAATTATTGGATGCTGCCCGCTTTCAAGTAGAGGTAAGCCGGCAGCAAGTAGAACGCACTAGTAAGTTGGTAAAAGCAGGAACATTGCCACAAACAGATCTACTTGACCTGCAGGCTCAATTAGCCAATGATCAGTTATCATTAACGACTGCTGATAATAACCTACGGACGGCTAAATTAAATTTAATGCAGGCCATGAACTTGCCTGCTCAACCTAATTTTGAAATAGAAAAGATTCAACTGAGTGAACCAGCCATTGAGGCATATGGTCAAACCGCTCAGCAAGTGTACGAAACAGCGCTTCAAACGCAATATTCCGTTAAAAGTGCTGATCTGAAAGTAAGAAGCAGTGAATTTGGTGTACGAGCTGCCAGGGGCTTTTACTTTCCATCTCTTTCACTCGTTGCAGGGCTTAATTCTAATTACTCTGATCAGTTTAGGCTGCCGGTAAATCGACCAGACCGACCCGGAACCCCTATCTTTACGCCAATAGGCTATGTAAGCGGGAACAGGCAAGCTCCGGTTTATACAGAGTTAATTGAAGCAGCACCACAGGAGACTACAGAATATCCGTATTTCGATCAAATAAATGACAACCTGAGCAATTTCGTAGCTATTCGCCTCAATATTCCTATTATAAATGGCTGGCAGACGCGGACCCAGGTAAGCCGAGCAGTTATTCAGCAAAAAACTACCCAGCTGGACGCCCAAAATATCCGCGTAGAACTACGGCAAGATATTGAACAAGCTTATAATGATATGCAAGCTGCCGCCTCACAATATATTTCTAATAAGCAACAAGTAGAGGCACTTGAGTTGGCCTTTCGGGCGGCAGAAACCCGTCTTAGCGTAGGGGCAATTAATACATTAGATTATAATATTGCGAAAGCTAACCTGGATCGAGCAAGGGCGAACCTGATCCAGGCAAAATATAGCTACTATTTCCGGCTCAAGATTCTGGACTTCTATCAGAACAAACCACTTACTTTCTAAGTGCTGATTCCAACAAGGGGCACCAAAAGTGCCCCTTCCTTTTTTCAATAGTTTCCAATCAATTCGTTGCAATTACCCGAATAACTGATAATTTAGACCGAAACCGCATTTTGCTCTATCACAATGGCCAAAAAGAAATCCAACCGCTTACTGATTACCCTGTCCATCATTGTAGCTGTACTGATCTCCTTCGCTTTTATTGCTAAAAGAGCCGGATGGATCGGCAAGGAAAAGCCAATTGAAGTAGAGCTGGCCAAAGCCAGGCAAGTAGACATTGTGGAAAAGGTAAGTGCTTCGGGTAAAGTGCAGCCCGAAGTAGAGGTGAAAATAAGTCCTGACGTATCCGGTGAGATTATTGATTTGCGGGTAGCCGAAGGCGATTCGGTAGTGAAAGGTCAGTTATTACTGAAGATCCGTCCGGATAATTACTTATCTGCCGTGGACCGGGCTCAGGCAACGGTCAATAACAACCGGGCTAATCTGGCCCAGGCTCGGGCACAGCTTTCGCAGAGCCAGGCGCAGTTTGAGCAGAGTAAGATTGAATTTGACCGGAGCAAGAAATTATACGAACAGAAGGTAATTTCGGACGCTGACTTTGTGCAGGCCGAAACCAATTTTAAAGTAGCTCAGTCTGGGGTCACGTCGGCGAAAGAGAATCTTGAAGCAGCCCGTTTTCTGGTGCAGAGTGCAGAAGCCGGCTTACGTGATGCCCGGGAAAACCTGCGTAAAACCACATTGTTTGCACCGGTAAGCGGTACCGTTTCCAAATTAGGCGTAGAGCTGGGCGAACGCGTAGTGGGTACCTCGCAGATGGCGGGTACCGAAATGCTCCGGATTGCCAACCTCAACCACATGGAGGTGCAGGTGGACGTAAATGAAAATGATATTGTGCGCGTGGGCGTCGGCGATACGGCCATTATTGAAGTAGATGCCTATGCCACTCAAGACCGGAAATTCCAGGGAGTGGTCACTGAGATTGCCAATACCGCTAATCAGACTACTTCCCAGGATGCTGTTACTGAGTTTCAGGTAAAAGTTCGGATACTCAATGTGTCGTACAAAGACCTGATCAAGCAGGGAAACCGTCTTTCGCCATTCCGTCCCGGTATGACGGCTTCCGTAGAGATTGTTACGGACCGGGCCGAAAACACCCTGGCCGTGCCCCTAGCTGCCGTCGCTACCCGTAATCCTAATGCCCCCAAAGCAGGCAAGGAGGAAAACCGCCCTGGTGAGGGGAGTAATCAGGGAGGCCAGAACAATGCCCAGGGAGCGCCGAACACACCGGCTAAAGCCGAGGAACTGAAAGAAGTGGTATTCGTGAGAAAAAATGGTAAAGCCGAGATGCGAGAAGTGAAAACCGGCATCAGTGACTATGATAATATTCAGATCCTGAGCGGCATTAAAGCCGGGGAAGAAGTTGTTTCTGGTCCGTTTATGGTCGTTTCCAAACGTCTCAATAATGGTGATCTGATTGCCCCCAAGAAGGCCGATGAGGCCATAGTCAAGCGCAGTGCGGAGCAGTAGCCTGTTCAATAGTCGATCTTTGGTTGTCCGCGAGCAGAGTACATTTCTTAACTGTATCCATATGCTAATGAGAACTGGCTTTACCTTCAACCCAGACCGCTATAATTTCTGGCCCATTTACGAGGCCATCAGAAAATATTATCCTATTGGAATAACTCGCCTTGATGAGTCCTCCCTGTTTTTCCGCTTTCCGGGAATAAAGGCTCTGGAAGCAATAGTGGTAAAGAATATTCACGACCAGGATACTTATCAGAAAGTATGGGGAAGTTTCCAGAAAAGCCTTCAGGAAGAGATAGGTAAAGAAATAATTGGGACAACCTATGGGCAGGCCCCTAGTTTTAGTGCCTTAGTGCAGGCCGACCTTTTCCGGCAGGGGTCATTTACCTTTCGTAAGGAATTACATTTCACGGTGAGCCTGGTAGGGCCTTTCTATACGGTCTATGGCAGGCAAGCAGTTCGCTTTACCGAGCAGGACGGAAAGAAGAGCTATGAGTCAACAGTTGTATTAACGGTTTCTCCTTACGAGGAATATGAAGGGCTTTTTCAGTTAATCAGGCAACGGATTGAGAGCCGTTTTAAAGAGTACCGCTTTGTGCCCTTTGCCATTAATCAGCAATACCTTGAAGGATTGAGGGTGCGCTATTTGGACCAGGAAGCCAATACAATATATAATGCCCTGTTTAATCACTTGCTCTTTAATGAAACGAATCCTCAAAAGACTCAGGTGAGAGGGGATAATCATTATGGATTCGAAGATTGGGTCATTGCTAATCCGCAGGTTGATCATAAGTGGATTATCTTGCCACCTACCGAGGCATATAGCTAAATGATAAACCGGAGTGCATTCTAACCAAAATCGTCCATCTTTTCCCGTCAATCCGCCACATTGCGGTCATTTTTTCGCTAGTAAAGGATTTGTAGTATGGTCAACCGAGGTTGAGTGATTAGCTTTACTGCATTATCCGATTGTTTCCATGCCAACCAAGCCTCTTCCCTGGGATTTAGTAAACCTGGTGGCCCTCATTCTGTTTATTAGCTTTAATGCCCTCATCAGAATCAAGGAAAACCAGATTTCTGACGATACCCGGATGCAATTTGCCTCCGCTCAGGCTTGGCGGCAGGGCTATGGCGTTTCCATCCTGTATGCCGACCCGAACGACTTGGCGAAGGTGACTCCCCGGAGGGTTGAGTTCTGGCCACCCGGTTATGCCGTGTTTGCCGGACTCTTTCTGCAATTGACCGGTGATGTACAATTGTCCTGCTTCCTGGTAGATATCCTCGGACTCATCCTGTTCTTTATAGGATGGTTTCTGATGGCGCGCCGGCTGATTCCTTTCACCGTGCCCTATTTTCCGGCCCTGTTGATGTTACCGTGGGCTTTCGGTTTTATGTTCAAATGGATACCCACTACAGACCTGATAGCAATGGCTTGGTACGTTCTAGGGATGGCTTTCCTAATCCAATGGGTAGCCAGTACGGAGAGCCGCTTCAAGGTGGGGTGGCTGATAGCCTGTGCCCTTGCGGTCTTTGGTGCCTGTTTCTTTCGCTTCGCGTATTATCCACTGGCTTTTGTGCCTGCTGGCATCCTGCTGGCTGGGGCCTTATTCGGTAACCGGAGTTGGTGGCGTGCGGGTTTTTTGCTGCTGGCATTAACTGTCGTACTGGTCGGCGGGCAAGTGCTTTATCAGCAATTGGTGGCTGGTTCTATGAACTATCTGTCTCAGCGGCACCAGGGTAGTGGTTCCACAATCCACTGGTATAACCTAGAACAGTTTACGCCCTTTGTGACCCGTTCTATCCCGGGAGCTTCGTTATTGCCCTTTTCCGAGCCAGTAAGTGATATATTGCTAATTCTGGTGCTGCTGATTGGATCTATCCTGGTAGCCTGGGCTACCAAGCGACTAAACGAAAAGGCCCGGCGAGTTATATACATCTGGCTAGGTGCCACCTGGCTTGCGTTTCTGCTTAATGTCGCCTTCATGGTTTTTCTCTCCCTGCGATATCCTCCCGAATCCTGGGGCCCCTGGACCTATGTGCAGGAAATCCGTTACTTTGCGTTAAACATGGCCATTACCAGCGCAGTATTGATATTCCTGCTATTCTGGAAAGGAAGCCCACTACCCAAATATGTGCGGTATGGCTTGTATGCAGTGTCCATTGTAGTTTTTGCCCATAGTTATGCTTTCGGGTCTTTTAAGAAGTGGGTACACGAATCCATTACCCCAAGTGAACCGCTGCAGACGGCGGCAGTAGTGCACCGCTTAGTCCGTGAAAACCCTGGCCGGGTGGTATTTGCCAGCGACCAGGTACATAACTACTGGGGTAATGTACCAGTCACTTCTATGGGTATGTTTGGGGCAATGGGTGGTGCTTCTATTATTCACGTCGAACCTTTGATGAAGTCACATCACTGTTCGAAGCCAGTGACCGTATTGGTGGCTATTGTCCACGCGCTTCCTGCCGGCTTGGATGAATTTTACCGGGAATGTAAGGCCAGGCAAGTAGGAACAGTAGGAGAGGGAATCCCACTGATGCAGTTATCTTTGCCAGTTACCACAGCCCATTCTACCACTCATAGGCATTGATCCACATGGATAAAAGCAAGGTTTTCGTTATTATTCCTTGTTACAACGAAAAAGTTGACGTAGTGCGCCAGACTATCATGCCCTTACTGACTACAGGCTATACGGTGGTACTTATAGATGACGGGTCGAAGCAGGACATTTTTTTACAATTGTCGGACTTGCCAATCATTTACTTGCGTCATGTGGTAAATCTGGGGCAGGGCGCAGCATTGCAGACTGGTATGGAGTTCGCCAAACGCGAAGGGGCAGCCTACGTAGTGCATTTTGACGCAGACGGACAGCATTCGGTCGGAGAGTTGGGGCAGTTGTTGGAGCCCTTACAGCAAGGAATCGCTGATGTGGCGCTTGGGTCACGCTTCTTGCGGAAGCAGGATCAGCTACAGATTCCCCGACCAGACGATTGGTCCTGCTTATGGCGCGTACTGTCAATGGAATCTTTACGGGTATGTGGCTCACGGATGCCCATAATGGGCTGCGTGCCCTGAACAAGGTGGCTCTGAACTCTATTTACCTTTCGGAGAACCGGCAGGCGCATGCCACGGAAATTCTATATCAGATACGGTGGAATCGTTTACGTACGGTTGAAGTCCCCTCTTCCATCAAATATACAGCATACTCAAAGGCAAAAGGACAATCTTCCATGAATGCTTTTTCCCGTTTTTATTGATCTTGTCTTAAACAAGCTATTCCGGTGAATCTAATTCAGCCCTTACTGGTCATCAGCATTCTGATAATCAGCGCTTTATATCTGGCGCGTTTTCGTAGCCGCATTTTTGACCGATTGATAATTTTAACCATTCTGGCTACGGGTATCGTATTTGTCTGTTTTCCAGACCTAACTTCCCGGATTGCTAACTTGGTAGGCGTAGGACGAGGGACGGATATGTTGCTTTATGTTAGTCTGGTCAGCGTGGGTTTCCTGCTGGTGGTATTCTACGCCAAGATCAGGGAAATGTCGCAAACTATTACCCGGCTTACCCGTGAAGATACACTACGGCAGGCACGAAAAGGAGGAAAGTCAATATGCATTTAAGCCATAGTCCACTTACGAATAGCCTTATTTAACAATAAAGGTCAGTAGAGTAGTTGGTTTATAAACATTTATGTTTTTTTACCCCATCTAACTACTTCTGAGCTTCATGTTGCTTCGATTCGTACTTATTCTCCTGCTTACCCTTTCCATAAGCAGCTATGGCCAAACTAGGCTCCTGCTAAAACACGAAGTCCGGTCGGCAAAAGGAAATAAACCGGAATGACTTTATTAAGATCAGTTTTTCCACCACCTACGAAAAGGCTAAGGTTTATCACGAGGGAAAAGTAGTTTCATTTACCGACTCTACGCTGTCTTATATGCCAAGGACTTATACTATCCTGTTTTTCTCCTTACAAAAAGACCCAGTCACGGTAGCCTTTAAAAACATAATTGCTATTCAAAAAATATAAGCCAGTGGTTAGCTTAGCGCTTCTAGCTGGTGCTGGGGTTGGGGCTGGTGTTGCAGGGGCAGGTCTTTTGCGAGACCCTATTTCAGATATTCTTATTGTGTCCGAGCCTTCATTATATCTCGGGTAGTGGAGTCATACTTAGTATACCCAATGCGAAAAATAAACCAAAAGGATGCGGTCTGGCAACTAGGGTGGCTCCTTAACTGAGTGACAGCCATGAGTTTACTCGTAACAGCAGTTTGGAAATGTGGGAAAAGATGAAGAGAATAACCCCTTCCGGGTGCATAGATTTTAATTAAGGGTAAGCTTAATAAAGTAAAGATGCTGTCTTATCTTTTTCTAAAATAAGCTTTTACTGCATCGGAATTATTTAATATTCCTGCAATTAACAGACAAGCTATGATCAAGAGGGTATACCAAAAATATCGATGGGTACCATATTGATGGGTACCATTAGCCATCAATACCATAGACATCCAAATAAAGACAGGTAGTAGGACAAATATCAGCACCAATAATTTTCTCAACCAGTCCTGTCGGAAAAATAAACCTAACATAAAGAGAAGATAAGTATCTCTTCCAAATAAACTTATCTTGCCAGTCTCTTCCACAAATAAGGTTTTATAATCAGTTGTCAATTTTAGAATAAAAAACCAAATAATACCGACGACTATCAATAAAATAACTCCTTTGGTTTGCTTTTCCATAATGCTAATTGTCAATGATTTATCTCGATAAATATAGAATCATTTTTATGTATTTTACCTGTTTATAAAAATAAAATTTACCTTCACCACAACTTCTACCCTCATTTGACATTTCAAAATTCATTTGAGACTTCATCCCAAAGTTCTGGCACAGTACGCGAAATAGGACCAAATTTCCACTGTTGAATACACCCCAACTTCTACACTCCGGCTTCTTATTTCTGTTTCTAGCATCCCGATTCTGCATTCCTCGGTCACTTCACCCGCTTCTTCTGTTCAAAAAACAGCTGTATTTTTTTTGCCTGCGCCAAACTCTATTTTTGCAGGCATTCCCTCACTCCATGACAATAGTTAGAACGAAAGAAAAAGGTGATCTTCCTATCATTGCCGTCATTGGCGGTGGTAGTTGGGCTACGGCTATTATTAAAATCCTCTCCGAGCAGAATGTCCGCATACAGTGGTGGTTGCGTAACAAGGACGATGCGGAGTTTATCCGGCAGTACGGTCATAATCCCCACTATCTCAGCGACGTGCAGATCCACAAACGAAAAGTAAGGATCTGCACTAATATGGTAAAAGCCGTAGAAGGAGCTACGCACGTGATTCTGGTCGTACCGGCCGCTTTTATTGGGGACGCCCTGACCCATCTCTCAGCCCATCACCTGACTGACAAGGTTGTGGTGTCGGCCATTAAAGGAATGCTGCCGGGTAAAAACCTCTTAGTAACCGATTGGATGGAACGGGAATTTAACGTGCTTCCCGAAAATATATGTGTCATAGCCGGTCCCTGCCATGCGGAAGAAGTAGCCTTAGAGAAACAATCTTTCCTGACCATTGCCTCGGCTGCAATGGCACAGGCTACCCATTTTGCCCAATTGATGACCTGCCGCTACGTGCAATCTTCCGCACTGGATGACGTCTACGGGGTCGAATACAGCGCCGTGATTAAAAACATTATTGCCCTGGCCTGTGGTATTACCCATGGACTGGGTTACGGAGATAATTTTCAGGCAGTATTGGTATCCAATGCTATGCAAGAGATCAAACGTTTGTTGGATGCACTGCATCCGAAAGACCGCGATTTGAGTGCCTCCGTGTACTTGGGCGATTTACTGGTGACGGCCTATTCGCAGTTCAGCCGTAACCGTACGTTTGGGAACATGATCGGACGCGGCTACAGCGTGAAGTCGGCCCAGATGGAATTGAATATGATTGCAGAGGGCTATTACGCCGTCAAAAGCATTTACGAAATCAATAGCCGCTGTAAGGTAAGCATGCCTATCATAGAGGCAGTCTACCGTATACTGTACGAAAAAGCTCCGCCCGGTACGGAAATGGGACAGCTGAAGAAAATGCTGAAGTAATTGACGATGTTCGATTGACGATGTTCGATGTATTTCGGAAGTTGGATGACGGAAGTAGGAAGATGCCTGCTGCCACTTTTTGCGAACATCGTTAATTGTAAAGGCGTATAGCAATATGCCCCTACATCGCACATCGAATATCGAACATCGCTAATGACCAAACTAACTGCTGAGCAGCTTCTGTACGGGTACGTAAATGGGGTGTTTCCCATGGCCGAAGGGAAGCGGGGCCGTATTTACTGGTATACGGCTGATCCCAGGGCCATAATCCCAATTGATACGTATAAGCCAGCCAAGTCATTACGACCGGTGTTGAACCGAAATGAGTTTGAGATTCGGTTTGATACCCGTTTTGGAGAGGTAATGCGTCATTGTGCGGCTCCCCGCAGTGATGACTCCGGCACCTGGATTTCGGAAGAAATTATTCGGGCCTATACAGACTTGCACCGATTAGGCCTTGCGCACAGCGTAGAGGCTTACGCGGAAGGAGTGTTGGCCGGAGGCTTGTATGGTGTCGCTATTGGAGCCGCTTTTTTCGGCGAATCTATGTTTTACCTGCGTCCCAATGCCTCTAAAGTAGCCTTTCATTACCTGATTGAACAGCTCCGGAAGCAGGGCTTTATGCTATTGGATTCACAATTCATGAATGACAACGTCCGGCGGTACGGGGCCATCGAGATTCCCAAAGAGGAATACCTGCAAAGACTGACCCAGGCTATCAGCCAGGAAGTATCGTTTTTGCCAAACTCCTAATCTGAAGAATGAAAGAAATGATAAAAAGAGCCTTTTTTATGTAAGTGTAGGAATAATTCGTTTCGGAGTTACTTTTTGATTAACAATACTTCAATCATCGCCTCGCAAAATACTTTTGGATGCAAGCATTCCGGATTCTCTCAGCTGGTTTTCCTTCCCTGGCTTACCGGTACTTGGACGCCAGCACCTGATACAAAAGCCATTTGAGAATTCTCCGTCTGCAGGTGTCGAAAAACGAGCCGTTACTTGAAATAGACCTGGAAATCAAAAATAGAAGAACAAAGTCGGATTGTTCTGACCAGGAATTGAAACTGGTTAACTCATCTAAAGAGTTCAAAAAAGGTTAAATTACCTGTTATCAGCCGAATCCGAAATTTTTTTGATTAACCAATGGGACTGATTTATAAGGTTGATTTTTTCCAAAGATGAAAATCTTTATGAAATTTATGAAGGGAAGAAAAAGTCTGGAAAATGCTACTGCTCATTAAGCTTAAATGAGCATAACCTTACAACCGTCCGGGAGACCCTTTTTGGTGAGTCGGTTACTTTTAAGACATTTTGCAGCGTCATTTATTCTTATACCAGACTATGCAAAACACGAATCAGACATCCATGCAAGTACAGCAAGCCGAAGAGTTGCAGGCTAAAATTGACTACTTACGGGGCGAAACCAGTCAGTTACTGGTCGAACTAACTACCCTGTATGCTAAGTATGCCTCTGTACTCCAGGAGAATATCAGCTTAAAATCCCGCGTGGGTAAATTAGACTCCCAAGCCAAATAGCAGGCCGCTGCCTGAACGTAATTAATTCCTGAAAACGCTCCAAATGGGGCAATCCGTCCTGATCCCCTTCCTGAATCCATCAACTTCGGGAAGGGAAATATTTTTTGCCTCCTGTCGTATTACTTCCGCAAGCCGTATCTGCGCTTTCGAAGTGGGTGATGCTAAGTAGCATTTCTGTTCTGTGCAAAAATAATTAAAGTTAGAGAGGAGCTTGTAAGCGCCGAAAATCTTTTTTAGGTTGAAGCCTCCAAATCAACCCACTTCTTCCGGTGAACCCTCTATGTCTTTTCTGCATTCTCTTCCTGACTGTTTTTGCTGGGAAAGAGGCTTATACCCAAGGTATTCAATTTGAACAAGGCACTTGGCAGGAGGTAGTGAACAAGGCCCGTTCGCAGCAGAAACTTATTTTTCTACACCTGGAATCTTCACAGTGCCAGCAATGCAATGAAGTAGCCGACAGAGCCTTCTGGAACCCAATTCTCCAGGCAAATATTAATGCGAATTTTACTAGTTACCGGACCCATACGAACGATGCGGCCATTAAAGAGCTCATGGATCGGTACGAGATACGAGATTACACGACTAGTTTATTCTTGGATGCGCAGGGAAGTCTGCTGGTTCGCTACGTCGGTTCTACCACTGATGGCCTCAGATATATCAGGCTGGCCGAAAAAGCCCTCACCGAAAGCCGTAAGCAACCTTTGACCGAAATGGATAAAATGTACCAGCAGGGCGAACGAGGGATTAACTTCATGATGCAGTATATTTCCCGCCGAAACGAATTGGCAATAAGTTCCCACGCCCTGCTTGACGAGTTGGTAGACTTGCTACCCGGCGATTCACTCCTTTCTGATAAGATGCTTTTGTTTATTGCCGAACAGGGTCCTGTGGTGAATAGCAAGACTTACCAGTTCTTCTGGAAAGACCAATCGAGAATAGATAGTTTGTTTGCGGGAATAGGCTACCAACGGACGGATAAAATCAATAATACCATTATTAACCGTTCTATAGGCAAAGCGATTAAAGACAAGGATGAGTTACTGGCTAAAGCTACGGCTCAGTTCGCCATGAATACATACCGGATCAACCGGCAACGCAGTCAGGCGCTGTACGATTATACAATGATGCGTTATTACAGGGAAGATAAGGATAATACGGATCGATTCATCAGCTTAATGAAAGCATACTGCGACAAGCATTACATGAGCGTTGATCCCAATGATGTCCGGCAGCAGGATGAAATAGAAAAACGAAAACGACTGGCGCAGCTATCTGCCGCTAAAGAAACTTCCCGGCGCATAGTGATCAGTAGTTCTAAGGCGTACAATTACGGAAGACAACTCAGTAGTGCAGCCTGGTATTTTTACCAACACGCTTCCCGGCAAGAGGATCTGGAGAAGGCCCTGCAATGGTCGGCCCGGTCACTGGAGTTCGGCCGGCAAGCCGATTTTATGAAGACTTACGCCCATTTGTTGTATAAATTGGGTCAGAAGAAAGAAGCCATTAAATGGCAATCAAAGGCGCTGGGAGATGTCCTTTCAAAAGGACTGCCGGGTAGCACTTTTCAAGAGGCTTTACGCAAAATGCGTAAAGGGACGCTGTAACTATAATTGTCCCGCTTCAGTGGGTACTTACCACAGTAATAGTTGCAGGTAGGCGGCCAGTTCCATCAGCCAGGCTACGCCCAAGTGAATGGCTACGCCACCCCAGATGTTACGGCTATACAAGGCAATCACGCCTAGAATGTACCCGCCGAAAATGGAGCCAATGGTTTCGCCCATCGGCTTGCCAAAGTGCAGAAATGCGTAGGTAACCACCATCGGCAGTACCGTACCCCGACCCAATAGCTTGGATAGTCCAATGACCAGAAAGCCCCGGAAAATAAGCTCGGTGGCGACAAAATCCCAACCGTAAGCCAGTTCGAAGAAAAAGCCAGCAGGCCGGAGGGCACGCCCCAGAATTCATTGGCTGCCGAATCTTTATAGGAAGGATAATTATCCAGAAAATCATCCTGGAAGGAAGCCCAGAAAATGGGCAGCGCCATAACCAGCAACATCCAGGCGTAGGGTCGCAAGTCTACATTTTCCCGCGTAAAGCCGTAGAAGTTATCATCCCGTTTACGGTCCAGGTAATAGTAAAACAGCCATAAAGGCAGCAGAATGGTAAAAGTGCTATTAAGGTTGCTCAGACAATCATAAATGTAATCGCGTAAATCATAGGGCAGCAAGTTTTCTGTAAAAGGATAATGGTAATAGAAGCCGCCATCGAAACCTAAAACCGCCAGCCCAAACACGCTATAGAGCCAGAAGTTACGGGTACGGAGCAGTGCTGTTTTCTGGTGAGCTACTATCCAGGCAATAGCCGTTACGTAATAGGCGAATCCATAGAATAGGAAATACCACAGCATCCGGATTTCACTACCATAGTAGCTGTCGATAATGCTGTCCTCAAAGTCGTACCGGTAATTGAGGACAATAGTAATAGCCAGAAAAATGGCCGTAAACAGGTACAAGCCTGGTTTGAAGTCTTCCCGGAAGTGGCTTTTCAGGTAACTGATGATTTTTCTCATCCCCGTTACCAGCTTCTTAAGGCTTCATACACTTTATGAACCGGCAAGCCCATTACATTGAAATAGGAACCCACGATTTTTTCCACCCCGACCATGCCCATCCACTCCTGCGCCCCGTAAGCGCCGGCCTTGTCAAAGGGTTTGTACTGCCGGACGTAAAACTTGATTTCTTCCTCCGAAAGCGGTTTAAAATACACTTCGGTTAGATCAGAAAAGGCAACTGTCTTTGCTTTAGATAGTATGCATACTCCCGTAATGACTTCATGCATCCGTCCGGACAGTCGGGAAAGCATCTCAATGGCTTCGGCTTCGTCCTGGGGTTTGTTGAGGATATGGCCGTCAATAACCACCACCGTATCGGCGGCAACGACTACCTCATCCGTTAACTCCGGGCGGAAGGCTTCGGCCTTACGTCGGGCCAGCATCAGCGGCACTTCGGCCACGGGCATATGGACCGGAAAGTCTTCTTCCACGTTTTGGAACGAACCTTAAATGAATACCCGCAGTCTTGGAGCAATTGCTGCCGGCGCGGCGAATTAGAAGCTAGTACAATGGGGTGCGTAAAATTCATCGGGGTGGATAGAGCTGAACAGGAATCCGCAGATAACTTTGGGGTAAAAATACGTGGATTTTTGGGGCATCGTAAAACCACTGGCGCAACCTGCCTCGATTTCGGCCATGCTGACAGCATTGGTGATCAGGGCCGCCTGCACTTCCCCGGCATTGACCTTAGCCAAACATTCGGCAAAATTCCGGGAAAAGCTGATGTGTTCACTTTTACGCTGCTCTTTCCACGGGAATACCAGCCGCTTTTTCCAGCACAAAATAATGCAGTACTGTCAGGTCTAACTGTTTGACTACTTCCGGGAAATGCCAGGTCATCGTTGACCAGACGTCGGGCTTCAGCCGGATCTTGTAAGCGCCGTCTTTCACCAGCAAGCCAAAGGCCCACCCTTTCCCGGCAATAATATCGGGCAAGGCATAGGCGTCTTCCACCGTTTTAATGGTGAAAAAAGGCTCCAGTTTTTGCATCAACTCCGCTGCGTCCCAATGGGGCAGGCTGTGCAGGAGCCGATGCGTCGGCAGCACCACAATATCATCGGAGGCCGAGTTGGTCAGGTACATCAGGTGAAAGTTATAGGGCACTTCGCCCGTACTTTCCGGATTAGCTGCCATTTGAGCCTTGCGGTAAATCAGCGAACTTTCATACCGGTGGTGCCCATCGGCCAGGATCACCTGCTTGTCACGCAGCTTCGCAATAAAATGCCGGATCACTTCGTAATCCTGGATCACACTGAGTACATCGCGTACGCCCTGGTAATCTTCCGTTTCATAAATGGGTTGTAGCATACTTTCGTCCAGGTACTTTTCCAGTTCAAAGTCCGGGTCGTGGTATAAGCCGTGGGTGGGACTGGCGTGGAGCAGCGTCTTTTTCAGCAGTTCAGTCCGGTCATTAACAGAGTGTGGAATGGTGTTTTCGTGGCGCAGTATCACCTTTTCGGCCCAATCATACGCTTGGATGTGGCAGACGAATCCCTTGCGGCAATAGATACGATTGCTGCCGGGCAACGAAAAGTACTGATAATAGCCGTAGATGCCGGGCAACGGATCCTGCTTCAGAATGCCTTTTTGTTTCCATTCGCTCAGTAGCCGTGATGCAGTCTCGGCAGGTTGCGGCCCCTGCGGAACGGAGAGATAAATACTATTGTAAGGCTCCTGGTATAGGGCAGCCCGCTGTTTTTCCGAAACTACATCAAACAGGGGAGAGGTCAGCGACCCGATACGTGGAGAAAGGGATGCATCATATCGCCAGGCCCGGATGGGTTTGATTTGCGCCATACATCACTTCAGCTTCACCTTGGTTGCGCCATAGCCAAACTTCTCCTTGCGGGCATCTTCAAAGTACTTGACGTGTGGATGTTTACTCAGCCGCCGATGCAGTTCATTGCGCAACGTGCCATTCCCCACGCCGTGGATAAAGGTAATCTCAGACATACCGGTTGCCACGGCGTTTTCAACCGCTGTTTCGAAGGTTTTCAGTTGCAGGGCGATAATCTCGGGACTGCTCATCTGGGCATAGTTGTTAGAGAGGTGCTCGATGTGCAAATCCACTTCCGGAGCAGGTTGGGTAACCGCCGGAGCCACAATGCTGGCCTTCGCTACATTTTGCTCAATGCTTTCCGTGATTTGTTCCGGTTTAATCTCCGCGGCGGTGCCTTCCTTGTCAAGCTGCATCAGATAGGCATCTTTGTTCAGAAGAGGAGCTTTGGTTTTATTCTTGAATAAGGTATTGGCCCTGAAACGTACCTTCCGGGTAAGCGGCTCCCGCGGTGAACCCGTTCCTTCCCGGAAGAAAAGCAGTTGCAGTAGGTACTGAGGCCAATTTTCGAAGTTCTGCGTAGAAAGTTCGGTGACTTTCACGGACGTTTTACGTTTCAGTGTTCCGCCCTGAATGCCTTTATATATTTCGTTCCGGACCTCGCCCAGCGTAAAAGGCAAGTCAAAATCGGTATTGTTAATCAGGTACAGGGCATAGTTGACGTCGTTGAGCGGGAGGAAGGCAAAATAGATTCCAATCTGGGAGATTACTTCCCGGCTATTACGGGTTTCATTATTTTTCTGAGCAGCCGGTGCGTCTTTTCGGAACCGGGCTTCTTCTTCGGTGGCTACCACCACTACTTCCGAACGCAATACGGGTATCCGGAAGCCATCCTCAATTTCCACTTCTACCAGGTTAGGATCCCGGAAACCTACCACCACCCCTTCTTCCCGGGCATGCAGCATTCGTACTTTATCTCCTATATTCATAATAATGCCGATTTTTGGACCAATTTACGGAAAATTAAAAGGATAGAACCGGATACGGCGTCCAGGGGTGTACGACAAAATGCAGAGCGTTCATCCGCATTTAGCTTCGCTGAGAA
>JAUJNL010000126.1 GCA_030448185.1 Cytophagales bacterium | reverse complement strand
CCACCGATATTCCTACGCTTAGCGTAAACCTGCCACCGAGGGAGAACGCAACCGGAGCGGCCGTGATCATTTGTCCGGGGGGGGGCTCTGTGACGCTGGCCACGGACCACGAGGGCAAGCAGGTGGCCGAATGGTTTAACAACCTGGGCATTGCCGCTTTTGTGCTCAAGTACCGGGTCAATACCTGGGACCATAAAAAATACGGGCATCCGCATGCGTTTAACGATGCTACCCGAGCCATGCGGATGGTCCGGAGCCGGGCCAAAGCGTGGGGCATTGATCCGGGCAAAATTGGGATTATGGGATTTTCCGCCGGCGGACACCTGGCGTCCACCGTGGGTACGCATTTTGACAACGGCGATGCCAAAGCCAAAGACCCGGTGGATAAAGTCTCCTCCCGGCCCAATTTTATGGTGTTGGTGTATCCGGTGATTTCCTTCACTACTGAATATTCTTCCCGGTTTTCGAGGGAAATGCAGCTAGGCCGCAATCTGGATTCTACCCTGGCCGCATACCTTTCCAACGAAAAGCACGTCACCACGTTCACGCCGCCCACCTTTCTGGTGCATACCGACGACGATGACGTACTGTCCGAAAACAGTGTGTTGTTTTACCTGGCACTGCGCAAGGCCAAGGTCCCGGCCGAAATGCACATTTATCAGCGGGGCGGTCATGGCTACGGCTTGTTTCCCAGGAACAACCCGGCCCTGGCCAGTTGGCCCGACCGGCTGCGCGACTGGTTGAAAGGGCAGGGGGTGATAAAGTAACTGTTAAATGCTGTTAGAAACTATGCAAATGGCCTGTTTTCGCATTATCCTTCCCCTCCTGATTGGGTTCTTCGTAGCTCCATTTTACGGCTTGTTGGCTCAGAACGCCCCGACAACAAGTATACATCCGGATTTGCTGACTAAACCCTGGCCGGCCAAATGGCTGGCGCATCCCACGGCCCCGGCCAAGGAATACGGGGTATACCATTTCCGGAAAACGTTTGACCTCAGTGCCCGGCCGGATAGCTTCTTCATCCACGTTTCGGCGGACAACCGGTATAAGCTCTACGTGAACGGACGGCAGGTTTCACTGGGACCAGTCCGCGGGGACCTCGATCATTGGTTTTTTGAGACCGTGAATATTGCTCCTTTTCTCAAAGCCGGTAAAAATTCACTCGCTGCCGTGGTGTGGAATGGTGGGGAGTACGTCCACTATGCCCAGATGACCTACCGGACCGCTTTTATCCTGCAGGGAAACGGGGAGGCTGAAAAAGTGGTGAACACGGATAAAAGCTGGAAAGTGGTGCATAACCTCGCCTATCAGCCCGTGGTGTTTGCTCCCGTAGACCGGCGCCTGTTCTGGCAGTATTACGTTACGGGTCCACTGGACAGTTTGCAGGCAGCAACTTATCCCTGGGGCTGGCAGGAGACGGACTTTTCAGACAATGCGTGGGTTTCTCCGAAGATTATTGGGCCGGGATACCCGCCCAACCTGACCAATCCCACGCAGTGGTCGCTGGTGCCCCGGACGATTCCAATGCTGGAAGATAGAGAACAGCGGTTTGCGGCAGTAAGGCGGACGGAGGGCGTGGAGGTGCCTAAGGATTTTGTATTGGGTAAAAAAAGCATTGCGGTCCCGACAAATACCAAAGCCAGTATTCTCCTGGATCAGGGCGTACTCACCATGGGCTATCCCGAAATTACGCTCAGCGGCGGGCAGGGGGGTGGCGTTACCATCAAATACGCCGAAGCCTTGCTTGACGAAAAACAGTCATCCGCCAAATATAAACCGATCAAGGGCAACCGCAATGAGATAGAGGGCTATAAGCTGTACGGCGTGTATGACCATTTTGCCCCGGATGGCGCGGCCAACCGGACTTTTTCGCCCCTCTGGTACCGGACCTTCCGCTACGTACAGCTGGACGTGCAAACTGGTAATGAACCGCTGACCATTCACGACTGCAAAAGCCGTTTTTCGGCTTATCCTTTCCGGGAAAATGCTTCGTTCAGCAGTGACTCGCCGGAACTGGCCAAAATATGGGAAGTTGGCTGGCGTACGGCCCGGCTTTGTGCCCACGAAACTACATGGATTGTCCCTATTACGAACAGTTGCAGTACTACGGCGATACGCGTATTCAGGCCCTTATTTCCTTGTACGTGTCCGGCGATGACCGGCTGATGCGACAAGCCATCCGTCTAGGCGACTGGTCCCGCAGTCCGGAGGGAATCACCATGAGTCGCTACCCTTCGGAATTACCCCAATACACGCCCTTGTTTTCGATAGTCTGGGCCCTGATGGTAAAAGACTACTGGATGCACCGCCGCGACGATGCCTTTGTACAGTCCTTCCTGCCCGGCATCCGGACGGTATTGGCTTGGTTCGAAAGACAGATCAACACCGATGGGATGGTGCCCGGCTTACCTTACCTGGACTTCGTGGATTCGCAGTACCCGAGGGATAAAATTTTGGAGCAATCTGCTAATAAAAGTATGGCGGTGCATTCCCTGTTTTATGCGTATGGATTAACGCAACTGGCTCCCTTATTTGCCCGGTATGGTCATCAGGACGAAGCCCTTCATTTCGGGCAGGTAGCAGCTCGGCTCCGGAAGGCCACTCGGGAAAAGTGTTATGATACCGGCCGCCAATCTTTTGCCGATACACCCGATAAACATTCATTCAGTCAGCATGCCAACATTGTAGCTGTGCTGAGCAATGCGGTGCCGACCGCCGAACAACCGGCTTTGTTGAAACGAACCCTTTCCGATACGAGTCTGGTGCAGGCTGCCTTGTACTTCCAATTTTACCTCTTCCGTGCCCTGAACAAAGCGGGAATGGGAGACCGGTACTTAGCCCAATTACAGCCCTGGCGCAATATGGTAGCCAATGGGTTAAGCACGTTTTCGGAGTGGGAAGTGAACCCCCGTTCGGACTGTCATGCCTGGAGTGCCAGCCCTAATTATGATCTGCTGGCTACCGTTTGCGGCATTGAGCCAGCCTCTCCCGGCTTCCGCACCGTCCGGATTGAACCGCACTTAGGGATGCTGAAATTCGTGAGAGGAAAAATTCCTCATCCGGATGGTGAGATCAGCGTGGATTTGAAGCGAAGCGGGAAAAGTGGCTTGCATGCTACCGTTTCACTGCCAGCCGGAGTAACGGGAACATTCGTCTGGAACGGGAAAGAAATTAACCTGAAAGGAGGCACGCAGCTGGTGAGGTTGTAAAAATATACAATCAGAGCTAAACCCCACGAAACTTTGCATGTAGGCACCCGCATTCTTGCCATCGGCTCAGAAGAAGCCCTGAATATTATAGTCTAGTAAGCCATTTCAACGGCTGCCGGTACGGTCCGAAGTACTGGCTTTTTCCCGCTGGCCGCAAAAGCCCGGATTTTATCTACATTCATCCGGTCGTTGAGTCTTTCCGAATAGTGTACTTCTTTTACGAACAGCCCTTGGTCCAGTAAAAATTCGGCCGGCATGGTCTTAATGGATTCTTCTCCGGCCATCAGGTGCATGGGCACTCCCAGGGAACTGGCTTTGAAAGCGGTTTGTACGAAGGTAGAAAGGTGGCTTACGGCAGACTTGTAGCCGGACTCCTCCAGCCCGTAGGCGGCATACCATTGCTTTTCCGGGTCCGCAATCAGGGGAATCGGAGATACTTCCTTATGGAAAATACTCTGCAAAAGCACCTTTTCCTTCGATTCAAAAAAGAAAATCATTTCCAGGCCCTGTGCTTTCAGCTCCTGGTGCACTTTTAACAGGTTATGCACCCGGATATTACAAAACGGGCAGCCTGCATGCCGGAAAAAGCCGATAAACACTTTTTTGTCTCGGTATTCATTGAGGTCAACCGTCCGGCCGTGAATGTCTCTCAGCTTAAATGCGGGGGCAATCAAATTACTTTCCAGCTTCATTTTTTTGACTTAACTAGATTTTCTTCGCGGATACTATAGTTGTATTGTAGATTTAGTCTACTTACGTTTCTGCCGCACGTACCGGATTTGGATCACTAAAGAGATATAATAGAACGTAGGTAAGCTTTTACGCAGAAAGTGGCAGCTTTTCCCAACTGGCGGCATACAAGAGGGCGCTTTGCTGACTGTTGAGGAAAACACTCCTGTAAGATTATAGCAGAAATTGCCGAAGCTACCAAGCTTTCCGCGACGTATCAGAAAAATGATAAAAATAGTTTATGCCGCATGGGGGGAACAGAGGAGTCGTTTGTCTTAAGCAGGTAAACCATCCAACAGTGATTGCTGCTTATGAATTTGTGAGTCTCAATTACGTTACTTCTGCCTGGTTGCGTATTTCGAAGCAAGAGTCTAGTAATGGTTCAGCGTTTTGGATTGCCCCAATTCGTTTCCAACCCGGATAGATGCCACTTAGTTGCTGGCCCGGCGCCTCATCAAATAAATACCAGTCCAACGCTATACTCTGTGATACATTTGTGCAAAGCCTAATCAAACCCAACTTTACTAATTTTATGAAAAGAATTACGGTGTTATGCCTGCTCTACCTCGGCTTATTACCGGCCGTGTGGGCGCAGGAGAAATTTACGGTCAGTGGCTACATTAAAGATGCCGGCAATGGAGAAGGCCTGATCGGAGCCATTGTGCAGGTAAAGGGTCAGGCCCTGGGAACTACTACTAATGAGTACGGTTTCTACTCCCTTACCCTTGCTACAGGGAATTATGCCTTGGTCTACAGTTACTTAGGCTATCAGGCTCAGGAGAAGCCTGTCAGCTTACAGGCCAACATACGCCAGGATATTGGGCTGGCTACGGACCAGATCCAGATTCAGGAAATTGTGATTACCGAAACCCGGCCCGATAACAACATCCGGAGCATGGAAATGGGCGTGAGCAAGCTGGAAATGAAAACCATCAAGGCCATGCCGGCCCTGCTTGGCGAGGTTGACGTGATCCGGAGCATTCAGTTGCTGCCCGGCGTGAGCACGGTAGGAGAGGGGGCTTCTGGTTTCAACGTCCGCGGCGGCGGGGTGGATCAGAACCTGATTCTGCTGGATGAGGCGCCAATCTATAATTCGGCGCATATGCTCGGCTTCTTTTCCGTATTCAATCCGGATGCGGTGAAAGATGTAAAGTTGATAAAAGGCGGAATTCCTGCCCAATACGGCGGTCGTTTGTCCTCGCTGCTCGATGTCCGCTTAAAGGAAGGTAACTCCAAGGAGTATTGCGCAACGGGAGGTATTAGTACCATTTTCAGCCGGCTCACCCTGGAGGGGCCAATTCAGAAGGATAAAAGCTCCTTTATCATTGCCGGACGCCGGTCGTATGGCGATTTGTTTCTGAGATTGTCGCCTGATGAGGACCTGCGTAGTAACCGGTTGTACTTCTATGATTTAACCACTAAAGTAAATTTTACTCTGAGCCCTAAAGATCGTTTGTTTGTGTCAGGGTTCTTCACGAATGATATTTTCCGGTATAAATCCGGTGACGGGGAAGACAGCTTCAAGATGCGCTGGGGCAACCGGACGGGTACGATTCGCTGGACCCACCTGTTCAGTGACCGCTTGTTTGCCAATTTTACCGGTATTTACAGCGATTATGATTATATGCTGGGCGTACCCGATGGCGCCGATGCCTTCGAGTGGACCTCACGCATATTTAACTACAGCGGAAAAGCCGATTTTACCTATTACCTCAATGCAAACAATACCATTAGCTTCGGAGCCAGTGCCCTCAAATACCGCTTCCATCCGGGTGAAGCGAAGCCGCTGGGCGATAAAGCTTTCTTCAATGCCTTTGCCCTGGACCACCAGAATGCCATGGAATATGCCCTTTACCTGGACAATGAACAGAATATCGGTTCCCGCCTGGGTTTGCAATATGGCATCCGGTTCTCCGCCTATAACTTTTTAGGTTCGCAGACGGTGTATGACTATGCGGGTGAAGACGGGAACCGCAAGATTCCGACCAATGCACGCACATACGGCAAAGGCGAGTCCATTGCCCTGTATACCAATCCCGAACCCCGTTTTTCGCTCCGGTATACGGTTGATAAAAACAGTTCCATCAAAGCCAGCTACAACCGCATGGCTCAGTATGTGCACCTGATCTCCAATACCACCGCCGCGTCTCCGCTGGATGTCTGGTCCTCGACTACTAAAAACATTAAACCGGAAAAGGCGGACCAGGTTGCCTTGGGGTATTTCCGCAACTTCCGCGACAATATGTTTGAGACCTCGGTTGAAGGTTTTTACAAGGAAATGAATAACCAGATTGATTACATCAACGGGGCCGAAACCTTGCTTAATCCCAGACTAGAGGCTGATTTGCTGTATGGAGTAGGCCGGGCATACGGGCTGGAATTTTACGGCAAGAAAAACACGGGTAAACTCAATGGCTGGGTAAGCTATACCTTGTCCCGTTCGGAGCGGAAAATCAACGGCATCAATAATGACAACTGGTATTCGGCCAAGTATGACCGCCGGCATATCCTTTCGGTAGTTGCGATCTACGACCTGAACAAGCGTTGGAGCGGCGCGTCTACGTGCTCGTATACCCCGCGGGTTGCCACTACTGTTCCCCCGGGGCGGTATGAATTGGATGGGGGAGCCCTGGTGGTTCCGCACAACACCAACAATTCCCGGAATAACTACCGGGTGCCTGCCTACCACCGTCTAGACCTGTCAGCCACTCTGCGGCCCGGTAAGCGTGAAAATCGCCGCTGGAAAGGAGAATGGGTCTTTTCAATCTATAACGTATATGCCCGCCGCAATCCTTTCACAGTGTACTTCCGGCAGAACGAAAAAGACGCAACTAAGACCGAGGCCGTACGCTTATCCATTTTTGGCGGCATGTTACCTTCCGTTACCTATAACTTCAACTATTGCCTGGGCGGAAACAAATAAGCTGATAGGCTGATGAGCCCATGTGCTCATGTGCTGATGAATGATCCATTATCAATTGTCCATTTACTTATCCCTATGAAAATAACGCATTTAATAACTATATTCTTTGTGGTACTCGGGCTGACGAGTTGTGAAGACGTGATTGACGTGAAGCTGGAGGAAGGAGAAACTCAACTGGCCGTGGATGGCTGGATTACCGATCAACCAGGTCCTTATACCATCCGGTTGACAACCACCGCTCCTTATTTTAATAACACCACAACTCCGCGGGTAAAGGGGGCCACGGTAACCCTTACTGACAGTGAAGGGAATAGTGAAATTTTAAAGGAGTCGGAGCCGGGTATGTACGTTACCAGTCAGTTGCAGGGCAAAATCGGTAACAGCTATACCCTAAGCATCCGCTACGAGGGGGAAGAGTATACGGCCCAGACCCAGATCAAGCGGGTGCCGCCCATTGATTCGTTAGGCGTCAAATACCGGAAAGGCGGCGGTTTTACCGAAGAAGGATATTATGTAACCTACAACGGTCCTGAACTACCCGGAACGGGGGATTATTACCGGTTCAAAGTATTCCGGAACGATACCCTGCTCAATAAACCGGAGAACCTGAGCTTTACCGATGACCGGTTCGTAGATGGCAACTATATTGAGGACATCCAAAGGAATTTTGATCCTTTCAAATCGGGTGACGAGATTCGAGTGGAAACCTGGTCGATTACGGAAGATGCTTATTTGTTTTATAATGAATTGCGCCAGCAGATCCAGAATGGCGGCTTATTTGCGAATCCACCGGCCAATGTCCGTACGAATATCATAAACAAAAACTCAAATGAAAGGAAGGCCGTTGGCTGGTTTGGCGGTGCGGCCATCTCCAGTAAGGAGGTTGCAATTCCTTAACTATGTATGGTCGTATATCATTCAAAAAGGCTCCTAACGGGAGCTTTTTGTTTTATTACTCTAAACATTCCAACCAGGTAATGGTTTTTTCGTAGCGGGTTAAGAACAGTATTTAACACCTCACCCTAAATCTCTTCCCGCAGGCTGGCCCGAAAACTCTCGTTTTCGTCCCCTCCGGAGAGGGACTTTAAAACTACAGTAGTCTAACTCCCTTCTCAGCAACTCCTGAGTACGGGAGTACGAACTAGTTCAGCGAAGCTAAAGGAGCGGACGTAGTCCTGGGTTGGGGATGAGGTCCCTAAACAATCACTTATAACACTACTTTCCATGAAAAACCAAAAACTCATAGAACGACTTTCAATAGGGCTGCTGGCACTAAGTGTAGCGGCCTGCGGCGGAAAAAATACCGACTCAAACGTGGAGGCTCCCGGCGCGGATAAATCAGGCAAAACGGAAGTACTCGAAACCGGAGCGGACTTGATTCAGGATAAAACGCCCCTGAAGCAAATCAGTATGTACCTCGACGGATTTCATTTTTACAGTGGGAATATGAAAGGCCAGATGGAGGCGCACCACTATTGCACCAAGCTGAATGAAGATGTAACCCAGTGCATTATTTATGACGGTAACGGGAAAGATGCCAAAATCATGGGTATTGAGTACATCGTTTCCGAAAGGTTGTTTAAAACCCTGCCCGACGAGGAAAAGAAGCTCTGGCATAGTCATTCATACGAGGTGAAATCAGGTACGCTGGTGGCCCCCGGATTGCCCGATGCCGCGGAACACGAACTGATGGAGGAGATTGTTTCTACCTACGGCAAAACGCTGCATACCTGGCACACCGACCTGGATAAAGTATTACCCATGGGAACCCCCATGCTGATGATGGGATTTACCAAGGATGGACAACTCCAAGATAGTCTGGTGGCGCAACGGGATAAACGGATAGGCGTCTCAACGGCTGAGAAGCGTAAACAGCGGGCCGATATTCCCGCGCCTCCCGTTCAGCCGGGGGCCAATGCCTGGGAAAAGGGTGAAATAAGACAGCTGGTCATAACGGATGGCAAAAAAGCAATACCGATGGGACATTAAACAAAGAGAACCCAGGCTCTCCAGGTCTGGGTTCTCCTGTCAGTTGAGCATAAATTTGAACTGTTTTATTATTTTTCCGCCTCCAGGCCGGGCAAATGAATTTCGGCAATCATGCAGCGGGCACTGCCTCCGCCATTTCGTTCAATCGTGTACAGATCGGAATAAATAATCCGGGTGTGTTTCTCCAGGCGCTGTACCTGATCGGGCAGCAGGGAATGGTAGGCTTGGGTAGACATGACCAGCAAGGGTTCTCCCTTCCGGGTTTTGAGCTGGAGCATATTCCCCGCAAATCGGTTCAATTGCTCAATTGTGATCTCAATCACATCTTTACCCGTTTCCTCCAGGGTGCTCCGGACGCTTTCCCGTTCCTGCGGGTTGGGAATGCATTCCAGGCAGATCACCGCAAATTGTTCGGCTACTGCCATCACTACGTTGGTATGGTAAATCGGTTTGCCACTTTCGCTGACGGCATGAAAGGGAACAACCCGGTACCGCAACTTTTCCCCGAATTCTTTCAGCAGTTCCTCGTCCGTCCGGGGCGAAACGCAGGCGTAGGCCACGCGGTTATCCCGGTCCAGCACCAGACTACCCGTGCCTTCCAGAAACCGTCCGGCCTGTTCATGGTTGCTGAAGTCCATTACGGTATCCACCGCATACTTCTTCTTCAGATCCTCAATGATATCAGAACGTCGTTCCAGACGGCGGTTGGGCGCATGCATGGGATACAGACACACTATACCATCATCATGAAAGGAAACCCAGTTATTGGGGAAAATAGCATCCGGTGTATGCGGCTCAGCGGTATCCGTCACCACGGTTACATCAATGGCGTGATTACGCAACACTTCAACCATAGCATCAAATTCCTGCAGCGCCTTAGCGTGGACGTCTTCCGTTGCTTTGGCGGCAGCCGGGTTCTGAAAGGCATTGCTTTCGGCCGTTTGCTCGTTAAAGGCAAAACGGGCCGGACGGATCATTAATATTTGGGAGGTCGTTTGTTTGGTAAAGGGCATAATAAATCGATGGGCAAATTAGATTATTGCTGATGTGCTAATTGAGTTATTGTCAATAAGGTGTTAGTCAGCAGTCAGTATTACTTAAAAAATAGGATCCCGCAGCAGGGGCATACTCATACAGTGGGAACCTCCCCGGGCCCGCGACAGTTCGGCGGACGGCAGCAGAATCAGGGTATTCTTTACTTTTTCCGGAGAATTCTCTCCCTTCTCAAACTGCTCCAGTAAGTGAGCGGCGCGGACTACCGTGAAGCCAACTTCGAGGAAGGCTTCCGCCGTTTTATCATTGCGGTCATACCCGATTACTACGCCTTCTTTCAGCGCCAGCAGGTTACAGGAATCGGTCCACTGTTCGCGGGCTCCGAACGGAAATTCGTTGTTGCCGGAATAAATAAATACGGTCTTCTCCCGGCACTTTAAATCGTTCCGGCTGATGTCGTCAAGCAGATCTTCCAGGTATTCGAAGTACACCGGCTTCTCGCCGTGTTCTTTAGAGAATTGCAGGATTTTGAGCTTGTCAGTCACCTTCACATCCTGCAGGCTTTCCATAAAGTCGCTTTCTTCCAGTTCCTGCCCTTTGCGCGAAAGAGCCCCCAGCAGTACCCATACATTTTTCTTCACCTGCGTGAAGATGGTATCAATGTGCATAAAATCACGTTTCTTCGGAATCTTGAGCACCGAAACTTTGGAGACAATGTTTTTCTCAAATAAAATTTTGATTACCTGGTTGACCGCATACGGGGAAGTCCGTTCGCTGATGCCAATAAGCAAGTGATCAGGGCTTACAATCATCACATCGCCCCCTTCCAGCGTGACCCGTTTGTAGTCCTTTTCGCCGTCCGGCATCAGGAAGTGGTGCTCACTTTCGGGAATTTCAATGATTTTATTTTTTAGGTGCCGGAATAGCGGGTGATGATAGAAAATGTGCTGCGTCAGTAGTGCTTCCCGGGTGCGGGCCATTTTGGCCGGTTTATTGAGCAGAATGTGATCATTGATGGTAATGCCGATATCCCGGGTAAAAATAAAGTTGGGAATCGGCGCAAAAATCATTGCTTTACTGGGCAGTGTCCCCGAAATCAGGGTTTTGGCCAGTTCGGTGGGTGATAAGGTGAACAATGACTCCTGTACACCATAGGGAACTCGTTCGACGGCGCAAACCGCCGCGATCAGTCGTTGTTTTATACTGTCCTCGGTCAGCAGGTGCGCCAGCAGGAATTGCGGGTCAATTACTTTGTCGGAATTATGATACTCAGGGTGCTCCGGCTTGTAGAAGTTGCGTTTCTGATCCGGATGGTCTATCCCTTTGATTTTGCCCTTTACTTTACCGGGGTCCAGGAAGTACAGCAGTATTTTAACGTAATAATCGTATTCGGCCCGGCGCATGGTGTCCAGGTGGACGATGTCTTCAAAGAGCCAGTCCTGAGCCTTGGAAGGGACTACTTTGCCCAAGCCGCTGTCAGGGCTATGAATGATTACCCGCCGCAGCGTACCTACTTCCGAGCCTACACTTACGTCTATTTTTGATTCATTTTTCTGGATTTTTTCATCCGTTACCAGCATAACTAATGGGTTAGTATATTGATCAGGGAGTCTTAGGCGGATCAGACAATTTTCTTCACTTTTTGCAAGCCGGTGATGGCATCGACCATGCGCAGATAACTCACCCGCTGACCCGTCTCCAGCGACTCGTATTCGTAGCCTTTTTCCAGCCTGACTACCCGGCATCTGCCCAGATCATACCGCATGGCTTCTACGGTGTCGCCTTCCTGCAATTGATTATGAAAAAGATCTGCCATCTGCAGGGTAGGGTCAGCCTTTGGTGCCCCATTCCCTGATTTCCGGAAAAAATCAAACAGGCCCATAAAGGCGTAATGCTAAATGTTAAATTTTGAATGGTAAATGCTGAATGTAATACGCGTAAAAGGTATTGCTTAACGGAATACAGTTATCTCCCAGTAAGCATTGAGCATTAACTGGTTGTTCTGACCGTTTTGGCAAGATAGGCAAAAAAGCGGGAGAAGAATTGGTTGCCGGTTTTGTTATTGATTGTTGGTTTTAGTCTCGGGTTGCTAATTGTTGGAAAGCAGAAGGCTATTTATTCACCACTGATA